>CBDUYN010000070.1:0-45447 GCA_965371445.1 uncultured bacterium | reverse complement strand
GAAGGTGCTGGCGCTCATCCCGCTCAACCTCGACGGCTACCTTCTCTCCGGCCGGCGGCAGAGCGGCAAAGCTCCGGACGTCCTCCAGCGCCTGGCGGCCGACTTCACCGGCTGGGAGTCGGACAACGCGAAGTTCGAGGAGCAGTTCGAGCGGGTGGTCAAGGCGCTCTACACCGAAGGCGCGCGGGAGGAGGCGCCGGAACCGAAGCTGTAGGACGCCTTGCTCTCGGCCGCCCGAGACCACCGCGAGAGGGGGGGCGCCAGACTTCGGGTTACCTGGAGCGCGCCCCTACGCCCGAATTCGCCATACTGCTCCCCCATGTGGTTGCTCATGGGTTGCTCAATTCAGCCACAGCAACACGAATCGGCCCGTAAACTCTTTGGAATCAATGGTTTACAGACCTGCTGGTGATTAGGATAGCCTCATAGTCCCGGAACCAGTCTCAGTCCTGGACGGGATCCCGTGTTACCGAGAGCCAGGCCGGACGGGCGAACGCCGGCCTGGGACCAGCTCAGTCACACGTAGGGGGCGGGTCTCGCCGCTGTCGCCGCAGGACGGCGAAGGCCGCGCCCGCCAGCGCGAGGAGGAGACCCGTGAGACCGGCCGTCGACAAGGTCGGAACCTCCGTGAAAGGGACGCCGATCCGGAAAGGCGCTGACCTCTGGAACGCTGGCGAGGGCGGTGGATAGCCATAAAACTCGACCCGCGCCCGGTAGACCCCCGCGGGCGCTTGTGGGCCGGAACCGGAACCAAAGAACCCTTCGCGCTGACGCCAGAGACCCTCGTAGGCAAAGCACTCGAAGGGTTCCCACGTGACGTCGTGGAGGAACGCCGGGCCGCCCCTGCCCATCTGGGCCACGTCCTCTCCGGCCTCGTTCTCGATGAAAATGTCGATGAGGCAGCTGCCGCCGCAGGAATCGGTGACCGTCACCGGATTCGCCGTGGGATTGCACACGTTGGCCTCGATCGAAACCGGGACAGACAGGGGATAAGCCGACGGCGAGACCTGGACGTCGATCTCGATAGGCGACTCCTGGGTCCTCACCGTAGGCGGCAGGAAGATCCAGCAGACAGCGATCGTAAGAAGCGTGACTCTCATGCGAACTGTGTTCATAGGCGTCTGAGCCTCCTTGGGGAAGAGCGCCACGAGGCGCCGGTCGTCGGTGGCGTCGAAGACACGGTGGATCTCGTTCCGGCTCGTGTCGATGACATTCTACCATGGACAGGCTGTCAGGAGAAGCGACCGGGTCGGGAGCGAGCGCGAGGAGGTGCCTGTCCGCCCGCCGTCGATGCGGCTGAGCATCCGCTTCTGACCCTGGCCGAGGTGGCGTCCGTTTCGTCGCCCTGGGTGGAGTTGGAGCGGAAGCTGGGCGAGGAGGTCCTCGTCGAGCAATGACTCCGGAGTCGGTCGTGGCGTGAAGCGCCCACTCCGGGGCGGCCCGGAGGCCACGATCCAAAATGGATTTCGCGTTCCGGGCGGCTCGGAGGCCACGATCCAAAATGGATTTCGCGTTCCGGGCGGCCCGGAGGCCACGATCCAAAATGGAAATCAGCACCCAGGCGCCTCAGGTGCTGACGCAAGCCGCCGTCAGCTTCCTCAAATCCTGGGTCTTCCAGAGCTCGGCGAGTGGATGAAGCTCTAGAATCGATGCCAAGGCGCGATCTTGGATCGCCCCTACCTTCGGGTACCCCCAGAAACGGACGCCGTTACAGTCCGATTCTGGGCCTCTCAGAGACATGTTGCCGTAAGTGCCTGATTCTAAAGGAGTTATGGCGACGATTCTTGAGCGGCTGGAAGGTGTCTCGAGAGGTTTTGTCGTGAAATACTCAAGAAGTGGTTTATTTCAAGACTATCCGACCTCCGGAGGCTCGATTCACCTCGAATCCGGCACCACGCCACGCCACAACGGCTACCTCGGGCGGCACAGCTGTCCGCAAGAAGGCCCCCGAAGGGCTCTGGCCCCTGTTCCAGCAAATCGAACGAGAGCTTCTACGACCCCGATCTCGTCCTCGACGGCTTGGTGCGGCTGGGCCTGGTTGCCTATTCCGACGATCGCGACCACCCATTCCGACGGCGCGCGACCACCTCCATCTTCGCCCTGTCGGCATCGACGTGAAGGCCGCAAAGCCGCTCTGGGAGCGGGTCTCCTCTCTCCCCCTGGGGGTGGTGTGGCCCTCCTCCAGGGTGGTCGCGAGCCGTCGGAACGGTGGTCGGCTTGCCTCGGAATACGCAGTTCTCGCCGGCCCCGCGGGCGTCAGCCCGCGGTCTGCGCCCGGAGGGTCAGCAGGCGAAGAGCGCAGGCGTTCGCGCCGGCGCTCCCAGCCTTCCAGAACCAGGGGACTGCGCCCCCTGGACCGGCAACGGGGTCTTCAGGCGCAAGACGACCACCACCAGCAAGGCTCCTACCTCCCCCCTCGACGCCTGGTTCACCCAAGTCGCCGACGACCACCGCCGCCTCGCCGACCACTTCGACCGCCCCGTCGAGCTGTACGACCTCGAACGCGCCTGGTAGGGCTGGACGACGTCAACTCGGCGAGCTTCCAGTATCTGGGCTCCGACACGCTCTATCCCAAGGAGATCGCGCAGCCTCGGCCGATTTTTTGCACCATCAGGGCCTCCTCTTCGGCTGCTTCTCTTCCTTGTTCTTGGCCTTCTTCTTCTGCTTTCTGGCGTTCTGCTTCTGGCCTTTTTCCTTGTCTTTCCTGCCGCCCTTGTCGCCCATCGTGCTCCTCCTCGCGTTCCCTGGCCTTCCTGCGCTTCGGCGTGGGAATTCCCACAACCTCAGCGAAGTATCACACCCCGTGGCCCAGATCGCTAGTACCGTACGGGCCGGCGTCCTCTCGGGGATCCAGCCCTCGCGGCGCGCCACTTGCGACAGCCGCATCTTACCGTACCTTCCGGTGGCCTTGGCATCCGTGCGCCCGGTCGATGCCGGATAGCGCGCGGCAACGCCAAACCACCACTTGGGCCAGAGCCGTCGCAGTGCGACCCAGAAGAGCCGGCCGCCGGCGCGACCCTGGAGAACGCCCGGATGGGCGACTTCGCATCATTCTACGCCGGTCCACGCCATACTACTCTGCCATGTGGTTGCTCATGGGTTGCTCAAGACAGGCAGAGCTACACGGAACCCTGGGCCGCGAAGCCGAAGGCGAGCCAGACCCAGGAGAGCCCGACGTCGCGGGGATCGTCGACGACGTCGCCGGGCGACGGCTGGCCGAAGCCCTCGAGCAGCGCGAAGGCCGCCAGACCGCAAGGCGACCCCGACGACGAAGACCGCAACGAGCGTCGATTTCATCGCAGCCGCCGTACTGCGAGATAGATGGGGACCGCCATGAGGACGATCACCGCGCCACAGATGACGAGCACCCAGCTTTCGGGAAAGGTCGTCCCGAGGGCCGAGGCGAGCGCCCGCGCGACGCCGCGCAGCCCCAGGAGGACGGTCACGGCGACCGTCGCCGTCATTGCCGCGTTGGAGATCGCGCCGTTCAACCTCGCCCCCACGAGCTGCCGGTCGTTGACCACCACCAAGAGGAAGACGGCGACCATCGGCAGCAGGACCCCGTTCAAGGCCTGGGCCAGCACGATCACCGGTACCGGCTTGACCCCGGAAAGCCCGAAGACGGCACCCGAGCCAAGAACAGCGAGCCACACGGCACGGTAACGCCAGGAGCGTTCTTTCCAGGCCGGGTCGTCCTGGCCCTGGGCGAAGACGCTGCGCGCGGTGACGGCGGCGGCGAGCGGCGCGGTCACCGCCGAGGAGAAGCCCGCTGCGAAAAGTCCCAAGGCGAAGAGGTTCTCGGCCCAGCCGCCGAGCTCGGAGCCGAGCGCCGCGGCGAGAGCCTCGTAGGAAAACTCGCCGCTCAAGGCGGCGCCGACGACCACCACCGCCATCGAGATCAGGCCCCCCAGGCCGATCGCCACGGCGAGGCCGAAGCGCAGCTCTCCGAGCTTCTGGCCGCGGGCGATCCCTGAGCCCAGGAAAAGGTTGTAGGGCACGACCGTCGTACCGATCAGACCCAGCACGAGGAGCGAAGAAGACGGTGGAACCTTGGGGATGGCGAGACCCTTGGCGAGCTCCACGAGCGGCGGACGCAAGAGGACCGCGGTCACGAGGAAAGCGACGCCCATCACCGCCACAAGCCCCCCGAGGACCACCGCCACGAGCCGCGTCGAGCCGATCGCCAGCATGACAAAAGCCGCGCCGACCGAGATCCAGGTAAGGGTGGCACGAGAGAGGCCGACGCCGAGCTCCGCTCCGGCGACGCCGCCCAGGATGTTGCCCGCCTCGTAGGCGGCGCAGCCCAGGAAGATCGCCCCGGCCGCGAGGTAGCGCACCGCCTGGCCCCCGGCGCCGCCGAATCGCCTTGAGACGGCCTCGCCCAGGTTGAGCCCCGAGACGACGGTCAGCCGTCCGCTCGCTTCCTGGAGGACGCCGCAGGCGAGCGTCGCGAAAACCAGCGTCCAGAGAAGCGAGTAGCCGTAGGCGGCGCCGGCGCGTCCGGCCGTCGTCACCGTCCCCGGGCCGAGGAAGGCGGCGGCGATCACGGCGCCGGAGAGGACAGCTAAAAGACGTTTCACAGCTGCGGAACGCTACCACCGGGCTTTCCGGAGGGTCAAGGCTCGCCCCAGCCGCCGCCGCCCGGCGTCTCGAGGACGAGCCGGTCCCCCGCCTCGACCTCCGCCTGGTCGATTCCCCGCAGCTCGACGACGCGGCCGTCGGCGCGCAGCAGCCGTTGCTTACCCCGCGCCCCCGGGGCGCCGCCCGCCGCTCCGAAGGGGGCCTCATGGCGATGCTGGGACAGAATCGACAGCGCCACGGGCTCGAGGAAACGGAGCTCCCGCACGACGCCGTCGCCGCCGCGCTCCCGGCCCGCTCCCCCCGAGCCTGAACGGACGGCAAATCTCTCCAGGCGTACCGGATAGCGCGCTTCGAGCACCTCGGGGTCCGTAATCCGAGTATTGGTCATGTGGGTGTGGACGGCGCTCTCGCCCGCGAACGACGGTCCGGCGCCGGCCCCGCCGCAGACCGTCTCGTAGTAGCCGAATCGCTCGTTGCCGAAAAGGACGTTGTTCATCGTCCCCTGGCCGCAGGCGCAGAGCCCCAGGGCCTTGATCAAGGTGTCGACGACGCGCTGGCTGGTCTCGACGTTGCCCCCGACCACCGCCGGCGCGGCCGAGGCGTCGTCGGGGAAAGGCGGGTTCAAGAGGCCCGGCGGCACCCGGAGGTCGACGTTCTTGAGCAATCCCTCGTTCAAAGGCAGGGGCTCCTCTAGCAACAGGCGCAACACGTAGAGGACAGCGCTCTGGACGACGGCCGGCGGTGCGTTCAGGTTGCCGGGGTGGACGCCGCCGGTACCGTCGAAGTCGATCGACGCCCGCTCGCCATGGAAACGGACGACGACGCGGATCGGCGTGCCGTCGTCGAGCCGCTCGACGGCTTCGAAGCGTCCGTCGCCGCGCCGAACGAGGGCCACGCCGAGGCGCCGGCAGGCCTCGGCCTTCAAGGTCTCCATGTAATGCAGAACGGTCGTGGCGCCGGCGTCGCCTGCGAGCTTCTTCAAAGCTTCGGCGCCGCGGTGGTTGGCGGCCAGCGCGGCGTTTAAGTCGGCGACGTTCTCCTCCACCGACCGCGACGGGTGGGGGCCGCCTGAGAGGAGAGAGCGAAGCTCGTCCCAGCGCGCTTCGCCGCGGTGCACGAGATAGGTGGGAGCGAGCACCACGCCCTCTTCGGCCAGGCAGCGGGCGTCAGGAGGCATCGAGCCGGGCCGCGTGCCGCCGATCTCGGCGTGATGTGCGCGGCTCGCCACGTAGCCCAGGAGCTCGCCTTCGTCGTCGGCAAAGACCGGCGTGATCACCGTGACGTCGGGGAGGTGGGAGCCGCCGAAGCCGGGGTGGTTGGTCACCACCGAGTCGCCGGGCTCCAGGCGCAGCGCCTCGCGCACCGAGCGCACGCAGAGCCCCAGAGCCCCCAGGTGGACCGGGATGTGCGGCGCGTTGACGACCAGCTCCCCCGCGGGATCGAGCAAGCCGCAGGAGAAGTCGAGCCGGTCGCGGACGTTGGTCGAAAGGGCCGTGCGCTGCAGCATCTCCCCCATCTCGGCGGCCATCGCCGAGAAGCGGTTGGTGAAAAGCTCCAGCTCCACCTCTTCCATGCGGGATGTGGGATTCGTCATCTTTTCAAGCCTTCGCCGATCCTGTTACGGTTATGATCATACGACTTGAGGCCGCCGGATTTCGACCCCCTTCGGTGGTCGAAAGCTGACGGCACGGTGTGACGACGGTGGCGGACGGAGACGAGCCTTGCACCTCAAATGCAACAAGTGCGGCACAAGAATCGAGTTCTCGGAGGAGATCACGGCCTCCCCACAGGCACGGATCGCCTGCCCGCGCTGCCATACACGCTACCGTTTGAAGGCACGGACGCCAACCACCGGCACGGCACCGACCTTCACTCCGGCTTCCGGCGCCATGCCGACCACGGCCACGCCGAGCGCCACCCCGGCCTCCGCGCCGCTCCGGCTCACCCCGACGCAAAGCCCGGTCTCCGAGGACCAGCCGACGACGAAGCTGAGGACCGGGGCGACGGCGGCACCAACGCCACAGAGCGGACCGCCCTCGCCCACCACGCCGCGGACCGGGGTCCTCCAGCCTCCTCCCCCGGCCTTCGCGGCCGGCGACTTGTTGGCGCGTCGTTACCGGATCGTGCGCTTCCTCGCCCAGGGGGGCATGGGCGAGGTCTACGAGGCCGAGGACACCGAGCTCCTGGAGCACGTGGCCCTAAAGACGATCAGCGCCCAGGCCGGCGCCGACGAAGCGGCCAAAGACCGCTTCAAACGCGAGATCTTCCTGGCCCGCAAGGTCACCCACCCCAACGTCTGCCGGATCTTCGACCTCGGCCGGCACCTGCCGGGAGACGGCGGACCCGGAGTGACGTTTCTGACCATGGAGCTGCTCCAGGGCGAGACCCTGGCAGGCCGCCTGCGGCGCACGGGAAGGCTCGCGACCGACGAAGCGCTGCCCATCGCCATCCAGATCGCCTGGGCGCTCCGCGCCGCCCACAAGGCCCAGGTCGTACACCGCGACCTGAAGAGCGAGAACATCTTCCTGGTCGAGGATAAGGGCAAGCTGCGCGCCGTGGTGACGGACTTCGGCATCGCCCGCGGCGGCCTGGAGGACCGCTTCGCGGCGCTCGTGACGGGCACCGACGTCGTCGGCACGCCGGCCTACATGGCCCCCGAGCAGGTCGAGGGACAGCCGGTGACCGCGCTGGCCGACATCTACGCCTTCGGCGTGGTGCTCTACGAGATGGTCACCGGCCGGCTCCCCTTCGAAGGCGACAACCCGATCACCGTCGCGGCCAAGCGGCTCCAGGAGAAGCCACGGCCGCCACACGTCCACGTCCCCGACCTCGACGCACGCTGGGAGAGGACGATCCTGCGCTGCCTCGAACGCGTGCCCGAAAAGCGTTTTGCCTCCGTCGCGGAGGTGGCCGAATCCCTGACGCCGACGGCGGCTCCAGCGGCCGGAGCGACGACGGAGCGCGGCCGGCCCGCCACGGCACAACCCGCGCGGTCGCCCGCCGCCGCCCATCTACCCGGCGCGACGGCCGCGACCGCGGCGGCGATGCCGATGCGCTCGGCAAAACGCCGCGGTGCCTTCGAAAGCCCTCAGGTGCGCCTACTCGCCGTCCTCGGGCTGGTCCTGGTGGCAGTCGTCGCCTTCCAGGTGCTGCGGCGAGGCGAGGACGAAGGCTTCTCGGCCGTCGTGCCGCGGCGTTCGGTCGCGGTGCTGGGCGTCGAGAACCCAAGCGGCCAGGGGGAGCTGGCCTGGCTCTCGACGGCGCTCGCCGAGATGCTCGCCACCGAGCTCGAGCGCGGCGAGGTGCTGCGCACCATCCCCGGCGACCGGGTGGCCCGGATGCGCCAGGAGATCGCTCTCACCGACACCAGGGACCTCTCCGCGGAGCGTCTCCGGCAGGTCCACTCCATCCTCGGCTGCGATTTCGTGGTGGCGGGACAGTTCGTGGCGACCTCGGCGCAGCTGCGCATCGACCTGCGCCTCGCCGACGCCGCGGTCGGCAAGACCCTCACCTCCTTCTCGCAGCAGGGCACGGAAGCAGATCTTTTTGACCTCGTCCACCGCCTGGGCGACGACCTACGCTCCAAGCTCGGTGTCGAGGGCACGGGCGGCGAAGACCCTCTTGCCGGGCTGCCGAAGGACCGCAAGGCCGCGAAGCTCTACTCCGAGGGCCTCGAGAGCCTGCGCCGCTCGCAGGTGGAAGCGGCCCGCGACGCGTTGCGGGAAGCGGCTTCGATCGAGCCTGAGAACGCGCTCGTCCAGTCGGCCCTCTCCTCCGCCTGGCGGGCTCTCGGCTATGGCTCGCGGGCCGCCGAAGCTGCCGAACGGGCCTT
The DNA here is from genome assembly GCA_965371445.1 of uncultured bacterium. Classification (GTDB taxonomy): domain Bacteria; phylum Acidobacteriota; class Thermoanaerobaculia; order Multivoradales; family J023; genus DASWIG01. The sequence goes on along the minus strand of CBDUYN010000070.1, from coordinate 37,034 downwards.
TGAGCTCTCTTCGGCGCTGCCGCGCGAGGACCGCCTGGAGATCGAAGGCAGATACCGCGAAATTCAGGGCAATTGGGCGGCGGCCGTCCAAGTCTACCGCGCCCTCTGGGATCATTTCCCGGACAACCTGGAGTACGGCCTGCGGCTCGCGGCCGCTCTGACCTCGGCCCGCGACGGCCCGGCCGCTTTGGAGACGGTGAGGCGCCTTCAACAACTCCCCCCTCCCGCCTCCGAAGACCCCCGGATCGACCTGGCCGAGGCCGCCGCGGCCCCCATCACCGGGGACCACCAGCGTCAGCTCGACGCCGCGAAACGCGGTACCGACAAAGCCCGCGACCTGGGCGCCACGTTCCTCGAGGCGCAGGGCCGGCTCGCCCAGTCCCGCGCCTGGCGCTTCCTCGCCAGCCCCGAAGAGGCCGGCAGCGCGGCATACCGGGCCTTCGAGCTCTACGACGGCGTCGGCCATCGCCTGGGAGCTGCCGAGGCGTTGACCGAGGTCGCCAACGCGCTTTTCGAAGGCGCCGAGATCGAAAAGGCCACCGCCGACTACCGGGAGGCGATCCAGCTCTACCGCGAGATCGGCGCTCAGGGCGAAGCGGCCGCGGCGCTCAACAACCTGGCTCTGGCGCTCAAGAAAACCGGCGACCTCGACCAGGCCCTGGAGCTCTACGAAGAGGTCGAGACGGTCTTCGAAACCACCGAGAGCCGGCAGGGGGTCGCCAACGCCGCCAACAACCGCGCCGCGATCCTCTTGCTACGCGACGACCTCGAGGCCGCCGAACGGCTGTTCCGGCGCGCCGGTACCCTCTGGGAAGAGGCCCAGGACAACCGCCGGACCGCGATCGCGCTGCACAACCTGGCCGTGACCCTGCGACTCGTTGGCCACCTCGACGAAAGCCTCGAGCACCATGAAAACGCGCTGCAGATCCGCCGCGAGATCGGAGACAAACCGGGCGAGGTCTACTCGCTGAGCAACCTGGCGGGAACCCTGGCCGACCGGGGAGAGCTGAGGAAGGCAGAAGAGCTCCTCCTCGTGGCCGTGGCACTCGCCGACACCCTGGGGTTGCCCCGGCACCGGGCCCAGTGCCGCTTCGAGCTCGCCGAGCTGCGGCTCTTGCAGGGCCAGCTCGACCAGGCGATGGAGCTCCACCACGAAGCCAAGAGCCTGCGGGAGCAGAGCAAAGACCCCCTGGAAGTCGCCGACAGCGAGCTCGCCATCGCCCGGCTCAAGCTGGAGCGCGGCGAAAGCGCCGCTGCCGAGATCGACGCCCGCACGGCGATCAGCCACCTCCACCCCAGCCGCCGCAACGGCGACGAGGCGCGGGCCACGGCGGTGCTCGCCATGGCGTTGCTCGATCTCGACCTGGTCTCGGAAGCGCGGCGCAGCGTCGACCAGGCCCTGACGTTAGGGATCGGAAGCCGGCAGCTCGCCGTTCGATTCTGGATGCTCTACGCCGACGCCGCGGTGACCGCCGCCGAAGGCGGCAGCGGGAGAGCCATCACAGCGCTCGAAGCCCTCGCCCAGGAGACGACCGAGGCCGGCGTCGTCACCCTGGCCTTCGAAGCCAAGCTTCTCGGCGCCCGGATCGCCCACAACCGCCGACAATCGGGTGCCGTCGAGCGGCTGAAAAACCTCCAGGACACGGCCGCTGCCCAGGGTTTCGGCCAGGTCAGCGCCAAGGCCGCGGCCAGCCTGCGCTGATCCGGGAATTCCTCAGCGACTAGCCCCCACCCGCTCCCTGCTCAAACTCCATCTCGACACCGCCGACCAGTTTGGCCGCCAGGTTGTAGAACGCCGCCCCGAGTGCCCCGACGACAAGCCCCATCACGCCGTAGAAGATCGGCATGATGACGATCGCCCCGATACCGAAAAGCAGACCGAGCACGGCGTCGTCCTGCCCCGCCGCCATGCCGAAGGCGGCGCCGATCAGCGAAAAAACGGTGAAGATGCCGCCCACGATCAGGCCCATCAGCCCATATAAGATCCCCAGCATCCTCGACAAAGACCACACACCGACGCGCTTCAGGACCATCTTCTTCTCCTTTCGGGAAAGCGTTGCTCGTACCCGAAGCCTACACCAGTCCGACCGGGATTCCCCACGATTGACGTCAAGCTCGTCGGCGGCGAGGATATGGGGCGTGAGATCTCCACCTCATCCCTACCGGAGGAACCCCATGCCAAGTCGTCTGTCCAAGCTTGTCCTCTCCCTCGTCCTGACGACCCTGGCCGCCCTGTCGGCCACCGCCGAAGACGCCGCCCTTTTCGACGAGGAGCGCTTCAAGGGCCTCGAATGGCGCGAGGTCGGCCCCTACCGCGGCGGACGCTCGGCCGCCGTCGCCGGTGTCCCGAGCCATGAGAACGTCTACTACTTCGGCGCGACCGGCGGCGGGGTATGGAAAACGACCGACGGCGGGCGCTCCTGGAAAAACGTCTCCGACGGCTTCTTCGGCGGCTCGATCGGCGCCGTCGCGGTCTCCGAATGGGACCCCAACGTCGTCTACGCCGGCGGCGGCGAAAAAACCGTGCGCGGCAACGTCTCCCACGGCGACGGCGTCTACCGCTCGAGAGACGCCGGCAAGACCTGGAAGCACGTCGGCCTCGCCGACACGCGCCACGTGCCGCGCATCCGCATCCACCCGAAGGATCCGGATCTCGTCTACGTCGCCGCCCTGGGGCACCTCTTCGGCCCCAACGAGGAGCGCGGCGTCTTCCGGAGCCGGGACGGCGGCGAAAGCTGGGAAAAAATCCTCTACGTCTCCGAGGAGGCCGGCGCCGTCGACCTCGCCATGGACCCGACCAACCCGCGGATCCTCTACGCCACGTTCTGGAAGGTGAAGCGCACCCCCTGGAGCCTGGAGTCGGGAGGCGTTGGCTCCGGCCTCTGGAAGAGCACCGACGGCGGCGACACCTGGGAGGAGCTGACCGGCAATCCCGGGCTTCCCAAGCCGCCGATCGGGATTTCCGGCATCACCGTCTCCCCCACCAACCCGGAGAACCTCTACGCCATCGTCGAGGCCGAGGAGGGCGGTGTCTTCCGCTCCCGCGACGGCGGCAAGACCTGGAAGAAGACCAACTCGGAACGGAGCCTTCGCCAGCGCGCCTGGTACTACTCCCGCATCTACGCCGACCCGGCCGACGAGGAAGCCGTCTACGTCCTAAACGTCCGCTTCCACCGTTCCAAGGACGGCGGAGCAACCTTCCGCCAGATCTCGGTACCGCACGGCGACAACCACGACCTGTGGATCGCCCCCGGCGACCCGCTGCGCATGATCCAGTCGAACGACGGCGGCGCCAACGTCAGCCGCGACGGTGGCAAGACCTGGACGCCCCAGGACAACCAGCCGACGGCCCAGATGTACCGCGTCTCGACCGACAACGACTTCCCCTACCGGCTCCTCGGCGGCCAGCAGGACAACTCGGCGATCCGCATCCGCTCGCGCTCGACGTCGAGCGCCATCACGGTGCGCGACTGGGAGCCCACCGCCGGCGGCGAGAGCGGCCACATCGTCGCCAAGCCCGACGACCCCGACGTCGTCTATGGCGGCTCCTACGGCGGTTTCCTGATGCGCACGAACCACCGTACCGAGGAGCTGCGCGGCATCGACGTCTGGCCTGAGAACCCGATGGGCTGGGGCGCCGCCGAGCTCAAGTACCGCTTCCAGTGGAACTTCCCGCTCTTTTTCTCGCCCCACGACCCGGACACGCTCTACGCCGCCGCCAACGTCTTGTTCCGGACCCAGAGCGGCGGCGAGAGCTGGGAGCAGCTGAGCGGCGATCTGACCCGCGACGACAGGTCGAAGATGGGACCCTCGGGCGGCATCATCACCAAGGACAACACGAGCGTCGAGTACTACGGCACGATCTTCGCGGCGCTCGAATCGCCCCACGAAGCCGGGGTGCTCTGGACGGGCTCCGACGACGGCCTCGTCCACGTCTCGCGCGACGACGGCAAGACCTGGGAGAACGTCACCCCGAAAGACATGCCCGAATGGGCACAGGTCAACTCGATCGACGCCCACCCCTTCGAGCCCGGCGGCCTCTACGTCGCCGCGACGCGCTACAAGCTCGACGACTTCGCGCCCTACCTCTACCGCACCACCGACTACGGCAAGAGCTGGAGGAAGATCACCGACGGCATCGCTGGAGACCATTTCACCCGCGTGATCCGCGCCGATCCGGGCCGCCAGGGGCTCCTCTACGCCGGCACCGAGCGGGGCGTCTACGCCTCTTTCGACGACGGGGAAAGCTGGCAGACGATCCAGACGAACCTCCCGGTCGTCCCGGTCACCGACCTGGCGGTAAAGGTTGGCGACCTCGTCGCCGCGACCCAGGGCCGCGGCTACTGGATCCTCGACGACCTGACGCCGCTCCACCAGCTGGCCGCGGAGCAGACGAGCGAAGCGGCGCACCTCTATACGCCGCGTCCGACCGCTCGAATCCTGTCGCGGCGCGGCCGGGGGGAAAGCCGCAACCAGGGCACCAATCCTCCACCCGGCGTCCTTTTCTCTTACTTCCTCTGCGACGAGCTCGCGGAGGACGAGAAAGCCAAGCTCTCGCTCGAGATCCTCTCGGCCGACGGCGAAAGCATCCGCCGCTACACCCGCAAGCCCGGCCCGGGCGAGGAGGACGAAAGTCCGGACCGCAGCGGGGGCGAGGACCTTCGCCAGCTACCCTCCGAGCCCGGGCTCAACCGCTTCGCCTGGGACTTCAGCCATTCCCCGGCCGAGGACTTCAAAGACATGATCCTCTGGAACGACGGTCTCCGCGGACCGGCGGCGATTCCGGGGACGTACCGGGCCAAGCTCACCGCCGACGACTGGATCGGCGAGGTCGACCTCGAGGTCGTGCCCGACCCGCGCTCCTCGGCAAGAGCCGAGGACCTTGTCGCACAGCGCGACTTCATCCTCTCGGTCCGCGACGACCTGACTCGCGCCCACCAGGCGATCGGACGCCTGCGCGAGCTACGGGGTCAGGTCAAAGAGCTCGAGAAACGCCTCAAGGGCCACGAAGCCGCGGAGGAGATCGGTGAAGCGACAAAAGCCCTCGAGGAGAAGCTCAAGGGCATCGAAGAAGCCCTCTATCAGACCAAGAACCAGAGCCGGCAAGACCCGCTCAACTTCCCCATCCGGCTCAACGACAAGCTCGCCGGCGTCCTACAGCTCGCCGGGCTCGGGGCTTTTCGTCCCACCGAGCAGATGTACGCAGTGCGCGACGAGCTCACCGCGGCGATCGACGCCGAGCTCACGAAGCTCCAGGCCGTGTGGGAAGAAGTCCTGCCGGCGCTCAACGCGCTGGCCGCCGAAAAGGGCGTCCCGGTGGTCCTCGTGCCGGAGAAGACGATGGACGACGAGGAGAACGGGGACGACGAAGGGGACGGCTGAGCCAAGACCCCCTACATCGACGCGTCGCGCACGATCTTCCACTCTCCCCTCTCGTCGCGCGCGAAGACGAGGAGCGTCAGACCGGTCGCCGCCTCTTTCTCAGGCTGGTCCGGATACCGCAGCGTCCAGCGTCCGACGACTGTCGCGGCGTGGACCGGGACCGGACGGGCGTCGCCCGGCATCGAGACCTCCGGGCCGTCGAGCGTCGCGAGCTCCAGGATCTCGATCGTCAGGTTCCCCTGGGCCGCCCGGTCGGGGTAGGTCTGCCGGTACCGGGCGAGAACCTCGGAGCGTCCCCGGCGCAGCCCGCTGGGCGAGATGAAGACCGTGTCCTCGGTGTAGTCAGCGCAGAAGCCTTCCAGGTCGCCGCGGTTCCAGGCCGCCTCCTGGCGCGCCATCACCTCCTCGATCTCGCGCCGCGCCGCCTCTCCTCTCTCCTCCGCCGCGGCGCCGGCCGTCGCGAAAACCAGCCAGGACACCCAAAGCAAAGCCGTTCGTCCCTTGATTCGAGCGGTTCGTCCCATCCTTCGCATCAATGCCTCCTTCGTTTCAACTTCGCAGGGCCCGCCTCGTAGTAGGCGCCTGGGTATCAGCGAATCGAGACTACCAACACCAAGGAGGACTCCACCATGCAGCGAACGAAGCCCTTCGCCGTTTTCTGTCTCGCCCTGGCCTTTGCCGGAACGGCCGTCGCCCAACGGGTGACCGTGCCGCGGGCCAGCCAGCACGCCGTCTTGAGCCAGACGGTCGGTTTGACCGAGATCACGGTCGACTACCACCGGCCGATCGTCAAAGAGCGGACCATCTGGGGAGCGCTCGTCCCCTACGGCCAGGTCTGGCGGGCCGGAGCCAACGAGAACACGACCGTCACCTTCAGCGACGACGTCAAGGTCGAGGGCCAGGAGCTCCCCGCCGGCACCTACGGCCTCCACATGATCCCGACCGAGGAGAAGTGGACGGTCATCTTCTCCAAGAACCACACCTCCTGGGGGAGCTTCTCCTACAACCAGGAGGAGGACGCGCTGCGCGTCGAGGTCACCCCGGCCGGAGCGCCCCACCGCGAGGCGCTGACCTACGATCTCGTCGACTTGAAAGCCGACGCAGCGACCCTCGCCCTGTGGTGGGAAAAAAAGTGGGTGCCGGTCAAGATCGAAGTGGCGACGAACGACGTCGTCCTGGCGTCGATCCGCAACGAGCTGCGCTCGCTCCCGGGCTTCAGCTGGCAGGGCCTGAGCTCCGCGGCGGGCTGGTGCCTCAACAACGACGTCAACTTCGAAGAGGCCCTCCAGTGGTCGGACCGGTCGATCCAGGCCGAGCGGCGCTTCGAGAACCTGCAGACGAAGTCGCAGCTCTTGGCGAAGCTCGAGCGAGGCGACGAGGCCAAGGAGCTCATGGCCGAGGCTCAGGAAATCGCGAACCCGCTACAGCTTCACAACTACGCCCGCTCGTTCATCACTCAGGGCGAGCCGCAAAAGGCCCTGGAGATCTTCCAGATGAACGCCAAGAAGCATCCTGACACCTGGTTCATCAACATCGGCCTCGCCCGGGGCTACTCCGCCGTCGGCGAGCTCACAAAAGCGGCCGAGCACATGCGTCTCGGGGCCCAGAAGGCTCCGGAGAACCAGCGGGCCGCCTATGAGGGGATGGCGAAGCAGCTGGACGAGGGCAAGGCCCTCTAGGATTGAGAGCCCGGGGGCGCGGCAGGGCCAGAACCTCGACCCAGATCACCCGCCGTTCCCCCACCGCCGTCGCGCCGACGGCGAAGCCCAGACCCACCTCGGTCACCCGAGGGTTCAGGAGGTTCGCCCGGTGGGCGGGGCTTTGAAGCCACTGCTCGACCGTCTCCTCGGGCAAGGCGACGTCCCGGCTTATGTTCTCGGCCAGGCGCTTCCAGCCGTAGCCCGCTTGCCGGGCTCTTTCGACGACGGAGTCGCCTTCGGGCGTCATGTGGTCGAAGTAGTCGCGGGTGAGCATGTCCTCGGCGTGACTCTGAGACAGCCGGTCGAGCTCCGGCGACGGCACGAGCGGCACGAGGCCCTGCGCCAGGCGCTCGCCGTTGACGGCCAGGAGATGCCGCTCGCGGACCTCGTCGATGTCGTTGGGGTACGCCGACGGCTTGCCGGGCTGCGCCGGGACGTTCGTTTCGACGTCCCCGGCAGCGGCGGGTGCCGCCGCGGTGAGACAAGAGAGAGCCGTCGCGAAGAGGGTGTGGAAGGAGGATTGAGGCATGGTCATGTCTCCATCGTCGGCCCCGCTTGCGCGGGCCGCTCCTCCTGCGACCATCCTAGGGTATCGCGATGGCGCAATGCTATGAAAAGCGTCACACTTCTCTCTGCGTGTCTACTCAAGACGAAGTAGAGTCAGAGACCATGTCCGATGAGATCACCCTGGAGAACCCGCCCGCCGAACCCATGGCGCTTTTCGCCTCCTGGTACCAGGACGCCGAGCGCTCGCCGGAAATCAAATACGCCGCCGCCATGTGCCTCTCGAGCGTCGACCCCGACGGCTTGCCCGAGGGCCGCACCGTGCTCTTGAAAAAACTGCAGGACGACGCCTTCGTCTTCTTCACCGACGCGGGCTCGCCCAAGGTGCGCTCCCTGGAGCACCAGCCCGAAGCGGCGCTCACCTTCTACTGGGGTCCGCTCGACCGCCAGGTGCGAGTGTGCGGCCGGGTCGAGGCGGCCGGCGACGCCGTCTCCGACGAATGCTTTCGCCACCGTCCGCGGGGGAGCCGGCTGACCACCTGGGCGTCGCGTCAGAGCCGTCCCCGGGGGAGCCGGGAGGAGCTTGAGGAGCGCTACGAGCGCGTCTGTAAGCGGTTCGAGGGTGAGGAGGAGGTACCGCGTCCGGATCATTGGCGGGCGTACCGTCTGGTGCCGAGGACGGTGGAGCTCTGGCAGGCGAAGGCCAGCCGGCTTCACGACCGGCTGCTCTACAGGCGGACGGATTCAGGGTGGGAGCGGAGCTGGCTCGATCCCTAGAGCCCCCCATAAAGCTCCCGGTACAACCCGTGTCCATACCGCCCGAACGCCTCGAAATACCCCGTATACCACTGGTTCAACGCCACACCCGCTTGCTCGGACCGCCGCAGGTCGTTGGCGTCCTCGACGCCGCCGGTGCGCAGGACGTGGAACTCCTGCCCCGAGTTGAGCCGCCGCACCTCCTCCACCGCCGCGGCGGCGAGAGCGAGCGAGACTTCCTTTAAAGGACGTCCCGAGACGCCACCACCAAAAGCGCCCGTGAAATGGTCGTAGAGCGCCGCCTCCGACGGCTCGATCCCGGCTCGTAGCTCGCGGTAACGCACCGAGGTGTTGCCGAAGTTGACGCCGTCGAAGCTCAGGTCGACGAGCAAGGCGACGAGCGTCGCCACGTCGGCGGGCTCCGTGTCGCAGGAGAGCTTGACGAGCACAGGCAGCCGTCGGCGCCTTTGCCTGAGGAACCTCTCGGCGACGTAGCCAAGCCGGTCGGCGAGCTCGTCGAAGCCGCCGGGCTCCTCTTCGGTGTTGGGACAGCTCTCGTTGATCTCCAGGAAATCGACGCCCGCCTCGTCGTGGAGGCGCATCCCTTGGACCCAGCGTTCGAGCTTCGTCTCCTCGCTCACACCGTCGGCGTTTGAGGCGACGCTCACACCGATCGGGAAGCCCTCGTGGCGCGGCAGCTTCCGCAGCCGCGCCGCCACCTCGCGGTGGCCGAGGTTCGGCAGGCCGAGGAAGTTCGACGCCGCGCCCGAGCGCGGATAGGGCACGAAAGGCCAGCGCACCCTGCGCTCGACGTTGCCGCGCCGGGCGTCGGCCGTCGTCGTGCCGGCGAGGTAACCACCGGCCCCCTGCCGGTAGCTCAGGGTGTACCCCTCGGCGTTCTTGAACATCCCGGCCGCGTTGGTGAGCGGCGAGCGGAAGAGAAGGCCCCAGAGCCGACGGTCCAGGCCCTCGGGCACGTCGACCGCCACCGGACAGCGGCGGCTGAAGGCGGCCAGGAATCGAGCCCGCCCCGACGAGTAGAGCCGGACGGCCAGGGCCGGCGGCAGGCAGGTCAGAAGAGGCCGCAGGCGACGTTCCCAGCGGGCGATCCCTTCCTCGGTCCTCATCGCCCCTCAGGACGGCAGCTCGACGTGCCGATCCTCCTCCGCTTCGGCCTGCCGGTAGAAGATGCCGACGTGACCGACCCTCCCCACCGGCTCGGCACCGAGCTCGCCGGCAAGCGCCTCGGAAAAGACCCGTTTCTCCTTCCGATCGCCGGAGAAGCGCACCTTGATCAGCTCGTGACGGCTCAGGGCCTCGCCGATGCTCTCGAGGACCGTCGGCGTCAGGCCGTTCTTGCCGACCTGGACGACGACCTTCAGGTGGTGGGCCAGGGAGCGGAGATGGCGCTTCTGGCGTCCCGAGAGGGCCATGGCTCAAGCCTTCGGCAGGTCGACATGGATGGTGGTGCCCTTGCCAGGCTCGCTCTCGATGATCAAGTTGCCGCCGTAGCTCGTGACGATGGCGTAAGCGACCGAGAGGCCGAGGCCGGCGGCCTCGCCGGCGCCGCGGGTGGTGAAGAAGGGCTTGAGCGCCTGCTCCAGGGTGGCCTCGTCCATGCCGTGCCCGGTGTCGCAGAAGCTCAGCCGGTTGTAGGTACCGGCGGGCGTGACGCCCGGTTCCGAGGACTCCTCGACCTCGACGGTGCCGAGGCTCACCTCGAGGACACCGCCGTCGCGCATGGCCTTGATGGCGTTTGAGGAAAGGCTCTTCATGACCTCTCGGACCTGGTCGGGGTCGGCCATCACGGCGGCGCAGCCCGCGTCGAGGTCCTGGCGCAGCTCGATGTTGTACGGCAAGGTCGCCTCGATGCGCTCCAGCTCGGTCCGGACGATCTCGGGCAGCTCCACGGCCGTGGCCTGAGGCGCGGTACGGCGCGAGAAGATGAAGATCCGCTCGGCGAGCTCCCGGGCCCGGCTGGTCGCCGTCAGCACCCGCTCCAGTCCGGCGCGGATCTTCGAGCCCTCGGGAGTCTCCTGGAGGGCCATGGTCGAGTTGGCCTCGATCGGCGAGAGGACGTTGTTGAACTCGCGCGCGATGTCGCCCGCGAGGTTGGCGACGATCTCCCAGTTCTGGAGGTGACGGAGCCGTCCGGCGAGCTCTTTCTTGGCCGCTTCCGCCCGTCGGCGCTCGGTCTGGTCGCGGGAGTTCAGGATCGCCTGTTCCTCGTCCTGCTGCACGAAGTGGTGACTGGAGACGGTCGTTTCCATGTCGTGCCAGGTGCCGTCCTTGTGCGGGCTGCGGTGCTCGAGGTGGACAGGCTCCTCTTCCTCGAAGGCCCTCGCAAGCATGGTCTTGGCCGCTTCCTGGTCGTCGGGATGGATGAGCTCCAGGAACGACTTTCCGACCTGGTCGTCGGCCGCAACGCCCAGGACCCGCTCGAGGGAAGGGCTCGCATAGTCGACGTGTCCTTCCCGGTCGACGACGAGGATGACGTCGTGGGCATTCTCGATCAAGGACCGGAAGTGCAGCTCGCTCGCCTGGAGGGCCTCCTCGGCCTGGCGCCGCTCGACGATGTGGCCCCATTGGCGCAGCGCCCCTTCGACCTTGGCCGGCAGCTCGGCGAGCGCCACCTCGGTCTTGACGACGTACTGGAGAGCGCCGGCTTTCATGGCCTCGACCGCCACCTCCTCGTCGCCGTGGCTCGTCATGATCAAGACGGGAAAGTCGGGCTCGTCCTCCTCTTTCTCGGACAGCAGCTCCAGGCCCCGGCCGTCGGGCAGGAAGAGGTCGACGATGGCCAGGTCCGGCAGCGACTCGGCAAGGCTTTCACGGGCCTCTTCGAGGCTCTTGGCGACGCTCAGGCGGATGACGTTCGATTGCGGCTCAAAAGCCCGCCGAACCAGCTCGGCGTGGGCTTCCTCGTCTTCGACCAAAAGCACGTGGATCTTCTCTTGGCTCATCCAGTCCTCCGCACACGCCAGCCGATCACGAGAACGGGTAGTGGTTCCATCCCAGCCAGTAGAAGCCGAGGTCGTTCATCAGGTTCGTGAACTTCTCGAAGTCAAGAGGCTTGACGAGGTAGCTGTTGGCGTGGTGCTCATAGGCTTTTCCCACGTCGAGCTCGGCGTAGGAGGTCGAGAGGATGACGACGGGGATCCGGAAGAGGTTTTCGGAGCTTCGGATCTCTTGCAAGACTTGAAGACCGTCGATCTTGGGGAGCCGCAGGTCGAGGAGGACCAGATGGGGGCGAGGCGCATCGTCGGCATCGAACTGATTGCGCTGAAAGAGGTAGTCGAGCGCTGCTTCGCCGTCGGCGACGTGGTGGATGGCGGTGCTGATGCGATGCTCCCCCAGGCTTCGCATCACGAGCTCGGCATGGCTCGTATTGTCCTCCACCAGCAGGATGGTAAACTTATCGTGCCGATCTGTCTGCATGACCTCTCTTTCCTTTCTCAGCTGCGCAAGAGCACGTCGCATGTCTCCTGGCCGCATTCCGCTGGGGGCGCCGTCGGCGTCGCCAGCGCTGCCGGCTGCAAGCCACCGACAAGGGGTGAGGTGTGCCCCCCCTTCTCGGTTCCAAGCTCCGCTAGGTGCGGCGATGGCTGGCAAACGACCGGCATTGAGTGCAGTCCCAACGGCTCGGCGGCCCGATCGGGCCCGGCGAGTCGCCTTTTTTGACCGTCGCCACATACTCTAGTGCGCGGATCCGCCGGAAAGCAAGCGCGCTAGGTCGATCGGGCGTTCATGATCCCCTTGAGCAGCCGGTCGAAGCGGGCTCCGGCGACGTGGACGTTGTCGAGCACGTTCATGTCGAGCTCGCCCTTCTGCTCCTGGTTGGGGTCGAGCGGCGTCTCCCCGTCGTAGTCGAGCTGCGCCTGGCTCGAGTGCAGGCGCTCGGAGAGGATGGTGGCGAGCGCCCGGTAAAAGCGCATGCCGAAGCCGAGGTCCTCCTGGACCTGGCGGTGCAGGAGCTCGTGGGAGAGGCGCAGGACGTAGCATTCCTCCAGCGCCGTCACGGTCGCCGCGGGCGGCCGCGAGTCGATGAGCGACATCTCCCCCAGCACCTCGCCGCTGCCCTCCACCGCCACCTCGCCGACGCCGGCGACCGAGATCGACACGTGGCCCGTCAAGAGGACGAAGACAAACTCGTTGGGTTTGCCCTGGTCGATCAGCCGTGCCCCCTCCTCGTACCTGTGGCGCGCTCCCTGCTCGATCAACCACTCGACGTCGTCGTCGTTGAGCTGGCCCAGGATGAAAAGCGCTTTCTGCATGTCGTCGCTCCAAAGACGGTCAAAGGAGTTGGCGCCGCACCAGGTTGGCGAAGAAGGTGTCCATCTCCATCAGCTCTTCGTAGGTGCCGCTTTCGACCAGGCGTCCTTGGTCGATCACGAGGATCTTGTCGGCGCCCTTGACGGTCGAGAGCCGGTGGGCGATGGCGAGGCGCGTGACGCGCAGGCGTTCGAGGCTCTGGGTCACCACCGCCTGCGTCTGGTTGTCGAGCGCGCTCGTCGCCTCGTCGAGGAGCAGGACGCGGGGCCTCGCGGCGAGCGCCCGGGCGATCAGGAGTCGCTGCACCTGGCCGCCGGAGAGATCGCTCCCCTGGGCCGAGATCAACGTGTGCATGCCGAGCGGCATGGCTTCGACGTCGTCGGCGATCCCGCACAGGTGCGCCGCCCGCCAAGCCTCGTCGACGGTGATGTCGTTGTCGCCGCGGACGTTCTCGTAGATCGTGGCGTCCATCAGCCGATCCTGCTGCAGGACGACGCCGATCTGGTGGCGCAGCTCCCTCAGGTCGAGCCCCGCGAGGTCCTTGCCGTCGAAGTAGATCGAGCCGGCGCCCGGCTGCTCGAAGCCCAGGATCAGGCGCAGAAGCGTCGACTTGCCGCATCCCGAGGGCCCGACGATCGCCACGTACTCTCCGGCCTCGACCGCGAACGTCAGCCCCTGGAGCACCAGCGGCAGCCCCGCGCCGTAGCGGAACTCCAGGTCGTTGACCTCGATGCGGCCGCTCAAGGCCCCCGGATGGACCTTGTCGACCTCGCTTTCCGGGACCGCCTCGAGGAGAGGCCGCACCCGCCGGTACATCGACGCCACCTCGACGAGCTCCAGGAGCGTCCGCGCCATGGCGACGCACGCGGTCATGGTCACCGTGAAGGCCGAGACGAAGGCCAGGAAACCTCCGGTCGTCAAGGTCTTGCCCAGAAACGCGACGGAGCCGAAGATCACGGCAAACGAGAGCACCTGGTAGCCGGTGGCGAAAGCGCCGAAGGCCACCTCGGTGTTGTAGCAGGCGAGGAAAAGCTCCCGCGAGCGCATGGAGACGTCGCCCCAGCGCACGAACATCCGGTCTTCGGCACCGGCGAGGCGGATGCGGGCGATCCCGGTCACCATCTGGAGGACCATGCTCGACAGCTCTCCACGCAGCACCTGGATCTCACTCCAGTCGCGATCCTGGCGAGGGGCGAGAAAAACCAGCCCGGCGAAGAGGACCGCCACCATGGCGAAGGCCACCAGGGCGACTCCGGAATCGAGATAGAACATCACCACGAAGTTGAGAAGCGAAAACGTGCCGGCGAGCAGCGTCTTCGTCGAGTTGCCGGTGACGCGCTCCTGCAAGCTGTCCACGGTGCTGGCGCGCTCCGCCAGGTCGCCCGCCGAAAAGCGGCGGAAAAAAGTGTTGGGCATGCGCAGCAGCCGATCGAGGACCGCGGGCTGAAGGGTCCCCGCCATCTTGCCCCGGACACGTAGGACCGCGATGTCTTCGCAGAACTTGAAGGAAAAGACGGCGAGAGCGGCGACAGCGAGGCCGAGGCCGATCAGGACGAGCTGCGAAAACTCGGTCGACGGGATGGTGACGTCGATCAGGAGCGCCGTCGCCACCGGCACCGCCATCGCCATCACGGTTCCCAAGACACCGCTTGAGGCGACCAACAGGAGGTCGCGGCGCGACACCTTGAAAGCGAAGCGTAGGAGGTCCATCGCCCCCAGAGGATGGTCCGGCAGCGTCAGGTTGAAGCTGTAGGCGGCCGGGTCGACCCGCGCCGCAACCTCGGAGGTGAGGGGCCTCGTGGCCGCGCCGTGGCCGGCCACGCCATCCCAGTAATGCAAACGTCCCCGGCGTCCCGGCAGGACGGCGATCGGTGTCCGGGAGTCGCGCCAGAAGGCCAGCACCGGCCCCATCTCCTCACGCCACCAACGTCCGCGGAGCACGACCTGGCGGATGCGCAGGCGCGAGCGGCGGGCGATTCCCTCGAGCTGCGCCTTGACGTTGCGGCCGGCCGGGAGCCCTTCCGGCAGCGGATGGACCCGGGTCCCGAGCACCTCGCCGATCCGCCGGCAGGCCGCGACGAGAGGTGTCAGGCCGCTGAAGTCGTCGACCTCGGTGACGCCGTCGATCAGCGTCGAGAACCGTGTCAGCATCGCGTCGCGATCGCGCCGCACGCGCGACGCCTTCCTGATCAGCCTCTCCTGCTCCTCGCGGTGTGCGACCGCGAGGTGGAATCGCAGCAGTCGTAGCGACATCCGGTTGAAGTACTCCACCCAACGCAGCCAGGAGCGCTCGGCCAGAAGCTCCGCCGTCGAAAGGGCCTCCAGGGTCACGTCGGTTCCGGCGGTCAGCCAGGCCTTCGGCGAGAGGGGCAGGCAACAGGGCTCGCCGTAGGCGGTGATCTCGACGCCGTCCAGAAGCGACACCTCGGCGTTGTTGAAGCGTACCCAGACGATGCCCCCGCTTCCCACCAGGCGCTGCCCGGCTTCGAGCTCGAGACGTTCGCCGGGCCGTAGCCGCTCGTCGACGAAATCGACCGCCGGCGCGTAGCGCTCGAGAGCCGATTGGAGGTTGATGAGCCAGGCCTCGCCGGCCGCCGTCAGGCTCTCCCGGGGCCGTCCTCCGCTGCCGCGAATCAGCTCGCGGAAGGCCTCGAGCTCGAACTCGAGAAGCGTCGCTCCCTCGCGGCCGGTCGCCGTGACGCGCAACACCCGCGAGCTCGGCAGGGCCATCAAGGCACCGCCCGCCTCGATCGAAAAAAGATAGTCGCGCCGTGACCCGGTGTCGCGAAAGTCGACGTAGAGGTCGACGACGCCCGCGGCGACGATCGCAACGTCGGCCGCCGACGAGTCGTTGACCTCGAGGCTCGTGCCGGGCAAGAGCCGGCGCTCCCTCGCGGCGAAGGGTACGAGCTCCGCGGCCCACGGTGCGAGCGGTCCCGGTCCGGTCGGCTCTTTCTTCAACAGGTCCTTCTCCCCCATCTTCAGCTCTCGACCAAGGCCCGGTAGAGGCCGTCGCGCTCCATCAGCTCGAGATGCGTCCCCCGCTCCGCGACGCGCCCCTGGTCGAGGACGACGATCTCGTCGCAGTCGCGGATCGTCGAGAGGCGATGGGCGATCAGGATCGAGGTACAGCCGCGGCGCCGGAGGTTCTCGATGATCTCGACCTCGGTCTGGGCGTCGAGCGAGCTCGTCGCCTCGTCGAGGATCAGGAGGCTCGGCTCGTGGATCAGGGCGCGGGCGATCTCGATGCGCTGGCGCTCGCCGCCGGAGAAGTTGCGTCCCCCCTCCTCGATCTTCTGGCGGTAACCGCCGGGCCGCGCCGCGATCACCTGGTGGAGGCAGGCGTCCTTGGCCGCCTGCACCATGCGCGCCCCGCCCAGCGTCGGGTCCCACATGGTGACGTTTTGGGCCACGGTGCCTTCGAAAAGCGCGATGTCCTGGTCGACCACGGCCACCGTGTTGCGAAAGACGTCGCGCGGGATGTCCGCGAGCGGATGGCCGTCGATCAGGATCTGGCCCGACCAGGGGACGAGGATCCCCGAGATCAGCCGTCCCAGGGTCGTCTTGCCGCTCCCCGAGGGACCGACCAGAGCGATGCGGGCGCCCGGCCGCAGGTGGAGGTCGAAACCGCGGATCAACGGCTCGTCGAGCGGCGAGAAACCGAAGGTCACGCCGCGCAGCTCGAGCGTGCCGCCGAGCTTCTGGTTCGTCACCATCGGCGCGATCGTGCTCCTTTTCCCCATGCCGCGGGCGAACTCGCTGTCGACCTCCTGGCGCAGGACGTCGTCCATGCGGGCCAGGAGCCCCTGCGCCTCCTGCATCTGGGCAGCGGCGTCGACGACGCGCTTGACGGGAAGCGAAAAAGCCGCCACCAGGCCTTGAAAGGCCACCAGCATGCCGATCGTCAGGCTCCCCTGCATGATCCTGTAGCCGCCGACGACCAGCGTCGCCGTCGTCGAAAGCAGGCCCAGGAGCGGCGGCGTGGCGCTCAGGAACGCATGGCTTTTGCCGATCGACTGCGAGGCGTTCGTGACTTTTGCGTAGTGTCCCGCCCACTGGCGGAAGAAAAGCGCCTCGGTCCCGCTCGCCTGGTAGGTGTCGATCGAGCGCAGGCCCTGCATGAGCGATCCCATGGCCTTGCCCTTGTCGCGATGCTTCTCCCGGTTCTTGTCGGCGAGGCGCCGCGAAAGCACCAGGAACGCGACCGCGTCGAGCGCCGCGAAGACGACGACGACGAGCGTCAGGTTGACGTCGTACTGCGCCATGACGAAAGCGTAGACCGCGAGTGTCGTGAGCCCCAGAAACGTCGAGGAGAGCTCGCCCGCGATCAGCCAGGCGAGCCAGCCGTTCGACTGGATGCGGGTCGAGATGTCGCCGCCGGAGCGGTGCGCGAAGTAGCTCACCGGGAGGCGCAGCACGTGCCAGACCATCTGGCCCGACCAGGTGGTCTGGAGCTTCGAGTAGAAGCGAGTGAGGCCGTTGTCGAGGAGCCAGCTCAAGAACCCGGTGAAAAGCGCTGTCAAGAACATCAAGGCCAGCAGCGGCGGGAGCCACCGGGTCTGGTCCTCGATCAGATAGAAGTCGACGTAGACGCGGGAGAAAGCCGGCACCAAGAGGCCCGGGACGAAAAGCGCCAGGCTCACCAGGGCGACGAAGAGGACGCCGCGCCATGAGCGGCGCGTCCGCTCGTAGAGGCTTCTGAGCGTCCCCGGGGGTTTTTTCGTGCGCACGAAGCCCTCGCCGGGCTGGAAGGCGAGGACGACGCCCGAGTAGGCCTCGCGGAGCTCGTGCTCGGAGACGACCCGCGGGCCGGAGGCCGGGTCGTTGACGTAGACCCGTCCGCCGGGGCCGAAGCCTTCGACCACCACGAAGTGAGTGAAGCTCCACAGGGCGACGAAGGGGCGCGGGACTCGCGGCAGGTTCCGAAGCTTGCGCGCGAAGCCCTTGGCCACCAGCCCGTAGGCCTGCGCCGCTTTCAAGACGTTTGAGACTTTGGCCCCGTCGCGTGCCACGCCGCAGGCGTCGCGGAGTTTTTCCAGCGGCTCGTGGCGGCCGTAAAAGCCCAGGACCATGCCGAGGCAGGCGGCGCCGCATTCGGCGCTTTTCATCTGCAACATGGTCGGCGTCGCCACTCGCCAGCCGCCGCGGCCGGGCAGGCGAGACAGGAAGCCCAGGACCGCGCCTCGGGCTTTACTCATGGAAGAGCCGCCCCACGGCCGGCAGCAGGATTTCGATGGGGAGCTTGCGGTCGGTGACGACGTCGCCCGAGCACAGGGTCCCGACGTTGATCTCGGTCGAAGGACCGGCCGAGGACGACCACTTGTAACCCGTTTCGGTCTTCGGGTCCTTCAGGAGGCGGACCAGGACCTCGAAGGGCGCGTGGTCCTGGGAGAGCTGATCGACCAGCTGGCGGTTGTGGAGGATCCGCATCATGCCCTCGGTAGTCGCCGGCACCTCGGCCACGGCCTCGACGGTGCCGAGCATGTACCCGTGCTCCTCGCGCTTGACGGCGCTCGGCGTGATCTGGACCTCCATGCCGGGACGGATCTTCTTGCCCTCGGCCGGCGGCACGTAAAGCACCGCGACCATCTTGCTCGCCGCGGCGTCGCCGCCGCCCAACTCGTCGCTGCCGGCGGCGGCCGTCGGCAAGAGGCTCAAGAGCGCACCGTGACGTTCGACGATCTCGCCCTGGTTGACCTTGAGCTCCACGACCCGGCCCCGGTAGGGGCTACGGACCTCGCTCGCGCGCCCGTATTCTTCCTCCAGGGCCGCCACCTGGCGCTCCAGGTCGTTGACGCGCAGCCGGACCTCCAGGAGCTCGCGCTTGCGGATGAGCTCGGAATCGATCCGGCGCTGCTCCAGACGCTTGAGCTCGTTGGCGATCGCCAGGAGCTCGCTTTCGGCCTCGTTGACCCTGGTGCGGGTGGCCGCGGGCTTGCGGGCAGAGAGGATCTTCTCCTGGACGAGCTGCTCCTCGATCTCCAGCTCCTCCTCGAGGAGGAGCTTCTTGTCTTCGGCGAAGACCCGGCGTTGCTTCAACGTCTCGAGCTGACGGGCGATGGACTCCTCCTCGGCACGGGAGGTCTGGGCGTGGAACGCCCCGATCTCGCGCTGACGCTCCAGCGCCTCGGTGAGCTCGGCCCGGCGGTTGGAGAGCTCCTGCTCCAGCCCCGGCTGCTCGAGACGAGCCACCAGGTCGCCCGCCTCGATCGTCGAGCCCAGGCGGACGAAGAGCTTCGCGAGGCGTCCCTCGGTGCTGCTCGTGACCGCCAGGATGCCCTCGACGTTGATCAGGATCCCATCGCCGCGTACGGTCACCGGGATCTTGATCGCGACCGCGGCCACGACGGCGGCCAGGAGCACGAGCATCGACGCCCCGAGGGCCAGCCAATAGGGGAAGCGGGCCACCCGGATGACCTGGTCGAGCTGATCGGGAGTCGACAGCCTCTCGTCGGCGACGCGCCGTTCCGCTTTCTTCTCGCGCCGCTTCGTGTCCTTCTTCTTCGGCTCCAACGCAAAAATCTCCGCCGGCCCCCTCGAAGCTGCGCCGGTACAGCTGCTTCGCCGGGCAAGCCCTGAACCCTAACATAGAGGACCCCCTGGTATCGGAAGCTCTCCGAGCTTGACCCTCCCCGCACGGATCCGACACGCTTCTGCCATGAGCCAACGCAAACCCCACGCCCTC
Organism: uncultured bacterium; assembly: GCA_965371445.1. Taxonomy (GTDB): domain Bacteria; phylum Acidobacteriota; class Thermoanaerobaculia; order Multivoradales; family J023; genus DASWIG01. Next base: position 17,735 of record CBDUYN010000070.1, on the reverse strand, counting down.
GATCCGATCTTCTCGCCCCGTGCCGTCGCTGTCATCGGCGCCTCGCGGCGGCGCGACTCGATCGGTTTCTCGATCCTCCACAACCTCGTCCAGGGGAGCTTCAACGGCGCCATCTACCCCGTCAACCCGAATGCCGACGTCGTCCATTGCTTCAAGTGCTACCCCAGTGTCCGCTCGATTCCCGACGAGATCGACCTGGCGGTCGTCGTCGTGCCCCGCGACCACGTCCTGCCGGCGGTCGAGGACTGCCTGGCGAAAGGGGTGCGCGGCCTCGTCGTCATCACGGCGGGCTTCGGCGAGACCGGCGCGGAGGGCGCGCGACTCGAAGAAGAGATCCTCAACCGGGTGCGCGCCGGCAGCGCCCGCATGATCGGCCCCAACTGCATGGGCGTGATCAACACCGACGCCGACGTAGGCCTCGACGCCACTTTTGCCCCCACCGCCCTGCGCCGGCGCGGCACGATCGGCTTCGTCTCCCAGTCGGGCGCCCTCGGCGTCGCCATCCTGAACGTCGCCGACTCCCTGGGGATCGGGCTCACCCAGTTCGCCTCCATGGGCAACAAGGCCGACGTCTCGGGCAACGACCTCCTGGAGTACTGGGAGCACGACGAGGAGACCCGGGTCGTCGCCATGTACCTGGAGTCGTTCGGCAACCCGCGGCGCTTCACCGAGATCGCCAAGCGCGTCGGGCGCAAGAAGCCCATCTTGATCGTCAAGTCGGGGCGAACGGCCGAAGGAGCGCGGGCGGCGTCGAGCCATACCGGGGCGCTCGCCGGCGCGGACCTGACCGTCTCGACGTTTCTCGAGCACTGCGGGGTGCTGCGGGCCTCCTCGATCGAGGAGCTTTTCGACACCGCCCGCGCCCTGGAGCGCTGCCCGCTGCCCGCCGGAGGACGCCTCGCCATCGTCACCAACGCGGGCGGCCCCGCCATCATGGCGACCGACGCCTGCGTCAACCTGGGCCTGCAAATGGCCGTCCTCTCCGAGGAGACCCGGCGCGAGCTCCAAAGCTTCCTGCCCCCGGAGGCGAGCACCATGAACCCCGTCGACATGATCGCCTCCGCTTTTGAGGACGCCTACCGCCGCGCCTCGGCCGCCCTGATGCGCGACCCGGGGGTCGACATGGTCCTGGCGATCCACGTGACGCCGCTGCTGGCAAAACCGATCCGGATCATCGAGGCCGTCGCGGAAGGGGCGGAGGGCGTCGAGGACAAGCCGCTCTTGGCGGTCATCATGGCGACCGAGGACTTCTACGACGAGGTCCGCAGCCGCGGCGACCTGCCCCCCGTCTACCGTTTCCCCGAGTCCGCCGCGAAGGCCCTTTACCAGCTCCACCGCTACGCCGCCTGGCGGCGCACGCCCGTCGAGGCCGAGATCCCCCGCTTCGAGGTCGACGACGGCGCCGTCGCCGCGATCCTCGAGAGAAACGGCGACGGCTACCTGCCGCCCGGCGACGCCTTTCAGGTCCTGGAGCTTTACGGCATCCCGACGGCCCGCTGGCTCCTCGTCGAGGGTGCCGGGCAGGCCGCCGCGGCCGCCGCCGAGCTCCGCCCGCCCTTGGTCGTCAAGGCCGTCGCGTCGGACCTCGTCCACAAGAGCGACGTCGGCGGCGTCGTCCTGGACCTACAAGACGGCGAGGAGCTGGAGCGGGCGATCCACGGTATGGAGGCCCGGCTCGCCGAGGCCGGTCACCGGGTGGAGGGCTTTCTCGTCCAGGAGCAGGTCCGGGACGGCCACGAGGTGGTCTTCGGCATCTCGACCGATCCGCGCTTCGGTCCGCTTCTCATGTTCGGGCTCGGCGGCAAGTACGTCGAGGTCTTAAAAGACGTCCGCTTCGGGGTGACGCCTCTGGCCGCGGCCGAGGCCGAGGAGATGATTCGTTCGATCCGCGGCTTCGCCCTTCTCGCGGGGGTACGCGGCGAGCGGGCCGCGGACCTCGAGATCTTGAGAGAGGTGCTGCTGCGCCTTGCGCAGCTCGTCGTGCGCCACCCGTCGATCCACGAGCTCGACGTCAATCCCTTCCTCGCCGCGCCCGAGCGCGCGGCGGCGAAGGCGCTCGACGTGCGCATCTGTCTGGGAGCGCCGGACGCAAGGGACTAGAACCACTGACCGGGGGAGATGACATGGTGGGGCGAAGAGCGTCGAGGAAAAACCTCTACGTCTCGATCGGCAACCGGCGGATCCGCCGACCCGTCGCCGCGTAAACGGCGTTCGCGGTCCGGACGGCCTCCCCCGCGGCGAGGGCTTCCTCGCGCCGCCCCAGATTGCTGAGCATCTTGCCCAGGTTGTTGAGGCTTGTCGCGAGGACGGGCAGGAAAGCGTCGGGTCGCGACGCCGCGAGCCGACCGCCCGGTCGCGGACGGAGAGGCGTCTCCCTCCCGGTCGCTGACTTGCCAGGCCTGGGATCTTCCTGTAGGCTGAGCGTGTAATTGAATTACGAAACTTCCGTAACTCACCAGGAAGACGCTTCGAGATCATCAGAAACAGGAGATTCAGCCATGACACAGGACGTAAACATCGATCTGGGCAGGCTCTGGGAGCGGTTCCGGACCCGTTTGCACGAGAAGGGGGTCGAATTCGACATCCCCGAGGACTTCAACTTCTTCGACGACTTGCCCCACGTGAAAGTAGTGTGCGTGACGCCGGACCTGAAGCAGAGCGTCGAGGAGATGGGGCAGACGCAGCGCGACCATGTCGTCATGGTGAGGGTCGACTCGGAGACGCTCGAGGCCCTGGACGCCTGGGTGGCGACGGGGGCGGTCAAGAGCCGCTCGGAGGCGGCGGCGCTTTTCATCCGCGAGGGGCTGACGGTGCGTGCCGACGAGCTCGCGCAGCTGCGCGACGCGCTGCGCGAGGTGCAGGAGGCCCAGGAGCGACTGAAGACGCGGGCGCAGGAGATCTTCGGCAAGGACAAGGAGGGCTGATCCGGGGCGTCCGCCGGGCTCTCCTGTGCTAGGCTCCCGGTCTTTCCGCCGGCCCCGACCCGGCGGCGAAGCCCCCCCGATCCGACCCTTCCAAGGAGGCCCAGGCCATGGAATTCTCCCCCCAGACTCCGCTGGTGGAGTGCGTCCCCAACTTCAGCGAAGGCCGCGACGAAGCGACGATCGCCCAGATCACCGCCGAGATCGGGACCGTCGACGGCGTCAAGCTCCTCGACGTCGACCCGGGAAAGGCCACCCATCGGACGGTCGTGACCTTCGTCGGCGTCCCCGACGCGGTCGTCGACGCCGCGTTCCGCGCCGTCAAGAAGGCCGCGGAGCTGATCGACATGAGCCAGCACCGCGGCGAGCACCCCCGCATGGGCGCGACCGACGTCTGCCCGCTCGTCCCCGTGGCCAACGTCACGATGGAGGAGACCGTCGCCTACGCCCGCCAGCTCGCCGAGCGCATCGGAGGAGAGCTCGACTTCCCCGTCTACCTCTACGAGAGCGCCGCCACCTCGCCCGAGCGCAAGAACCTCGCCGTGGTCCGCGAAGGCGAGTACGAGGCGCTTCCCGAGAAGCTCGGGCGCCCGGAATGGAAGCCCGACTTCGGGCCCGCCGAGTTTCGTCCTCGCCAGGGAGCGACGGCGGTCGGGGCGCGCGACTTCCTCGTCGCCTACAACGTCAACCTGAACACCACCTCGGCGCGGCGCGCCCTTGCCGTAGCCCTGGACGTCCGCGAGCGGGGACGCAAGAAGCGCCAGGGGGGAGGTCCCGGCGGCAAGCTGATCCGCGACGCCGACGGGAATCCCGTCTGGGAGCCCGGGACGCTCAAAGCCGTCAAGGGCGTCGGCTGGTTCATCGAGGAGTACGGCATCGCCCAGGTGTCGCTCAACTTGACCGACATCAAAACGACGCCCGTCCACGTCGCCTTCGACGAGGTCTGCCGGGCGGCCCAGGCCAGGGGCCTGCGGGTGACGGGCTCGGAGCTCGTGGGTCTCATCCCCCTCCAGGCGATGCTCGAGGCCGGACGCTACTTCCTCAGGAAGCAACAGCGCTCCCTCGGCGTCTCGGAGGAGGAGACCCTGAAGATCGCCGTCAAGTCGCTCGGCCTCGACGAGCTTTATCCTTTCGACCTGAACGAGAAGATCATCGAATACCGCCTGCGCGACAAGTCGACCGAACGGCTCGTCTCGATGGACCTGAAGGCTTTTGCCAACGAGACGGCCTCGGAGTCGCCGGCGCCCGGCGGCGGGTCGATCGCCGCCTACCTCGGCGCCCTCGGCGCGGCCCTCGCCACGATGGTCGCCAACCTCTCGTCGCACAAGCGGGGCTGGGACGAGCGCTGGGAGGAGTTCTCCGAGCACGCCGAGAAGGGCCAGAAGCTAAAGGACGAGCTCCTGCGCCTGGTCGACGAGGACACTCACGCCTACAACCGGCTGCTCGCGGCCCACCGTCTGGCGGGCCAGACCGAGGAGGAGAAAAAAGCCCGCGACACAGCCGTCGCCGACGCCACCCGCTACGCCATCGAGGTCCCGTTCCGGGTCATGGAGCGCTCGCTTGCCTCGATGGACGTGCTCAAGGCCATGGCGAGCTCCGGCCTGCCGAGCTCAATCTCCGACGCCGGGGTCGGCGCGCTCTGCGCCCGTTCGGCGTTCTTCGGCGCTTTCTTGAACGTCAAGATCAACCTCGCCGGCCTCGACGACAAGCCCTACGGCGAGGAAAAGGTCGCAGCCGGAGAGAAGATGGCGCAAGAGGTCGAACGGCGGGAAAAGGAGATCCTGGCCGGCGTCGAGGAGACGATTCGCAAAAGCTGACGGTGTCGGGGTGGGACGTAGCCAGGCATCTTTCTCTTCACCTACCCCAACGGGTGTGGCGGTGCTGGCCGCTTCGGGGAGATACTGACGGAGAGTACCTTAAGGAAGTCCGTACAACGGAGTTTGTGATGTCGACTAGATCCCACGCCTTGGTAGCGGCCACGCTTGTGGCCATACTGTTTACCGCTTTCACCAGCGGAAGCGACCTACAGGCAGAAAGCGTAGGTCTACCAGCCACGGGTCCGAACCTGGCCAGCCCCACGGTGCCCGTGGGTTTCAGCTTCGAGGTCTCGACGAGCGCCTGGGACAACGTCGGCGGCCGGCCCGCCGTCGCCCACGACGGCACCAACTTCCTGCTCGTCTGGCTGGACGGCACCAAGACCGTACGCGGGGCCAGGATCACGCCCCAGGGCGGCGTGCTGGATTCCGGGGGATTCACCATCGGCGCCGGCGACGACCACCCCTCGGCCGCCTTCAACGGCACCGACTACCTGGTCATCTGGGTAGAGAGCTCGGAGGTCTGGGGCGCCAAGGTCTTAACCGACGGCAGCGTCGCCCTCGGCAGCCCCTTCGCCGTCACCACCGGCGCCAGCGCCAAGTCGCGCGACATCTCCTTGGCCTTCGACGGCACCAACTACCTGATCGCCTGGCGCACCACCGGGGATCAGATCCGGGCGGCCCGGGTGGCGACCAGCGGTGCCATCGTGGACGGCCCGGCGGGCTTCGCGCTCGGCACCGGCTTCTATCCCTGGGTGGCCTTCGACGGCACCAACTACATGGTGGTCTGGTACTACTGGGGCAACGGCCTGGACGTCTTCGCCAATCGGGTGGCCACCGACGCCACGGTGCTGGACGGCTCGGGCTTCACCGTCTCCGGCGCCTCCGGGGATCAGGCCCACGCGTCGGTCGCCTTCGGCGGCGGCGTCTACCTGGTGACCTGGTACGACAGTCGAGGCACGGGCGGTGGCACCTTTTACAACGACCATGACGCCCGAGGTGTGCGGGTCGACCCTGACGGAACGATCCTGGACGCCCCCGAGATTTTGATCGCCGATCGCGTGCGTGGCGGGGTTCCGGTGCCCGTGGTCTTCGATGGCACCGACTTCTTCGTCGTCTGGCAGGTGGACCTGTGGCCAGCCGACCATCGTCTGACCGACGCCTACGGACGGCGTGTCTCCACCGCCGGGGCGGTCCTGGACGAGCAGGCCGTCCCGGCCTCGACGGCCTTTGGGCACCAGTTCATGCCCCGGGTGGGCTACGGTGGCGGCCGGCATCTGGTCGTTTGGGGCGAAGGCGGCCGGTGTAAAGACTGCCTGTGGGCCCAGATGTTGGAGAAGGGAGCCGTCAGCGCGGGCTCGCTCCCGTCCTCCGGTGCCGGCGGCGCGGCTCCGGCTTCCACGGTGCCCAGCCCCAGCGCCGTCACCTGGACGACGGAGCCCCAGCCCACCAGCTCCCCACTGCAGACGGTCCTGGGAGTGGACGGCAACGACGCCTTCGCCAGCGGCGAACCGCTGTTTCACTGGGACGGCTCCTCCTGGACCTCGATCTCGTACCCCGACCCGCGCGGCGGCTACGGCCTCTACGCCTCGGCCCCGGACGACCTCTGGACCATCGGCTGGTGCTACCACGTGAGCCACTACGACGGCAACGACGTCACCAATCCGAGCTGTCTCATCTGGCCCGGGCCGGGGCTCGGGCTCGGCATCTGGCGGCTGCCGTCCGGCGTCACGCTGGCGGTGGGGGCGCCGGCCGACGCCAAGTACTACGACGGGCCCTCCGACGGGTGGGGCCCCTGGGATCCGGTGCCGATCGAGATGAGCGTGGACCTGCACGACATCTGGGCGACTCCGGCGCAGCGCGTCTTCTCCGTCGGCGAGCTCGGTGCGGTTCTGGAGTGGGACGGCGCCGAGTGGTGGAAGGTCCCCGGAGTGCCCACCGTCCAGACCTTGAACGCCCTCTGGGGCCTGGACGACGGCAGCCTCTTCGTGGTCGGCGACTTCGGCACCGTCCTCCACTATGACGGCGACACCTGGACGACGCAGACGAGCGGCACTACGGAACATCTCTTCGACGTCTGGGGCGTCGACGCCTCCGAGGTCTACGCCGTCGGCCTGGGCGGTACGATCCTCCACTACGACGGCATGGCCTGGAGCCCCGAGACGAGCGGCACCGATAAGATGCTGCTCGGCGTCACCCGGGCCGGCGACCGGATGCTGGCCGTGGGCGACAGCGGCGTGGTCCGGAGCCGCCCCATCCAGCCCTACGCGGCCCTTTCGGACCTGGCGATCACCAAGACGGACGGAGTGGTGGAGGCGCTCCCCGGTGAAACCGTCACCTACGAAGTCCAGGTCTCCAATCTCACGGCGGGTGCCGGCCTCATGGCGGCCACGGTCGTCGACAGGCCCCCAGGCGAGCTCACCTGCACCTGGACCTGCACCCCCAGCGGCGGAGCCACCTGCACCCGGGGGCCCTGGACCGGCGATCTCAGCGACCGGATCGAGCTCCCCAACGCAGCCACCGCCCTCTACACCGGCGAATGCGTCATCGATGCGGCGGCCACCGGTTGGCTGGTCAACAGCGCGACCGTGGCGGTACCGGCCGGAGTCGTCGACCCCGAACCGGCCAACAACCTGGCCTCCGACACGGACATTCTGTGGTCCGAAAACTTGATTTTTGCCGACGGCTTCGAATCGGGCAACACCTCTGCCTGGTCGAAGACGGTTCCCTGAGGCTCGGGGCCTCCGGGGAACCGGGTCCGCCGATTGACATCGTTCACTCGCGCCCCCGTGGACGACGGGCAGCTCCGAGCGCCTTGGCGAGGCGATCCGCCAGCCGACGGGCCAGAGAGCCGTCGACGTCGAGGTGCGGGTTGAATTCGGTGAACACCAGGCCGGCGCACTTCGGGCTCGTCAGAACTCGGCCCTGGGACAGTCTCCGTGATCGTTCACGTCGAACCCGAGCTCTGTGAGGGAAGAAACGAGGCCTGCCGCGCGCAACGCGCTCGGTGCCTCCTCTTGCCCAACGCGTCGGGCCCCGGCGCTCGATGGCACTCCGACGATGGCGAGTTGTGTCGAGCTCATGGCTCTCGTTCCTTTGTGGCGTCTCCTGAGGGCGATGGTCCCAATCGGACTCACGCCGTCTGCATAGACACTACCTACTCGTCTCAACCTTGTACAGAGCTACCTCGTCAGCCGGGCGTCGCGCTCCTTCCGACCTCAACCTGAGCGAGCTTCTCGCCGTCCTGCGGAGCTCTTCACGGCGGCGATCGGCCCGGTCGTGCGCGACTCCTGCACCGCACGGCCGGTAAGGAGCGCTTCGGGCAGGCAGTACCCATGCTGCATCGAGGTGAGCAGCGATCCTCCTTGTTCGGTTCCCGGTCATATCCCCAAAAGCTCGTTACCGCTTTCGACGGTGATCTTGTAGACCTTGGGACCGCCGAACGCGCCCAGACTCACGTCGAGGACAACCGTCATGAAGCGGTTCTTGGGGTCGGGCGTGACGGCGACGATGTGATCGGGGTTGACCCAGGTCTCATCGGCCCTTTCGGACTCGTGCAAGGTCACTTTTTTGAACCTGTTTTCCATGGTTCACTCCTGAGTTTGTGAAAAGATCGGACGTCCGACAAGCGTCGCCCACCAGCCGAAGGGACACCTGACTGGGTCTTGACACGCCGCCGCCCGCACATCGACTCACGTCATGGGTAGAAATTCAAATACGTACTGTTTCTCCCCCTTCGGTGCCCCCTCCTCCGGTGCTGCCTGCGCCGTCGTCATACTTACCGCCTTAATACCTAGCAGACTACTTGGACCTTTCACCAACTGCGCCCCGCCGTGACCGCCGGCTCGGTGTCGAGCCAGCCGCTGGAGAGCGGACGCCCGGCGAGCGCCGTCCAGCAGCCGAAGCCACCGAGGACCGCCGGCATCGCCAGAGCCAAGAGGCCGACGCCGGCAAACCACGCCGAGAAGTCGGCCGTGATCGGCGAGGACATCAGGACGAAATGGGAGAGCAGCGCCACGACGTAGGTCAGAAGCCCGAAGCGCACCAGGATCCAGGCGCTCGTCCCGGCCACCACCAGCCCCAGGGCCCACGACACCGCGAAGTGACCGGCCGCCACGATCTCGAACGCCGCGTTGACCAGGACGAACGTCACGATGACCCAGCGCGGACGCCGCCGTAGGAGGCGCAGCACCGCCAGCAGGAAAAGCCCCAGGACGGCGGAATAGACGGCCATTCATCAGGAGGTCCGAGATCGGCTATGCGACCGTTAAAGCTACCTCGAGCTGGGCCGCGGTGTCAAGGTTCGGGTCGGTCACGACGCCCAGGGCGCTGGCGGCCAGGCGGTCGAGCTGTTTGGCCACCGTCCACGCGCTGCCTGCGACGGCGCCGAGTAGCCAGTCCAGAAGGAACACGGGTGGTAACGGCATCCAAGGATGGCACGGCTCGAGTGTGGTCGCTCTCAACGGCCGACCTGCGCGCCGCGATCCGTGCGGCGACCCGGGTCTGCCTGACTCCGGAGTTTCGCCAGAAATCCCTTGGCGAGAAACCCGAACGGGCACGCCGCAACTACGAGGAGTGCGAACGTTCCCACGGCCGGACGCCACAGTTGTGACGGCTCGTTCTCGCGGAGCGCTGGGACATGGGGCTCTTGAGCCCGCCGGAAAGAAGCTGGCCGGTGGGTCTTCTCCTGCCGCGACCACCGGTTCTCACCAGGCCACTTGATCAACCGGAGGTTGGTGTCGTTCAGTCCGCGAATATTAGGGTCGTCGCCTGGACCGTCGCCGCTCGGGTCAGCCAAAGCTGGAGCGTTTTCAAATCTCGGCAGCCGTCGAGGGTGGCGCGGGTCGCGTCGTCCACGGTGAGACCCCGCGCTTTCAGGACGTCCAGGACGGCGGCGCGCAGAGCTTCCTCGCGTCCTTCTTCACGTCCTTCCTCGCGACCTTCTTCACGTCCTGCGGTGCGAACCTCGTCGAGGTCGCGGTAGCCCCGGCGTTGGAGGAGGTTGCGCAGGGTGACCTCGTGGGCCACCTTGCGGTCGTAGAGCGCCTCGATGGGAACCGCATTCTGCAAGATCCCCGGCGCCACGAGCTCCTCCCCGGGACGGACGAGCCGCATTCCCTGACCCGGCTCGTGGACCTCCACCCGCCGGGGGCCGACGAGGCGCACCACCCAGACGAGCTTCGTCCCGGCGGCGAAAAGCTCCGAGATCTTCGTCGCCAACTCCTTCTCGTCCTGTCCTGTGTCCGCGTACTCCACCGCCAGCGGTGGCGCACCTTCGACCCAGCCGGGCGCGTCGGGGACGTTGCCCACCGCCACGTCGGGGGCGCGCAGGATGTCGGGCGACGGCGCATAGCCGGTGTCGACGCCCGCCTCCTCGACGGCCGGGTCCGAGTCGAGCACCGCGCCGCCGAACAGTTTGGCCCGCGAGCCGCGTCCGCCGGTACCCATGCAGTAGATGGCGTGGCCGTTCGAGAGCTCGTAGGGGTCCCCGGGGCGGATCTGGTCGGCCCGGAAGGGACCGTGGGACGTGGCGAGGGGACGGCTCATGGAGTCATCGTAGCACGTTGAAGTGGCTCACCTGGCCTGGACAGGAAAGCGGGACTTGCCCAGACCCGATCCGGCCGGGCCAACTCCTGACATCTCGGAAAGTGTTGGCGGTGGGGGTCTGCCGATGTGGGTGGGACTCGTGGCGTAGACGTCGGCGAGCTCCAGCCGGGCGTCGAGCGAGCGGATCTCGATCCCTTCGTCGAGCCGAGTCGCCGACGTCAGGAGCCACCGCTTGGCGCCCTGCCGGACGAAGTGCTCGACGAGCACCCGCTTCTGGGAGATCAGGACGTAGTCGGTGAGGGACGGAAGCGTCCGGTAGCCGGCAAATTTATCGCCCCGGTCGGCTCCCTCCGTCGAGGAGGAGAGCACCTCGACGAGGAGGTTCGGATTGAGGAGCGTGTCGTCCGCTTCGTCGTAGAGGTCAGGCTCGCCGCAGACCACCACGACGTCGGGGTAGACTCCGCGGCTCTCCGCCGGGATCCACACCCGCAGATCGCTCGTGTAGACCCCGCAGCCCCGAGACCGGAGCTGACGGCGCAACGCGACGAAGACGTTGCCGACGATCTCGTTGTGCCGCAAGGTCGCGCCGGCCATCGCGAAAACCTCGCCGTCGACGTACTCGCTGCGCGTCTCCGCCCGGCGTTCGAGGATCAGGTATTCGTCGAAGGTGAGCGGCGGCTTCGCTTGCGGCTGCATGTCGCCATTCTACACCGTCGAAGCGGGCACTAACCCTACTGGCCACTATTTCCGCGTCGGTGGGCTCGGGGCCGTCGCTTCTTCACACTCCAGGCGAATCCGCCGACGATTCGTCCGGTGCTCGGCCAGCGCCAGCTCGTAGAGCGCCGGCACGTCCTCGGGCTCGATCCAGCGACGCCGCAGCTCGACACGCCGCTCGACGTCAAAGCTGTTCGAGGTCTCGGAGTGCCGAATCGTCTGACGAAACAGACCGACGTCGTTTTTGACCTCCCGCTCGGTAGCCGCCGGACGGCACCAGCCCTCCGGCAGCGAGAGGTGCCACTTCATCTCCGTCGCTCTCGGGTTGAGCACCACCGGCTCCTCCCGCTCCTTGAGGATCCCGGGCTCCGGAGTGGAGCGCAGCCCCACCAGCCGAAGCGACGGACGCTGTCCCAGCCCCTGGACGAGCCCCTCGACTTTTACCGCCGCCGAAAGTGACACCGCCGGCACACCGCCCGACTCGACGTTCCAGCCGACGGCGGTGATCTCCACACCCGGCAGCAGGTAGCCGAAAATCGCCCGCGCGTCCTCTTCGGTACGTTCCGGCGGCGCGCCGGAGATCTGCTCGAGGAATCGTGTCGCACCCCAGCCTTGAAGCCGTAGGCCGGCGCCTCCCGTGGCGTCGCCGTCGTCCCGGACGTGCAGGTTGACCACCAGGTGGCGCAACTCCAGCCCCCCCCGGATCGGAGTGCGAACGAGCGTCCCCGTCCCGTCGTGGACCACGAGGACGGTCTGGTCCTGGTCGCTTAGGTGCAGCCAAAGCCCGGTGCCGCGGGTCTGGGTGGGATCGAGGAAGAGGAAGCCCTCCGCCACCGGGTCCTCGGCCTCAACCTCCAGGTCGGCGATCGGTACCGCGACGATGAAGTGGTTGAACTGCCAAGGCGAAGGGAACTCGGAGTCGATGCTCTGGTCTTTGCCGGCATGGATGAGCGCCGGATGCGACTCGATGCCGACCTCGCGCAAGAGGTCGATCAGGAGCAGGCCCTTGTCCTTGCAATCGCCCCACTTGCGCTCCAGGACCTCGGCGGGAGGCGTCGGGCTGAAGCCGCCGATGCCGATCTCGACCGCCTCGTAGCGGACTTTTTCGCGCATGTAGGCGAGGATCGCCTCCAACTGCTCGCGGCGGTCCTCGACACCGTCGACCAAGCCGCGGGCCTCGGCACGGACCGCCTCGTCGTCGCGGGCGACGCCGGTCAGCAGATCCGTGTACCAGGCCCCGACGTCGCGCCAACTGCCCTCGCGTTTCCAGGCGTAGCGCAGGACCGGCACCACCGCGGAGCCACCCGGAGCCATCTCCGGCGGATCCACTTTTTCCAGGTCGACGCCGGTGATCCGAACCCCGCCCACGGTCTCTTCGACTTCCAGCCCCTCCGCCGGACCGTCGAGGCGCCAACGCCAGGCGTCGCCGCCTCCCGTCACCCGGACGTCGAGCCGCTCGATCGGCTCGCCACCACGCAGCACGATCCGGTCGGCCGGGAAGTAGGGCTCGATCATGACGAGGTAGTCGATCTCCAACACCGCGCCCTTGACGAGGCCCGGGAAGCTCAACACCTCCAACGACGCCGAGCTGTGCAGAACCCCCGCCCCGGAGTACTCCACCTGGTCGCGGTCGCGGCGCCGGACCTTGACGCGCCGGCCGTCGGGAAGGACGGCGGACGCCGTCACGGACCCAAGGCGGCGGTCGGTGTTGAGGTAGATCGCGTACTCGCCCCAGGCGTCGAGATCGACGGCCGTCTCGAGGCGGACCCTCAGCCGATGCTTCTCCCGGACCCCGGAATCCGCCAGGACGACCGACACGCTCCGCTCGAGGATCGTGGCGGCACCGACCGCGGACGCAAGGGCCAGACTAGTCGCGAAGGAGAACCAGGCTCTGCGCATCGCTCTTTTCGATTTCGGCGAAGAGTTTGCGAATCTCAGCATAGTTTGCGCGCCCCCGTAGGTCATAGCTCGTGATGTCGAAGCGCCGGTGGAGCTTGAGACTCCGTTCGGCTTCGTCGACGTCGAGGCGCGACTCGACGGCACCCACGGTGCTTTGGAAGCTCACCGCGTCCGGCACCAGGTCGAGAGCCCAGCCCTCCGGCCATTCGAGCGTCAGCGTCACCTCGTCGCGGTCGGCAAAGGAGAGGAGCACCGGAGTCTGCCGGCGCTCGACCGGGAGGGTGAACAGCTGCTGGACGGGACCGAGCGGCAAGGACGGATCGAGGCTCGATTCGTCGCCCAGAACCTCCTCCTCGCGCTGGGCAAGCGACCAGGAGACCCGCACTTCCTGGGTCTCAAGCTCCTCGCCGAAGGTGACGTCGCTTACGTCGTAACCCGCGAAGATTCCCTCGACCCACTCCTTCCAGGCCTCGGCGGTGGCCTCCTCGTCGTCGCGCCAGTGCAGGCGGCGGCGGGCGTGATGTCCCGTCAGGTGGAGCGATCCCGTACCGGTCAAACGGCCCTCCTCGTCGAGCACGAGGGCCATCTCGGCGCGGCGCAGGTTCTCGTCGAAGGGCCGCTCGGGAAGCGTGATCTCCTCCGGTTTTTTCCGGTCGTGGACGATCGCCCGGGTCCCTTCGAGGCCGGGCGGCAGGCGTCCGAAGGCGAGGCGACGGTCCGCAGGATCGAGGTAGACCGTTTCGCCGTCGACCTCAAGGCGGACGAGCGCCGAGTCGAACCACCAGGGGTTGGCGAGCGAGAGCTCCGGGCGCCCCTCCCGGCGGTCCTTAGCCCATACCATCTGCGGCTTGACCGAAGTTGTTGCCGGCAGGCGATATCAAAACGCTTTTACCTTATCGACGCGTAAAACGGAAGAGAAACGGACCATCGGTCCCCACGGAGAACCGGCTCGCTCAGTTGGGCGGCGGCTCTTCGCTTTCCAGGCCGAGGCGGACCAGGAGGCTCCGGACGATGCGGTAGCGCTCGGTAGTGGGTGGGACTCGTGGCGGGCGGATCGCCATGAGGTAGACTCTCTCCCGGAAGAAGCCCATGGCCACCCGCCTCATCCCAGCCACCCCGGACACCCTCCGACGGACCCTGAAGCACCGTCCCGTCCTCTGGGTCGGCGCCGGAGCCTCGGTCGCCGCAGGACACCCGAGCACAGGCACCCTGGTCGACGCGATGGTCGCCGAGGCCGACGACCCGATCGACCCCGCGTCGAGCTTTGAGCAGATCGCCGACGCCTTTGTCGAATCGCAGGGACCGGGCGCCTTGGAGGACCTGCTGCAAAGGCTCGTCGGCGCCTCGCTGCCGCTGACCGACTTGCATCGCGCCCTCGCCCGCCAGGCCGGCGACGGCAAGCTCGCCGCCCTCGTCACCACCAACTACGACGACCTGCTCGAACGCGCCCTCGCCGAGGCCGAGGCGCGCTACGTTTTCCAGACCCTCGAGGACAACGCCGTCGTCGTCGATCCCCAGGCCGACGTCCGGCTGCTCAAGCTCCATGGCTCGCGCGACGACTGGCGCCACGCCGTCCTCTCGGGCGACGCCTACGCCACCTTTGGTGGGCGCTACCCCTTCCTCGAAAAACAGCTCGACGTCCTGCTGCGTCGCCATCGGGTCCTCTTCGTCGGCTGCTCGCTCCGGGACCCGCGCATCCTCGACTGGCTCGCCGCGCTCGATGACGACGCGCTCTCCCGTCTCAAGCCCTGGCGGGCGATGATGGCCCGCCGCTCCTGGGACGACGCGCTCGCCGCCGGCGAGGCCCTGCGCCGCGCCGTCGACGCGAAGATCCTGCGTCCTTTGATCCTCGACGACCACGGCCACCTGCCCCGTCTGTGGACGGAGGTCGCGCCACCGCCCGCGGCGACGGAGCCGATGGAGCTCCTGCTCACCGTCGGCCCCTCGGGCCTCGAGGCGCGGCTCGACGGCGGCGAGCCCTGGCACTCGGAGGATCTCCTTGACGACGAGCGCTTCGTGGCTGCCGTCGGCGAGCTGCAAAAGCTCGGGATGCGTCCTTTTCCGACCGACGAGGACGGCCGGATGACGCCGGACGTCGCGGCGCTCGCGGCGCGGCTGCGCGAACTGGCCGCCGGCGTCGGCACACGGCTGGAGTTGACGCTCTTCTCCGAGGCGGCACACCAACGGCTGACGGCAGCCGTCCACGCCGGGCTCGGTGGACGTCCTGCGCTCCTGCGGCTGCGTGTCACCGTCGCCGACGGCGCCGACGACGAGCTCGTCCATCGGGCCGACCGGCTGCTCGCCCTGCCCTGGGAGCTGCTCTGTCTCGACGGTGCCTTCCCGGTCGAGGAACATACGCTCGACCTGGCCCGTGAGGCCGTCGTCGACGACCTCGAGGGACTCGGCGAGCCCCGGCGTCCCCTGTCGATCCTCGCCACGGTGGCGGCGCCGATCGACGCCGGCGCGCTCGACCACGAGGGCGAGACCTACCGCCTGTGGCGGGCGCTCGGCGCGCGCGACGAAGACCTCCTGACCACGACCGACCTCGGCACCCTCGACGACCTCCTCGAAACCCTCGAAGCCCTCCACCGCGACCGACACGACCCGACCGTGCTCCACTTCATCGGCCACGGCACTCCGGGCGCGCTCCTCTTCGAGGACGAAACCGCCGCCTCGCGACCGGTCAAGGTGGAAGAGCTGGTGCGTCGTCTGCGCCTGGCGGGTCCGTTCCCGCGGTTGATCTACCTCTCGGCCTGCCATGGTACGACCGCGGGACCGGGTACGACCGCGGCGTCGCTGCACCGCGGCGGCTTCGCGCAGGTCGTCGCCTTCTTCGGTCCGGTCGGCGACGCCCAGGCAACGCGGACGGCGGCCGCCTTCTACGCCGCCCTGGCGACGGGGATCAAGGCCCGCGCTGCGCCGCGCCCGCGCCGTGGCCGTCGAGCCCCTCGTCGATACCGACGGCACCGTCCAGGGCATCTACCCCCTCGGCTGGGCGCAGCTGGCCTTCTACCACCGCGGCGCCGACCAGCCGACGGCCCAGGCGTCGACGAAGGAGCGGACGCGTCCCGACACGCCCCGGCGCCGTCTCTTCGAGCGCGTCGACAAGACGGGCGGCACGGTCCGCATCGAGGGGATCGAGGGCGTCCAACAGCTGCGTTTCGGCTTCATCGGACGCCGCCGTCCGAAGAGCGACGCGGTGCGCCGTTGGCGACGCGGCGAGCGTCTGCTGGTGGTCGAGGGGCTCGGCGGGTTGGGCAAGACGGCGCTCTGCGCCGAGCTGCTGCGGATCTTCGGCAAGGACCGCCGCGTCGTGGCCCTCGACGGACGACACGCCGGAGCCCAGCCGCGTCCCGTCGCGGCGCTCTGGCAGGAGGTGCTGGCCGCCGCGGACGACGAGGAAAGCGCGCAGCTCGCCGCGCTGCAGCAGGAGGGCCTGAGCGGCGCGGGCCTGGCCCGTGCCCTTGCCGTCCTTGCCAGACGCGACGACGGCCTCATTGTCTACCTCGACGACGCGGAGAGCCTGCAACGCGACGTGGACGACGCTGAAGACGGCCTGGGACGTTGGCGCGACGACGACCTGCGCGACTTCTGGGCTGCCCTCGTCGCCGCGGCGACGCCCGACGGACCCCTCGGCGTGGTGGCCTCGTCGCGTTACCGTCCCGAGGCGACGCCGGTCGAGGCGGTCCTGCCGCTGGAGCCGATGAGCCGCTGGGAGATCGTCCGGCTGATGACCTGGACGCCGGCCCTGCGCCGCGTGCCGCACGAGGACCGGGCCTGGCTCGCCGACAAGGTCGACGGACACCCGCGCACCGTCGAGTACCTCGAGCTGCTGGCCCGCGAGGCGGAGAAGAAGCGGTTGCCGTCGGCGGGCGGGCTGGGCAAGGACTGGCGGCAGAAGGTGCTGGAGCCGATCCTCGCGGAAGCCGGCGTCCGTCTCGGGGCCGACTTGCTCCTGCCCCGCGTCTGGGAGGCGCTCGACGACGACACGCGCGAGCACCTGGGCCGTCTCAGCGTGCTGAGCGCTCCGGTGCCCGGCGCGGCGATCGACGCGCTGGAGCCGTCGGACGAGACCGGACGGCGGCTCGTCGACACGGGGCTGCTAAGCCCGTTCCCGACGGCCGGTGACGTCTGGTGGGCGCCGCACCGGTTGGTGACGGAAACCGTCCGCGGGCTGTGGACGGGGGACGTCGACGAGGCGCACCGTCGACTGGGGAGCTGGTTTCAGGCGGAGTATGGACGGAAGCAGCTACCGCTCCTGGCTCAGCGGGCGGTCGAACACCTCTGCGCCGCGGGCGACGGCGATGCCGCCTGGCCGACGGCGGAGTCCCTCGTCCTCGGGTTGCGGACGGCTGGGCGTTACCGGGAGGCGTTGGGGTGGGTCGAGCGGGTGCTGGCGGCAGGGCCGTCGGAGGGGCGGCTTGGAATGGTTTACTTTTATGAAGTCCAGCTCCATCAATTGACCGGTTCGATACCTGCGACGGACGAGCAGAAGCTTCGAAAAGCGTTGCCCCTGGTCGAGGACAAAGACCGGGGATCGATCTTGAACGAGCTGGGGAACTACTTCAAAGCGGCCGGCCGACTCGACGAAGCGGCCTCGGCGTTGGGTCAAGCGGTTCAGTCGGACATCGAAGTCCTGGGAGAGGAGACGTCCGACGTCGCCGCCTCCCTGCACGAGCTGGCCGGCGTGCTTCAGGCCCAGGGCGATCTGGCCGGCGCGCGCGAGAAGCTCGAACGCTCCCTGGAGATCAAGGCGTCGGTCTTCGGCACCGAGGAGCACCCGTCCGTCGCCGCCTCCCTGCACGAGCTGGCCGGCGTGCTTCAGGCCCAGGGCGATCTG
>CBDUYN010000069.1:0-45450 GCA_965371445.1 uncultured bacterium | reverse complement strand
GCTGAGCGGCGCATACCCCCCGGCCTTGTAAAGGGGCCTCTTACTACGGGCCAGCTCCCCGACCCCGCTCGGCGTGGGGTAAATCGCCCCCCACGGCCGGCGGGACGCCGGCGCTCCCAGCGAAAGACGAAGACGGCCACCGAGACGACGCGAGCGCGAGGCGGTCGACGAACGGCTCACTTGGGGGACTTCGCCCCCCACGGCAGGCGCCCCGCCCGCCCCGCGGGCAAGAGGGACGACGCGCAGCGTCGTCACCGGCGCCTTCTAATGGGTGGCACCTTAAGAGCACCTCACGTCGCTACGCGACGGCATCACCGGTAGGAACAAGGGGCGGAAATCCGGCGGGAACCGGATTTGTTCCTAGGAAGGGCTCGCCCTTCATCGTCCGGGGACGACGCGGAATTGGCGTTTTCCGTCGATCCGGTAGGTTTCGAAGTCGTCGTTGTCGACCGTCAAGACCGTCACCAGTTTTTCGCGCCGAGCCAGATGCACGAGGGTCGCGTCGGCAAAGTCCATCGGCCGGTCGCGGTATTTCTCCATCAGGCTTTCGAGCTCGGGCAAGTGATCGTCTTCAATCGGCAGAACGGTCACGGCTCCTGAGCGCAAGAACCCCCAGGCTGCGGCGTATTCCTGCGGCCCCTCCAAAAGGTGAAACAGCTCGGCGAGAATCGCTGCCGAGGTGGCGAGCGGCAACCGAAGCTCTTGAAACGCTTCGACACAGCGCTCATGCCAGCGGTCACCTTCGTCGAGAAGGGCGAGGATCGCTCCGGTGTCGATGAGGCCCCAGGGTGTCATGACAGGCGATCATGCCGTTGGGCCAGCCGCGTCCGGATGGCCTCCGAGGCCTTCGCCGCCCGATCGGGGTCGTTCCCCCGTATCTTTCCGAAGCACCTTGCCGCCGCCGCTTGCCGGCGATCCTGCTCTTGCTCGTCGTCAGCGACAGCCGAGCTCGCGAGCCACTCCCGGACGATGCGCTCCAGGAGCTCCGCGACACTCTCGCGGCTCTCCCGTGCCGCATCCTCCAAGGCACGTTTCAGGGGGGCGGACAGGCGCCAGCTGTAGACGGCCGTCTTCGACATGTATGACAGTGTAGTGCATCTCGGCCAGGCCGTCAACTCAGCTCGCTGGCTTCTCCTGGTTCGGGACGACTGGCGCCTCCACCGCCGAACGGGGCCCCGGGGGCGCCGAGGTCCGCCTGTGGTGTGTCCGGGGGATGGCGCTTTCGGTGAAGCTCGCCGAGCTCCCGAGGTTTCTCGGGATCTTCCCGAAGGTGCGGCCCGACGAGGCCGCGCTGCTCTCCGACGCCTGGCTCCCCGCCGAGCCGGCGGCTCTCGCGGTCCCCCCGGACGCCCGGCTCGACACCATCGCCTTGCTCGACGGCGGCCGGCTGCTCTCCGAGTCGGCTACGCACGAGCCGCTCCTGTGGGACCTCGCCAAACCCTGGGCGCTGCCGGTCCGGACGCCGGAGCCGGAAACCGGCTGCGATCGGCGGACCGAGCTGAAGGGCCCGCCCCGACTTCTCCTCTGGAAGCCCGGCGACGACGAGCCCCAGCAGATCGTGCGCCTGGCAGCCCACGACGCGGAGCGCCTTGCTCTCATCGACGAGCGGGGGCGCGTGTCCTTCCTCGAGGCCGGCCGGCTGATCGTCGGCCCCCCGTCGGGCCCGCCCTGCTGCGTGACCGTGGCCGAATTCAGCGGCGACGGCGAGCGTTTGGCGGTCGGCGACGAGCGCGGCGGCGTCTCCCTCTGGTTTCGCCGCGGCGATTCCCCGGCACACCGGACCCCCGACCGGCGGCCCAGGTGGACCCCGGTTCACCTCGGGCACGGCCGCGGCGCGACGTCGAGAGTCCTTTCGTTGGCATTCGATCCCGCCGGCCGGCGCCTGGCGGTCTCCCGGCGATCCCTGACCGAGCCGCCGAGGAGTTACCTTGACGTCTACCGCGTTCGCATCGAGGACCTGGAAGAGCTGGCGCGCGGCCATGCCGGCCGCAAGCTGGTCCCGGGCGAGCTGCCACCGGAGGTCTGGCGGGACCTCTTCGGCCAGGAGCCGGAGCGGTACGGCCGCCCGGGCGGCCCTTCGCCCGGCGGCGGTCCTTCCCACCCCGACGAGAGGCGGCCGACCCAGGCCTATCTCGAGGCCTTGGGCTGATCTTACGAACCGTCCTCGAAAGAACCGCGGAAAAGATGAATTCCCCGGTTTTCCCGCCGACGGCTTCAGGGAAACGGTTCCCGAGCGGAGCGTTTGTCGATATCCTTTCCCGGCTCAACGAAAGGAGTTCCCATGAGCGCACAGGCCGTTTCCCGGATCACCGCCCTTCTGGCTTTGAACGCCGAGATGCTCCGCAACTACCTTCCGCAACCCGAGGAGGGGATCGAGGAGGAGATCGACGAGGTCATCGACAGCGAAGAGTATCGGGTCGACCTCGTCGAGCAGTATCAGAATCAGCTCACCGAGCACGAGGGCGAGCTTCTCGTGGCGGGCGACATGAACGCCATCTTCGAGTACTTGAGGTCGAAGCTGGACAGGCCCACCGGGGGAGACGAGGCAGGCTCGGGTTGAGCTGGACGCGCGGCGCAGCGGCAGCTCATTCCTGAGCGAGATCGCCGCCGGCCCAGAAGCTCCGGAAACGTTCGAAGCTCCGACGGGCCTCTTCGGTCTCGCCGAGGTCTTGATGGGCGGTGCCTTTGAGGTAGAGGCCCCTCACGTAGGCGAGGGGTTGCTCAAGGTGCTCGGAGCCGCTCGCCGCGACGCGCTCGAGCCAGACGAGGGCCTCCCGGGGACGCCCGGCGGCGAGCTCGGCTTCGCCGAGCGACGTCCACACCGGAACGTGGTCGGGAAAGACGTGCCAGTGGAATTCGACCCCTTTCGGAGGTAGGAGCACCGCCGCTCGGCCGAGGGAATCGGCCGCCGCATCCGCCTTGCCTCGCTCCAGAGCCAGGAGTCCCGAGAGGTGGAGAATCTGGCGTTCCTCGACCGCGTTGGGTTGGCGCCGCCAGCGCTCCCGTAGCGTCTCAAGGAGTGCGTCAGCTTTCGAGCTTTCTCCAGCCGCCTCCCGGGCGAGAGCGGCGAAGTAGAAGCCTTGCAGCTCCGGGAACTCTTCACGCCCCTCTTCCTGGGCCTGCTGCGCCTCGGCAAGCGCCCCGCCGGGGTCGCCCAACGCCAGCAAGAGCTCTGCCTTGAAGCACCGGGCGAACGCCCGGTCCGCCCCTTCCGAGGCGGCGATCGCCTCGTCGAACCTCCTCAGAGCCTCCGCTCCCTGGCCGTGGTAGAGGGCGTTGCGCGCGAGCGACACCGCTCCCCGCCAGCGAGCGAAGGAGTCCTCGCAGGCGAGCAGCGATTCGGCCTCGCGCTGCGCTGCCGTCCAGTCTTCGCGTAAGACCTCGCGGCGCCAGGCGCCGTAGTGGAGGAAATAGTGTCCTGGCTGCAGCTCGGCGGCGGTCGCGAGAGGCACCGCTGCCTCCTCCAGTCGACCCCACTCGGTCAAATGCCAGGCGAGCGAGTAGTGGAGCAGCCAGTCTTTCGGATTCTCCCGGATGGCCTCGGAGAGCAGACGATAGCCCTTCTCCAGATCACCAAGAGCTGCGTAGGCGTTAGCGGCGTTGGCAAACGTTCCCCAATGAGTCGTGCCGTCGGCGAAGATCCTCTCGTATTCTTCGTTCGCCTCCGGATACCTTTCGAAAAAGGCATAGCGCCTGGCCAGGTTGTTGCGCCAGTTCCGACGCGCTTTTCGGCACGATGGCGCCGCGCGTGGTCGACGAGGATGCGCCGCATCGACTGCGCGGCGACGGCGAAGAAGTGGGCCGGGTCCTTGAGCTCCCCCGGGGGCTTGCCGAGCAGCCGCAGGTAGGCCTCGTTGACGAGCGCCGTCGGTTGGAGGGTGTGGCCCGCGCGCTCCTTCCTCAGATAGCGCGCCGCCAGGTTGCGCAGCTCCCGGTGGACCAGGGGTAGTAGCGTCTCCAGGGCCTCGGCGCTACCTTGCTGCCACTCCTCAAGGAGCCGGGTGATCTCATCGTTGTCGTCCGCCTTCATGCCTTCGCCTTGCGGCCCCGTCCCGAACCGCCAGACGCTACCACGATCGGGACCCTGGTTCGACCCCGGGTGGGGCAGAGAATCGGCCGCCACAACGATCCCATGTTACGATTCGCCCTCGAGCTGGAAGTCGACGTAGGGAGAAACGATGAATCGGACATGGCGTAACACCCTTGGCCTGGCTCTCCTCGTGACGGCGGCAGGCCTCCTGGGATGGGGCGTCGGCACCTACGCCCGGCCTCGGGTGGCGAGCGGCGGCCAGATCGCCGTCGACCCTTCGGACGCGCCGCTGCCGCGAGTTGGCCTCGAGGTTCCCACGAAGCGCCTCGAGATGGACCCTGCGCGGGGCATCGAGAGCTTACGACTTTACATGAAAGACTATCAGTTCACCGAAAACTGGTTCAGCCGCAGCATCGCCCTGTGGAAAGAGACGCCGACGACGTGCTCGCCGACGCCGTCATGAGCTGGGAGCTCTTGAAAGAAGGCGGTCTGATGTTGCTCGACGACTACGGCTGGAACCTGGACTTCCCCCAGGAGCTCCGGCCCATGGTGGCGATCGACGCTTTTGTCACCGCCTACCGTTACCGCGTCCAGGTAGTCCACCGCGGTTATCAAGCCGTCCTCAGGAAGCTTCCCGGGCCGCCTTGTCCCATGAAGGACTGCTCGCAGATCGGCGACTATCTGTACAATTGGTACGAGCACGAGCTCACCGCCCTCGACTCCGGAGCGACCCGGACGCCGAGCGGCGAAGAGCGCGAATGGATCGAAGGCGTCCTGCGCTCGCGTCGTTTCGGAGCCGACGCCGAGACCTTCCTGGCCGAGGACCTGGAGCGCTTCCGAAAGCACCCCGGATTCCTCAAAGCGATGGCACGTCTGGGCGTCGACTTGCCGTCGCCTTAGATCCGGGCCCGGCGGATCCGGACCAGGCCCGGCGCCTGCCGGCTCTCGACGCCCCCGCGGCGGTGTGCCATACTGCGGCCGGAGGGACCAAGAGGCAGCCTGCGCAGGCCCGGGGTACACTACGGTCATGCCGATCAGTTCCTGGAGCAGACCCGAGAGCGGGACCTGGGGACCTTTTGGCCCTTTGAACGGCATCACCCCCCGGTCGACGCCTCCTCCGCCAACGCCGCCTCGCAAGCCTCCGCGAACCGCCTCTCCGCCTCCGCGAACGACACGTCGCGCTCCGACTCCTCTTCCGGCCAGTCGGCGAGCAGCGCGTCGATCGCGGCCTGCGGCGACCACGGCTGACGGCGCAGCACCGCGAGGTCCGCGAGCAGCACCTCGCGCTCCTCCTCCGCAAGGTCCTCGGGAAACGTCCACGCGAGGACGGCCTCGTCGTCATCGACCCATTTCCTGAGCTCGACGAAGGACGAACGTGCCGTCACGTCACGCAAACGTCCCGCCTTGTCGAAGAAGGCGAATCGACGCGGCAGCGGCTCGCCCGGACGCTGGCCGCGGCGGCGGGCCAGCTCGGCGTCCTCGGCCTGCTCGGCGAAGTAGTCGCGGGCGGCGTGGAGGAGGCCGCATTGTAAAAGTATTTTTGTCGGCAATGAAAAAATTTTGTCTTTTGAAAAAAGGTTCTTTCCCAACTTGACTGTCGATTCAGAGAACGATAAACTCTCTAAGAGCGACAGCGACCGCGACCGCTCTGCCTGATAAAAATAGTCGTCGAGGGTGCTGCCGTAAGCCACGCAGACGGTGAACGGCGGATCGGCCTCCAGCGCTATGCGGGCGACCTGGTCGCCGGTGCGGGAGGGTCCGAAACCGTCAGCGACGGTGGCGGCGTCGTTGGCGTAGCGTGGGGCGTTCATGAAGGCCGGCACCTGCTCAGCCGTTCAGGATGGCGACGAGGATCTCCACCAGCTCCGCCAACTGTCCCGGCAGGCTGTAGAGGCTCAGGTCCTTGACGATCCGCTTCGACGGCCGCTCGAGATAGGCGAAGTGCCAGGCGTCTCCCATCGAGACAGCCCCCCAGAGGATGTCGGGCGACGGCTCGTCGAGCCACTGGTCAAAAGCGACGAGCTCGACCGCGAGTTGGACGAACCCGCGCTGCAAGTCGGCGTTTTTCGCCTCGACGACCAGGATGTCGTTTTTTCCCTCCAGGAGGTAGTCGAGCGTCCCCTTGAGCTGGTCGTTGACCTCGAGGGGATACTCGACCCGGACCTTTGCCCGCGTGTGGTGGACGACCTCGGAGAGGATCGGGGCGATCAGGAACTCGCGGCGCGCGACCTCGTTCGCCAGGTTCACGAGAGAGAGGCTCTCCCGGATCCGGAGCTCCGTCGCGGCGAGCTGGCTCCTGTCGATCTCGTGGCGGGGGAGCTCGCAGTCCTCGATGGCGAGCGAGTAGCCGAAGTGCTCGACGACCGCGTCGGCCTCGGTGGTGAGCTTGAAGTAGTCGGCAAACGTGAGCGACGCCCCCTCGGGGATGGGCGACTTTCCTAGCATCGTGAGTCTCCTGGCACGTCTCGCCGATCGTCGAAGACCGGACGAGCTACTACCCAGAATTCTAGCACGGGGCTCCCATGGCCCGAAGAGCAGGCGTTCGCGCCTGCGCTCCCAGCGTCCGGCTCTCGACGCCCCCGGGACGGCATGCCATACTGCGACCGACTTATGACCGAACCGCAGGACGCCTACGCCCGCGCCGGCGTCTCGATCGACGCCCAGGACGAAGCCCTCCGCGAGGTGGGACGCCTGGTGCGCTCGACGTTCACGCCAGGTGTCCTTTCTGAGCTCGGCTCCTTTGGCGGCCTCTTCCGTCCCGACTTGGAGGGAATGGCCGAGCCCGTGCTGGTGGCGTCGGCCGACGGCGTCGGTACGAAGCTCATGGTGGCCCGCATGGCCGGCGACTACTCGAGCGTCGGCTACGACCTCGTCAACCACTGTACGAACGACATCCTGGTCCAGGGCGCGGTGCCGCTTTTCTTTCTCGACTACGTCGGCGCCGGGGTCCTGGAGCCGCGGGCCATGGCGGAGCTCGTCGGCGGGGTGGCCCGCGGCTGCCGCGAGAACGGTTGCGCGCTCCTGGGTGGCGAGACCGCCGAGATGCCGGGCTTCTATCAAAAGGGCGGCTATGAGCTCGTGGGCTTCATCGTCGGGCTCGTCGACCGAAAAGCGGTGATCGACGGCTCGCGGGTCCGCGCGGGCGACGTCCTCCTGGGCCTGCCTTCGGCGGGCCTCCACACCAACGGCTTTTCGCTCGCTCGCCACGTCTTCTTCGAGGTCCTGGGGCTGGGCCTCGACGACCCGGTCCCCGGTGCGGGCGACGCGCCGCTTTGCGAGCACCTGCTCGCGCCTCACCTGACCTACCTGCCGGCCGTGCGCCCGCTCCTCGGACGCGAGGCGCTCCACGCCCTGGCACACGTCACCGGCGGCGGGCTGACCGACAACGTCCCGCGCATTCTGCCCGAGGGCCTCCAGGCCCGGATCCGGACGGCGAGCTGGGAGGTGCCCGGCGTCTTCCAGGCGATCGCGCGCCACGGCGAGGTCGAGGAGGCCGAGATGTACCGCGTCTTCAACATGGGAATCGGCCTGGTGCTGGTGGTGGCGCCCGGGGAAGCGGAAAGGGTCCGCTCCGAGCTCGGCGCGATCCGGATCGGCGAGGTCGACGAGGGCGCTGGCGGTGTCGCCTACGACTTCGACGAAGGAGCGGCGCGATGAGCGCCCGCGTGGGCGTCCTGCTCTCAGGACGCGGCTCGAACTTCGTCGCGCTCCAGGAGGCGATGCGGCGCGGCGAGCTGCCGGCCCAGATCGTGCTCGTGGTCTCGAACGACCCTCAGGCGCCGGGGCTTGCGAAGGCGGCGGGCTACAGCATTCCGACCGCCGCGATCCCGCACCGGGGAGTGAAACGCCGCGAGCACGAGGAGCTCGTGCTCGCGAAGCTCCGCCGCGCCGAGGTCGAGTGGGTGTGCCTCGCGGGTTACATGCGGCTTCTCTCGCCGCATCTCGTCCGTGCCTTCCCGCAGAGGATCTTGAACATCCACCCGAGCCTGCTGCCCGCCTTTCCGGGGCTCGACGCCCAGGGCCAGGCCTTCAAGCACGGCGTCCGGGTGTCGGGCTGCACCGTCCACCTGGTCGACGAAGGGCTCGATTCCGGGCCGATCGTCGTCCAGAAGACGGTGCTGGTCGAGGACGGCGACACGGCCGAGACGCTCTCGGCGCGGATCCTTGCCGAGGAGCACCGTGCCTATGCCGAGGCGTTACACCGGCTTCTCGTCGAGCCTTGGCGGGTGGAGGGGCGCCGGCTGGTGTTTGGGGGCGGCGCCCCCGCCCGGGGTCTTAACCCCGTGTGAGCTGTGGGCTAGGTGCGCTAGGTTCCCAGACATCTTCACAGATGAGTCAAGTATGCTGACGGCTCTTTCCGGGAGACGGCTGGTTCCTTGCCACTCAACGGCCGAGACAGGAGGGCGAGTCGGCTCCGGCCAGGATCGACACCCGGGCGACGGCGCCTGAGGGGATCGTGTGCGCGGAGCCTTCCAGGCGCGCCTCGACGAAGACCATGCGCGAGGCGGCGTCGATCTCCGGGGCCAGGTGCTCGACGGTGGCGGTAGCCGTGATGCCAAGTTGCTCGAGCTCAAGGCGCGCCTCGGTCGAGATCGGGAAGCTCTTCACCGCCTCGGGCGGCACCGCGAAACGCACCAGGAGGTTCGTCGAGCTGATCAGGCGGATCACCGCGGTTCCCGGTGCAACGAGGGTCCCCGGATCCATGTAGCGGCGGGTCACCATGCCTTCGAAGGGTGCCCGGAGCTCGGAGCGTTCGAGATCGGACTCGAGTTGCGTGAGGCGTGCCCTGGCACGCTGGACTTCGGCCTCGGTACCTTCCAGGCGTGCCTGGGCCATCTCGTGCTGAAAGCGGGCGTTCTCCGTCTCCGCTTGCGAGAGCAGCCCTTCCAAAGCCAGTAGGCGCTGGTGCTCCTGGGCCGTGCGCTCGACCTCAAGGGCCTGCCGGCGTTTCTCGGCCCGGGCGGCTTCGAGCGCGGCGCGTTCGACCGCGAGCCGGTGGATGAGCGTGCGGGTGTCAAGACGAGCGATCCTTTCTCCGTGCTGCAAGGCGTCCCCGACTCGCACCGTAAGCTCTTCGAGGGTGCCCCCGACCTCGCTGGTGACGTCGACCTCTTCGCGGGCGAGAACCACGCCGAGGTAGCACTCGGGCACCGGCTGTGGCGTTTCCGGCGGCGCCGCCGCCGGCCGGGGCTCGGCAGACGCGGGAAGCGCCGTGTCGACACCCGCGCGCGGACCCAGGAGCCAGAAGCCGGCGCTCGCCGCCAGGAGGCCCAGAGCGAGCCACGAGAGTCGTTCCCACCATGTCGCCGCCACGTTCCTCATGTCGGTAGTATACCCTACGTGGCCGCTTGACGCCCCCGTGGCCTTTCGATACCTTGAACGTTCTTTTTCGATCCGTTTCGCCTCGTCCCCCTTGGTCAAGACATCATGGAAGCTCCGAGCACCTCCAGTCTGATCGACCGTTTCCCCGCGCTGCGCAGGCTCGGAAAGAAGAAACGGCGGATCCCCTACGTCCACCAGACGGCCAGCGCCGACTGCGGCGCGGCGTGCCTCACGATGGTGCTCGAGTACCTCGGCAAGCCGCTGCCCTTGGAGGAGGTCCGCCAGGTCGCCGGCGTCGACCGCGACGGCTCCGACGCCCTGGCGATCCTCGAGGCCGGACGCTGGTACGGCCTGCGCGGCCGGGGGGTGCAGATCGTGGAGATCGAGGACCTGCGCCTCCTGCCGCCGGGGTCCATCCTGCACTGGCGGTTCCGTCACTTCGTGGTCTTCGAAGGCCTCGACGCGCGCGGTGCGAGGATCGTCGATCCGGCGGCCGGCCGGCGGCGGGTGCCGCGCGAGGAGCTGCGCACAGCGGTTACCGGGGTCGCTCTCGTCTTCGAGCCGGGCGAGGAGTTCGAGCCCAGGGGGGAGCGCGACAGAGGCGTCGGACGGTACTTGCGCGAGCTCCTGGCCCAGTCGGGGCTGATCTCGCGGCTCCTCGTCGTATCGATCCTGCTGCAGCTGCTCGCCCTGGCGACGCCGCTCTTGACCGGCATGCTCGTCGACCGGGTGGTGCCCCGCGGCGACTACGCGCTGCTGCAGCTGCTCGCCGCCGGCCTCGTCATGGTCGCCGGCTTCCACTTCCTCTCTTCGCTCCTGCGCGCCCACCTCCTGCTCCACCTGCGCACCCATCTCGACGCCAAGATCACCCTGGAGTTCCTGGAGCACCTGGTCGACCTGCCCTTCGCCTACTTCCAACAGCGCTCCTCGGGCGATCTCATGATGCGGCTCAACAGCAACACGACGATCCGCGAGATCCTCACCTCGAGCGCGCTTTCGGGGCTGCTCGACGGCGTCCTGGTGAGCCTTTACCTCGTCCTGATGCTCCTCACCCACTTCCAGATGGGGCTTCTCGTCCTCGGCCTGGGCTTTTTGCGGGTGGGGCTTTTCCTCGTCACCCGGCGGCGGCAGCAGGAGCTGATGTCGGAGTCGCTTCAGGTCCAGGCCCGCTCGCGCGGCTACCAGGTGGAGCTGCTGACGGGGATTGGCACGTTGAAGGCGGTGGGTGCCGAGGGACGGACGATCGAGACCTGGTCGAGCTTCTTCGTCGACGAGCTCAACGTCTCGCTGGCGCGGGGACGGCTGAACGCCTGGTTCGAGTCGCTCCTCGCCGCCCTCGGCACCGCGTCGCCCTTCGCCGTGCTGCTCTACGGGGGCCTCTTGGTGCTCGACTCCCAGCTCACCCTGGGCACCATGCTGGCACTTGCGGCCCTCGCCACGGGTTTCCTGAGCCCGCTGACGGCGCTGGTCCAGACCGGGGTGCAGCTGCAGCTCCTGGGAAGCTACCTCGAACGGATCAGCGACGTGATGGAAACGCCCAAGGAGCAGGACCGCAGCGCCGTCGTCGCGGCGAAGCGGCTGCGCGGCGCCGTGACCCTGGAGAAGGTGAGCTTCCGCTACGGTCCGATGGCGCCGCTGGTGGTCCGCGACGTCTCGGTCGACGTCGAGCCGGGCCGGTTCGTGGCGCTCGTCGGCCCCTCGGGCGCCGGCAAGACGACACTCGCCAACCTGATGCTGGGCCTCTACGTGCCGACCGAGGGCCGGATCCTTTTTGACGGCGTCGACCTGACGACGCTGGAGCTACGCTCGGTGCGGCGCCAGCTCGGCATCGTCTCGCAGCACAGCTTCCTCTTTGGCGGCTCCATCCGTTCGAACCTGGCCCTAAGCGACCCGAGCCTGCCATTGCCGCGCCTCGTGGAAGCGGCAAGAAAGGCCCACATCCACGACGACATCGCGGCCATGCCGATGGGCTACGACACGGTGCTGGCCGACGGCGGTGCGTCGCTTTCCGGCGGCCAGCGCCAGCGCCTGGCGCTCGCCCGGACCCTGGTCTCGAGTCCGGCGGTCCTGCTGCTCGACGAAGCCACGAGCCACCTCGACGCGATCAACGAGAAGCGCATCCAGTCAGGAGGCCAGCCGGATCTTCCGCGACGAGGCGCTCTCCGAGTACGTGCGGGGTACCGACACGCAGGGACACCTCCTGGAGATCGCCCCGGGCTGGACGGGTTGGACCTACCGATTGCTGCTCACGATCTTCGTCGCGGGCCTGATCTTCCTGCTGGTGGGGACGGTCGACGAGTATGCCAGCGGCGTCGCGGTCGTCCGTCTGGAGGGCCGCACCGACGTGACCGCGAGCCTCTCGGGTACGGTCGTCTCGGTGGAGGTGGAGAAGGGCCAGCGGGTCGAGGCCGGGGAGCTTCTGGTACGGCTCTACGGCGTCCAGGAGGCGGCGGAGCTGGAGCGCGTCCGCCGCGAGTTCGAAAACGGCCTGATCGAGCGCCTGCGCCGTCCCGCGGACGCCGCGACCGAGCGCAGCCTCGGCACCCTGCGGGCCCAGCGGACCCTCGCCGAGCAGCGCCTGGAACAACGTTCGGTGGGCGCTCCGCAAGCTGGCGTGGTCTCCGACGTCTGGGTCCGGAAGGGACAGCTCGTGGCGCCCGGCGAGGTGATCCTGTCGCTCGAGACCGAGGATCCACGGCGGCGAGTCGTCGTTTTCCTGCCGGGACACTTCCGGGCGCTGATCCGGCCGGGAATGCCGCTGCGGTTCGAGCTCGAGGGCTACAGCTACGCCTTTCAGCACCTGGTGGTCAGAACCGTGGGCGACGAGGTGGTGGGTCCGGAGGCGGCGCGGCGCGCCCTGGGACCGGGCGGCGGCGAGACCATCTCGCTGAGCGGTCCGCTGGTCGTCGTCTCGGCCCAGCTGCCCTCGGCGACGTTCGAGAGCCAGGGGGAGACCTACACCTTCCACGACGGCTTTTTGGGGACGGCGGAGGTACGAGTGCGTTCGGAGAGTATCCTCCTGACGCTCGTGCCGGGCTTGAAGGCCCTGTGGGCCGACAAGGACGGTTGAGCCGGTTCCCACACTCAGAATGGAGGCCCCCATGGCGAACCCTTACTGCAACACGCTCGGTATTGCCGTCCCCTCCATCGAGAAGGTCAAGGACCATCGAGAGGCGAAAGCGTACACGCTCTTGATCGTCGCCTTGCTCGAACGCGGCGGTCCCATGACGCTCCGTGAGGTCGCCGACCGGTTCGAGCAGGCGGGAATCGGCCCGGCGGAGAAGATGCTTCGATCCCTCAAGCGATGCCGGCCCGGACGAGCTCCAATCTACCGCGACGGGGACTCCTACGCACTCGATCCGCACGATGATGAAGCCGACCTCTGGGCATTCCGGCTCGGTCTCCGGCCGCCGAAAGTGCCGCTCCTGAAACCCGCTCCGCCCGAGACCGAGCCTCTGCCCGGTCCCGAGGTGCCGCTGACGGCCGAAGAGCTCGACGAGGCCTTTCGAGACGCCTGGCTCGCCAGTTGGTCGGCCCAACGCCTGGCGCTCGCCGTCCTCGACAGCTGTGGGGGCCGTATGGCCGCCACCCAGGTACTGGAAACGCTGAACC
The DNA here is from genome assembly GCA_965371445.1 of uncultured bacterium. Taxonomy (GTDB): domain Bacteria; phylum Acidobacteriota; class Thermoanaerobaculia; order Multivoradales; family J023; genus DASWIG01. The sequence goes on along the minus strand of CBDUYN010000069.1, from coordinate 32,486 downwards.
GACGGACCCGTAACCACCCGTTGCGCGAGGAGTCCTCCCGGTACTGGCGAAGAAGCTCACCCCTTCGCGTGGCGAGCGACGGGGATTGGGTGCTCGACGCGAGCCACTCCGCGCTGCGCTCCGCACGGGAGGCCGTGCGCGGGCGCGTCGAAGTGGCTCGGCGTCATGCGGCGAACCGTCTCAGTCCGGCCGTGCTTGAAGCCCATCGGCGCCGAATCGAAGCCCAGCGGGCAGCGCATGGCGCGGAGCTCGCACGCCTGAGCCGCGTTCTCGTCCATGCTTTTCCACGGCGGGCTCCCGAAGCGGTCGTGCTCCTCGACGTGGGCGCGCGTGAATGCAGGACCTACCTGCACAGCGAGCTCGACGACGCTCGGGCTCAGCTGGCGCGCTACGACCTCATCGGTGCGGTGGAGGTCCGTCCGCTCTTGAAGGCGCTCGGCTTCGATCCGCAAACCCGACGCCTCGCCGAGCTCGGCCCACCGCAAAAGACGCGAAAGCTGAATCGTCGCGGCCGAACCCTCAAGATCACCACGGAGCTCCTCGTCCAGGGCTCGTGTGGGATTGCAAGACCGTTCGGAGAGGAGGCGAAGCTTCTCCTCTACCTCCGGGAAAGGCAGACGGCCCGGCTGCGCCGTCGACTCGAGGCCGACGCGAAGTCGCTCTTCGCCCTGTACCAATACGGCCGGCTCCACGGGGCGGTGCGTCTCCGCTGGGGCTTCCTCGACGAATGGATTCCAGCCCCGTGGGTACACCACGACGAGACGAGGCTCTACGACCTTAAGCGTCAGGCCCACGACAGGTGTGGCGAACTGGAGGTCGTGATCGGCGGCGCCCCGGGCTGGGCAGATCCGTGGGCGCGGGCCTGCCGTTGCCGAGTCGTCGAGGACCCCAGGAGCCATGGCTGGCTGCTGCTGGTCGACGACGACGGTTTCGCGGTGGACGATGACGAGGTGCAACTCGCCCGACTCGTAGACCCCGCCGCGTAGCGTGGATCCATCCCTCGACGAGCTCGAGGGCCCGAACATCTGCCGAACGTAGCAAAGGCCATTCGTAGAAACTCTCAGGAAGTTCGCGAGAGCTCTCAAGAAGTGCTGGCAAAATTCGAGGAGATCGCCTCGCGACCGCCAGCATCTCGGCGACCTCTTGGATCCCGTGATCTTCGAATCTTCGGCATACGGGCGACCTACATCCTCATCGTTGTTGCTTGCGCCGCCACCTGGGGAATCCTAAACCTCGTTATTGGAAGATGACCCTATGCAGACAGTAAGAACATTCCGAAGGTCAGCTCTCCGAGCGTATTACTGGCCAGGCATGCTCGACCTAGTGACTTCGGTCCTAATGGTGTTCATCCTGGTTGGATTTCTCCAAACCGTTCTGAACCTCAAAGACCTAGAAGCCCTCCTGACGCGGCAGAAGCAGGATCGCTCAGGCCCAAGAGCTCACACACCGGCGCCAGACGGGCTCCAGCCGCCACGGCTTCGTCGACGAGCCGCAGAATCATCTGGCGCTCCTCGGCTCCGGATCGTTGGCCTCGGCCCCCCAGATCGCCTGGACTTTTTTTTGGCTCTTCCGTAACTTGTGTGGGTGATCATGCCGCGGAAAGCCTTGGGTAGAGATCAAGGCCGCCCAAGTGAAAGTAGATAGCGTTGCGAAATCGCTCCTTTCGGACGGGATCGAGCCGCGAACGGATCGCCCAGCTGTACCACTGCAACCACGCCTGGCGCGCCCAGCCGCGGCTGCGGTAGTGCCACAGGCCCCTCGCCAGCTCCTTGATCGCCCAGGCCCGAGCCGTCTTCAGTGAGCTGTCCTTCAGCGCGTCCAACTGCTCGAGCTGCGCAACCTCCATCGCCTCGGGGTTCTTCAGCCATACGTACCTCGTCCCCGTCAGCGGGTTGATGTGCTCCGCCTTTAGCTCCTTATGTTCACGCCGTCGAACCTGGTCCACGGCTTTGCCCAGGTGCTGGGCCACGTGGAATCGGTCGAACGCGATCTTGCGATCGGCATCGGGGATCGCGGCGACCACCGCGGCGATGTACGGACCCCACATGTCCATCGCCACCGATTCGACCGCTTGCCTCTGCTCCACCGGAAACTCGCCGAAGAACTCGGCCAGCGTCTTTTGCCGCCGGCCATCCGCGACATGGACCACGGTGTCCTCGTCCTGGTCGATGACCACGGTGACGTAGTCGTGGCGTTTGCGGAACGACGTCTCATCCACGCCCAGATGCTTTGGCAGCGCCCGGTGCTCGCTCTGACGGCGAGCTTGACCGCGACGAACCGCCCGTTGCTGGATGCCGTCGACGGCTTCCCACGGCAAGCCGAACAGCCTGGCCACGGCCGAGATGCTAGCCTCCTTCAACCAGTCGATGATCAGCATCTCGAACAGCGCCGTGAACCGAGAGCCCGGTTCGGCCCAGGGCACGTGAACCTGCAAGACACCGTCCTCTTCACACTCGACCCTGGGGACGTCCGCCACTAGAATCGTCGGGTACTGGCAGGTGTCCAGGTGCCGCCATCGCCGCCGTCGGGTGTCGTAGCGGGAACAGTGCCGCCCGCATCGCGGGCAAGGCAGCCTGGCCTCGGCGTTGGCGACCCGGACCCGGACCTCGCCATCTTCCATGTCGAGCTCGACGTCGACCACCCCCCAGGGCGATTCGATGCCGAGGATCTTCTGGTACAACTCTTGGCCTCGCATACGTCCAAGCCTCGCCCAAGCCGGACGCCTCGTCGAGGCCGCCGACGCCTACGCCCGCGCCGGCGAGCCGATCCACGAGGCGCGTCAATGGTTGGAGAGCCCCTGGCCCGAACGCGCCCGGCGTCCTTATCGGCGGGCGCTTCGAAGCGAGCTTGGGGCGTCCGCCGAGGTGGAAGCCCGGCTGGGGCTCGGCGAGATCGACCGGGCGTTGGAGCGCGCCTTCGCCGTGGCGTCCGAGGACGCCGGCTCGGTGGAGGCCCTGCGTTCTCTGGCGTGGATCGCGGCGGCGCGCGGGCGTCCAGACCTTCTCGGCCTCGACCAAGCCTGTTACGGCCCACCGCATCGCCATCGATCCTCTTCGCCAGCGGGTGACGTTTCGGGCGACTCTCTTGAGAGTACTCTGGATGTTCTCGATGAGGTTGGTGGATCGCAGCGTCCGATACAGCGGCCCCTTGACACGAAGTCGGTGGAGAGTCAGGGTCTCGTTCAGACCTTCCCGAAGGGACGCCGCTGCGCCAGGGTGCTGCTCCCACGAGGAAGCCGACGCATGGATGACGCGTCAGATTGCGGCGACCCACGCGCGCCGGAGCTTGAAGACCTCCTGAATCCCGAAGAGAACCCAGGTCCTCAGGCGCCGGACGACAGGTCTATGCGTTCGACGACATCGTCCGCCTGGCGGAGTACCGACGGGACGTTGATGCGGCTGGGTCTCCGGCGAAGGCTGGCGCGAGGTAGATACCGATGAGTCCCTGGACGGACCTCGTAGACTGGATCCAGAACAACCCCAACGCCGAGAAGACCCTCTACGCGGCGCTCGGCACCCTTCTTGTCGCCTTCTTCTTCCGGATCCTCAACTAGGGCTCGGACAGCGCGCCAGGACCCTTGACGACGCGTCCGCCGAGCATCACGAACGTCACCCTCTCGAGCTCGGAGAGGTCCTCGAGAGGATCTCCTTCGACCGCGACGAGGTCGGCTAAAAGGCCGGGACGAATCGACCCGACGCGTTCCTCCCAGCCGAGCAGCTCGGCGCCGACCCGAGTCGCGGCCTGGATCGCCTCCATTGGCGTCATGCCGATCTCGGCCAGGACGGCGATCTCGCGGGCGTTGAGATACGCCGGATAGCCGCCGAAGTCGGAGCCGACGGCGATCTTCACCCCGGCGCGGAAGGCCTCGGCCATCCGGGCCTCGAACCCCGCCTGGGTACGGCGGGAAAGCTCGACCATCTTCTGTTGGGCGACGCTGTCGGCTTTCTCCTCAATGTAGTAGCGGCCGATGTAGATCGTCGGCACGAGGTAGGTGCCGTGTTCGAGGAGGAGCTCGATCCCTTCGGCGTCGAGGAAGGTCCCGTGCTCGATCGAGCGGACCCCGGCGCGCACCGCCTGCTTGATGCCCTCGGCGGCGTGGGCGTGGGCCATCACCGGCACTCCGCGGCGCGCCGCCTCCTCGACGACTGCGGCGAGCTCCTCCGGCGCCATGTGGACGTCTCCCGGACTGTCGCCCGCCGACATGAAAGCGCCGGTGACGAGGATCTTGATCCAGTCGCTGCCGTACTTGATCTCCTCGCGCACGGCGAGACGCATGGCGTCGCCTCCGTCGGCGATCCGTCCGTCGGGGACGACGCGGTGCTCCGGGGCGAGGAAGTTGATGTCGCCGCCACCGCCGGTGACCGAGATGTAGTGTCCGGCGCCGGTCAGGCGCGGGCCGACGACGAGGCCCTCGTCGATCGCCCGGCGCAGGTCGAGGTGGGCGAAGTGGACGTCGGCGTCGCCGGCGACGCGCAGCGTCGTCCAGCCGGCCATCAGGCACTCCCGGGCGGCTTTCAGGCCCCGAAGGGCCTTGTAGGCCGAGGACCACCGCAGGTGGTCGCTCTGGTAGGTGTCGGTCGAGATCAGCAGGTGGACGTGGGTGTCGATCAAGCCCGGCAGCACGGTGGCGTCGCCCAGGTCGAGGACCTCCACGCCGTCGGGGACGATCTCGCGTCCGCCGACGGCGACGATGCGCTCGCCCTCGACGAGGATCGCGGCGTCGCGCCGCGGCTCGGACGAGACACCGTCGATCAGCTGTCCGCAGAGGATCGCGCGGCGCGCCGGCTCGGCGGCCGCGGTTGTTGTCCAGACGAGAGTCAGGGCGAGGAGGAGGCCTCGCCGTCGCCGGGTGGTGTCGTTCATTGCATACCTCGTTTCGGGAAGGGCCGTCCGCACGGCCGAGGTCTAAGGGCTCGCGCAGAAGTAACCTCCCATTTCGCATCCCATCGACGTTGAGGGCTACATCATGCCGCGCCGGCTGGCCGGCGTCCATTGTGGTGGCTCTCCGAGTTTCTCGAGCTCGCGTTCTACCTCGTGCGCCCGGAGCCAATACCGCTGATCCTCCGCCAGTCTCAGGGCCTGCCACAGGTACTCTTTGCCCAAATTCGTCTTGCCCGTCTTCACGGTCGCCAGTCCGAGCGCCACGAGTCCGTCGGTCTTGCGCAGTCCCAGGCCCAGCTCGTTGGCCAAAAGCAGGGCGCTCAGCGCCTGCTGGCGCGCGTTCTCCGCATCGCCGAGATCGAGCGCCAGCCGTGCCAGCTCGCAGAAAGCCGTGGCTTCCAGCCGCCGGATGCCGATCTTCTCTGCCAGCTGCTGAACGGCCTGATACTCACGCAGGGCGTCCTTGAGAGCCTCGGCCTTGCGGTGCAGACGACCTTTCGAGAGGCGCGCGTAGGCCACGAGGTCCCGATAGCCCGCGGCGTCGGCCAACGCCCGGCATTTGCGGATCCGTTCCCTCGCTTGATCGCAGTCCTCCTTCTCGATCATCAGGTCGCCCAGGTGCCGGCAGAAAATGCTCTCCGCGCGCGGATTGCGGCCCATCTGCTCGAAACGGTCGATCGCGTCGCGATAGTTTTCTTCGGCTTTGTGAAGGTCGCCTTGCAGGTGCTCGATCTGGCCGCGATAGCCCACGATGCGCGCTGCGAGATCTTCGTCGCCGAGGTAGCTGTTGGCTTTTTTCGTGTCGTCGAGATAGACCCTGGCGATGTCCAGGCGCCCGACTTCGATGAAGGTGTAGTTCTGGTGCAATAGCGACTGTACTACGTGCTGGCCGGGCTCCTCACCCATCTCGATCGCACGGCTGATCTCCAATCCCTGCTCCCAGAGCCCGTACATGTCCGCCACGTTGCCCTCGGCGCACAGGATTAGGCCGAGGTCGTTGTAGAGCCAGGCCAGCTCGTCGGCGTAGAGGGGAGCCTCCGGGTGCTCCACCAGGGACAGGTGCGGCGGGTCGATGTGGCGCCAGCGGCCCGGCGAGGAGATCTTGCGGGCGAGATCGATCAGGTGATAGCCGAAGCGCGCGTACTCGTCGTAATGGCACCAGCGGGAGGCGGTGATCGCCTCCATGCGGGAACGGACGACGCTGAACGCGCTGCGGCACAGCGCTACGGACTCCGGCTGCCGGCGCGCGGCGAACGCTTCTTCAGAAGCTCTCACCAGGCGATCGAAGAGGTCTTTGATCCTGTCGCAGCTCTCGCGGGAGCCCGGGTGCAGAACGGCCGTTCCTGAGGTGAACCCCGCCAGTGTGAAGTTGGGCAGCGGGTCGTTGGGAGCGACGAGCTCGGGCTCGAAGATGAAGCTGCGGACCGTCGGGTGTACGGTCCAGGCCTTCTCCGCCACTTCGTTCTCGACCCGGAACAGGAGGTGGCGGGAGACCAGTCTGTCGATCAGGTCTTCGAGCTCCGCCGGCCGGCTGTTCGAGCCCCGGTTGCGGTGCTGTGCCTCCACAGCGGCTCGGTAGCAGTGCCGGGCCGCCGGCGTCGTCACCGGGCTCATGAACACCGCCAGGTGCCGGAGAAACTCCCGGGCCAGGGGGCCTTCGCCGTCGTCCAGGGCTTCGACGGCCTCCCGGATCATGCGCGTCACGCGCCGGTCCGGCGGCGTCTTCGCCAGCCGGTGCTGCAGGTCCCGCATCGCTTCCCCGGCCTCCCGCGGCGGCCGGCGCTGGCCCAGATAACCGGCGGCGAGAACCAGGGCGTAGGTGTGCCCCTCGAGCAGCGAGCACAGGGCGCCGACTTCGCGCGCGGCGAAATGACGAAAAGGGGCGACCTGGCAGATGTCCCGGGTCTGCATTCGTTTGAGGGAGAAGATCTTCACGTGCTCGCCCCCGGGCTTCGACTCGTAGAGCTCCGGTAGGAGGCGGCTGGTGAGGACGACGGCGGAGCGGCTCCGCTCGGAGGCGATCAGCTCCAGGAGCGCTTTCACCTGCGCACTGACGGGGCTGCCGATCTCCGGCCGGCCGGTCTCCCGGAGAAGTCGCTCGATGCCGTCGAGCACGATCAGATAACGGCCGCTCTCGAGACAATGCCGGATACGTTCCAGCCGGTCGCCGGGAGTCCTGCCGCCGGAATCTTCCAGGTACTCCAGGAGACGGTCGAACCCGGTCAGCGCGTCGTCCGCGTAGTAGGAGCTCCAGAAGAAGAAGCCCGCGAAGCTACCCGGCCGGCTCGTCAAGCGCTCGACCAGACGCATCGCGTGCCACGACTTGCCCGTGCCGCCGCGGCCCACCACGGCGACCACCCGGGCTCCGCTGGCGATCTCCGACTCGATGTGGTCGAGTTGCTTTTCGACTCCGGCGCGGCCCAGGATCATCTCACCCGCGTGGCGAAGGCTGTAATGCTGGTAGGGCTTCGGCGGCCGGGCATCGACCCTGACTTTGCGGATGAAGGGCTTTTCCAGCCAGCTCTCGCGCCACTCGAGGCTGGCGCGCTTCAGCTGTCTGAGCTCTTCCGCCAGAGCCCGGCCCCGGGCCTCCGCGGAGCTCGAAGACGGCCCTTCGTAGGGGACGACCTGGACACCGTAACGCACGCGCAGGTACTCCTCCTCCGCCTCGCTGCCGCCCCCCGGTTTCTCCGACATCAGGGCGAAGAGCGAGCTCGCTTCTCGCTGTCGCGCGTCCAGGGCGGCCAACAGGCGGAGAGGCTGCAGCAGATCCTCGTCCTGCAACCCGTAACCCACGAAGAGGATCGGATTCGAGGTCAACAGCAGCTCGATCGTCTGACGAAAGGCCGGAGCTCCCTCGCGGTCGAGGAGATACCATTTCTGATAGTCCTCCTCGCTGGCGACGATCGATTCGGACTTGTCGTATCGGCCGTGGCAATGGAAGACCGTGTTTTTCATCTCTTCGATCTTGGCCAGCGCGAAGAGGACCAGCTGCTCGTAGGACTCTTCCGTCTGGGTGAACGATTTCGGCGGCGGGGCGTCGGAAGCTCGGCCGGCGCTCGACGGATCGATGCCGAAATCGGCTCTCGGGATCCCCCGCACGTGCTCCAAGGCCCGCTCGATCTCTTCGTCGTAGTTGGTGGTGACGAAGCGCTTGATCGGCAGCTCGAGCAAGGCGTGATAGGGGTTCACCGCCGGCGCCGCCGGCTCGGGCCGGGGCTGGAACGCTCGGCGGAAGTAGTCCCCGACGAAGTCGTTGGCGGAGGGATCTCTCGCCGCCAGCTGCCTGGCGGCCGACTGGCAGACACCGAGGATGAACATCAGCTCGACGGGGCGCAGCTCCTCGCCGTCAGCCAGCCGTCCCTCGTAGGAGTCGAGGGAAGCGAGGGCGGATTTGTTCTTCGGCTCCGAGGGATGCCTCCGGAGAGCACGGAGCGTCTCCCGGATCAGGGCACCGGCTATGTCGCTCCAGCGCGGGTACCCGAGAGGTGCGGAGCAACCGGCACCGACGAAAGCCACCGTCGTGCCGAGGCTCAAGGCGCGAAAGAGCCTCTCGCGGTTGCGGGCGACGCGCTCCTCGTGAGTCGCCCCGCGGGGCAGCCGGTGGGGTCCCAGAGAGTACGGGTCTGCCATCGGGTAGCTCCGTTTCCAGCGTGTGGCCTTACTGGTAGTGGACTTCAACCTCCAGGATTACGAGTCCTTCAAGGCCGAACTTGAGTTGACCCCTCACTTTCCTGTTGTTCTTCAGTGCCTCCACAACCTTGTCGTAGAGCTTGGCAGCCGTGATGCCGGCGGCATCGCTCGTGCATTCCTTACACTCCAGCCACGTCGGGCCGCCATCGGCGGCCTCACCCGCATCACCTTGAACCTGGACCTCTACGGTGGTTTTGGAGGCTGCCTTCAGCCGGACGTTCGTGATGGTCAACCACAGACCCTGGTGGTTCTCGACTGCCTCTGCGATCTTCTGGGACTGGTCCTCTTCTGACATAGATCCACTCCTTTCGTTCTCAACGAACGGCTTCAATCCGCACCGAACACCTGCACTCCGATCCTCATGTACCGCATCGCCTCCTCGGTCGCGGACGCGATCAGCTCCCTGGCCCGTTCGGAGGCTTCTTTCAGCGTCATCTCCGGAGCGCACACGATCGCGGACGCCGCGTCGATGCCGTGCTCGTGGACGTCGGTGAAGCGCTCTCCGAAGGAGCCGCAGACGGCAATGACCGGAATTCCCCGCTGCTTCGCACGCCGCGCAACCCCGATGGGCGCCTTGTTGTAGACCGTCTGAGAATCGAGCTGTCCCTCGCCGGTGATGACCAGATCGGCGCCTTCGAGGTGACGGTCCAGGCCGATGGTGTCGAGGACGATGTCCACCCCGGCTCGCAGCGTGGCGCCCAGGAAAGCGACGAGGCCGCCGCCGAGCCCGCCGGCGGCGCCCGCTCCGGGCACGTCGTCGACGTCGCCGCCGAGGTCGCGTTTCACCACCTCCGCGAAGTGCGTGAGGGCGCGGTCGAGCTGCGCCACCATCTCCGGCGTCGCGCCCTTCTGCGGTCCGTAGACCGCGGCGGCGCCCTCGGGGCCGGTCAGCGGGTTCGAGACGTCGCAGGCCACCGCGATCTCGCTGGCGGCGATACGCGGATCGAGCCCCGACATGTCGATGCGCTCGAGCTCCGCCAACGCCGCCCCGCCGACGGCGAGCTCGTGACCGTCGCCGTCGAGGAGCCGGACCCCCAACGCCTGGGCCATTCCGGCACCCGCGTCGTTGGTGGCGCTGCCGCCGATGCCGACGATGAATCGCCGGAAGCCGGCGTCGAGGGCGGCGACCATCAGCTCACCCAGGCCATAGGTGGTCGCGGTCAGCGGATTGCGCTCGCCGGCCGGCACCAGGGCGAGCCCCGACGAGCCCGCCATCTCCAGCAGCGCCGTCTCTCCGTCGCCCAGGGCGCCCCAGGCGGCGACGACTTTGTCGCCGAGCGGACCTGTGACCTCGGTCTCCCGTATCTCGCCGGCGGTGATCTCGACCAGCGTTTCCAGCGTCCCGTCGCCGCCGTCGGCCACGGGCACGAGCTCCGTTTCAGCGTCGGGTACGATCCGCCGGACCCCCTCTTTGATCGCCTTCGCGACCTCGAGAGCAGAGAGGCTGCTCTTGAACGCCTGCGGTGCAATGAGGACCTTCATGCCTGCCATCCTACGCCCGTTCAGACTGACTGTATCACCCTGGCAGTCCAGATCCTGGTGTCGACCCTGACGCTGGTCCATGGTGGCTTTCGAGGTCGCGGCGCACGGTCGCCAGGAGGGTCTCGTCGTCGAGCTCGACGGCCTCGGGGTCGTGGGCGCCGCCGATCATCGCCCGCAGCAGGACCTTGCCGGCGGGCGCGCGGCCCGGGAAGATGCTCGAATCCCACAGGCAGCCGAGAATGCGCGGACGCTCGCCGCGGAGACGGCCGTCGCCGAGCTCGACTTTCCGCTCCGCAGCCTCGAGAGCGCCCATCAATGGTAGTATCGGTTCATGTCCTCAGCCGCTTCAAGAACGTCGGTGCAACCGAAGCCAGGACCAGCGACCCACCCTGAGCGGGAAATAGAAGCCTGGGAGTCTCCCGACGGGGTCGACCTGAGCCTGATCCACTGGTCGCTTGGCCTTACCGCAACCCAACGGTTGGAGGTTCTTGAGGACTTCGTCGAGACCGCCGAGGCGCTCCGCCGTGGCCGTCGGTCGTGACTTTTTCAGCATCCTGGAAGTGCTGGTCCGCCACCGGGTGGACTTCATCGTTGTCGGAGGCGTGGCGGCCGTCCTCGAGGGTGCTCCAATCTCCACCTTCGATCTCGACATCGTCTACAGCCGTGTCAATGACAATCTCGGCCCTTTGGACCAGGCACTCCGGGAGCTGGGGGCCATCTACCGAGACCCTGCAGGGCGTCGCATCGAGCCCGACGTCCCACGGCTCGCCACCATGCGACGGCATCTGTTGCATACGAAATATCGCCCTCTCGACATCCTGCTCAGCATCGCTCCGGGCTTGACGTACGAGGACCTGATCGATCGAACCCACGAACGCGAGATCGGCGGCCTGAGCATCCGCGTTCTTGACCTCCAGCTGGTGATTGAGAGCAAGGAGGCGGCAAATCGGGACAAGGACAAAGCCGTCTTACCGGTGCTGCGGCAGACGTTGAAGCTCAAGCAATCGACCTGAACCGAAGTCGAGTGGGGGTGCGGCGTTTTCAGCGACGCCAAGCCTAGCCGCACCCCGAACGGATCAGCGAGATCGGGTCCTCGTCCGGATCGCGCGGGGCCGAGTCGCGGCTCACCTCGGCGAGACGGGTCAGAGCGGCGAACGTGGGGGCATAGCGCCGCTCGGCGGATCACCGTTCGGCGGCCTCCGCCGGCGAATGCCGGAAGGGTTCTAGCCTCTCCAACCCGGTCTCTGGCAAGGGGGTCACCCCAAGATGTGTGCGTCGGATGGGTCCGGAGCCCCCATCCGTAGCGGTCGAGATCGCGTAAGTCCGGTTTTTGGACCTCTCTTGGGCTCGCGATCCCCCGAAACGACTCCGCGAATGTGGCTAAATACCCACCGATAAAGGGCTTCGCGACCCTACGCCTTGACAGAGGGGCCCCGAAACGGATACCGTGAGGCGGGTGTTTCATGGACCTATGGGTAATTCTGTATCGGTACGAGGTCCGTTCCGGCAAGTCACAGGACGATGGCCGGCTGGCCCGGAAAAAAGACGACGGCGCACGCTGCCGTCGGGAGGCAACGAGATGAACGTACGTGGTTGTCTGGTGCTTTGCACGCTCCTGGCTGTCGTGGCGATGGCGACAGCGGCCGGGGCCCAGCCGCCGATCCATCAGGTCGGCGACCACTGGAGCGCCTGGGACGCTCCGGCACCTCCGGAAGGCGCCCAGGTCATCACCGTCGAGCCGGGCGACACCCTGTGGTCGATCGCCGAGCGGGTGCTGGGCGACCCCTACCTGTGGCCCCAGCTCTGGGAGCAGAACAAGTACGTCCTCGACGCCGAATGGATCTATCCGGGCGACCCGATCTTCGTCTCGCCAGCCGCCATGACGGGGGCGGAGGGTGTCGCCGGGCCGTCGATCTCCGAGCTCCCCGAGCCGGGGATGCCGTCGGCGGACGACCCCTACCGGACCGAGGAGATCGCTCCGGAAGACTCTTCGGACCTCTTCTCTACGAAGCCTGAAGAGGTCAGCGAGGCCCCGGTTCCCCTGGGCTTCGAGTCCGACATCTATTGCACGGGCTACGTCGGCGAGCTCAACGAGGAGCTCCCCTATTCGGTCACGGCCTCCGAGCACAACTTCATGACCCCGACCCTCAATCCGTTGGGGGCCGGCGCGGTCCAGAGCTCGCTCTGGAGCGGCAAGGCCGCCCGCAAGCTCCTCCTCGGATTGGGAGACATCGTCTACCTGAAGGGAGGTAGCGCCGACGGACTCTCGCCCGGAATGCTCTTGACGGCGGTGAACCCTGAGGACAAGGTGATCCACCCGGTGACGGGAAAGACCATCGGGCGCTTCTACCGCTACCAGGGCCGGCTGCGGGTGCTTTCCGTCCAGGAGAGCTCGGCGATCGCCGAGATCTCCTTCCTCTGCGATCCGATCCTGTTGGGCACCGGGTTGAAGCCCTTCGAGCCGGAGCCGGTTCCGCTGCGGCGGGTCACACCGCTGCGTCCGGTCAACTTCCCGTCTTCCAAAGAAGAGCTCGCGCAGGGGGCCACCATCATCGCCACCCGCGACAAGGTCTATACGCTGGGGGCCGGCCACCTGGTCCTGATCGACCACGGCTTCGCGGAAGACGTCGCGCCGGGCGACATCTACACGATTTACCGCCAGACCCCGGGCGAGTACCCGGCGATCGTCCTCGGGGAGATCGGCGTGCTCTCGGTCTTCGAGAAAAGCTCGCTCGCCAGGATCCTGCGCTCCCGCTATGCCATCTACGTGGGAGACGGCTTGGTCCTCAAATAGGATCTTCTTTGATGACTGCACGGCCACTCTCGGCTGTGGTACGCTTCGTCGCGCGGATCCTGAGAATGCCATGACGCAGAACAACCTGAAAGGACAGCTTCTCGAGATCGTCGACGAGCTCGTCGAGCAGGGTGTGACCCTCGCCCAGGCGAGACGCGAGTTCGAGAAGCAGTTCATCGTCGCTTCCATCCGCTCGAACGACGGCAACCTCGGCCGCTCGGCGCGCTCCCTGGGCGTGCACCGCAACACGCTCCGGAACAAGGTTTCCGATCTCGGAATCGCCAGCGAGGAATACAACCCGCGCGCGGCGCGGCGTCATGCCCGCCGGGCCGGGATCAAGATCTGAAGGCCGCGTCGCGGCCTCAGGCTCGGCCCCGGTTGGCCGGCCCCCGGTTGGCCGGCCCCCGGTTGGCCGGCCCCGGTTGGCCGGCCCCGGTTGGCCGGCCCCGGTTGGCCTGGTTCTTGCTAGTCAACTTCAGCTCGGCCACCGTCCCCTTGGGGGGAACGAGGGGGGACGACACAGCCAGCTCGAGTCCCGCTGGCCGGCGAAGGTGGCGCCCCACCTGAGCGGCGCCGCCCTCAAAAAACCCAACCTACAGACTTTTCGTACCTCCTCTTGGGGTCTCGTGCCCTGACTGGGGGTCTTCCACTTCCGATCGAGGAAAGTATGCAATCCAAGACTGTGTCTTCCCCCCTCGGTCCCCCCAAGGGGACGGTGTCATCCCCCCTCGCTCCCCCCAAGGGGACGGTGGTCTGGCGGCATGGAGCGCTCGTCCCTGTCGTCTTCTGCGCGATTTTCGTGAGCGCGGCTCCTTCGAACACGGCCGCGGAGCTCGTCCTCGACGCCCAGAGCGCCGAGGAGATCGAGCTCTTGGAGGAGCTCGCCCTCTGGGTCGAGCCCGAGGCGGACGCGGAGGCGACGACGCTTCGCGAAGCGCTCCGCGAGCGTCCCGCGGGCTTCGAGGTGCTGCGTCACTACCCGGGTAGCGAAGCCCGTTCCATGGTCCTCGAGGGGATCCCCTACGCGGCTTCGATCCGCCGCGCCGCCGAGCGCCACGGCGTCGACGCGCTGCTCGTCGCGGCGATCGTCGAGGCCGAGTCGGGCTTCGACGCGCGCGCGGTGTCGCGCCGCGGCGCGGTCGGCCTCATGCAGGTGATGCCGGCCTACGCCGGCACGAGAAGCGCACGCCTGGCCGAGCCCGAGGTCAACCTCGACGCCGGAGCGAGCTATCTCCGGCGCCTCCTGGAGCGCTACGGCGGCGACCTGGAGCTCGTGCTGGCGGCGTACAACGCCGGACCCACGAACGTCCGCCGCTACGGCGGCGTCCCGCCCTTCCGGGAGACCCGGCGCTACGTCGAGAAGGTCCTGGGGATCTACGTCGCGCACTACCGCGAGGCGTGGCGCGAAAGCGGCGCCGCCAGCCGTCTGGCCGAGCTCTAGACGTCCCCCCTCACTCCCCCCAAGGGGACGGTGTCAGGAGGGCTTCTCCGCCTCGCTCTTGCCTTCTTCCAGCTTGTCGTCTTCGGAGACGCTTTTGAGACCGCGCTTGAAGTTGCTGATGCCCTCGCCGAGCCCGCGGCCGAGCTGCGGCAGGCGGGAGGCTCCGAAGAGCACGACGATGATGATCAGTATCAGGAAGAGCTCTTGGAAGCCTAGGCCCATCATTGGTCTTTCCTCCACCGGCCGGGAGCCCACCCGCGACAAGCGGCGGGCCGAACCGATGGCCTCCAGTATAGCAGATCTACACCGGGGCGTTCGATAGCCGGCGCCGGAGCGCCGTGGGAGGAGGCGCAGCTGCCAGAATGGCGCTTCCGGCGGCCGGATTGACACCCTGGCGGGCGGGGGGGATAATCGGCTTTTCCGGGAAGCTCGTTTCCCGGAGAAGGCCAGAGGGGAAGCTTTGAGGTCTCAGGACGAGAAGATCCGCCGCATGCTAAACGACTTCGGGCGCGCCTTGATCCAGGCGATCCACGGCTCCTCGGAAGTCAACGGCGCGGCGCGCAATATCAGCCGCGAGGGCTACTCCCTCTACCTCGTCCTCGACGGCAAGGAAGACGAGGCCCGCCTCGAGCTGACCTCCCGCGGCGAGCCGGCTCGGCACCAGCCGCCGGCACGGCCGAAGTTCCGCTTGAACAGCGACGACGTCGAGTTCCTGCGTTCGGTCGGGATCGATCCCACGCGCGCGGTCCGCCGGCGCCGCCACGCCTGACTCGTCCCCCAAGTCGATGACTCAGCCAGCCGCTTCGAGCGAGCGTCCCAGCCTCCTGGGGCTGCCGCGGCGCCGCCTCGCTCCCCTCCTTGAGCCTTACGTCGACCGTCCCTACCGCGTCGAGCAGGTCTACCGCGCCCTCTACGAGCGCCGCTTGAGCGACTTCGCGGCGATGACCGACCTGAGCAAGGCGATGCGCGCGGAGCTCGCCACGCGCTTCACCCTGGAGCGGCCGCCGGCCGTGACGCGCCACGAGTCGGCCGACGGCACCGTGAAGTACCTCTTCCGACTCGCCGACGGCGCCACCATCGAGGCCGTCGACATCCCCGACGGGCGGCGGCGGACGCTCTGCATCTCGTCCCAGGCCGGCTGTGCCCTCGCCTGCCGCTTCTGCGTCACGGGCTACTGGGGGGCGGGGCGCGACCTGACCGCCGGCGAGATCGTTGGCCAGGTGCTGGCGGTGGAAGAGGCAAGGACGACCGAGGGGCTGAACCTGGTCTTCATGGGCATGGGCGAGCCGCTGCTCAACCTCGAGAACCTCGCGGACGCGCTGGAGGTCCTCTTCGAGCAGCTCTCCTGGCGGCGGATCACGGTGTCGACGGCGGGAGTGATCCCGGGCATCGAGGAGCTCATGCGCTGGCCGAAGCGTCCGCGGCTTGCGATCTCGCTCCATGCCCCTGACGACGATCGGCGGAGCGCCTTGATGCCGATCAACAAGCGCTACCCGCTTGCCGACCTGTTGGCCGTCCTGGAGCGGTTTCCGCTGCCGTCCAAAGAGCGGCTGACGTTTGAATACGTCGTAATCCGGGGCTTCAACGACGCTCTCGACGACGCCGACGCGCTCGCTCGGCTGCTTTCTCGCCAGCGGGCCAAGGTCAACCTCATCCCCTTGAACGAGGACCCGGTCCTCGACGACGACATGAAGGCGCCGTCGCCGGGGCGGGTCGAGGCCTTTCGCCGGCGTCTCGTCGAGCGGGGGCTGCCGGCGTCGACCCGGGCGCGCCGCGGCGACGACGTCAGCGCGGCCTGCGGTCAGCTACGCGCTTTCGGCCGTGCGGCGCGGGGATTCCGGCGTAGCAACCTGAGCTTCTAGCTCCAGACGACGGATTCTCGCCCAGGCTCGCGGATCACGTTCTATTCTCGGCGCGGGCCTCGCGGAACTGAGCCCGTACCCTACCGGCGTGGACCGCCATCACGACCGACTGGACAGCACCGATCTCGTCGTCCGAGATACCTTCATCCCTGGCCACGCCAAGGTAGTGGTCCATTCAGGGGTAGCACCCTGCCGACATCGCCACGGCCAGGTGGATCATCAGAGTCGTCTTCGGCTCCAAGATCTCGTTCCGGCGTGCTGTTCTGTAGAATTCTGCAAACGCCCTTTTCTGTTTCGCGGGAAGCATTGATGACTCCTTCGATGATTCTGTGGGCCTGCTTGGATTCGCTCCGATCCTACCGCGATGGCGATCGGATATAGTCCGGGCTCCGGATCACGTCGACACCATGGCCAAACGCGTAAGCCTCCTGTTCCTGGCGGCAGCCTCACCCCTGATCCTGCTGAGCTTCGCCGTCGGCACCCCGGCGGGCGAGGTGCTCTTCGCCGTCTTGGCGGTGGCTTTCCCGATCGCTCTGATCGTCCTCGGTGCCGAGCACCGGGGAGGTCTGGGACCCCTGCGGGTGCCGCTTGTCGTCCTCGTCGTCTTCCTCGAGGCCTGCGTCGCCGCGATGCTTGCCCTACGCGGCCAGGTGCTGGAAGCGCCTTGGGTTGGCGGCCTGCCACTGGCGACGGCGATTCAATTCTACGGCCTCTTCCTCGCACCTATGGTTTTCGTGGCGCTTTTCTACGCCTTGACCTTCGAGCGCTTCGGCCTGCGCCGCGAGGACCTCGACGAGCTGCGGCGGCGCTTTCGCCGAGGCGAGGACGGCGAGGAATAAGGGCATGCCGCTCCTCGACAAACCGGTCGTCGCCCTGACCGCGCTCGTCTACATGGCGTTCGTCCTCGTGATCGGCGCCTGGGCGATGCGCCGCACCCATAACGCCCGCGACTTCTTCATTGCCGGCCAGGGCGTCGGGCTCCTGGTCACGACGCTGGCGACCATGTCGGCGGCCTTCAGCGGCTTCCTCTTCCTCGGCGGACCCGGCCTGACCTACCGCATGGGCATGGCGTCGCTTTTCATCTGCTTTCCGGTCAGCGTCACCGCGGGTCTCCTCTGCTGGACGGTGGCCAAACGCCTGCGCCTGCTCTCCGAGGTGCGCGAGGTCTTCACCGTGCCCGACGCGATCCTCTGCCGGTACCGCAGCCGCCTCGCCTCCGGCCTCGCGGCGGTGGCGATCGTCGTCGGCACGGTGGGTTACCTGGGCGCGCAGCTCCAGGCGATGGGAATCCTGATCGAGTCGATCTTCGCCACTCGCGAGCACTTCGGCGAGTGGAGCCTGGCGGTGGCGATGACCGCTGGGCTGGTGGTGGTGCTGGCCTACGCCGTCGCCGGCGGCATGGTGGCCGGGGTCTACACCGACGTTTTTCAGGGCACGCTCATGGTCGGCGCCGCCGTCGCCGTTTTCTACTACGCCCTCGATTCGGGCGGCGGCCTCGGATCTATCGCGCGGCGTATCGCCGCTTCCGACTCCTTCGGGCCGGGGTTTCTCGATCCTCTGGGCAACGTTCCCGTCTTCACGGCCCTGGGTTTTTTCTTCGTCTTCGCCGTCGGTACCCTCGGCCAGCCGCAGATGCTGCACAAGTTCTACATGCTCGACGACCCCCGCAAGCTGAAGTGGCTGCCGCTCGTCCTCGGCGTCACTCAGACGCTCGTGGTTTTGATCTGGCTCGGCATCGGCCTCGCCGTGCCAGCGCTGGTGGCCGAGGGCCGCCTCGCGCCGTTGCAAAACCCCGACGAGGCGGCCCCGCTTTTCCTGTTGCACTTCACGCCGCAGATCCTGGCCGGCCTGGTCTTCGCCGGCATCCTGGCGGCGATCATGTCGACGGCCGACTCGTTCGTGAACATCGCCTCGGCCGCCCTGGTGCGCGACCTGCCCCGGGCCTTCGGCCGCAAGGTGAAGCGCGAGCTTTTTTGGGGACGCCTCGCGGTCCTCGGCGTCGCGGTCGCCTCGGCCGGCTTCGCCTACGCCTACGGCGACCTGATCGCGCTCCTCGGCACCTTTGCCTACGGCACCTTCGCGGCGGCGCTCGCTCCCGCCGTGGCGGTGGGCCTCAACTGGCGGCGAGTGACACCGGCCGCCGCCGTCGCCTCGATCACCACCGGCATGGCGCTCAACCTCACCCTGGAATTCCTGACCCGGCAGACGTACTTTCCGTCGCTGCCCAAGCCGACGCCCGGCGTCCTGCCTGCCGCCGTGGCGCTGGCAGCGTCGTTTACGGTACTCTTTGCGGTGACGTGGTGGACGGGGAAGAGTGGGGGCGATGATCTCGACGACGACGTCGCAGCCGTGATGGAGCTTTGACGACCATGCCTGTCGAATCCCTCGACGACTTCTCCCTACCGCTCCTCACCGGTGGCCAGCAGAAGCTTACCGACCTCCTCGCGGATCGCCGGGCCCTGATCGTGGTCTTCTGGTCGGCGGTCTGCTCGCATTGCGTCCGCTACGACTCGTATCTGAACGAACGCTCCGAGAGGGATCCCGAAGTCGGCCTGGTGGTGGTCGCCGCCCGCCAGGGCGAGAGCCGCGAGAGCCTCGACAAGGCGGTCCGGGAGCGCCGCCTGCGTTTCCCCTTCGTCCACGACGCCGACCGTGCCGTCACCCACGCCTGGCAGGTCGAGCAGACGCCGCGGGTCTTCTTGCTCGACGCCGAGCGCCGCGTCGTCTACCGCGGGGCGATCGACAACTTTCGCTATCCGGGCGACCCGGAGCACGAGGCCTACCTCGAGGAGGCGATCGCCGCCTTCCTGGCCGGTGACGAGGTGCCGCGCGCCGAGACGCCGAGCTTCGGCTGTGCCGTGCAGTCGGTCTACTACGATCTCGACAAACCGTTGCCGGAGAGACGATGACGATATTGCGTACGGCCTTGGAGCTGACCTCGCGGCTCGCGGAGACCGGCCTCACGGGCATGGACGCCGCCCTGCGAAGCATGGAATGCGCCCTCGGACAGAAGCCGTCGGGTCCGGCGAACAAACCGCCCTTCGAGGGCCCGGTAGACGTCGACGCGGCGACCTCCGAGATGGCGAACCGCCTGCTGCGCCTCGCCCGCTGGCGCTGGCGGAGCGCCGACGCTCTCGCCGAAGCGCCGCGCGACGTCCTCGACGCGGTTCTCCACAGCTGGCCGCGGGAAGGACGCCTCGACCCGCGACGCTACCTCGCCCTGCCGCTCGCCACCGCCACCCTGGCGCTTCAGGAGGCGCTGCGCGGCACAACCGCGCTCCAGGCTGTGCGTCCGGCGCTGTGGGCGGATTTCCTCGACTTCACCGTCGAGGTCTTCAGCGACCTCCACATCTTCTTCAGCCTCCAGTACGGCGAGGAGCTGGAGCGCCAGCGGGAGCTCGTCCGGCGCGACGCGACCGACACCGCGGCACGCTACGAGCTCGGCCGTACCTACGTCAAATGTGGCCTCTACCCCGAGGCCCTCACCGAGCTCGAACGCGCCGCCGAGGACCGCTCCCTCGCCCGTCAGGCGCGCTACTGGAGCCTGGTGGCCTGCTACCGCATGGGCGACTACCGCCGCGCTCTCGAGGAGGGCAGACAGGCGATGGACCTGGGCGGCGACGAGCGTGCCCGCTACTGGCTGTGGCTCGCAAGCCGTAAAACCGACGGCTATCCCAAGTCGGTCAAGCGCGCCTGGCGCATGGAGGCCAAAGACGGCTTCCACCCGACGCGCGTCGAGCTCGAGGACGTGGCGCGGTCGATCGGCCTCGACAAGGTCGCGGGTGGACGCGGCACCGCGGTCTTCGACGCCACCGGCGACGGCACGCTCGACGTCGCGATCGCCGGTGCCCACGCCGGCGTCAGCCTCTTCAAGAACAACGGTGACGGCACCTTCACCGACATTTCGACCGGCTCGGGGCTCGACCGCTGCGTCTACGCCTTCTGCCTGACGGCCGGCGACTACGACAACGACGGCAAGGTCGATCTTTTCGTCACCGGCCTGGGTTTTTTCAACGGCCAGGGGATCCTTCTTCGCAACAACGGCGACGGAACTTTTACCGACGTCACCCAGGAGGCCGGGCTCGACTGCTGGGGTCCGGGCTTCGTCGCCACCTGGGTCGACTACGACGGCGACGGCCACCTTGATTTATTTGTCGTCAACAACCTTGGCGGCGTCTTCGACCGCAAGACGGAAAACCGTTTATTTCATAACAACGGCGACGGCACCTTTACCGACGTCACCCAAGAGGCGGGCCTTTCGACGGCGTGGCCGACCATCGGGGCGGCTTGGGGGGACTTCTCGAACGACGGCCGGCAGGACCTTTTCGTCTCGGGCCTCGGCCGCGCGCAGCTCTTCAAGAACCGCGGCGACGGTACCTTCGAGGACATCAGCCGTGAGGCCGGTGTCGACCGGCCGGCGATCGGTTCGGTCGCGATCGCCTGCGACGTCGACCAGGACGGATGGCTCGACATCGTACAGATGACCTATTCGCGTCCTCGGGACGCGATCCATACCTTGCGTTACGGCAAGGGACCCGACGGTGGCGAGCCGCCGCGCGTCTTTCGCAACAACCGCGACTTGACCTTCACCGAGATCGGACGCGACCTGGGCCTCGACGGCTGCTGGGGCACGATGAGCGCCGCGATCGGCGACTACGACAACGACGGCCACCTCGATCTCCTGCTGGGCAACGGCGATCCCCAGATGGACCGTACCGAGGCGTCGGTGATCTACGAGAGCGACGGCAAGCGTTTTCGAAACGTCACGTTTACAGCCGGCATGCCGCTCACCGGCAAGGGCCACGGCGCCAACATGGCGGATCTTTTGGGCGACGGACGCATGCATTTGATCGTCGCCGCTGGCGGCCTCTATCCGGGTGACCTTTTGACGACGACGGTACACCGTCCGAAGGAGCGTCCCGGCAACTACTTGAACGTCCGCCTGGAAGGGACGGATTCAAATCGCGACGCGATCGGCGCACGGCTCGTCTTGAGGGCCGGCGGGAGGGACCAGCACCGGCTGGTCTCGGGCGGGAGCGGTTTCGGCTGTATGCCCTACGAGCAGCACTTCGGGCTGGGCGAGCTCGAAGAGGTGGATCGACTCGAGGTGCGCTGGCCGAGCGGTCGACGACAGCGTTGGACAGGGTTGGCGACGAACGACACGATCCGGGTCGTCGAGGGCCGCGACGGCTGGCAGCGCGTCTATCCGAGGTAGGGCAGCCTCTGTCCCGGGCCGCGCAGGCCGCCGATCATTGGATCCAAGCCCCGGCGTTCCCGGATTCGTGCTTGGCGACAGCGATCGGATCGGTCGCGGACTACCGAAGGCTCAGCAAGGACAAGCCGGACCTCTGGGCGGCGATTCAGCAATTCCGCGAGCAGACGGACCTCGAGAACTTGGGCGCCGAAGAGGTGTGGGCCGACGTCCGGGACCGATCCCCAGGCCGTGAGCCAGAGCTCTGATGCGCTATCTCGTCGACACCAACGTGCTTTCGGAGCCCACCCAGCCGCAGCCCTACTACGAGCTGCCGCTCGCCCAGATCCTCAGCGACCCCAAGAGCGCGGCGCTATCAAGAGCTGGTCGTAAGGAGCTCTTTCCTCAAGAGGCCATCCAGTATCTCCTCGACAGGAGCACGAAGCCGAGACGACCGCTGCCGCAGGGCCTCAAAGACGTCTTCCCTGACCTCGACTTCGTAATGCCGATGACGGATGTCGAATTCGGCATCGACTGCGACGAAGGCGTCCTCGTAGTCGGTCGTGTCGTGTGTATCCCAGAACTCCGCGATTTCCTCGACGGATGCGGACTCGTCGGGCAGTGGGTCACGAACGGTGTCTTTGGGCTGCATTAGTACGCTCTCTCCGTAGAGGCAAGCAGGAGCCGGCTGCGCCTGTCCAGTATACCTCGGCTAGGCATCCTCTTGAAGAGAAGAAGCTCGCCAACGCCGACCGTCGGATGCTCGACGCCTTTCCCGGAGTCGCCGTACATCCTCGCTCCTTCGTCGACTAGGCCGCCCGCGCGCTGCTCTCTGACACGCCGTCCGAGCCCGTCGTCGCCTGAGGAGCTCCAGGCATGGGCGCACGCTGACAAGACCTCCCCGACGACGCAAACGAGGTCGCCCTTGGCGACGGACGCTACCGTCTGACGAGAGCGCCGGAGCCGGCGTCCGCGCCCGACGCGTCGGCCGAGTGGGGACCAGCTTGAGCTGTTAGGATGGGTCTTCGCGGGTGATCCCGCCCGATCGAAGAGGAGACCCACGACCATGAATGTCGTCCTGGCTTATTCCGGCGGGCTGGACACGTCCGTCATATTGCACTGGATCAAGAAGACCTACGACGCCGAGGTCATCGCCTACACCGCCGACGTCGGCCAAGGCGTCGAGGAGGTTACGAGCGCCCGCGAGGCCGCTCTGAAGACCGGCGCGAGCGAGCTCGTCGTCGAGGACCTGCGTGAAGAGTTCGTCCGCGACTGCATCTTCCCGGCGTTGCGCGCCAACGCCGTCTACGAGTGGTACTACCTGATGGGGACGGCGCTCGCCCGTCCGGTAATCGCCCGCGGCCTGATGAGAACCGCCGAGCGCTTCGACGCCGAGGCGATCGCCCACGGCGCCACCGGCAAGGGCAACGACCAGATCCGCTTCGAGCTCGCCGCCTTTGCCATCAAGCCCGACATCAAGATCATCGCGCCGTGGCGCGAGTGGAGCTTCAAAGGACGCTCGGACTTGATCGCCTATGCCAAGGAGCACGGCCTCTCGCTCGCCGCCGCCCCCAAGCCCGAGTACTCGATGGACGCGAACCTGATGCACGTCTCCTACGAAGGCGGCGTCCTCGAAGACCCCTGGGCGCCGCCGCCGGAGGGGACCTTCCGCATGACGACGGATCCGGAAGACGCACCTGACGAGCCCGAGCGGGTGACGATCCACTACGTCAAGGGCGAGCCGGTCGCCGTCAACGGCGAAGAGCTGGGACCGGTCGAGCTCCTGGAAAAGCTCAACGAGATCGGCGGGCGCCACGGCGTCGGCCGGATCGACATCGTCGAGAACCGCTTCCTCGGTATGAAAAGCCGCGGCGTCTACGAGACGCCTGGGGTGACGATACTTCTCCACGGCCACCGGGCGGTGGAGTCGATCACTCTCGACCGCGAGGTGACCCACCTGAGAGACGAGCTGGTGCCCCGCTACGCCGAGATGGTCTACAACGGCCTCTGGATCAGCCCCGAGCGCGAGGCTCTCCAGTCGTTCATGGACTCGGTCCAGGAACGGGTCAACGGCGAGGCGCGGCTCAAGCTCTACAAGGGCGGCTGCTGGATCGAGGGACGCCGATCCGACACCCACACGCTCTACGACGAGGAGATCGCCACGTTCGAGGCCGACGACGTCTACGATCAGTCCGACGCCACCGGCTTCATCCGTTTGCGCGCCCTGCGCCTGAGGACACTTGGCGCCAAGCGGATCTCCGAGGGCGAGTGAGGATGAGCCTTCTTCGCGGCAGGTTTTCGCAAGGAACGAGCTCCGAGATGGAGGCCTTCTCCTCGTCGCTCGACGTCGACCTGCGCATGCTCGACGAGGACGTCGACGGCTCGATCGCCCACGCCACCATGCTCGGCGAGGTGGGGATCCTGACCGAAGACGAGGCGCGGATGCTCACGGCAGGTCTGGAGCGGGTGCGAGAGGAGATCCGCTCCGGCGCCTGGGCGCCCACCGACGCCCACGAGGACGTCCACATGGCGGTCGAGGCGCGGCTGACGGAGCTCGTCGGCGAGGTGGGCAAAAAAATCCACACCGCCCGTTCGCGCAACGACCAGGTGGCGACCGACGTACGGCTCTGGCTGAAGCGCCGTCTCGCCGAGATGGACGAAGCGCTCGTCGAGCTCCTGACGGCGCTTGCCGAGCGCGTCGAGGCCGACGGCGACGTGCTCGTCCCGGGCTTCACCCACCTCCAGCGCGGCCAGCCGATCCTCCTCGGCCACCACCTCCTGGCCCATACCTCGGCGCTCGAGCGGGACCGTGCGCGCTTCCGCGACGCGCTCCGCCGCGTCGACCTCTCGCCCGTCGGCGCCTGCGCCATGGCCGGGACGCCGCATCCGATCGACCGCCGTCGTACCGCGGAGCTCCTCGGCTTCGCGGGCGTCGCCTTGAACGCCATGGACGCCGTCGCGGCGCGCGACCACGAGCAGGAGGTGGTGGCGGCGTGCGCCATCACGATGACCCACCTCTCTCGCATGGCCGAGGAGCTGGTCATTTTTTCGACGAGCGAGTTCGACCTCGTCCGTCTAGGCGAAGGCTACGCGACGGGCTCGTCGATCATGCCCCAGAAGCGCAACCCCGACGCCGCGGAGCTGGTGCGCGGCAAGGTGGCGAGAGTCCACGGCGACCTGGTGGCGCTCCTGACGCTTCTGAAGGCCCAGCCCATGGCCTACAACCGCGACCTCCAGGAGGACCGCGAGGCGCTGTTCGACGCGGTGGAGACGACGATGGCGTCGCTGCGGATCACGGCCGGCATGTGGCGGACCCTGGAGGTCCGGCGCGACCGTTACGAGCGGGAGCTGCAAGGGGACTTCAGCCTGGCGACGGAGCTGGCGGATTTGCTCGTCGAGCGCGGTGTGCCGTTTCGCGAGGCGCACGAGGTCGTGGGACGGATCGTCCGCTGGTGCGAGGAGCGAGGCGAGAACCTTTCGGCGGTGACGCCGGAGGTGGCGAAGGGCTTCCATCCCGAGCTGCCGGAGGACCTTACGCCCTGGCTCGACCCACGTGCCGCTGCCGAGCGGCGGACGTCGCTCGGGGGGACGGCGCCGTCGGAGGTGAAGCGTCAGGTGGAGGCGCTGCGGCGTCGGCTTGGCTGAGCGAATAGCGTTGCCGCGGGTCGGTATGTGGACTAAAATGAGGACATGCATGTGGAGAAGAGACGATGCAGACCGTACAGATGACCCTCGACGAGGATTTGGTCACAGAAGTCGACGCGGCCGTCACCAAGCTCGGTACGTCACGCTCCGCTTTTGCCCGCGACGCCCTGCGGCAGGCTCTTGCGGGTCTGCGAGAACACGAGCTCGAGCAGCGCCACCGCGAAGGCTATCGCCGTCACCCGGTCCACCCAGGTGAGCTCAGCGACTGGGAAGACGAGCAGATCTGGGTCGACTGATGCAGCGTGGTGAGGTGCGCTGGTACCGCTTCGCGAAGCCCGACAAGAAGCGGCCGGTCGTCATCCTGACCCGAGATTCCGCACTGGAGTTTCTCGGTGAGGTGACCATCGCACCGGTGACTTCGACGATCCGAGAGATCCCCACCGAGGTGCTGTTGGGCCCCGACGACGGGATGCCGAAGGATTGTGCCGTCAACACGGATCACCTCCAGACGGTCGCCCGGGGAAGGATCGGTCTGCTGATCACCAGCCTGCCGGAGGAGAAGATGGAGGAGTTGCGGCGCGCGCTCCTGTTCGCGTTCGGTCACAAGGCTTGATCGCTTGAACGACTGTTTCGCTACGACTACCGGAGCCTCTTTCCCCACTTCCACGTCCTGGTCACCGGGGGCGGCCTGGGAGCCCCGGCCCGCAAGGCGCGCGGCACGCCGATCGGGCCGACGGTGCCGCGGCCGGCCGCGTCGTTATGGTAGGATAGCGCCATGGGAAAGAAGGACCCCACCGGCCAAGACCCCCGCTGGACCTCGGAGCTGACGCCGGCTCCCGGCGATCTCCGGCTGTTGCAGGCGTTCCTGAACACGGCGGACCCTGCCGAGGGGACGGATCTCGTCAGCCCGCGGGCGCTCAACGACTGGTTGGAGCTCTGGGATCTGGTACCGCGGGGGACAGTGCTGGGCGACGGTGACCTGCGGCGTGCGCTCGAGGTCCGCGAGGCGCTGCGGGGGCTGCTCGTCGCTCGCGGCGGTGGGGTGACGAGCGAGGAGGCGGTTCGGCGCCTCGAGCAGGCGACGGCGGCGGCGACGATCCGGGTGCGCTTCGGAGCCGAGGGCCGGGCGCGTTTGGAGCCGGCCGCCGACGGGCTCGACGCCGCGCTGGCGCGTCTTTGCGGAATCGTCGCGGCGGCGCAATTCGAGGGCACCTGGCGGCGCATGAAGATCTGCGTCGGCAAGAGCTGCGGCGCCGTGTTCTTCGACTTCTCGAAGAACCTTTCCGGCAAGTGGTGCTCGCCCCGGTGCGGCAGCCGAAGCTCCTCGCTCAACTACCGCCGCCGGAACCTCGCGAGGATTCGCGACCAGGATCGTCGGGACGCCTACTATCGCCGCCGCCGTGGTCGTTGACACGCCAAAGGCTCTGACTCGTCAACGAGGAAGAAATCGTTGACCGCCTTGAGGGTTTGTCCTGTCAACGACGGGAGGATCGTTGACCCCTCAAAGACCTCGACTCGTCAACGACTTCTTCCTCGTTGACGAGTCAGAGCATCTAATCTGTCAACGATGTCGCGTCGTTGACGCCTTGAGGCTTCTGAGTCGTCAATGACAGTTCGTCGTTGACCGAATTAAGAGATTGAGCCGTCAACGACGAAGGTCCGTTGACGTCCCAGATGCCTTGACTCGTCAACGATGACCGGCATCACAGCCGCCAAGCCGGGAGCGGACGGCTTCTCGGAAGCCATCCTCGTACAGCTTCTGAAGTAGATCCGCTCCTCCACTTTCCCCGGGGGCGCGGCGTCCGCTGCCAGAGCTCCGGCCCTCTTTGTCGAGGAGATGAGGCGCAAGTCGCCTTCCAAGCTCTGGGAAAAGCTGCATGGCCGAGCGAGTCAGACCCGGGAATGCTATTCCGGTCTATATCCATAAGCCCTTTGTTTTCAATGGCTTAGGTGCCGATGTTCGAGGTCGAACATCGCCGACAAAGGCTCAGGGGCTGGTCGCCAGGTTCTTCAGGAGCTGTCCGACCTCGCGGTGGATCTCCAGGAGCTGCTCCCGCTCCTCTTCCCCGATCTCCCGGCCGAGAGCCTTGAGGCGGTCGCGGAACGCGGCTCCCGCCTTGAGGACCAGCGGGACCGGATCGCGAGGCCGGGGACGTTGCTTGCGCTTCCGGGTCCGGGCCCTCTTGACGGTGAGCTGTCCGTCCTTGACCTGGTCCCAGAAGGCCAGGCGCTGGTCCTCCGGCAGGCGGACGATCTCGAGGAGGACGGACTTCGCCACCGCGTGGGACGTCAGGCATTCGTCCTTGATGCGCTGCGGCAGAGAGTTGAGCTTGAGCGTGTTGGTGACGGTCGGACGGGCCTTGCCGATCACGGCGGCCAGCTCCTCCTGCGTGTAGCTGTGACGGTCCATGAGGCCCTGCATGGCCTCGGACTCCTCGAGGGGATGGAGGTCCTCGCGCTGGACGTTCTCGACGAGGGCGAGCTCGTCGGTCACCGTCCTCGATGACGAGGACGGGGATCGTCTCGTAGCCCAGCCGCTAGACGGCGCGGAAGCGACGTTCCCCGGCGACGATGGTGAAGCCGTCGCCGTCCTCGATGGCGACGATGGGCTGGATGAGGCCGTTACGTTCGATGGAGTCGGCGAGCTCGGCGAGGGCCGCCTCGTCGAAGGTCTTGCGGGGCTGGTCGGGGTTGGGCCGCAGGTCGGCGAGCGAGACTTCTTGCAGACGTGCCGGACGGGGCATATCCGTACCCTCCTCAGGTATGGGCTCTGGCTCCGACATAAGCTCTTTGTTTTCAGTAGTCGCCGCCATCGGGATCGTCAAATGTGATGTCCCCATTGGGCAGCTCCCAGCAGAGCCGACCATCGACAGCGAAGACATTGGGGATACCGAGCTTGCGGTTCTCCTCACGTGCTTTACTGACAGCCTCGTTACCGATCCTCAGGAACTCAAGGGCATGTTGGTAGATCTCAGGGTCGAGTGTACGATCGTGGGTCATGAGTCGGGCTCCTGGCGGTCCTCAAAGAGGTCGAGACGCCTTCGGTTGTGGACGATCGTCCTTTCGGCATCTCCGCTGGCGACCATCTCGAAGCACTCGCCGCCGTTGAAATACAGATGCCATTCGTCGGCAAGCGGGCGGTAGATCTCCCAGAAGTTCTTCTTGCTCCGCCCGAACCTCCTTAGAATATCAGATTCCGGGACATCATGGCCACCGGCGCGAACGCGGGCTCGCACTCGGCGGACACAGAGATCCGCCCGGTGGAGAAAGATGAAGACGATGGCGATCCGATAACCCCGCGAGTGGGCAAGCTCGAGATAGCGAGCCATACCGCGGCCGGAAAGGGTGGATTCGACAATCAGCTCCTCGCCAGTCTCGATGGCGGCTCGCAGTCGGTGAAGAAACTCGCGGCCGGCACGGATGGCCACCGTCTCCGGGCTACTCGGCGACAGCTCGGCGGCGATCTGATCGGCGCTCAGGTAGAGATTCCCCCGCTGGTCTTCCAGCGCTCCTCGAACCCAAGTCGTCTTGCCGGCTCCGTTGGGGCCTCCGACGATCCAAATCTCCTTGGACGGCTCTGAGCGTCTCATTCCTGGTAGCCTACCAGAGCATCAGTAGCCGCAATGCTCGACGTCCAACATCGGATTCGAGGACGAGGCGGCCTCAGGGCCAGGGCCGCGGTCTTCCGCTTCAACGGTCCGGATCGTGTTGAGCAGCGGCGGACAGCGCCAGAAGCTCCCGGCTAGGAATCGGGAAGCGGGTACGCCCCAAGGAAGAACCAGTGGTCGGCAGCCGGGGCGATCTCGTCGTGGTACTTCGCCAGGAGACGGCCGATCTCCTCGCTGAGCTCATCGACGAAGCCCTGGAACGCCGCCGAGGAGCTGAACCGGACCCGCGTAGGGAGGTTCAGAGCCGGGACCTCGTCACCGTGAGTCTCGCGGAGGACGGCGAGGTCCCGGAGCGTGCGTCCGGCGAGGATGGCGAGAAACGGCCATCCGTACCGGTCGAGCCCCTCGGGGGAGACGACGCCGAGATCGCCCAGAAGGTCAGGGCTCAGCAGGAAGGTGTGGGCCGAGGCCAGCAGGAGGCGCTCCGTGCAGCCGCGTCGCTGCCGCTCTTCGACGACTTGCACGAGCCCAGCTGTCTCAAGCTCTCGGAGGTAGTAGTTGAGACGCTGGCGCGAAAGCTCCAGGCGCCGCGCCAGGCCACTGGCGGAGTCCGGCGTCCGCAAGGCGGCAAGGATGGCCGGCCGAGGCGTCTTCAGGGCCAGGGCCGCGATCTTGGGATCGCTGAGGATTTGGACGAGCGGTAGCTCGTAGTAGGAGTCGTCGTTCGAGGTGTCCATTTGACAGGAATTCTTGTCAATACAGGAAAAGCTGTCAAGTGGTGACGGTACTAACCGGCCAAACTGCGCGGGTACCATGGTCCACTTGAGCCTCGAACAGGGCACCAGGACGATAGCGCAGGTCCACCTGGCGGTAGAGATGATCCAAAAATCGCCTCTCCACGTCCACTTTCGAATCCTTGCGAGTAGTCTGACTGGGTGAGAGAGTCAGCGTGCTTCCTGGCGAAGTGGATGGCACCTCAAGAGCATCGTACGTCGCTACGCGACGGCATAGCAGGTAGGAACAAGGCAGGCTTGGCTCCCTCTGGGAGGACCCTTCAGGGTTCTTTTCATCTATAGCACGGGGCTTTAGCCCCGCGCGGGGGCGGCGCGAGGTATGGCGGTCGGTTGAAGCACGACGGTCTGTCGAGGCGCGGCCGACCTCCGCAACGGGCCTAAAGGCCCGTGCTATAGATGAAAAGACGGCTAAAGCCGCCTCCCGGAAGGAACGGTCGAGCAGGCGGAAACGAGGCGGGAACCGGATTTGTTCCTAGGAAGGGCGGGCACGAGCTGGTGCAAGCAACGCCTCAGCTCGGCCGCTGTCGTGTCGCTGTGCATCACCGCGCCCCCAACGTCCCGATCCGTGAGATCCGCCGCCAGTAGCTCATCCGGATCGCCTGATTATGCCCTCTCCTCACCGAGGGTGGGGGCAAAACACGCCTCTGCATGCGTTCCGCCTTCATCGAGTAGGGGGTCATACGTCCTCTGCTTTCGTTCATCTCGATCTCCTTTCCGGTGAAAGGAGGAGAGGGATCTACTGCAACCAGCCGATCTCAGCTCGGCCCGATCCACAACTTCGGACAATAACTCAGCGCTGGCGCGGGGCCGCGGAGAGCTTGCCTCGGAGCCCGGAATGAAGTACTCTGAGCAGGTGATGATTGCGCACACTGCGAAGACGTTTTCGGCAGCCGGTGGTCTCCTGGTGAGCGTCTGCGAGCCAGCGCCACCGTTCTGCGCTGTTCTGCGGCGCGACAGCGCCGCGACGGGTTTCGCTTTGCGAAGTGGCTGGCACCTCAAAGGAGCCATGCCGTCGGCTGGCTGAGGGCTTCTGCGGCCTCGGCCAGGTAGAGTTGCGTCTCGCTCCGTGCGATATCGTCATTTTTGAGTCCTGAAGGTCCGACGAGCGCCGTCCGAGGCGATCTCGAGACTAAATCTCGGTCAAATCTGGCCGCTCAGGCGATCATCCCGCTCGCGAAGCTCGCTTTTCAGCTCGCGGAGCGTCTCACGGCACGCCAGGGGCCTCGTAAATTACTGAAAACAAAGGGCTTTCGAAGTGGGTGGCACCTCAAGAGGGCCTCAAGAGGGGCAGGCGCTCCCGCGGCCGGGTAATCAACCTGCGGCAGGCCCCTGGCGTCCCCTGCCCCGGGCGGCCCGGGCCAGGGCAGGCTTTGCTTGCCCAGACGGCTCGCTTTCGGCTACACTGAGCCTATCAACTCGGGACTCTTCATGAGCTCGGGGGCGTCGCGCCAAGAGGCCGCGCCGTGCGCCGGGCTTGGAGGCTGTCCGAACCTGAAAGGAGAGACGATGAAGAAGCTCAGCCTGGTCCTCGCACTTTTCCTCTCACTCCCGATCCTGGCCGTGGCAACAGTGGACGACAGCGACGTCACTGCCAAAGGCACGGCGACGGTCGAGAACGCCGAACCGCAAGAGCCCTTCGAGCCTCCCGCGGTCGAGAACGCCGAACCGCAAGAGCCCTTCGAGCCTCCTGCGGCCTGTGAGCTCGTCTCCAAGGATTCTTCGCCATGGCTCATGTCGACCGAAAGGGTGCTCGACGAGATCTTGGCCGGGACCGAGGTCGCCTACAACTGCATCCGCTGCGGGTGTGAGCCGGGTTGCTGCCTGAACCGGGAGGGTACGCTTTGCCTGAAAGGGGCCGGACGGATCTGCCGCGAGTGCCCCTAGCCGTCACGCGGGGCTTCGCCAGGCTTGGCGAGGCTCTCCGGAGGCTCAAGGTGGGCGCTGCGTCGCCCTCCCCGCGCGCGTGTGACCCTCGTCCCGGCACTGGCGAGCCTGCTGCTGCCGGGGGCGCGGGTCGGCGAGCTCCGGGTCGCCGCGCCGGCGGCCGAGCCGGGCGGGCCGCCGCGGATGATCCCCCTGGCGCAGCTGGCCACGATCGAGGTCACCGAGGTCCGGCGCAGATCAACCGTCAGCGGGTCGTCGCCGACGCCCGCCAGGCCGTCGAACGCGACGTCGAGCTGCCGCCGGGCTGGAGCTTGGCGTGGGGCGGACAGTTCGAGAACCTGCGGCAGGCCACCGAGCGTCTGGCGTTCCTGGTGCCGCTGGTCCTGCTGTTGATCTTCGTCTGCTGCCTCTAAGGTGCCAGCCGAGTGGTAAGTCTCCTGTTTTCAGCCCGGGCTCTCCTTCACGGTGAGCCGGTCGTTGGAACCTGGTTCAACCGCACGAAGGAGCACTACGTACGCAGCCGCGGCATTGAGTTCGGGAAGTACGACTTCGCGACGCGTTACGAGATCGATCTCCAGCAGATGCCGGCCTACCAGGACGACTCGCCGGAGGAGTACCAGGCGATGATCGCCGAGATCCTTTGGGAGCTCGAGGAGGAGGGCGCCGCCGCGCGGGGCGACCGTGAGGCCCTGGGTGTGGAGAGGATCCTGGCCCAGGATCCGTGTCAGCCGGTCGGCCGGAGCAAGAAGTCCCCGGCGCCGATGCTCTTTCTCGCGGACTGCCCCGAGGTCCGCCAGAAGATGCGCGACGACTACAAGGACTTCGAGGACGAGCACGAGAGGGGCTCGCGTCGTCTGCGCGAGGCCGCGGAGCGCGGCTACCGCCTCGACCCCGCTCGTCATCTCCCGCAAGGGAGCCTTGTGCCGAGCGTGATCGCGACTTTTAGGTGCCCCCCGACTTTTAGGTGCCCCCCACTTCTTCAGAAGTGGGGGGCGACTTTTAGGTGCCCCCCACTTCTTCAGAAGTGGGGGGCACTTAGATGAAAAGGCCCGAAATTTCGCGTTCGAGTTTGCTTCAAGCCGCCGTCTTCCTCCCACTCCTGATCATCGAGATACACCCTCTCCTATCCCGCGCTCGCAGAGCCGGAAACCATAGGTTGGGTGTCAAAGAACGCTCTGGCCGCTGCCCTCGAACCTCCCACAGGTCCGACG
>CBDUYN010000068.1:0-46747 GCA_965371445.1 uncultured bacterium | reverse complement strand
TCCTACACTCTGCCGGTTTTCACCGGCGCTCTCTGCTTGACCTTGCCACCCAGAGTCAGAAGGACGGTATCGAGCCGGTGAAACGGGTTTTGTCTCCCCTAACGAACCTGCTCCAACACCTCGGACGGCACGTCGTCGAAAGGATCGTTCACCCGGATCGATTCGACCGTCAGATCGAGTACGATCTCGCCGTTCATGGCAAAGACGACGGAGTAGGCGACCTCCACGCCTTCGACCGTGCCGCGCTTCGAGTAGACCTGGGAGATCTCGTCGCGGCGCCCCTCTTCGCCGCGGCGCAGAAAGGAGAGGCCTTTCACCTCGCCGCTTCCAGGATCCACTCCCAGGCCGAACATCTCGCCTCGAGCTTCGTAGGCGACCCAGGCCACCGTGGCACCGTCGACCTCGCGCATCTCGACGGAACCGACGAGCAGGTCTTCCTCCTGGCGCCGCTGCAACGCCGAGAAGGGATTCTCTCTGAAGACCGAGAGCAAACGCTTCTCGACCGGTAAGAGCTTTCGCGCCTCACCGTTCATCTGACGGAAACTCTGATCGCCCACGGCCACGAGGACGATCGGATCGGGGACCGTGTGGAGCTGAAGATAGAGACGATCCGGAAGCTCGAAGAAAAAGCGGACGGCGACCGACTGTTGAAGACGAGGATAGAAGGCTTCACCCCTCAGGTCGATAGATTGGACACCATCGACGGCGTCCGCGCCGCCGAGGCCTTCGAGCGCCATCAAAACGAGCGCCATGCCGTCGAAAGCGTCGAGGCGCCGCTCAGCCAGCTCCACGAAAACACCGTCGGCATTTTCTTCGAGGTATTTTCGGAGCTCGCTCACCGTCCGCCCCAGGATGTCGTTCCACCGCGCCAGGCCGACGGTTTGATCGGCCAGGGCCGTCCGTAATCTTTTCTCGTCCTCCAGCTCTTCCCTGAGCTCGTTTCTTTCCTTTTCAAGCTTTCGAATCGCTTCGGCAAGGTTCGGTTTGCCGGCGGAGGCTCCGGATCCGGGAGTCTCTTCCAGGTCCTGGAACTCCCTGTACCTGGCGTCGGCTTCGTTGAGCTGCTCGCGGAGCGTTTCGGCTTCGTCGATCGCCGCCTGCATATTGGCTTCCAGCTGTCGAAGGTCCTGTCGCGCGGCTCCGCCCTGCGGCTCCAGGGAGCGCAACGTGGATTGCGAATCTTCGAGCAGCCTCTCGTAGCTCTCGATCCTCTCGCGCAACCTGTGCTCGTTGGCGACGGCTGCGCTTAGCTCGTCCGCGAGGCGCTGGGACTCGGCTCGCGCCTGGTCGCGTTCCTCGGCCGCCGAGCGCAGCTCGCGGATCTCGGCGGCTCCGGCACCTCCGGCCGCCTCGGTAGCCCTCCGGGCCTCCTGGACCTGCCAGGCCGCGAAAAGGGTCGCACCCAGCGACGCGACGACCATGACGACAAGCGCGCTCACCAACCAGCGCAGTTGCCGCCCCCTCTGGCGCTCCTCCTCGAGCTTGACGCCCCAGCGCGCCGCCTCGGCCTCATACCCGAGGATCGCCGTGTGCCGGCGATAGCGCCGGCGCCATTGCAGGAGCGCGGCCCCGAGGGCGTCGTGGCGAATCTCGTAGCTTGGGGCGTCCGCTCCGCCGGGTGTCGCTGGCGTGAGGATCCCCATCTCGTCGCCCGCGAGCCGGTCCAGCAGCTTCTCCAGGCTCTCGGGGGTCGTCCGGGCGTGCTCGGCGAGCTCTTCGACCGAGCAGGCGACCTTCGCTCCCGTCGGGGTCACCAGATGCGGAAACATCAAGGCGCAGGTCTCGCGCTCCTCCGCGGAGAGTGCCGCCAGGGTCTCCTCGAGATGCCTGTGGACGATCGCCGCCGCTCCTCCAAGCTCGTCCAGGGTCTTGGCCCAGAGCGTTCGCGAGGCGGTCTCGATCTCACGGCGCCAGAGCCGGGTCATGACCAGTTGGAGGAAGACGGCTTCGCAGCCCCCGAGGTCCGCCGAGCGGCCCTGGCCGGACTCGTCCATCGACAGCCGCCCGCGGCGGACCTGGTCGATCACCTTGTCCACGAGGGCAGGCTCGATCTCGATACCGCCGTACCGCCGCTCTTCCGGCTTCAACGAGTCGTACATCCGGACGGGCTGGACGATCGCTTCTCGGGCCGCGTCGCCCTCCAGGGGTCGAAGACGCAGAGAGCCGACCTCGAGATCCGGGATCAAGGGCCGGAAGCGGTCGAGTCGCGAGAGGGTGTCGTCGCGCAATGCCGCCAGGAATCGAACCGGCAGAGCCGGACGGCGGATCGCCTCGAGGAGCTGGCCGGCCAGGGAGCCGTCCTCCACCTCCTCGTCACCGTGGTAGACGAAGTACTCCTCGAGCTGGTCGAGGACGACGATCAGCTCGATTTCATGCCGGCGAGCAACCGACTGAAGGTAGTCCGCGAAGCTTGTGACGGCGACTGCGGCAGGCGATTCCGAGCCGGGGCGAGCCGTCGCGACGGCCTCGTCGACAGCCGCTGTCAAGAGGGCGATCGCGTCGCCCTGCCAGTCCTTGAAATAGACCGCGACTCGTTCGGGACCGGCAGCACCCTCGTCTGGCCCGCGAAGCCGCGCCATGACCCCGGCACGCAGCACCGAGCTCTTGCCGACGCCGCTTTCGCCGTAGAGAAGCGTCAGGCGTGTGGTGTCGAGCTGGTCGAGGATCTGCTGCGTCTCGCGCTCACGGCCGAAGAAGAAGCGTGCCTCCTCCTCGGTATAGGACGCGAGGCCCGGATAGGGGCACTTGATATCAGGCAACGTCGACCTCCGACAGCTCCGGCTCGCCGCCGACGGACAAGGCACCGCCATCGAGGACCGGGATAGAGGGGCTCACGGTTGCCGGGCCTTGCCATAGGCGGCCGTTGCGCGGTCGAGGATCGCCTGAGCCCGCCCGGCGTCGCCGACGCCCCGGAGGACAACAGGGTGTAGGAGGACAAAGGCCAGCGTCCATGAATTCCAGATCTCAGACATGGCCGTACTCTATGTCGTTTTCGTGAGAAGGGCCAACGCCGAGGGTAGAGGCCAGCCATGGAAGACGACGCAGAGCGTCGGCGGAGAGTGCCGACGCGGAGCGTCGGCTCAAACCTGCTCTTGACGAACCGGGCACCGAACCGGTCGTAGAAGCGCCTGGCCTGGTCTCGCGTCAGCATCGTCTTCTCACTCGTCGAAAAGCCCTATCTGCTCCCCCGGAGCCCGGCGGGATCCGCCGCGCCTACTCGTCGCGGAGCGCGTTCATCGGGTCGGTCCCCGACACCCGGCGCGCCGGGGCGGCGCTAGCCAGAATCGCGGCGCTCAGCAGCACGACGGCGCTGCCGCCCACCGCCACCGGATCGAGGGGGCTCAAGCCGTAGAGGTCGCTGCGCGCCAGCGCCGCGAGCGGCAACGCCACCGCGAAGCCCGCCGCGAGCCCCCAGAGGGACAGACGTACCCCGTCGCCGACCACCTCCCGGACCACCTGATCCGGACGCGCCCCCAGGGCCTGACGAATCGCCATTTCCCGCGTCCGCTGGGTGACGGTGAACGACACGATGCCGTAGATCCCCATGACCGCCAGCACCAGGGCGAAAAGCCCGCCCCAGCCGAGGAGCCGCGACATCAGCTGCGATCCGACGAGATGGATCGAGATGAGCTTCTCGTAGGTCGTCGGCAGGATCCACATGGACTCGCCCGGCTCGAGCGTCGCCTCTTCGCTGAGCGCCCGCAGGGCGTCGGCGGCGCTCGTACGGCCGCGGACGTGGATCATCACCCGCTGGTCCCAGGCCTGATGCAAGGCCGTCCAGAAGAAGGGAGTCGAATCGCTGTCGAGCGTCGTGTAGCGGCCGTCGGCCACCACGCCGACCACCTCATAGGTGCGCCCGGCGGCGCTTTCCGCCTCGCTCTCCGCCACCGCGGTGCGGAAGCTCCGTCCCAGGACGTCCTCGCCCGGCCAGAAGCGCTCGGCAAAAGCCTGGTTGACGACCGCCGCGAGCGCCGCTCCAGGTCGGTCGCGGTCCTCGATCGTACGGCCGCGGAGAAGGCGAATCCCCATCATCTCGACGTAGCCCGGCGTCACCGCGTTGTGGGAAAAGGCCGTGCTCTCCTCCTCGCCGCGCTCGTAGCCGTCGACTTCGACCACCGCCTGGTAGACCGAGGCCATGATCGAAAGCTCGGCTGAAAGCGCCAGCTGTGCGTCCTCCACGTCTGGACGACGGCGCAGCCGCTCGACGATCTCGGTCATGTAGCGGGCGGTCTCTTCGTCGCTGAAACGGCTCTCTGGAAGGTCTCGGGCCATGACGGCGTTGTTTTCGACGTCGAGGCCAACCTCCAGCGACGACGCGGCCTCGACGCTGCGCAGCATGAGCCCCGACCCGACGACGAAGACGAGCGCCGCCGCCACCTGGACGACGACCAGGAAACGGCGCAGCCGCATCCGCCCGGATCGCCGGCCGCCGGATCGCCGGCCGCCGGGACGCCGTTCGCCGGTCCCCTGGTCGGCCTTGAGCGAGGTCACGAGATCCGGCGACGCCCCCTCAAGCGCCGGCGCCAGGCCGAAGAGAAGGCTCGTCAGGACCGACAGCACGAACGCGAAGCCGAGCACCCGGTAGTCGAGCTGGAAGTCGAACTGCAAGGGGATGGGGATGCCCGAGGGAAGCTCGATCGAGCCCATCGCGGCGCAAGCCCAGGAGGCGAGGAAGCTCCCCAGGACGCCGGCCAGAAGCGCCGGCACGAGGCTCTCGACGAGCAGCGTCAGGACCAGGCGCCGGCGTCCCGCGCCAAGCGCCAGGCGCATCGCCATCTCCCGGCGCCGCAGGTTGACGCGCACCAGAAAGATGCAGGCGACGTTGGAGCAGGCGATCAGGACGATCAGTCCCGTGCCCAGGAGCAAGACGGCGAAAATACCTCCCAGGCCGGCACGCATGTCCTCGGGCACGAGCGCCTCCTCCTGCGGCAAGACGACGAACGTCCGGGCCTTGCCGCGCGAGTCCGACCAGGCCTCGGGATACTCGCCGTAGAGCCGCGGCGCCAGGAGCTCCAGCTGGGCCTTTACCTGGACGAAGCTCGCGCCCGGCTTCAGACGCGCCAGCACCCGGTACTGGCGGTCGCACCGGTCGGCGAGGCCGCTCGGCCGCACGTGGTAGATGCCGCCCGGGACACCCATCGGCACCCAGGCGTCGATACGCAGGCCGAAAAGCCGGCTCAGGAATCCTTTCGGTCCCACCCCGACCACCGCGTAGGGATGACCGTCCAGGCGGACCGTGCGTCCGAGGACCTCCGGATCGGCGCCGAAACGCTGCTGCCAGAGGTGGTGGCTCAGCACCACCAGGCGCTCGGCACTGCCGATCGCGTTCTCCTCGGCCGTGAAGCCGCGGCCCAGGGTGAGCGGCAGCCGCATGAGCTCGAAATAACGGCCGCCGACGATCTCCACCAGCAGCCGCTTGCGACCGCCGCCGTCGTCGAGCTCGACGCCGCCGACGCGGTGCAGGAACGTGCTCTCGATCGCTTCGACGCCGTCGAGCATATCGAGGTAGTCCGGGTAGGAGGTGTCACCGTAGAGGCGACCGTCGCTGTCGGAGGTGAAGATCGCGACGTAGTCGTCGGGAAGCTCCGTTGACGCCGGCCGCAGCAGGAAAGCGTTGACCATGCTGAAAACCGTCGTCGAGGCGCCGATGCCGATGGCCAGCGACAGGACCACCACGGCGAAGACCACCGGACTCTTCGCGAGACTGCGCAACGCCAGCTTGACGTCGTTTAAGTAGTCGGACATGTTCTCTCCTCGGTTGTGGGCGTCGGTGGGTACCTCGGGCGCCGGACGCCACCACGCCGGGACGCGCGACAGCCAGCCCAACGCGCCGCGCCGCCAGCCGAATTGCCCGAGACGCCAGCCGAGACCCGGGGCGATCGAGCCCCGGACCTGCTCCCAGTAGGTATGCCGCGCCGAGTCGGTCCCCGCGGCCGCCACGAGCTCCTCGAACTCGTCCTGGAGGTCCGCCAGCAGGACCTGCCGCTCGTCAGGCGGCGTCACCAGAGCCACCAGGAGCTGCGCGACGCGCGGCGGCTCGGTCGAAGGACGAAAACGCCAGCGCATCACGCCTCCGGGGCGAAGACGAGGCCGTCCATCATGCGCTGGAGCATGGCGGTCGAGTGCGACAAGGCCTTCTCTCCCGCCGGGGTCAAGCGGCAGTACTTGCGAGGCCGTCCCCGTTGGCTCGGCTCGGGCGTCGGCACCTCAAAAGCGAGGAAGCCCTTCTCCCCCAAGCGGTCGAGGGTGGCGTAAAGCGCCCCGACGGCCGTGCGCCGTCGGGTCCGCCGCTCGATCTCCTTGCGCACGGCCCCGCCGTAGGCGCCGTCGCGCAGCTGGGCGATCGCCAGCATCACGTAGAGCTCGAATTCGCCGAGGAAGACTCCAGGCATCGACACCTCCTTGGACACGGCCCGGCATTGGGCCGTCAATACTCTACATACGAGAGTAACTAGGGAAGGTTACACGAGAAGCCACTTCGGAGTGAGAATCGCCGCTGATTCGCGCTCTCCGGCGGTTCAGGCAGAGCCTGCCCTACTTGCCCCGGTCGAGGACGCTGTAGACCGTCGGGATGATGAGAAGCGTCAGGAGTGTCGACACCAAGAGGCCGCCGATCACCGTCAGCGCCATGGGCGTACGGAGCTCGCTCCCCTCCCCCAGGCCCAGAGCCATCGGCAGAAGGCCGAGGACCGTCGTCGCCGTCGTCATCAGGATCGGACGCAGCCGTACCTGGCCCGCCTGGCGCAGCGCCGCGAGCTTCTCCATGCCGCTGCGGCGGAGCTGGTTCGTGTAGTCGATCAGGATAATGGCGTTGTTGACGACGATCCCTGCCAGCAAGATCACCCCGATCAGGACGACGATCGAGACCGTGATCTGGAAGAGGTAGAGCGTCGCTAGGACTCCGATGAGCGAGAACGGCACGCTGAAGAGAATCACGAGAGGATGCAGAAGCGACTCGAACTGCGACGCCATGACGAGATAGACCATGAAGATCGCCAGCGCGATCGCCAGCCGCATGCTCTCGAACGAGGTCTCCATTTCCTGGCGCTGGCCGCCGATCCGGTAGTCGAAGCCCGAGGGCAGCTCCATCGCCTCGAGGATCTCCAGGATGTCGGCCGTCGCGGCGGCGAGGTCGCGTCCCACGAGGTTGGCGGTGATCACCGCCACCCGGTCGCCTTCGGCGCGGCGGATCTCCGCCGGACCCTCCACCTCCTCGACCCTGGCCACCGCGGAGAGCGGAATTGCCGTCTTGCCGTTCTGGTGGACGTTCAGCTTCAAGAGGTCCCGGACGCTGTCGCGGTCCTCCTCCTTGGCGCGCAGTCGGATGTCGATCGAGCGGTCCTCGCGCTGGATGTCGGTCGCCACCGTCCCCTGCACCTTGGTGCGAACCACCGAGGCCACGCCGTTTAGGTCGAGGCCCAGGGCCGCCAGGCGCTCGCGGTCGAAAGAGATCTGTAGCTCGGGGTTCCCGCCCTCGGTCGTCGACTTCAAATCCGTCAGTCCCTCGACCCCTTGGAAACGGACGAGGAGCGTGTCGGCAAGGCGCTTTAAAAGGTTTAGGTTGTAACCCCGGATCTCCACCTCGATCGGCGTCCGGAAGCTGAAATAGGACGGTCGGCCGAAGCGGTACTCGAGGTGAGGCTGGCGGTCGAAGGCCTGGCGGAGGATCTCCATCATCGCCTCCTCCTTCTCCTCCGAGGTCGGCGGCTCGACCATCACGGTCAGTTGGCCGATGTGCTCGCGGCGGTCGCCCACGACACCCCCCTGCTCGTTCGACGTCCCCGCCAGCGCATAGACCGTCGAGACGCCGTCGAGCGACATCGCTGTGCGCTCGAGCGAGGCGAGGCGCCGTTGGGTCACGTCGAGCTGGGTGCCCGGCGGCAGCTCCAGGTTGGCGAAAAACTCGCCCTGGATCATCTCCGGCACCAGCTCCTGGCCGAGGTGCGGGACCAGCTGCAAGCTCCCCACGAAGAGCACGACCGCGGCCGTGATCGTCACCAAGGGATGGCGCAGCACCCGGTCGAGCACCCGGCCGTAGATCGCCGGCAAGCCGTCGAAGACGAAGCCGAAGACCTTGAGCGGCAGCCAGAGAACCAACCCCACGAGACGGCCCAAAAGACTCGCCAGGAGGCCGACGGCGCGCACCAGCCACACGGCGACAAAAAAGATCCCGGCCTTCAACCAGCGCAACGGAGAGAGGAGACGGTAGCGCCCCAAGGCCCAGCCACCGAGCTCCTCCGGCGGCGCCGGTGGAGCCGGGTCCTCGACGTCGGCGACCTGGGCCAGGTGCCGCGACGCGAGCATCGGAATCACCGTCAGGGCGACCAAGAGCGAGACGACGAGCGAAAAGGTCACCGTCAGGGCCTGGTCGCCAAAAAGCTGGCCGGCGATACCCTCGACGTAGACGATGGGGACGAAGACGCAAATCGTCGTCAGGGTCGAGGCCACCACCGCCCGCGCCACTTCCGAGGCCCCGGCGTCGGCGGCCGAGATGTCGTCCATGCCGGTTTCGCGCTTGCGCTGGATCGCCTCCAGGACGACGATGGCGTTGTCGACCAGGAGCCCGATGCCGAGCGTCAGGCCGCCGAGCGAGACGATGTTCAAGGAGATGTCGCCGACGTACATGAGGAAAAACGTCGCCACCACCGAGATCGGGATCGCCACACTGATGATCAGCGTCGTCTTCCAGCTGCGCAGGAAGAAAAAGAGCACGAGGATGGCGAGCGCGCCGCCCCAGAGCGCCGTTTGGAGCACCTCGCGGACCGACTGCCGGATGTAGCGTGCCTGGTCGGTCACGACCGTCAGCTCGAGGCTCGGGTCGACTTTGACCAACCGCTCGCGGAGATCCTCAAGCCCCTCCTTGACCAGGTCGGAGACGTTGACCGTGTTGGTCCCGCCTTCCTTGAAGATCGCCACCTCGACGCTCTCCTGGCCGTTGATCCGGGTGATGATCTCGCGTTCCTTGTGACCGCGTACTACCCGGGCCACGTCGCGAAGGCGAATCACGGCGCCGCCGTTCGCAGAAATGACGATGTCGTTGAGCTCGTCGGGGCGCTTGAGCTCGCCCACGGTCCGTACCAGGTACTCGGTCTGCCCGTCGCGCAGCTGGCCGCCGGTCAGGTTGACGTTCTCGGCCCGGAGGCGGTTGATCAGCCGGTCGGCGCTCCAGCCGAGGTTGGCGAGGCGCCGCTCGTCGATCTCGACCTGGATCTCCTCTTCCAAACCGCCGGAGACCACCGCCGCCGCCACGCCCTCGATGCGCTCCAGCGCGCGCTTGACCTGCTCTTCCGCCAGCAGCCGCAGACGCACCAGGTCCTGCTGACCCGAAAGCCCGATCCGGACGATCGGATCGAGCGACGGGTCGTAGCGCAGCAGGATCGGTCGATCGGCTTCGAACGGGAGGTTCAGGACATCGAGGCGCTCCCGGACTTCGAGCGCCGCGAGGTCCATGTTCGTGCCCCAGCTGAACTCGAGGGTCACTTCGCTCGTGTCGATCCGTGACGACGAGGTCACCCGCACGACGTCGTTGACGACGCCGACCGAGTTCTCGATCGGCCGCGTGATCAAGCTTTCGACCTCGATCGGCGCCGTGCCCTCGTAGATCGTGCGGACGGTGAGCGACGGATAGGTGATGTCGGGCAGGAGGTCCGTCGCCAGCTGCCGGAAAGCCACGAGGCCGAAGACCACGGCCGCCACGGAGAAGATGAAGACGCTGACCGGGCGGCGCGTCGAGAAGAGGATGATTTTCATGGCTGGTGTCTTCCCCCCTCGTTCCCCCCAAGGGGACGGTACCGGAGGCTCTTGGGCATGAAATCCATGCCCAAAGGCCTCCTAGCGCCCGCCTCCGCCCCCG
The DNA here is from genome assembly GCA_965371445.1 of uncultured bacterium. Taxonomy (GTDB): domain Bacteria; phylum Acidobacteriota; class Thermoanaerobaculia; order Multivoradales; family J023; genus DASWIG01. The sequence continues at coordinate 36,894 of CBDUYN010000068.1, read as the reverse complement.
GAACGCTCACGCATGCTCTTCAGCCGTTCCTCGATCTGCTCGTCGGTCATGCCGCGTGAGCGCATCCTCTCCTTGATCCGCTCAAGCTGCTCGGGTGTCATGTTCGAAGGATCGAAGCCGCGTCCACCGCCACGGCCGAAGCCGCCGGGGCGGCCGCCGCCGGGAGGGCCGTCCGGAGGTCCCGCGCCCGGTCCGCCGCGGCCGGTGAAAGCCGGCGCTCCCTCTCCGCCCGGAGGACCGGTTCGCCAGCCGCCGGGACGGCCGCCGCCGGCAGGAGGTCCCCCGGAAAACGCGGGCGCAGCGCCTCCGGTGACCGCCAGGACCTGGATGGGCGTCCCGTCGCTCAAGCCGTCCTGGCCGATCACGATCACGTTCTCGCCCTCTTCCAGCCCCCTGACGATCTCGACGGCGTCGCCCTCCTGGAAGCCGAGCTCCACCTCGCGGCGCGCCGCCTTGTCACCGATCGCGACGTAGACCGTGTCGCCGATCGATTCGAGCGACAGGGCCGTGCGGGGGATGACCAGGGCGTCCGGACGCTTCTCGGTCTCCAGGTACACCCCGGCGAACATCCCCGGCCGGAGCTTCCCATCGACGCTCACCTCGAGGGTGACCTTGACCGTCCCGGTGGCGGCGTCGACCACGGGGCTGATGCGCAGCACCCGGGCCTGGAAGCGCCTCTCGGGCCAGGCCTCGACCTCCACGTAGGCCGGCTGATCGACCTTCAGGCGCGGCAGCTCACGCTCCGGCACCTGGATCGGGCAGAGCAGCGGATCAAAGTCGGTGATGCGGAAAAGCGCCTGGTTGTTGCTCACCGTCTGCGCGAGCTTGACGTGGCGGGTGACGATCGTGCCCGTGAAGGGCGCCTTGACCTCGGTGTAGCTGAAGAGGATCTGGTCGCCTTCGAACTGGGCCTGGGCCGACTCGTAGGCCGACAGGGCCTGGTCGTAGGCTTCCTGGGAAAGGAGCGCGCTTTCGAAGAGCTCCTTGGCTCGTTCGTAGGCGATCTTGCGCTCCGCCAGGTTGAGGCGGGAGATCTCCATGCGCGCCCGGCTCTCGGCTGGGTCGATCCGTGCGAGGAGGTCGCCGGCGCGCATCCTGTCGCCCTCCTCCACTAGGAGCTCGACGATGGGACCCGACGTACGGGCCACGAGCTCGACGTCGTTCTCGGCCTCCAGAGTGCCGTTGGTTTCCAGGAACGACGAGATCGACCGCCGGGCCACCGGCGTCACCTCGACGGGCACCGCGGCCTCGGGTTCGCCGAAGCCGCCCGGGGGGCCACCGCCCCATGATCCGCCGCCGCTGCGCCGATCGCCGCCGCCCTGGCGTCCTCCGGGCGGGCCGCCCTGACGGCGATCGCTTGACGCTCGATCGCCTTCCGGCGCCTTGCCGGCTTCACCGCCGGGGTGGCCGCCACCTTCGCGGGAGGCGCCGCGTCCGTGCTCGGGGGAGGCGCCACCGCTGTCGGCAACGTCCTTGTTGCAGCCTGGCGTCGCCAGAAGGGCAAGGACGAGGCAGGGGATCAAGAGGGCTCGCTGCATCAAGGACTCCAGGTAGGTCTGTGGGGTGGGCAAGGCTCAGAGAGGCGGCGGAGGCCGTCCAGGGCGGGCCGAAGAGGCACCCTGAATCCAGCCTACAGCCTCTGCCGAGCGGCTCACCACATCGGAGGACGAGATTTTACAGAATTTACACAGACTCGCGCCGATCCTGGGACTAGGCATCTCTGAGCGCTCGAAGCTCTCTAGTACACTAACCCTGGCCGATCAAGTCGCCCCCTTTCGACCGGATCGGTTTCGAGGTATTCCGGCATGGCGCACGACGAAGGACGTGACCGCATGAGCCTGACGCCCGAGCGGCGGCTCGGCCCCTTTGGATGGACGGCGTGCTCCCACTGCGGCGGTCAGCTTGCCGTCCCCCCGGGCGGCTCGGCGTGCTTTTCTTGCCGACGATTCCAGGACCGGCCTTCTGGACGAGCGGTGCTCTGGGATCTAGTCAACCAGATGGCTGCCGTCGAGCTCGCCCAGGGCGAGGAAGCGGCGCTCGACCTGCCGGATCTGGTGGCTGACCTGGCGGAGCTGGCGCTCGGCGACGAAGAAAGTGCTGGGGACTGACCGGCATGGCGAACGAAGACCACCTGACCATCCTCAAGCAGGGCGTTGAGGAGTGGAACAAGTGGCGGGGAGAGAATCCCGGTGAACAGCCGGACCTGGTCTACGCCAACCTGCTCGGCGCCAACCTGCGCGGCGCCAACCTGCGCAGCGCCAAACTGAGCATCGCCATCCTGCTCGGCGCCAACCTGAGCGACGCCAAACTGAGCGGCGCCAACCTGAGCGACGCCAAACTGAGCGACGCCAACCTGCTCAGCGCCATCCTGTTCCACGCCAACCTGAGCTACACCGACCTGAGCGGCGCCACCCTGCGCGGCGCCGACTTGAGCGACGCCAACCTGTTCTACGCCAACCTGCGTGGCGCCAAACTGAGCGAGGCCGACCTGAGCGGCGCCCGGTTCGGTTATACCTCTGTCGTTGATGTCGACCTGCGCGAAACCAAGGGACTGGCCGAGATCTGGCATGAGGCGCCCTCAACTGTCGGCACCGACACTCTCACCAAGTCCAAAGGTAAGATCAAGATACCCGAGGCCTTCCTCCGTGGCTGTGGCCTGACCGACTGGGAGATTCAGGCAACCAAGCTTTGGAACCCGGATCTCACCCGCGACGAGATCACAGACATCACCTACGACGTCGTCAACCTGAAGGCGTTGAGCCCGATCGTCCTCCACCACGTCTTCATCTCCTACAGCCACGCCGACACCACGTTCGTTGAGAAGCTGGAGGCCGGCCTCGACAAGAAGCGCATCCGCTACTGGCGCGAAGTCCACGACTTGAAAGCCGGCCGGCTGGAGAAGCAGATCGAGAAGGCGATCCGAGCCAATCCCTTGGTCCTTCTCGTGCTCTCGGAACAGTCCGTCGAAAGTGACTGGGTGGAGTGGGAGGTCTCGAAAGCCCGCGAGCTGGAGCAAAAGGAAAAGCGAGACGTGCTCTGCCCCATTGCCCTCGACGACGCGTGGAAGACCTGCGACTGGTCAGGATCTCTCCGTCGGCAGATCGAGAAGTACAACATCCTCGACTTCTCGGAACCTGAAGCGTTCGACGCGCAGTTCGAGAAGCTTGTCGGCGGGATCGTCGAGTACTACCGGCCGGGCTGAGCACTCAGGAGGGACCCTCATGGCGAACGACGAACATCTGGTGATCCTTAAGAAGGGCGTCGAGGTCTGGAACCGGTGGCGGAAAGAGAATCCGGGTGAGCGACCGAATCTCGAAGCCGCCGAACTGAGCGGCGCCGAACTGAGCGGCACCGACCTGCGCCACGCCGAACTGAGCGGCGCCGAACTATGCGGGGCCAGCCTGATCGGCGCCAACCTGCTCCGCGCTAACCTGTTCGACTCCGACCTGAGCGGCGCCGACCTGAGCACCGCCGACCTGCACCACGCCAGCCTGAGCACCGCCAACCTACGCGACGCCGAACTGATCCGCGCCAGGCTGGCCGGTACCGACCTGAGCACCGCCGAACTCTTCCACGCCAACCTGCGCGGCGCCGACCTGCTCCGAGCTAACCTGAGCGACGCCAATCTGATCGGCGCCGACCTGAGCGGCGCCAACCTGATCAGCGCCGACCTGAGCCACGCCGACCTGAGCGGCGCCGGCTTGCGCGGCGCCAACCTGCCCCTCGCCATCCTGCGCGGCGCCGACCTCGAAAAGCGCGGTTTTCGGTTGGACCTCTGTCGCCGATGTCGACCTGAGCGAAGTCAAGGGCCTGACGGAGATCAATCATGCTGGCCCCTCAACTGTCGGCACCGACACGCTCACCAAGTCCAAAGGCAAGATCCCCGAGACCTTCCTCCGCGGCTGTGGTCTGACCGATTGGGAGATCGAGAACGCCAGGCTCTACGACCCGGACCTCACCCGCGACGAGATCACTGACATCACCTACGAGGTCGTGAACCTGAAGGCGTTGAGCCCGATCGTCCTCCACTACGTCTTCATCTCCTACAGCCACGTCGACGCCACTTTCGTCGAACGGCTCGAAGCCGGCCTCGACAAGAAGCGGATCCGCTACTGGCGCGACGTCCACGACATGAAGGCGGGACGGATGGAGAAGCAGATCGAGAAGGCGATCCGAGTCAACCCTCTCGTCCTCCTGGTGCTCTCAAAGAGCTCTGTCGAGAGCGACTGGGTGGAGTGGGAGGTCTCCAAGGCCCGCGAACTGGAGAGGAAGGAGAAGCGCGACGTCCTCTGCCCCATCGCCCTCGACGAGGCCTGGAAGACCTTCGACTGGCCGGGGCCTCTCCGGCAGCAGATCATGGACTACAACATCCTCGACTTCTCGGATCCGGGGGCCTTCGACGAGCAGTTCGAGAAGCTCGTCGGCGGAATCGTCGAGAACTACCCGTCGGACTGAGCGACATCGCTACACTACGCTTCGAGGCTCCAAGCAGGAGGGTAACCTGACCATGGCGAACGACGAGCACCTGGTGATCCTCAAGAAGGGTGTCAAGGAGTGGAATAGGTGGCGAGAGAACCAGGATCCCCTTCCCGAATACTTGGCCCTCTGCCAAGTCCAACTCCAGAGCGCCGACCTCGACGGCGCTGACCTCGCTGGCGCCAACCTTAGGCGCGCCGACCTCAGCAACGCCGACCTCGTGGCCGCTGACCTGGCGAGCGCAAACCTCGAGCGTGCCAACCTCAGTGACGCCGATCTCAATCTCGCCTACCTCGGAAACGCCGACCTCCGGGCCGCCATACTTCGGGGTGCCGATCTGAGGAACGCCTACCTCCCGGACGCCGATCTTCGGGGCGCCAACCTCGCGGGCGCCAGCCTCGAGCGTGGCTACCTCGACGGCGCCCTCTTCGGAGGCGCCTTCTTCAGTAGTACTACTATGGCCAATCTGGACTTGAGTGGAGTGAAAGGCCTGGAAGACGCGATCCACAGTGGGCCTTCCACTGTGGGAACCGACACGCTCAAGAAGTCCAAGGGCAGAATCCCTGAGGCCTTTCTCTGCGGCTGTGGTTTCGAAGACTGGGAGGTCAAGAACGCCAGGCTCTGGGATCCAAACCTGTCCCGCGACGAGATGACCGACATCACCTACGAGGTCGTCAACTTGAAGGCGTTGAGCCCGATCGTCCTCCACCACGTCTTCATCTCCTACAGCCATGCGGACACCCGGTTCGTCGAGAAGCTCGATGCCGGCCTCGATGAAAAGCGGATCCGCTACTGGCGCGACGTGCACGACATGAAAGCCGGCCGGATAGAGCGCCAGGTCGAGAAGGCGATCCGGATCAACCCGCTTGTCCTCCTCGTGCTCTCGGAGAACTCCGTCGAGAGTGATTGGGTGGAATGGGAGGTCTCGAAGGCGCGTGAGCTGGAGAAGAAGGAGAAGCGCGATGTCCTCTGCCCCATCGCGCTCGACGCCGCCTGGAAGACCTGTGACTGGCCGGGGCCTCTGCGCCGGCAGGTGATGGGCTACAACATCCTCGACTTCTCGGACCCCAGGGCGTTCGACGAGCAGTTCGAGAAGCTCGTCGGCGGAATCGTCGAGAACTACCCGTCGGACTGAGCGGCACCGCCGATAAAGGAGGGACCATGGCGACCGACGAGCATCTGGCACCCCTCGAGAAAGGCGTCGAGGAGTGGAATAGGTGGCGGGAGAAGAATCCGACGATTGTGCGTCCAAACCTCGTGCCCGTCAACCTCGTGCGCGCCATCCTCGAGGACGCCGAACTCAGGGGCGCCAACCTCTCGGGCGCCAACCTCGGGGACGCCGACCTCTCGGGCGCCGAACTCTCGGACGCCGAACTCTGGGCCGCCGAACTCTGGGCCGCCGAACTCTGGGCCGCCAACCTCAGTGGCGCCGACCTCGGGGACGCCAACCTCTCGGGCGCTCAGGGCCGCCGGCCTCTCGGGCGCCAATCTCTCGGGCGCCGAACTCAGGGGCGCCAACCTCTGGGGCGCCGACCTCTCGGGCGCCGACCTCAGGGGTGCCTACCTCGTGCTCGCCATCCTCGGGCGCGCAAACCTCGTGGGCGCCAACCTCGAGGGCGCCACCCTCGGGAACGCTGACCTCTGGAACGCCGACCTCAGGGACGCCGACCTCGGCCGGACATTTATCGGCGATGTTGACCTGGGTGAGACGAAGGGTCTGGAAGGAGTTAATCACCACGGTCCTTCTACTCTTGGCACCGACACCCCCAAGAAGTCCAGGTCCCCCGGCATCACCAGCCGGTTGTCCTTGATGTAGAGCCGGCCGTTCGGGTTCGGCCGGTACTCGTTCAGCCACTCCAGGATCCCCTCGTAGTCCCGAAGCTCCAGGTCATACCGGGACGCCTTATAGGCGTGAAGGTCTCGGCTGAAGTAGCTGGTGGTGGCGAGCATCATGCTGGCGACCTTGAGGTCGGTCTTGACCCCATAGAGGGCTCGGGCCACGTCGATCCCGACCTTGCGGTACTTCTTGCACTCGATCATCCAGGAGGTCTCGACTCCTGCCGGGTCTTTCGAGATGGCGAAGAGGTCGTACCCGCCGTCCCGGGTCGCCTTCGTCAGGTGGACCTGCCAGCCGTAGCTCGCCAGGATCTCGTCGATCAGCTCCTCGAACTGCCGGGGCTTGATCTCGTACATGGCCTTGGGGTGCTTCGCCAGGTACTGGATGAGCTCGGCCGTGATGGTCTGAATCGCCTCGACGAGGGAGTCGGGTGGAACCGAGTCAGGATAGAGATCCAACAGGGCCTTGATTCTCTTCAGCGCACGGGAGACGAAATAGGGCCACCTCTCGGCTTCCCTTGAGTCGGTCCGGTGGGCGTATTCGAACGCGTCAGTCAAGTACCGGGGAAGGAAGTCGGCTTCCGAAAAGGTGGCCGTCTCGACGCCTGCGCAAGTGGAGAGATCAAGAAAGCTACCAGATCCATATGAACAGCTCTCTTCTTCGGACGTCAGCCGGGCGCCCGCGAGGTCGGCGCGCGCGAGGTCGGCGTCCGCGAGGTTGGCGTATTTGAGGTCGGCGCCCCTGAGGTCGGCGCCCCTGAGTTTGGCGTCTATGAGGTTGGCGCCCCTGAGGTTGGCGCCCCTGAGGTCGGCGCTCCTGAGTTTGGCGTTCCTGAGGTCGGCGCCCGCGAAGGGTGCGCGCGCGAGGTCGGCGCCCGCGAGGATGGCGCCCGCGAGGTGGGCGCCCCGAGGATGGCGCCCGCGAGGTCGGCGCCCCCGAGGTGGACGCCCTCGAGGTGGGCGCCCCCGAGGTTGGCGTACGTGAGGGAGGCGTCCGTGAGGTTGGCGCCCCTGAGGTCGGGCCCCTGAGGTCCGCGACACTGTGGTCCCACCCACTTCGGCACTTGCACTTCGGGCAAGACGTTCAAGCCGCCGGCAGGCGTCGAGCCGCGTCAGTTACTCCGTCGTCGCGATCGACGGGTTTGGCGCGTCTTTGAAACGTTCCTCGGTGCTCTAACGCCCGAGCGGCCGGGCGAAGAAACGCGGTCACCCCCTCCTGGGGAGCTTTTCCCCGGTTTTCCAGGCTCCGCCGGCCGCTTGTCACCGCGAATGGCTCCGGCGAGCCGTGCAGACGCCGTCGCCCGGCCACCGAGCACCTCTCCGTTTGCCGATCGCTCTCCTGGTCGGCAAAGGGGAGACGTGCTAGCGGGAACCGGCACTGCGCGCCGGGAAGGACGGGGCTCGCGGCGAGCGAATCGCCGGCCGTGACCGGATCTTCCGCGGACTGGCCGGCCTCCAGGCCGGGCTTCTTGCGCTTCTTGCTCAAAGAAATGGAAGTCGGTGTCCCTGCGGCCGTCGCTACCAGACGGTCGGGACGGTGCCTTACTTGGGCGTCAACGTCGACCGCAGACGGTTGCGCCGTCTCCTGTCTGCGGTCAAGGACGGCGGTGAGCTCCCCGGGGTGGCGCACGACTCCGGCGTCGCGATCGGTCTGTCTCGCCGCCCGCCACAGCCCGGCCGGATCGGACGCTGCGACCGGCGCTCGATCCCGGTGATCTCCTGGATCCTGGGTAGGAGCTCGGTACCGGGTCGCCCTGCGCTACGAGTAGCGTCGGCGCTCTTGGTATCCGGGCCCCTGGCCGGTAGACTAGAGCTGACCTCCGGCGGCCCCGATTCGCCGAGCGTCTCCCGAAGGCCGATCAGAAACGTCCGCTGCCGTGAGGACCGCAACCATGCAGACCATCCAACTGAAGACACGAGTCGGAAGCGACGGGCTCTTGAAGCTGGAGATTCCCCTGAAGGCGCGGGAGGCGGATCTCGACGTCGTCGTCGTGGTACAGCCGGCCGCCGACGACTTCGCTCAGGCTGGAGCTGGTCAGAAGCTCTCGTGGGAAGAGACCTACAAACAGATGGCAGCTGAGAACGAGGACTGGTCCGACTGGCACGGCGTCCGCGACGAGCACGAGCTATGAGCGCGCCCGTACGCTACGAGATCTACCTCGCGAACCTCGATCCCACCATCGGGTCGGAGCTCAGGAAGACCCGGCCCGTTGTCGTGGTCAGCGACAACTTGATGAATAGATTTCTTGCCACCGTCGTCGTGTGCCCCTTGACCACGAAGCTCCATCCCTCTTGGAAGAGCCGCCTGCGGACGACGTGCGAGGGAACCCCATCGGAAGTGGCCGTGGATCAGATCCGGGCGATCTCGAAGCTTCGTCTGATCAAGAAACTGGACGAGCTGAACGAATCCGACGCCCGAGCGCTTCGCAGCCTGATTTCTGAGATGTACGGCGAGCCAGGCACGGGGCCATAGCCTTCTCTTGCCTTCTTCCGGGTGGCAAGGGCAAACGTCACCGTCGGTCCTGCGTAGCTGTCTCGGCTGGTTCGAGAAGCTAAGACCATGCAGTTTGCCCTTTTCTTCGCCCAGGACGACGCCCGCCGGACCATGCAGGCGCTGATCGAGGATTACGGCTCCCGCGAGGCCCGTAGTAGCGAACGAGAAAGGAGTAGAAGCCTTGAATTCCACGGTAAAATCCCTGATCTTCTGGATCGTCGTCATTTTGATGGTGGTGCTCCTGTGGCAATCGTTCCAGAGCGGCGCGCGCCAACCCCCGGCGATAACCTTCACCGATTTTCTGACCGCCGTCGAAGAAGGACGCGTCGACCGAGTGACCCTGCGAGGCGATGAAATCCGCGGCAGCTTCAAGGCCACCGACGAATCCGGGGGAGGTGACGAATTCAGGTGCTTCGCACCCGACTACCCCGGCCTGATCGACAAGCTCCGCGACACGGGCGTCACCATCCAGGCGGAGCCAGCCAGAGAGAATCCACTCCTTGCCATCTTCCTCACCTGGGGACCGGTGCTCCTGATCGTCGGCCTGTGGATCTTCTTCATGCGGCACTTTCGCTCAAGGGGCCAGAGTGCCCTCTCGCCGTTGCAGGACGAGGGCCGTCGTCAGGGCGAGGTCAGACTCCTGAACCGCCAGCTCGAGCACCGCTACGGGGACGTCCCGGACTGGGCTATGAGCCTCCTGGAGGAAGCCGGGCCAGAGCAACTGGAGCGCTGGGGCGAACGGATCCTCGACACCAACCGACTCGAGGACGTCTTCGACAAGCGGTGAGCCCCGGTGGTCGGTCGGGTACCACCCACTCGAGCTCGACGTCCTCGACCGCTCTACGGGCCTCGACACGGACCGCCGGGCGTGCTCGGCGTCCTCGTGAGACGCAAGCTCCACGTCAGATCCACCTGCCCTCCGAAACCCCAAAGCCCAGGATAAGCCAACGGCGCATCCTGGGACGGACGGCGCATCCTGGGAAACCGACCGCGCGCCACACCCAGGGAGTCGATACGGCGGTATGATCTCTCCTTGTCCCCCGATGACCCCTCGCACAGAGACCGAACGCTAGAGGTCGGGCACGATCTGGAGGGCCAGGTCGCCACCGGCGACGGCGCCCTCGCCGTCGGCGGGAACGTTCACGTCGGCGACATCTACAACGCCCCGCCCCTCGAAGTGGGTGGGACCAGGAGGAGGGGCATTCGATGTGGCCTCGCTCCATGGCCTCCAAGTCCTTGCCTTGCCACCCAGAGGGCATCCAGGCCACCCGCGACTCCCAGAGCCGCGGCGATGCGCGCGTTGAGCTCGAAGGCTCTCAGGCGCCGCTCGAGCAGCTCAGGGAGCAGGTCCGGCTGCGTCTCCGCCAGGAAACGCGTCCGGTAGTAGCCTCGCGCGTAGTGGCGCACCAGGGCGTCGCGATCGCCGGCCCTCGGCAAGCGGGCCTCGTCCTGCTCCGGCTCGGCGGGATGCGCCAGCAGCTCGACGGTCTGGCCCGGACCGTCGGGTGTCCGGCCAACGCGTCGACCGTCAACATGGCCAGCCCCTCGTAGAGCCACGACGGCAGCGCGAGATGCGCGGTGAAGGCGTGCGTCAGCTCGTGGCACGTGATCCGGCGGACCTTCTCGTCGATGTCGTCCTCGGCCAGGAAAAGCTCGGCACCGGCGCTTTTGTCGCTGGCCGCGACGAGCCGCGGCGGCTTGATCCCCACCGCCACCCGGCTTCCGAAGCGTTGCGTCCAGCCTCCCGCGATCTGTCGCGCCCGCGGTGCCAACAGGGGCAAGAGCAGCGCCGCCAGGATCACCTCCACCTGGTCTGCACGATGGGGTCCTCGACTTGGGCCTGCCGGAGATCGTCCGGACGGTCGGTCGCCTCCTCGGGGAGTCGGCCTTCGCGCAGGAACCTCACCGTCTCCTCCCTGCAAATCTCCGTGAGCCAATGCTTCAGGAGCTCGATGTCCCGGCAGCAGGCCGTGAGGCGCCGCCGCAGAGCGTCTCCCGGCTCGACACCATACGCGCCGAGAAACTCCAGGATGACGTCGACCCCGTGCGCGGTGGTTTTCTCGTCGAGAGGCTGCGGGCTTTCCTCGGCGCCACCCTCGGCCCGGGTCAACCGGGCGAGGAAGTTGCCGTCCTCGAGCCTGTGGAGCACCTCGCAGCGAAAGCCGTGCCGCCGGGCGTAGAGAGCGAGCGTGGTCGCATCGACGTAGAGCCATTCCAGGGGCTCCCCCCATTCCCCCACGTAGACGACCTCCTGGCGTGCCTCGCCCCAGTAACGGCCTTCGACGAGCCGCCTGCGAAGCCGATTCAGGTTGCTTGGGCGGGAGGGCTCCGTAAGACGCAGGTCGGTGGAATCGAGGAGGATCTGACCGCCCTCGGCGAGAAGCTCCCCGGCGCGTATGAAGAAGGCAGGGATCCCCTCGAGACGGCCGACCAGACCGAAACCGTTCATCATCAGGAGGAGGGTGTCGAAGGGACCCGGGACCTCTTGGGCGAAGACGTCTCCCAAGCGGGCGTCGATCCCCCTGCCGTGAAGGACCTCCACCGCCTCGGGACAGACGTCGATGGCCTGGACATCGAAGCCGCACTCCTTGAGCTCCACGGCATGGCGGCCCGCTCCGGCGCCGACATCGAGGATCCGGCCGGCACAAAGGTCGAGGGCCATCCTCTCGACCTGGCTCCATTCCTCGGGGCCACGGAAGAAGAACGAGGGCCGGTACCACCAGTCCTCGCCGTCGTCCTGGATGATCTTCAGGAAGCGGTAGGCCCGGCCTTCGAATTCGTCTTCGAGGGCACGGCCGTACGGAGCCCAGGAAGCGGGATCGGAGCTCATGGCTCCGAGTCTGAGGCAAAAGGCCGAGTCTGTCGACCTCTTCTTCCTCGTCGTCCAGCTCCCAATCAATTCGCGGCGCACGCTCCGCAGACGCCTCACCTGCGTTCGGAACACGGCATGGAGGCGGAAAGACGTCGAGAGCCCCGGGCAGCCTGCCGTCTTCTCTACATTTCGATCATCTCGCGGATGCGAGCCAACAGCGCCTCGGCGTAGATGGCGTTGGCGAGGGCGTTGGGATGGGAGCCGATCCTGAAAGCGCGTTTCCAGTCCTTCTTGTCGGGCTCGGCGACAGCGCTCGCGACCAGGTGCTCGTGGAGGTGAGGCGCCAGGTCCAGAACCTCGAAGCCGTGGGCCTGCGACACCTCGCGGGCGAGCTGGCGTTTGTCCTTCTCGCCCACCATCACGACGAGCACCGGAATGGACCGTTCGCTCGTAAGCTCGGCAAGTCTCGCCATGGCCCGGCGGTAGCCAGCCCTGCCGACCATGTGCTGATACGGCCTCCGGGTCTCTTCCCGGAGCTCTTCGGTCATGTCCTTGTTGTCGGCCACCAGGCCCGCATCTTCCAGGGCGTCGCGGTCGGCAAAGAGCGCACGCACGAGACCCACGAGGTACCACCGGGTAGGCGAGGACCCGCGCGGCGGTTGCAGGAAGTGCGGCAGGGAGAGGTCGTCGCCCACGAAGTGAACGACGACCATGTCCGGATCAAAAGCGGCGCACTTGTGCTCGTAGATCGCCACCTCCATGGCCGTGTTGTAGCCGGGCGCGGCACAGTTGATCACCTCGAAGCGACGGCCCTGCGCGTCGGTTTCGTTCAACGACCGCTCGACGCGAACCAGGTACGTCTCCTCGTAGGCCACGGCCCAGCCGAACATGTGGGAATCGCCCAGACCCACGATACGGAAGGTCCCGGCGGGTTTTTCCAACCCGTAGTCGCGGTCGCGCAGGCCGTAGGAGTTGGTCAAGAGCGGCTGCTCGCGGAAAGTAGCCTCGAGGTTGGGCTTGAGCTCGTAGATCACGTCGCGGTGGACGCTGGGACGCACCACGCCGAAGAGACTGGACTTGTACCTGGCCTCGTCGACCGAGGCCTCCGCCGAGAGCTTGAGCCGTTCGCGCAAGGCGCTCTCGGTCATGCCGTGGCCAAAGTAGAGGCGCAGCCCCACCTCGGCCAGGGTCACCGGAACGAGGGTGGCCAGCGAGATCATGAGAAGGTAAAAGACGGTCTTCTTCATCGGTAAGCTCCGGCAAGCGGCGCTCAACCTACCACGACATGCACCGGCCGTCACTGCCGCTCGCTATTGAGGTCTCCCTGAAGCGGCGGGCGGAGACGCTGGGGCATCACGGTCCCGAGCGGCAGAGCGAGTAGGCTCGCCTCCGCTGACCCTCAGCCTCTCGGACAGCGATTCCGGTCGAGAGCTGCCAGGGGCCTTGGTCTTCGCACCCGGGCCTGTTAGGATCTTCGTATCTTCAAGCCACCACTCGCTGCCGGAGAAACGGCAACAGATCGGGGACGACCAACCCTCAAGGAGGATCGATTCATGGCCACAGATCTGACGATCAACGTTACGGACAGCCGGTTCGGGGCGGCCGGTGACGGGGAGACGAACGACACCCTGGCCTTTCAGAAGGCGCTCAACGCGGCGAAGCGGATTGGCGGCGTCGTCTCCGTCCCTCCCGGCGACTACAAGATCGCGGGCACGCTGCGCATCCCGGCCAACGTCGCGCTCGAAGGCGTCCTACGGACTCCGCCCATGCCCTGGCGCAACCACGTTCCCGGCAAGGGGACGACGCTCCTCGCCTTCGCCGGCAAGGGAGACGGCGACGGCGACGCCTTCATCACCCTTGGCGGCCCGAACAGCGTCGTGAAGGGACTCTCCGTCTACTACCCGGAGCAGGAGCCCCCCGAAGGCTCGAACGCCGAATTCATCCCTTACCCCTGGACGATTCAGGACTCGCGCGGCGGCTCCAACAACGCGGTCGTCGACGTCCTCCTGGTCAATTCGTACCAGGGGATCGACTTCACGACCGGCTCCAAACGTCACACCATCCGGCGAGTCTACGGACAACCGCTCTTTCGCGGCATCCAGGTCGACTGGTGCACCGACATCGGCCGTATCGAAGACGTCCACTTCTGGCCCTTCTGGGTCAACTGGGAGCAGAACGAGCGTATTCGCGAGCTTATCGCCCGCGACGGCGTCGCTTTGATCCTGAGGAGAAGCGACTGGCAGATCGTGCATAACTTCTTCTGCTTCGGCTACCAGACCGGGGTCCGTTTCGAGCGATCCGAGCTGGAAATGTTCGAAGGGAAAAGGCAGGAGGCGAACGGACAGTTCACGAACCTGAACCTCGACTCCGTGGGAGTCGGCCTCGACGTCCACGCGCTCAAGAACCAGGGTGTGCAAGTCGCCAACGTGAACATCGCTTTGGGAAGATGGCGGGACCTCTATCCCGAGCGCCGTGCCATCTGGGGCCGGCCGGGACAGACGGGTGCCCTCTCGGTCCGCGGAGCGAGCGTCTGGGGGAGGTACGACGAAGTCGTCAAGTGGGAATCGGAAGGACAGCTGCTGCTCTCCTCCTCGATCATCGACCACTGGATGGGCGATAGCGCCATCCGGATCGAAAAGGGCCGGGCCATCATCCAGGGAAACTGCTTCACCCGCCAGATCCGTGACTCCAAATCCATCACGGTCGAGCCCACGGCGGGCCAGGTGACGATCATCAACAACCAGCTGGCGAACAACCCGATCGACGATCGGGGACCGCGGACCGTGAAAAGCGACAATCCGCTGCCCCTTTAGGAAGCCATCGGTTCGCTTTCCGTCGCCAGCCTGGGGGCAAAGCTCTTCTGCCTCACCTTCCACCGGTCGTGGTACCAGAAGTACTGATCGGGATGGCGGAGCACGGCCTCGCCGAGGCTCGCGTTGCAGCGTACCGCGACCTCGAGGCGCAAAGCGTCGCCCTCGAGCTCGGGGAGCTCGATACGGCTCAAGGTCAGTTGGTGGCGTCCCCCGGAGAGGCGGTGCCCGGCCATCAGGTAGAGCGGCAGCCGGCGCTTTGCGACCAGCGCTCCCGGCAGTGGCAGGGTGAAGGCATTTCGTCCCAGGAAAGGCACGAACACCTTCTGCTCCGAGGAGTAGTGGTCCGCGACCATGACGATGACCTTGTTGGCGCGCAGCGCCTTCAGGATCTCGCGCGGCGCCGACTTGCTCTTGGAGATGAACTGGACCGCGCCGCCCGGGATGCTCAGGATCAGCTCGTCGACCCGGGGGTTCGTCTGGACGCCGACGAGAAGCGCCGAGTCCACCCCGGCGGCGCCCAACGCCGTGACGTAGAGCGCCCAGGCTCCGAGGTGGCCGGTCATTACGAGCGCACCCCGCTTCTCTTCGAGGGCCGCGTTCAGGGCGTCGAGCCCGTCGACCGTCACCAGCTCCAGGACCTTTCGTCGATCCGCGCCGCTGAAGCGCAGGAACTCGCTTGCGGTCCGTCCGAAGTTGCGCGCCGCCCTCGCGCCGATCCGGCGCCGCTCTTGGGGCGAGGCCTCGGGTAGGGCCTGGGCGAGGTTCTTGAGCACCATCCGCCGACGAATCCGGGTCCACCACCCCAGTTGGCCGATGGCGGCGCCGGCTGCGAGCGCGCAACCCCTGGGGAGGACCTTCAGCACCGCGCCGATCCTTGCCACCACGGCGTACTCGATCCCATGGCGGAGGCGCAGAAGCGGGCCCGGGGGGTTTTGGCTCATGCCACCAGTATACCCTTGCAAGTTTCATCCTCCTCTCGAGCTGCCCAAGTGTCCCCTCGTGGCCACGGCCATCATGACCCAGGCGATCGAGGAGCAGGTGCAGCGGCGTCCGGAGCAGTGGGTGTGGTTTCACCGCCGCTGGCAGAGGCCGCCGCCGGACGACCCGACGCAGAAACGTCGGCGTCAGAGATAGGAGCTCCGATCCTGCGGACACCTCAAAGATTATAGGCCACCCGGTCCTGTGGCGATACACTGCGCCCATGTCCTCCCCCAAAGACGTCCTGCGCGAGACCTTCGGCTTCGACGAGTTCCGTCCCGGCCAGGAGGAAGTGATCGGCCACCTCCTCGACGGCCGCTCGGCCGCCGCGGTCTTCCCCACCGGCGGCGGTAAGTCGCTGTGCTACCAGTTGCCCGCCTTGAAGCTTCCGGGCCTGACGCTCGTCGTCTCGCCGCTCATCGCCCTCATGAAGGACCAGCTCGACGTCCTCCGGAAACGGCGAGTCGCCGCCGCCCGGATCGACTCCTCCCTCGAGCTCGAGGAGTACCGAGACGTCATGGGCGCCCTGCGCTCCGGGGAGCTGAAGCTACTCTACGTCGCCCCGGAACGGTTCAACAACGAGCGCTTTCGGGAGACGATCGAGCGGGTTGCGATCTCGCTTTTCGCCGTCGACGAGGCGCATTGCATCTCCGAATGGGGACACAACTTCCGTCCCGACTACCTGAAGCTCGCCGAGATCGCGCGGCGCTGCGGCGCCGAGCGCATCCTGGCGCTCACCGCGACCGCGACGCCACAGGTCCTGGACGATGTCTGCCGCGGCTTTTCGATCGCCCCGGAATGTGCCGTCCGTACGGGCTTTTATCGTCCCAACCTGACGCTCCTGACCACCCCGATCACCCGCGCCGAGCGCGACGCCGCGCTCCTTGAGCGGCTCCAGGAACGTCCTCCCGGGTCGACGATCGTCTACGTGACGCAGCAGAAGACGTCCGTCGAAGTGGCCGAGCGCCTCACCGAAGCGGGCTTTACGGCCTACGCCTACCATGCCGGCATGAAGACCGAGAACCGCAACCGCGTCCAGGACGCGTTTCTCGCCTCGCGCGAGGCGATCGTCGTCGCCACGATCGCTTTTGGCATGGGCATCGACAAGCCCAACATCCGCTACGTCTACCACTACAACCTGCCGAAGAGCCTGGAGAACCTCTCCCAGGAAATCGGCCGCGCCGGTCGTGACGGTGAGCCCGCGACCTGTGAGGTCTTCGTCTGCGCCGACGACCTGAACGTGTTGGAGAATTTCGCCTACGGCGACACGCCGAGCGAGGCCGCGGTCGCGGCGCTCGTCGAGGAGGTCTTCGCCGCCGGCGACGAGCAGGACTGGAGCCTCCCCGAGCTCGCCGGACGCCATGACGTACGCCCCATCGTCGTCCGAACGCTTCTGACCTACCTGGAGCTCGACGGCTACCTCGACGCCAGGACGCCGACCTACTCCAGCTACCGCTTCCGTCCGCTGATGAGCTCGGCCGAGATCCTGGAGCACTTCGAAGGACGCCGGCAAGAGTTCCTGCGCAGCCTCCTGCGGCGGGCGAAAAAGGTGAAGAGCTGGTTCGACCTCGACGTCGACTCCGCGGCCAGGGTCCTGGGGACATCACGGGAACGAATCGTTCGCGCCCTAGACTACCTGGCGGAACAGCAGATGATGGAGCTCCAGGCGGCGGGAGTCCGCCATCCCTACCGCTGCGTGCGCCGTCCCGAGGACGTCGCCGCGCTGGCGGCTGAGCTCCATGAACGGACCCTGGAGCGCGAGGGACGCGAGATCGACCGCCTCGAGCAGATCCTCGCCCTCGCCGCCCTCGACAGTTGCCAGACGGCGGCGCTTTGCTCGCACTTCGGCGAGACCCTGCCCGGGCCATGCGGCCACTGTACCTGGTGCAAGAATGATGGCCGGGCGGTCGAGCTGGCGGAGGCCGAGCCCGCGGCGATCGACGACGAGTCTTGGGAACGGGCCCTTGAGCTACGGCGCGAGGAGGCCGAAACCCTCGCCGAGTCCCGAGCCTTCGCCCGCTTCCTGACCGGCATTACCTCGCCGAAGCTCAGCCGCAAGCGCCTCAGCCGGCATGAGCTCTTCGGCTGCTTCGCCGACGTTCCGTTCGCCGAAGTCCTGATCCGCGCCGAAGAGGAGTCGGTGTAGACTGGCCTCGTGGCCAGGGATCTCAGCGAAGAGCTGTCGAGTGTTCTTAGATTCTCGCCCGAAGACGGATCGACGAGCGACACCTCGGTGGGTGTGGCCGTCAAGACGCTCCTCGTGGTGGAGCTCGTCGATCGGGCCGGGCTTTTCGAACGCTTCGGCGACGAGCGGGCTTTCGAGGTCCTCGAACGCCACGACGACCTCGTCGAGGACCTCGTGACCCGCTTCGACGGACGGGAGATCGAGGAGAGCGACGGCTTCCTGCTGCTCTTTCAGCGTCCGGTCGACGCGGTACGGTGCGCTCTCGCCTACCACGACGGCCTGGCAGGGATCTCGGGCGAGGTGGGGTTGAGCGTCCGTGGCCGTGCCGGGATGCACGCTGGGGAGGTCTTCCTACGGATCAACCCGCCTGAGGAGGTCTCGCAGGGAGCGAGGCCGGTCGAGGCCGAGGGCTACGCCAAGCTCATCGCAGCGGAGACGGCCTCGGTGGCAAGCGGCGGCCAGACGCTCCTGACGCGGGGCATCTATGACCTTTCGCGCCCTTCGCTCGAGGACGACGCCGAGGTGGTCTGGGCGGAGCACGGCCGGCGCGACTTCCGTGGCCTGAGCGGCGGGATCGAGGTCTTCGAGGTGGGGCGCCGCGGCATGGCTCCCTTCTTCCCGCCGCCGGGCATGGCAGCGGCTCGACACCGGTGGAGCCGCAGGGTCGCGGCGCTGGCCGCCGCGGCGGCGGCCGCCGTGGCCGCGGCGCTCGCCGTCTTGCTCCTTTTTCCAGAAGACGGACGGCGGCTCTCGGTGGCCATCCTGGGTCCCGGCAACCTCTCCGGACGCGCGGAAGACGCCTGGCTCGAGACGGCCCTCGCCGAGCTCCTCGCCTCGGAGCTAGGTATCGGCGGCAGGCTCGCCGTGATCCCGGGCAAGAGCATCGCCCGGCTGCGGCGCGACCTCGACCTGGAAGAGACCCGCAGCACTCTCACCGACGAAACCCTGAGCACGATCCGCGACATCCTCGGCAACGACTATGTGATCGTAGGCAACTACATGGTCCTTCCGGCGGATGGAGACATCCGGCTTCAGCTCTACGTACAGAGCACGACCGGCGGCGAGGACATCCGGCCGGTGGACGCCCTGGGACGGGTTTCGAACCTCCTGGAACTCGTGACAGAGGCCGGATCGGCAGTTCGCAACCGCTTCGGGATCGGCAGCGCTGCGGTCTCCGAGGAAGAGCTGGCGCGAGTCGCCCCCGAAGAGGAGACCCTGCAGCTCTATTTCGAAGGGTTGAGACGGCTGCGCGAGCTCGACGCTCTGTCGGCTCAGAAGAACCTTCTGGCGGCGGTCGAGGCAGAACCTGACTACGCCCTGGCGCACGCCGCCTTGAGCGAAGCCTACCTCGCGCTGGGAATGGAGCGTTCCGCCCAGGAAAGCGCCCAATGGGCCTTCGATCTGTCGCTGGACCTGCCACAGGAAGAGAGGCTTCGAATCAAGGGACTCTTCTACGAGACCTCCGACGACTGGCCTCAGGCGATCGAGACCTATCGAGCGCTCTGGGACCTCTACCCGGAGACGCTCGACTACGGCATTCAGCTGGCCAAGGCCCAAAACCAGGCCTCGCGTCCCGAAGACGCCCTGGCGACGGTGGCCTCGCTCCGAAGTCTTCCACCGCCGCAGGGCGAGGACCCCCGCATCGACCTCGCGGAGGCTGCAGCGGCCAAGACCCTGAGCCAGGTCTGGAAACAGCTGGAGGCGACCGAGCGGGCCTATGAGAAAGGCCGGCGACAAAAGTCACGGACGCTCATTGCCGAGGCTCTGCTTTTTCGGGGGCACGCCTACCACCAGCTCGGCAGGTACCCCGAGCAGCAAACGGCCTATGAGGAAGCTCTGTTGCATTTCACCGAAGCGGGCGATCGGGCAAGAGTGGCCAGGGTCACGAATGGTATGGGCGTCCTCGCCGGACGGCTCGGGGACTTGGCCACTGCCGAGGAGCGCTACCACCAGGCGCTCGAGATCTACGAGGAGCTCGGTCATCGCAAGGGAGTCTCGCAGATCAGAAACAACCTGGGCGTTTTGATGCAGAGCCAGGGCGAGCTTCAAAACGCCCGGCAACTCGTGGAGCAGTCGCTCGCCATCGCCCAAGAGCTCGCCAAGCCCGCCTTCACCGCGATCAAGCTCGACAGCCTTGCCGGGCTCCTGCTCGCTCAAGGAGATCTCGACGCGGCCCAGCGCACCGCCGAGAAGGCCATGAACGCCTATGTCGCCGGCGGAGAACGGCAAGGACCCGCCTGGATTCACTACCTCCAGGGCAACGTCTCCCTAGCCCGCGGCGGCCTCGAAGAGGCGGAGAAGCACTACGAGGCGGGGGCTGCGATCGCCGCCCAGCGGGAGGTCAAGAGCCTCTCGGGACACCTGGCGCGGGCGCGGGGCGAGCTCCACGTCTTGCGCGCCGAGCTTGAGGAAGGGCGACGGTATCTCGAAGCGGCGCAGCTGGTCTGCGCCGAGGTCGACGAGATGTGGCTGCTCGCCGAGACCCACCTGGCCCTGGCCCGCTACGAGTTGGCTTCGGGTCAGCTCGCCAAGGCGGAGGCCCTGCTCCGCGACAGCGCGGCGGAGTACCGCGGCGCGGGCTGGCTCGATTCGCAGCTCGCCGCCGCGGCAGCCCGGGCCGAGACGCTCGTCGCCCTCGGCAAGACCAGCGCGGCGCGGCAAGCGCTGATGGAAGCTGGTGACGATCGGCGCAGCCAGAACCCATGGATCCGCATCGTGGTCGACGTCGCCGAAGCCAGGCTCCTGGCCGCCGAAGGCCAACAGAGCTCGGCCCTCGCACAGGTCGAAACGCCGCTCGCCGAGGCTTCCGGGCTTGGTTTTCTCCAACTCAGCCTCGAGGCCCGGCTCGCCCGCGCCGAAATCGCTGGCACCCAGAGCCAGAGCCAGGCCGCAGACCTCATGGCCCTTATCGAGGACGCCCGACGAGCGGGATACGAAGAGATCGCACGCCGGGCCGAGTCCCTCGCTCTGTAGCGCTTCCCAGCTCGGAGTCCGGGCCGGCGAAGCCGGTTGAGAGACGCTTGCGCTTCTGGCGGCCAAGAGGTGCGCACCTAGCTAGCTAGGGGCAGGTCGCAAAGGCGCCGGTGTCGACGATCGCCGGCGCCGACACGCCCAACTCGTTGACATACTCCCGGACCGCCCCCGTCTCGGTATCGGTCACCTTCAAGGTGTACTCGACGTTGGTCGTGGCGGCCGCGAAGACCCAGAACCTCTGGTTGATGCCGCAGCCGTCGAGCACCTTGACGAGCATTTCCCAGTTGTCGGGATCGAAAAAATGGAAAAGGCCGGAGTCCTTGGAATCGAGCGGCACGACCTGGCCCGCTCCCCTCTCGCCCTTGAAGTTACGCCAAGAGATCTCGACCCGGAACCGGCTCTGGTTGAGGCAGGAGGCCTGGTCACTGCCAACACAGCCGCCGGTGCTGTCGTCGTCGTCGATGGTCAGAGTCGCTTGGCGCGGCGAGCCGAGGCTGAGGCCGCCGGTCGCACCGGTCAGGGAGAGCTTGACCGTTTCGTCGGCTTCCGGCTCGGTGTTGTCGACGATCGGCACCTGGACCGACCTGGTGGAGCTATCGCCGTCGGTCCAGGTAAGGACCTCCATGACGCTCTGGTAGTCCTCGCCGGCCTTCGCCGTGCCGTCTTGCGTCCTGAGATCGACCGAGACCAGCCCGTCCGTCCCCCCCGTCCTCTTGACCGAAGCCGTCGCCGCAACGTCGGCTTCACCGGCGCGGAAGCTTCGCGCCGTGAACGCGACCGAACCCGAGCCCGATCCGGGCGGTGGCGGCGGTGGTGGCTCAGGGGGCGGCGGCTCGGGAGGCGGCGGCTCGGGAGGCGGCGGCTCGGGAGGCGGCGGCTCGGGAGGCGGCGGCGGCTCCGGCGGCGGCGGCTGCGGAGGATCGGGAGGCGGTGGTGGATCATGATGATAATCCTTGGCGACGAAGCTCCGCGGATTGCAAGTGGCAAATGCGTCGGTGTCGGTGATGGCAGGAGAGGCGACGCCCAACTCGTTGTAGTACTCCTTCACCACTCCCGTCACCATGTCTCGGACCCGCAGGGTGTACTCGACGTCGGTGGTGGCCGCCGCGAAGACCCAGAATCGATCCGTGATGGCGCAGCCGTCGAGCACCTTGACCAGCATCTCCCAGTTGGTGGCGCTGAAAAAATAGAGCAGGCCGGAGTCGCGCGAGTCAACCTGTACGACCTTGGCCTTTCCGGTCTTCCCCTTATGGTCGCGCCAGCTCACGTCGACCCGGAAGCGCTCTTGCTTGCTGAGGCAGAGGACATCCTCGGCGTCGACGCATGAGCTGGGCGGTGCCGGCATGACGAACGTGAAGTCGTCGATCGCGTAGCTGCCGGAGCCGACACCGACCTCGATCCGGGCGATCGGCGTCAACGAGCTCAGGTCGACGAAGTTGGCCAGGTCGCCGAAGAAGCTCACCGCGTGGCTGCCGACGGACTGCAGCTCCGCACCGGCGGCGTCGAACGCCGTCGCCGTCGCCGGAACGTTTCCGACGTCGTGGACGAAGAAGAAGCTGACCGAGTCGACGGCGTCGTCAAAGGTGATCGTCGCCCCGGAGGGATCGGGATGGAAGGAGTAGGAGCCCGAGGCATAGAACTCAGGCAGGCCGAGGGTCTCGACCACCCCGCCCGACCAGCGCGAGCCCTCGTAGGAGAAGCTGGTGGCGCCGGGCGAGATCCCGGGCTCGGCACCGTCGAAACGGATGGTGAAGGTCTGGGCGCCGGCGGTGGCACCGACGAGCGCGAGCAGCGTCAGAAAGGCAAAGATCCGTGCCTTGTCCATAGCTGGAGCTCCTTCCACGGTTTCAGGGTACATCGGTTCACTTGAAGCTACGAGCCGCCGAGCGTTTTGGATTGCAACGGATGGCCGTCTCTTCCCGGACGCGCGGTGGGCGCCCCTGTCCGCAGGCTGGGACGAAGCGCCCCGACCCTGGCGAGCGCGCGGCGTTCTCCCGCCGTGTCGCCCTGCCGGCCCAGAAGCCAGGCCAGCTTGTTCCAGGCGAGGGGATTCGAAGGCCAGGCTTCGAGCGACGCCTGAAGCCCCACCGCCGCGAGATGCGGCTGGTTCAACCGCTCCGCCATCTCGACGCGCAGATTCCACGGGTGCTCGGCAGGGTAGGCCTCGATCACCGCCTGCGTGTCGTTGAGCGCTCCTGGGACGTCGCCGGTGAGCCAGCTCAGACGCGCCCGGCCCATCAGAGCACCGGCCGAAAGCGGATCGAGCTTCAGGGCGTCGCCGTAGGCGGCGAATGCCTCCGGCACCCGCCGAGTCGCCATCAACGCCATGGCGCGCAGTTGGTGGAAGGTTGGCTCGGTCTCGAGCGCGACGAGCGGCGGTGGCGCCGAAGGCTCGACGGCGGCCGGCGAGCCCGGCGTCGGAAACCCGGCGAAAAGCCCGGCCGCGTCGTCGAAGCGGCCCATCGTCATGAGCCCTATGGCGAGGACGCCGGAACGCCAGCGGCGCCCTTCTACGCTTGCGAGAAGCGGAGCGATCCGTCCGTCGTCGAAGACCTCCAGCTCCCCTTCACGGTCCGCGAACTGACGGTAGGGAACCTCGGCCGGCGGCGGAATGCGGCGCCGGACGAAGTGGTCGGCGCTCCGCACGTGCGGCAGGTCAAAAGGCTGGCTGCGGCGGACGTGACAGTCCACGCACGCGTCCGGGGTGCGCCCTGGCTCTCCCGTCACCTCCTCTACGGCAAGCTCCGGCGGATGCGAGCATTCGTGGCAGCCCTGGACCGCCCCCGCGGTGCCCGGCAGCTCCTGCAAGCGCCCGGTGGTGTGGCAGCTGAGGCAGCCCTCGTTGAGCGCCATGTCGATGCCCGGCGAGGGCGAAGCGAGCTCGAAGGGCGAGAGCTCGTGGCCGTGGCCGGCGATCGTCTCGACCGGCGCGAAAAAGAGTCGTCCGGTCTCGGCGCCGGTCACCACGTCGACCTCCATCGCAGCCCAGGAGGTGTCGAAGATCCCGGCGCCGATGCGTCCGACGAGACGCTGGCGGCGTAGCCCGCCGTCGGGGAAGCCTGCCTCGAGCCAGGCGCCGCCGCCGTCGTTGTAGAGCGTGTAAAGGCGTCCGTCGGGGTGGGTCACGCTGCCGGGACGCGGCTCCCCCACCGGGCCGACGCTTCGTGCCATCCCGTGGCCGAGGTAGGTCTCGACGACTTCCCGGTGGCAGAGAAAGCACGGACGGGCGCCAGCGGGCACGTCGGCGGCGGTGAGCTCGGCAGGAGAGGCCTGGACAGCCGTTGCCGGAGAGCTGCTTTGCGGCTCCGGCTCGTCGCGTTGGACGGCCTCGCCCCGGCAGCCGAGCAGGAGGACCGCGGCGATAGACACCGTCGCGAAGGCTATTCGTAGGGGACCCTTCATCGCCCCCGGTCGGATTCGGCGTGTCATGGTGCCCCTAATCCTATCCGGCCGGGCGATCGATCGCCTCAGCTCTTCAGAAGCGGGAACCGGCCCACGCCCTTGCTGGCCGCCCCCGGCTCGCTTCTGCGACGACAGGTGCTCTGAACAAAAACGGCGGCACAGTGTTCTCGCCATCCTGAGAGTCGACATTCCGGCCCCGATCAGGGGCCCCTCAACCAGGAGGATACCCCGATGCACGCCCTTGCCAAGAAGATTGCCGCCACCCTCGCCCTCGGACTCGTTCTTGCCCTGCCGCCGCTCCAGGGTCAGGCCGGCGGCCTGCGCTACACCGTGGCCGTCGCCGAATTCGACAACCAGTCCGGCTGGGAAGGGCAGATCCGCCTCGGCCATGCCTGGGCCACGGTCATGACCGACCTGCTCAACCGCAGCGGCCGGTTCACGGTCCTCGCCGAGAGCTCCATGCGCGCCGCCGTCCTCGACGAGCAGGATCTGGGAACCTCCGGCCGGACGGCCGGAGGGAACAAGACTCCCACCGTCGGCCAGATGACCCCGGCTCAGCTCCTGGTCAAGGGGGTCATCACCCACGTCCAGACCAACACCGGCGGTCAGGGAGGTGGAATCGGCTGGGGGAAAGTCCGCATCGGCGGCAAGAAGAAAACCGCCGAGATCCACGCCACGATCTACCTCCTCGACACCACGACGGGACAGGTCATGGCTTCCACCAGCGTCGTCGGACTTTCGAAGAGCAAGGGCGGCACGGTCTCCTTTACCGACGGAGACGTCGGCGCCACCTTCGGCGGCCACAAGGACGACACCCTGCCGAAGGCGATCTCCGGTGCCGTGGCCCAGGCCGTCGTCTGGCTCGTCGAGCAACTCCCCTACGTCCCGTGGAGCGGGACCGTGATCATGGTCCGCGACGAAGAGGTGTACGTCAACCGCGGCAGCCGGGAAGGGGTCAACCTGGGACAGATTTTCCGGGTCGGCGAAAGGGACGTCCTACGCGATCCCGACACCGGCGAGGTCCTCGACGAGAGCTTGGAGGAAGTCGCTCAGCTCGAGGTGATCCGGGTCCGGCCCAGAGTCTCGATCTGCAAGGTGGCCTCCGGGGAGCTGCGGGCCGTCCACAAAGGACACGGCGTCCACCTGCCATGACGACGAACGGACGACAAACGGCGACGACGACACCAGGGGGCGCAAGATGAAGAAGGTCCGAACGAAGCATTTCATCCTCACCGGTGCCCTCGGCGGCTTCGTGGGCTTTCTCTTGATGGAAATCCTGCGCTTCCTCTTTCCCGGCGGCGGCAGCGGGCTGGGCGAGGTCGTGGCGCTGGCGGTCCAGTTCGCCGGCTTCGGCCTCGCGGTGGGCGCCGCGCTGGGAATGACCGAAGGGCTCGTGCGCCGGAAGGGCTGGCCGCTCGTCTACGGGCTGGGGTTGGGGCTCGTCCTCGGGACGGCGGGAGGCTGCGCGGGCGGAGCAGTGGGACAGACCATCTTCAGCCTGCTCCCCACGCCTCCGGTCCCCGAGAGGCCCGGTACCGACATCGCCGTCGCCCTCGACTCCTCAGGCAGTATGAGGAGCTCCATTTTCGGGTTCTTCGCCTCCGGCAGCGATCCGGACGGGAAACGCATGGAAGCCGCCCTCAAGCTCGTCGAGCGACTCGGAACCAACGACCGAATCGCGATCGTCGGCTTCAGCGACAGCTCTACAGTCTTCTTCCCCCTCACCGCTCTCGACTCCAAGGCAGTGCGACGCCAGGCCCGCAATGCGATCGGCAATATCGGCAACTTCGGTGGCACCAGCCTCGACGCCGGGCTCAACGCCAGCCTCGCCGAGCTCGTGGGCAGAGCCGACGACGGTCGTGCCCAACATGTCATCTTTCTCACCGACGGTGTGGGCTATTTCAACAACGCCACTCTCCAGCCGGCTGAGGAGCACGGCGTCAAGGTCCACACCGTCGGCCTCGGCGCCGGCGTCGACCGGTCGCTCCTCGAGGGCATCGCCCAGGGCACCGGTGGGGCCTACTACCCCGTCGACGACGCGAGCGACCTCTGGCAGGCCTTTGAAGCGATCTACAAGGCCAACATCGGCGTCGACATGGCGTCGCACGCCCAGGACGGCGGCCTCAACCCTTTTCTGCTTTTCCTCTTCCGGGTGGCGAGCTGGGGAGCCATGGGGCTCGCCATCGGCGTCGGACAGGGGATCCGCGAGAACACCAGGGAGGACCTCAGGGCCTGCTCCCTCGGCGGCCTCGTCGGCGGCCTCGTCGGCGGCGCCCTCTTCAATCCGATCAGCGGCGTTCTCGCTTTCGGCGGCGGGATTTTCGGCCGCTCCGCCGCCGACGTGGTCGTCGGTGCCTGGATCGGCGGCTCCATGCGCTTCGCCCAGGGCATCGTCCTCAAGGACGACAAGCCCACGAAGTCGCTGAGCGTCCTCTTGCCGGAGAAGGCCACGTCGCTGGTCCTTCAAGACGAGCCACGGCGTCCCGGACACCTCGAAGCGCCGGCTCGAAAACCGTCGGGGCAGCTCGTCGAGGCCGACAGGAAGGGCATGAAGGGACTCGTCCTGCAGATGAAGCACAGCGTCGAGGGACGCCCGAGCCTCCCAGTGGCCCCTGACGCGGCGGCAAGCTCCGGACCATCCGCGACGACGAGCCCGCCGGCGTCGTCTGAGCCTGTGCCGTCCGAACCTGCGCCGTCCGAGCCTGCGCCATCCCAGGAAGTGGCGCGTCCCGAGCCTTCCGGACGCCGCAAACCCCTGTCGTTCTACCAGAGCCGCTATGGCGACGACCGCGTGAAGGCCATGGCCATGGCGTTTCGCTCCGGGCACTACCCGATCGAGGACATCGCCGAGCACTTCGGCGTCCAGCGGGGACGCGTCGTGCGGGCCGTCCGGCAACACCAGGATTGAGGAGATGGCCATGGAAGATATTTCGACGTCGATTCCCTATCGCAAGGCCGCGCGTGAGATCAGCCTCGCCGTGCTGGAGGAGCTTGCCCCCGAAGAGGTGGAGGTGGCGCTGGGTTTCCTCGATCCGTTGATCGAGATGGCCGCGGACGACGAGCTCGTCTACATCGACAGCGGCGACCATTCCGGTGGATTCGGCGGTGCGGACGTGCTCTTCGCGTCCGTCGTGCCGGCGGTGGTCAAGATCCTTCTCGCCCTGGACATGGACCGGGACGACGGCTCTCGCCCCAGCCCGTCGGCGGCCGAAGAGGTGTTGCGGCGAACGTCGGCGGAGATCGACGAGGTCGTCCGCCGGGTGGGCTCGCAACGCGCCGCCGACGCTTCCGTCGACCTGCGGCGGGCCTTGCTTGAAGCCACGATTCGTCACCTCGGAGCCGCTTAGACACAGGTCGGGACGTCTCTCTGAACAAAGACATTTCCAAATTGGTGGAGACTTTGAGTCGTGCAAATTCTAATCGCGCGTGGTGAGAAGAGATTGGGCTCCTACTCGCCGGAGGAGATCAGATCCTACCTGCAGGCTGGCAATCTGCTACTGACGGATTGGACCTGGTCCCCGGGCAGCGAGTCCTGGAAGCCCTTGAGCGAGTTACTCGCGGAATTTTCTCGTTCCCAGGCTGGAAGCCCCGTTCCCGAAAGTTTTGCCGTCGAACGTCGTGCTCATGAGGTTTTTCCGAAGTGTGAGGAGCCGCATCCGGGGTCGTACAGA
Organism: uncultured bacterium; assembly: GCA_965371445.1. Classification (GTDB taxonomy): domain Bacteria; phylum Acidobacteriota; class Thermoanaerobaculia; order Multivoradales; family J023; genus DASWIG01. The sequence goes on along the minus strand of CBDUYN010000068.1, from coordinate 9,254 downwards.
GACGACAAAGGCGAGCTGGGATACGTGGGCGCGCTCGCCTTCCCGTTTCGCCAGCAGCGATGGCTGGCAAGAATCTGGTGGCTTTCCTTCCTCGGATTCATCCCCCTCATCGACTTGATCATCTTACGAGGTTGGAGACTTGACGTCGTGCGGCGCTTCAGCTGCGGCGATCGACAACTTCTTCCTGATCTACGGAACTTGATGCGCTTCGCTGTCGACGGTGCGATCCTGTGGACCATGACGTTGATCTACACGGTGGTGCCGTTTCTCATCATCATGGCGGCTGGCCAGGGAGTGCTCACGTCCTTGCTGGAGATCCTGCGTTGGTTTCAGGCTGCCGCGACGGGCGCTCAGACGATCGCGTTCAAGGAGCTCTTGAGCCAGGAGGGCGGAAGGCTGGCTGGCAGGCTCGCCATCGAAGCGGTCTATTTCGTGGTCGCTTGGCCGATCTATCGGGCCGGGATGATCCGCTATGCCGCGACAGGTCGTATTCTCTCGTTCTTCCGGATTCTGGCGAATGCCCGGTTCGTCGCCACGAACTTGAAGGAGTTCGTCAAGATGGCACTCTACGTCATCCCGACCTGGATCGTCATCGCAGGACTCAGCGCCATGTTCTCGGCGACGGGTTTCGGGGCGCTTTTGGTACCGGCGATTTGCCTACCTCTTTACTACTGGAGTACGGCTTTTGAGTACGGCCACCTCGCACAGATCCTGGTGCGTCGGATGAATCGGTAGAGTCGTCGTCATGGAAAACCGTTCACCCTTTGCACTCGACCCCTTCGTTTTCCCCGCGGAGACGAAGGGACGCTTCCGGATGCTGATCGCCGCGGCATTGGCGTTCGCCTGGAGCCTTTCCGCCTGGTTCGTCCACGTGCCCAACATCTACACCTACGCAAGCCAGGTGGAGCCGGAGGTCCAGGCAGCCTTCGACAAGCTTCGCCAGAGCGGAAACCCGAGCGCCGTCACCCGTCAAGACGTGCAGGTTTTCGCCGAGGCCGAGTCTACTAAGAAAATCGTGCGGGTCCTCCTCTTCCAGGCGGTAAGGCTGGTGCTCTCCTTCGCTTTCCTGGCGGCTTTCGGCTTCGGTACCTGGGCTCTCTACCGCCTTCATCCCGTTCTCCTGCGCCGCCGCCACCGGACGGTCCCTCTCACCTCTCCGGCCGCGACGGAAGAGGTCCGGAAGTTGACCGGGCGAGCTGGTCTCGCCTCCGAGCCATACCTGGAATGTAAGCCCGGCCTGCTCGACGGCCTCGCCTTCGGCCGAAGCGGCCGCGAGGTCCTGGCGATCGCCGGGACCCCTCGCCTCCTGGGAAGAGCCTGGAACGATCTCACTCGGGCGGTGGCGCTCCACGAGATAGGCCACGTCGTCAACGACGACGTCCGCAGCCGGGAGCTCAGCCGGGCCATGTGGATCGTCTTGCCCGTCCTAGGGGCACTCGCGACGGCCGGCGTCGCTCTCGCCTCTCTGGCTCACGGAGAGCTACGCTTCCCCGTCCTCCAGCCCGCGGCCTTCGCCGGAAACCCGGCTGTCAGGGGCACCGCCGTCCTTGTGAGCACGGTCGTGAAAACCGCGGTGAGCTTCTTCGTCGTCTGGTGGATCTGGGCCGGCCTGATCCGCGCCCGCGAGCACTACGCCGACCACCGGGTGAACTCCTGGGGCTTCAGGAAGCCTCTGCTGCTCTTGCTTCAGTTGCCGGAATCCTCCCAGCCGTGGTGGCGACATCGTCGTCTGGGGAAGCTGTTCTACAAGAGCTGTCGCGACCGCCCCTGGTGGGGATCCTGGACGAGCCACTGGGAAAGCTACGGCTGGGGGCGTCATCCCTCCAAGACGGCACGGATCCATGCGCTTCGGGAGCCCATCGTTCTTTTCCGGGCCGGTCCCGACCTCGCTTTTCTTACCGGGCTCCTCCTGGCGCTTCTCGGAGCCCAGATGACGCCGCTCTCGACCGATCTGACGTCGCTCGCCGGACTCCTTGCCGCGCCTCTCTTTTTCCTCTTCGGCCCTCTGGCCATGCTCGTTTTCGTAGGAATCGCCCTTGGGGTCATGCTGGCCGTCACCTGGCTCGTTACCGGAGCCCTCGGGGTTCAGGTACGACGCGAAGCCGTCGCAGACCTCGCAACACGTCCGCACCACGAATGGGGTTACCTGCGCCTCGGCAAGACGGCGTTCTTCTTTGCCCTGGGTCTTGAGACAGGTCTCCTGATCTCCCCCTTCGGTCCGTTCTCGACGACGCGGTCGCCGTGGTGGGTCCTCGCCTGGCTTCTGGGATTCGCCCTACTCGTCTGGATGTGGTTGCTCTACCTCAGGGCCACCACCCGACTGTTTTTGGGTCCACAGACCGGACCGTCGGTACCGAAATGGATCGGGCGATGGCTCACGGGGACCTCCATGCTTCTACTGACCGTTCTCTTCTGGCCCGCTCTAGGCTTCCGGATGACCATCGAGATCGCCAGTCGGGACACCTTGCTCGCCGCCATGACTCCCGTCTCCTCAACACCCTCAGAATTCTTCGCTTATATGTTTCTGATGACGAGTCTTGTATTATTTTCGTTTGGCCTGATGCTCTACATCACGATCATGACTCTCTGCGTTCTCGGCGCAGCGATCCGAATGTTCAGACAGCGTGAGCATTGTCCCTCGTGCGGCGAGCCGATACCTTTCAAGTTGGTGATCGGTCGGCGGTGCGCGAGCTGTGGCGAAGCGCTGGCGGCCTGGCTTCTCGAGCACTGCGAGTCGCAGGTTACGTGATGCGAAAAGACCACTTCAACCTCCTTCTCGAGATCTTCTCACTCTTTGTCTTCCTCGGTTCGTTGACTGCGATCGTCGCCCTCGGGATCTTGGCGTTCAACATCGTCGGAAACGAGCTGGCCAACAACCTGCCCGCGCCCAGCAAGCTAGAGGAAATTGTTCAAAGCCCAGCGGGCTATCGGTTCTCGATCCTCATCTTCGCCTTCCTCGCGAGCTTCCCACTTTTTACAGCTATCATGATTCGCTCGTTCCTCGTCCGCCCAGAGCCGTTCCCGTGGATCGACCCTGAAGAGCCTTCAACCTGAATCAAGCCACCAATTCGGACTCCCCATGAACCTGCCAAACTTCATCGCACTCTGCCTTCTCGTCACTGCTTGGACCATGTTCCTGCTCGGACTCTTCTTTCCGCTCTCAGTCCCCCTGAAGAGCCCCCTGGAGGTCATCGAGCAGACCCAACCCGTCCTCGACGCCGGCACGGCAAACAACCCTGCCCTCTCCTTGGTCAAAAACTTCCCATGGCTGATACCCACCATCCTATTCCTTGCCTCGGCCGGCCTCTCCCTGGTCCTCGCTGCAGCCGGACTCACGATCTGGCACTTTGTCGGCCGCCGGAGAATCCTTCAGATCGAACAGGAGGCTTCTCTTCAGAAGGGCCGCGAGGAGGCTTTGCAGAGACTCCTCGACGAGCACGTCGAGGTCCTCCTCGGACCGCAGGATCGGCAACGGGAAGTCGACGTCGCCGAAATGGCCAGTGTCCTCCAGAAGCTTGACCCCGGGCGACGGCATAGATTCGACACCTTTCGCCGGGAGAGCCACCCAGAGAGCACAAGTTCGGGCACCGGTCCCCTTGCCACCACAGATTACACGCCGCCATTTCACCAGAAGAAGATTCTAGCCCGCGTTCTGGCGCTCGGCCTGGCCTTGCTAGGTGTGTTCATCATCCTCTGGGCTATGCTCCCACTATTTTTCACAGATCTGATCTCCTCGTTCTACAAAGAGGCGATAGGATTCGACTTCGAGCCTGCCGATGCGATCCTGGCGATGATCTTCATATGGATTCTAGCCCTAAATCCGCTGGGGCTATCCGTAGGATTCTTACGACTTTCAAGCATTGAGAGCAGACTTCAGAAAGCATGGATAAAAGGCCATGACGAAGCCCGAGACCTTCTCCTTGCCTCGTATCGTCGACAGTTGGAGACCCTCACCACGAGCGACCTTCACCCCACGAGCTCCTTCGACACTCTGCGGATCCTCCGCGGCCTGACCCGTATCGCACTCCCCGAGCTCGACGCTTCAGGGAAACGAACCGTCCTCGAGCTGCTCCATGGACACGGCCTCACACGGAAAGACCGCTGTGCCCTCGATCCGAAGTCCATGGACTTCAGCGGTGCCGACTTGCGCAAGATCGTCCTTCACGACGCCTGTCTGAGAGGGGCTGACTTTCAGCAGGCGACGCTCGCTGAAGCCGAGCTTTCGGGGGCGGATCTGGGTGGAGCCAAGCTGGGAGGCGCCGACCTCAGGAGCGCGAACCTCCAGGGCGCCTGTCTCCGGGAGGCAGACCTTCGATTCACTCGCCTTCACCGGGCGAACCTCCTCCAGGCAGACCTGAGCGGAGCGGAACTCAAGGGTGCCAACCTCTGGCAAGCCAAGCTCCGCGGAGTCGACCTGACTCACGTCCGGATCGAGCCGGCTCAGCTCGCCGCCGCCGATCGCTGAGCCGCCTTCCCAAGCTCGCCCTCACCGCAAACGAGGCCTGTCAGGGCGCAAGTCGTTCATTCCGGGGCGTCGTCGAAGACGTCCTCGAGGCGCTTGGCGTCGAGGAGGCGACGGCTCGGGCGGTCGAGGGTGTCGATGTCGGCGCGGTCGAAGCGCTCGCCGGCCCACTGCGAAAGCTCACCGAAGCGCGTCGAGCACCACGTACCCGAAGTCCGGCCGGTCCAGGCCCAGGATCGGCTGGATGAGCTCGGCCAGAGACAGCGGCGCCGTCCAGGGTTTTTCACCATTGTACAACACAATGGGCCGGTTCTCTGCCCCGCCGGTTCTGCCCCGCCGGTTCCACCCACTTCGGCAGCCCACGCCCTCGCCGGCTTCGACGAAGTGGTGGGCTGAGGGACTTCTTGCGGAGATGGCACGGACTCGGCTAAACTTGGGACCGGGCCAAGGCTGTCGAGCTGATCGTCGAGGCGGTCCGTGGGCGCCAGAGATGCCAGCACGGGCGGAGAGGAGCCATGATCGAGTTTGAGTGGGACCCTGACAAGGCAAGACGCAACCTTCTGAAGCATGGCGTAGCGTTTAGAGAAGCGGGCACCGTCTTTCGAGACCCTCTGGGCATCACCGTCTATGATCCGGATCATTCTGAAGAAAGAGAATCGAGAAATCACCATCGGGGTGTCGACTGCCGGTCGGCTCTTGATGGTTGCTTATACCGATCGCCGCCATAGGGTTCGTATCATCAACGCAAGAGAGCTGACACGTGTGGAGAGACAGGCATATGAAGATGAAATCCGCAGGCGAAAAGGCTGACGAATTACGTCCCGAGTACGACCTTGACGAGCTTCTGAAAGACGGAATTCAGGGGAAGTACGCGGAACGCTACCACGAGGGTACCAACCTCGTCATGCTGGACCCCGACATCGCACGGGCGTTTCCTTCGGACGCGTCAGTCAACGAGACCCTGCGACTGGTGATCCAGTTGACGAGACTTCCAAGCGTGGGCAAGGGCGACCCGTTACGGGAGCAGCGCAAAGACCTGGACGACCAGGCTGACGTGGACCGTATATGAGGCCGCGCTTCACCGCGGACGCGACGTTGAGCCCCGCCGCGGACCATTCGGCCATCAGGAACTCCCCGTCGAGCAAGCTCCCGGTGCGGCTGGTGAGCGGCACGACCAACAGAGGCGCCGAGCCGCCTCCAAGGCCTCTTCGATAAACTTCGCCAGGGCTTCGGCGTCGTCGTGCTCGACACTCTCCAGCTTCCAACGCAGGACGACGGCCGCTCCCGGATCGGTCTCGCGTCGATCGAGCCAACCCCGGGCAAGTCGGAGCAACACCTCCACACCCAAGCGGCTTACCGGTTTCCCCATGCCGGGACCACACCGGGAGCCGATTCACTCGCCTTCACCGGGCGAACCTCCTCCAGGCAGACCTGAGCGGAGCGGAACTCAAGGGTGCCAACCTCTGGCAAGCCAAGCTCCGCGGAGTCGACCTGACTCACGTCCGGATCGAGCCGGCTCAGCTCGCCGCCGCCGATCGCTGAGCCAAGGCCGCGGCGAGAGGAGCTCCGAGAACTGCGAGGGCTACTTTCCGGCTCATGGTGCCTCAACCCTCGCTTTCGTCGAGGCGAGCACGCAGGCGCGCGATCTCGGCCTCGGCACGCTGACGCTCCTCTCTGGCATGCTGCCGTTCCTGTGCGAGGCGTTGTTCTGCCTTTTCAGTGTGTTGACGCTCCTGGACGAGGCGCTGCCCTGCCTGCTCGGCGCGCTGCTCTGCCTGCTCGGCGCGCTGCTCTGCCTGCTCGGCGCGCTGTTTTGACTTCTCGGCTCGCTGACGTTCCCGCTCCGTCTCGGTCGGCACCAGCCGGCCGTCGGGATGGAAGAGACGCAGCCAGTTGTCCGTGACCCCGTCGTACTCGCCGTGCCACACCCCGAGGTCGACCTCGAGCTCGCGACTCCACAGACGGCCCTCCGGCGACCTGGCAATCGACTGGTAGGAGTTGCCCAGGAGGCGAAGGCCCTCCAGCGTCAGGCCCTGTGGGGCGTAGAGGAAGTATTCCGAGGTCTTGAAGGTCTCCTCGTAGAGGCGCTTCTTGACGCCGCGGTCGTAGGCCGCCGTCGATGGCGAGAGCAGCTCCACGATGAGATCGGGAAGGCGGTCGCCCTCTTTCCAGGCGACCCAGGCATGACGCTCGCGCTCGGCGTCGACGTCCTGCACGAGGAAGACGTCGGGACCGCGGAAGGCCGTCTTCTCCGGCTCCTCGGGGAGTTGCCCGGCTTCGAAGAGAGCCATTTGGCGCTCTTCTTCAGCCACCGCCTCCGCCTGCTCCACCGAGTAGTAGACGAACATGTCGCCGCCCGTAAAGTAGTCGGTGCGTCCGAGCTCCGACATGCGGGACCGGATCAGGGAGATGAAGAAGTTCATCTGCATCCGGTGGTAGGGGTCGTCCATAGGGACTCCGTCTGACGTGACGAGCTCAAAGTCGAGATCTGCGAGGGCTGCTTTCGGGCTCATGGTGCCTCCTGCGGCTCGATGCCGCTTGCCTCAGACTAGCACAGGCGAGGCGTCCGGGTCGATTCGCGAGCGCTTTGGGCCGCGCTCCAACCGCTCCACGACCTCCTCCGAAATCTCCCCGCCGCGTTCCTCGCGCAGCCACGCCGTCTGGAAGTGGAGAGGCTGAAACCCCGGCGCCGGACACCCCACCCAGACCTGGAAGCTCCCCGGACGTCCCTCGAAGTCGCACGGCACGCTCAGCTTCTTCATCATCTTCCTCCGGCAAGGACGGCGTCGAAGCCCGCCGTCTCGTAGAGCCTGCGAAAGTAGGGCTCCGTGAGGTGTTTCGGCAGAGACTCCGGCTCGATTTCTCGAAAGTGAGCGAGCCCCACGAGAGCTGCCTGCGAGACCTCAGGGACGTCGTCCAGGGCCGCGTGAAGAGCCGCCACGATCCGTGGCGACGCCTCCGGATCGCGGCTCAGGAGCACCAGCGCGGCCCGGCGGGCCGGATACCAGTCGCAGAGACGGGCCGCCTCACACAGCTGACGCTCCCAGAGCGGCATCGTGCGCGTCTTTCGGAGGTAGACCTCCACAAGACGCTCGGCGGCACCCGCCAGGACGCCAAGCAGGTCGCCGAGCAGGTAGTCGTCGGGACCGCCGTGCTGGACGTCGTGGCGCATGCGACGGCTCGCCCACTCGAGAAGCACCTCGAAGACCGGCGGCTCTTCGGACACCCGGTCCGCAGCCGCGGCGACCTCGGCCCGCGAGCGGGCTGTGACCAGCCGTTCGGCGCCCACCGACGCCAGGATCTTTCGCAACACGTCCGGCGGCTCACGAAGCGCTTCCGGCCAGGGACGGCGATAACGCTCGTAGGCCCGCTCCGCCGCCTCAAAACCTTTGGCTGAGCCGTCCGCGAGGACCTGCCGGACCGCTCCCCCCGCCGACACCACCGCCGCCGGACCGTCGAGCACGAAGCCTTCCCCCTCCAGGACGCCGTCGTCCGCGAGCGAACGCAGGGCCGGGACGAGCTCCCGCCAGACGTCGTCGGGGAGACGGCGGCGGGCGAGAAGGAAACCGACACTGCGCAGGAGCGCCCGCCGCGCCCGCGGACATCCGCCTTCCAGCACCTCCCGAACCGTCGGCCAGACGTGCCCACGCACCGCATGGACGTTGCCCAGGATCGCCGCCGCCTCTGCCGCCGCGTGCCGGCCACCGTCGCGTAGAATCCCCGCCCAGCACGCCAGGGATTCGGCGTCGTCGTGCTCGACGCTCTCCAGCTTCCAACGCAGGACGACGGCCGCTCCCGGATCGGTCTCGCGTCGATCGAGCCAATCCCGGGCAAGTCGGCGCACCACCTCCACACCCAGGCGGCTTACCGGTTTCCCCATGCCGGGACCGCACCGGGAGCCGTCCTGCGGTTTCTGGCTCGGTTCGCCGGTCCGGGACAACAGGTCCTCGACCAGGGCCAGCGCGACCAGGACCGAGACCGGGTTGGCCACCTCGTCGATCCGCGCTGTCGCCAAGAGCTGGCCCCGTCCGGAGGCCGCGACGCTCCCGCCATCTCGAAGGGTGTCGCGCTCCCCTGAGACGAGCCGCCTCAGCTCCTCCCGAGCCCAAGCACGCTCCACCGGGTCTTCGATCGCCAGGACCGCGGACGACGCCGGGGCCAGGAGGATCCGGTCGACGTCCAGGCGGTCGACCAGGAGAGGGACATGCATTCGTATCCAACCGCGGGCCAACCGCCGGTAGGCACGGAAGCGCAACAACGGATCTTCGACGCCTTGAGCCATCTCGACGAGGACCGACGCCGGACGGGGATGCTCCAGCCACACCCGACGCGGATCGTTCTCGGCGAGAAGCCGTCGGACGGTGTCGGCGCGGGCGTCGAGCCGATCGGAGAGCCCCAGCGCCAGGATCAGCGCCTCGGGCAAGAGCCCTGCGTCGGCCAGGAGCGGTTGGAGCCGTACGAGCACCCAGCCGCGAAAGAAGTCGAAAAGCTCCGGCAGCGACGCCACCGCCTCCAACGCGGCGAAGAGCTCGTCGCGTGGGGTCCGGGCAGGGGCCGTCGCATCTTGGAGCACCGCCCGGGCCAGGCTACGGGCCAGCAACCACGGCGGATCCGACAAGACCTCACCCGACGTGTCGAGCACGACCGCCAGGTTGTAGACGGGCTTGGGATGGGAAGCGCTCAGCACCCGGCGCCAGAGCTCGACGAGCCAGGGCACCCGCTGCTCCGGCGGCAGTTTCTCCCCCCCTTGATCCCCCGAGGGGGACAGTGTCTCCCCCCCTTGATCCCCCGA
>CBDUYN010000067.1:0-47158 GCA_965371445.1 uncultured bacterium | reverse complement strand
CAACGCCGACAGCAACGCCGACAGCAACGCCTCCAGCAACGCCGACAGCAACGCCGACAGCAACGCCTCCAGCAACGCCGACAGCAACGCCTCCAGCAACGCCGACAGCAACGCCTGCTATTTCGACAGGAACGCCCGTCTCCACCAGCAGTCTGACGATCCCGAAGACGGCGAACAGTGTAGCGAAGAGGGCCTGAAACACCAGTTGACGCAAGACCTCGTCGTGTCTCAGCGCCTTGACGAGCTCCCGCCCTTTGCTGTCGCGGTACTTGGGATCCGCAAACGTCTCGACGTACCAGCGAATCGCCTGCGGAAAGAAGAACGCCCAGTACAAGAGGACGAGATAGTCCCAGGGATTCCACAACGCCAGCGGACGTTTGCGTTGCGGCGCGAGGTCGAGCCGCGGGACCGTCTCTTCTCTCACGACACCGGTTCCCTCTTGTGGACTTTATGGGAGTACCCGGAAACGGCCGTACTCGCGGAAATGACGGTCGAACGCGATGACTTCTTCCAGCTCCATACGCTCCATGACGACGAAGCTCAAGGCGTCGCAGTAGGAAAAGCTCTTGTCTGAGTGAGACTGGAGGAGAGCGATGGCGGCGTCCTCGTCATCGGCCTTGATGCGTTCGACCTCGCAGAGGCCTTGATCGACGGTCTCCAGAAAAGAGAGCGCTACAGTCCTACCGTCGCGAACTCTGTTGACGAGCAAAGCATGAGTTTCGTACAAAACCGCGTTGGTAGTATACAGTCCCACTCTTCCTCAAGAGCTTGCGCAAAGATGGCCTCTGCCGCCTGGTGATTCGCGTCCCTTGCGACCAAGTGGGCAAAGAAACCACCGGTGTCCACAAAAACGCGTTTCACGAGTAGACTTCACCCAGATGCTTGTACTTGTCGCTGGACACGTCCTCGTACACGCTCTCGGCTTTGCCGGCCATGGAGATGAAGCGCTTCAAGGCATCCCGGGCCTTTGGATCCGGACCTCTCTCCTCCTCCGACAAGGTTTCCTTCAGAGCTGCGACGAGTCTGCGACGTTCTTTCGAGGGGAGCTGTTTCGCTTCCTGGACGATTTGCATGACGGTCATTCCGAGTGCCTCCTTCGGGCTATTTGATCCTATAGGAGGTCATCACGCCTCAGCTCAGCACCGAAGTCCTCGTGCGAGGTGGTGGGCTCATCTCGACGCTCGGCGATGACGGCGAGGTCCTCGAGATCCTCCATGAGCTCCTCAAACTCGTGAAGGGGGAGGATGACCGCGGTCTTCTTGCCCGACGGGTCGGTGACGTACTGCACGCTGAGCTGGCTGACTGCTGGTACTTGACGGCTCATGATGATCTCCGAGTCTCAGCATACCACGATCATCGCAACCGCTCCCAGTCCCTCTCCCACGCCGCCCGCCAGTCGTGCCGAGGATCGAAGAGGTTCTCGTAGCGATGATGCGCCGCCAGTTGCGCCTTGGCCGGATGCCCGCCGACGAGACGCACGATCTCCTCGACCACCGACGCCTCAAACACCGGCTCGTCCTCCCCCCAGGGCGCGAGCAGACGCCGGACGTCGTCGTCCTCCAACGGACCGAGGTCGAAGTGGACGAGGAAGTTGTAGACCGGGGAGCCGCGTCCCGCGTCGGGAAAGAGGTCTTTGACCGGCGTCCGCGAGACGGCGACGAGCTTCAGGTTCTGGTTCTGCTGGCAGACGGCACGCAGGCGTCCGAGGTCTTCGGCGACGAGCTTGTGCGGCGGCGCGGCGTCGAGCTCGTCGAGCAGCAGGAGCGCCCGGCGACGGCGCAGCTCCCCACGGACGCTTCCCCGCCAGTCGGACGCCTCCAACCCGAGCCCGGCGGCGAGCGTGTCGTAGAAGTCGTCGCGGTCCTCGAGGCCGTAGAAGTCGATGGGACCGATCACGTCGCCGTCCCAGGAGCGCTTCAGCTCCAGGACGAGGGAGCTCTTGCCGATCTTGGGCTTCCCGATAAGGGCGACACAGCCGTGCGCCAGGAGGTCGCGCAGACGCTGGAGCTCAGCCCGGCGTCCGACGAAGCGTGCGCCGTCGCGAACGGCGAAGCTGACGTGAAACGGATTGGGACGCCGGTCGCCCGACGGTGGGGACGCGGTGTCCGTCGCGGGTCCCGGCCCGGGGGCGACGCCACGGATCGCGGAGACGAGGCGGTGGAATGCGTTGGCGTCGTCGAGCCCGGCGCGGAAGTCGACGTAGCTCAGACGTTTGAGAAAGACGGGCAAGTCCTCCTCGGAGGCGCCGGGCAGGAGGACGGGGATCACCCGTTTCGGCTCGTCGCGGACGCGGGCGTCGACGGCGACGCGCATCTCTTCGTTCTGCCAGGGTCCGAGCCCGTCGGGTCCGAGGAAGACCGCGTAGGTCCGGCTCTTCGCGAGCGCCGCCTCGAGCTGCTCCTGGAACGGACGTCCCGGGATGAGCTCCCAGAGGTCGTAGAAGACCCGGAAGGCGTCCTTGAGGCGGCGGGCGAGGGCTTCGACCACTGCTTTGTCCAAGCTGTTGCAGCACAGGAAGACGTCATAGGTGTCTCCGGTCATGGTACGATGGACTCTATCTCAGGGCATTGGCCGTATGCGCCTGACGCGCCAGGGGTCTGCCCCATTTCGACGACATCGTCCGGCGCCGGGACGTGAGTGAGCTTTTCTCGACCGGATGGCTGGAGATGGCGCTTTGAGGGTTCTCGTCGTCCCGGAAGATTCCACTTTGACCGGGTCGCCTCGTGGCTTGAAGCATAGCTACAGGCGGCGAAAGACGACGCGGAGCGTTGGGCCGGCAGCGCCGACCGGTATACTCCGCGCGGTCGGCCGTCGCCGGCCCCGAGGACCCGATGCCGATACGCCTGCGGAATCTCTTCTACAGTCTCTCCCTTGCCTTGATCTCGTTGGCCGCTGGCGGCGTCCTCGCCGAGCTGGGCTGGCGTCAGCTGCGCAATTACCACTACGGACCCGCCACCAACCTGCGCTACGTGGTCTACGACGAGACCTTGGGCTGGAGGTACCGTCCGGACACGAGCACGAGGCACAAGAGGGGGACGTTCGACGTCGAGGTCCTGATCGACTCCGCGGGCCGGAGGACGGGAAAGGAATGTGGGCCCGAGCGTCCGGGCGGTCCCAGGATGGTCTTCGTCGGCGACTCCTTCACGTTCGGCCTGGGGGTCGAGGCCGACGACACGTTCCCCTGCCTCCTGGCGCGGGAGCTCGCCGCGGTAGTTTTCAACCTCGGCGTCGCCGGCTACGGCACGGATCAGGAGTACCTGGCCTTTGAAGCTTCAGCTCCCGGGCTCGACCCCGACGTCGTGGTCCTGACCTATTGCCGGAACGACCTGCACGAAGTCCTCTCCGAGCGCCGCTACGGCCGGCCCAAGCCGAGGTTTTTCTACGCCGGCGACGATCTCAGGATGTCGCCCGCCAAGGACCGCTCCTGGTGGCTTCTCGACCGCCACTCGTCGTTGAACCTGTCGCTTCATTTCTTTCTTGACCGCTCCAACCGAAGACCGCTCACCCGGGCCGAGCAGGCGTTGGGCATGCGGATCGTCCGCGAGCTGGTAGATCGGATGGCCCGACGATCGGTGGCCATGGGCTCGCAGTTTCTCCTGGTCTTGGAAAACGTGGGCTGGTTGAAGGAGCGCTTCCAGCCGGCTGCCGAGGGGGTTCGGACGATCGACGTCGGGCCGGCTCTCGCCCAGGAGGAGAAGGTCACCGGGGAGAGGATGTGGATCGAAGGCGACGGCCACTGGAGTGGCGCGGGACACCGGGTCGTCGCCTCCCAGATCGCCCGGGCTCTCGGAAAGGACCCCGGACCCCGATGAGTGAACGCCGCAAGCCGCCTTCCTTCGACCGCAGTCTTGTCGAGGGCCCGCTCTCCGGAGCGATCTGGAAGATCGTCTGGCCGACGCTGCTGCAAAACGTCGTCGGCGGCCTCCAGGGCCTGGTCGACCACGTCATGGTCGGACGCCTCGTCGGCTTCGAGGCCAACGCGGCGATCGGCGTCAGCTGGCAGATCTTTCTCGTCGTCGTGGTCTTCATCGGCTCGCTCTACAGCGGCATGGGGGTGCTCGTCGCCCGCTTCGCCGGAGCCGGCGACAGCGACCGGGTCAACAAGGTCGTCTTCCAGGTCTTCCTCCTGTCGCTCGGCATCGGTGTCTTCCTCTTCGCGCCGCTCGGCTATTTCCTCTCGCCGGGGCTCCTGGACCTCGTCCACGCCGCGCCGGAGGTCAAGGCCGAGGCCCTTCCCTACATCCGGACGCTTTTTGTCTTCGGCCTCGGCATGATGCTCTTCTACATGCTCGCCGGAGCGCTGCGGGCGGTGGGCGACGCGAAGACGCCGCTACGGCTCGGCGTCGCGCTGACGGTGATCAACCTCACCTTGAACGTCGTCCTGATCCCGATTTTCGGGACCCTGGGCGCCGCTCTCGGCACGGTGATCGCGAACGCCGTCGTGTCGGCCTACGCCGTCTGGAAGCTCTTCACCCACCGCCTGGTGATCCACCTCTCCTTCGACCTCGGTTTCCGGCCCGACTGGGAGATTCTGCGCTCGGTGATGCGCTTCGGGCTGCCGACGGGATTCCAGGCCGTGGTGATGAACATCGGCGGGGTGATCCTGATCCGCTACGTAGGCTCGCTCGCCCAGAGCGCCGCGGCCCAGGCGGCCTACGCGGTCGCCTACACGCAGCTTTTTTCCTTCATCACCTGGGGCTCGAACGCGCTCATGGCCGCCGCCATCACCCTCGTCGGTCAGAACCTGGGCGCCGGACGTCCCGATAGGGCGGAAAAGGCGCCCCTCGCCTGTGCCGCGGTAGGGCTCTTTCTCGCCGTACCGATGGCGCTGGCCTACCTCTTCGTCCCGGAGGTCCTGCTCGGGATCTTCGGCATGGAGGACCTCGCCCTGGAGATCGGCGGACAGCTCCTCGGCTATCTGAGCATCTCGTGCCTCTTCGTCACCGCGGCCCTGAGCTACACCGGCGCGCTCCAGGGCGGCGGCGACACGAAAAGCCCGCTCTACATCTCGATGTTCTCGCAGCTCGTCCTGCCGATCGGGCTGTGTGCCGGCATTGACCTGATGGGGACCTTGGGGCCGTCGGACATCTGGCTCGCCATCGTGCTGGGGCACGTGTCGCGTTGCCTGCTTTCGGTGGGGCGGTTTCGAAAGGGGAAGTGGAAGGGAATCGAGGTGTCCTAAGACCCCCACCGCAACGCGAACCGCACCAGCCCTACCCAAAAGCCGCTGCCGTAGGCAAGGTGAAGGATCGGAAAGACGAACGGCAAAAGCACCCGGCCGCGCCAACCGAGGCCCCGCCCCGCCGGGACGGCGGCCACCACCGCGGCGACCATGTAGATGCCGACAAGCGCTCCCAGCCCCCAGGCGGCAAGGACGCTCCAGGTTGCGGCGAGCGCCCCCGCGGCGAGCGCCGCCACCAGCGCCGGCGGCGCCAGCTGACGCCAACGCATCTGCCACGGATGCTTCTGCATCACCCGTACCTTCCAATAACCGTACTGAAAGTACTGAGAAGCGAGCGAGCGAAGACGCGAACGGCTGAAGTAGCGCGAACGCATACCCGGCAATAGAAGGAGCCGGCGCCCGGCCCGGCGTAGACGGTAGTTGTACTCGTCGTCCTGGTTGCGCACCAGCTCCTCGTCGTAGGGACCCGCCTCCATGAGGACGGCCCGCGGATAGGCCGGAAAGGGAACCGTGTCGGCGACGACCGGCCGGTCACAACCCGTGCGGAACGGCGCCCCACCGACACCGAGCCGCGAGCTCATCGCGGCGGCGACGGCCCGCGCCGCGTCGGTTTCGCCCACGGTCTCCAGAGGACCGCCGACGCCGGCGTAGGTGCCGTCGGCGAGTGCCTCAACCGCCGCGCGCACGTGCCCGGGCCCGATCTCGCAATGCCCGTCGACGCGCACGACGACCTCGCCCGTCGCTTCGACGAAGGCCAGGTTCAGACCCGTCGAGACGATCCCCCGCGGGTTGTCGAGGATCCGGACATCGCGTCCGGCGGCGATCTTCGCAACGAGCTCCCGGGTCCGGTCGCTCGACATGCCGTCGGCGATCAGGACCTCCATTCTCTCCTCGGGGTAGTCCTGGGCCAGGACCGAGCCGAGGCTCCTCTCGACGTAGCGCTCCTCGTTGCGCACCGGCATGACGACCGTGACCCGCGGTAGCCGTGTGTTCCCCCCTTGATCCCCCCAAGGGGACAGTGTGTTCCCCCCTTGATCCCCCCAAGGGGACAGTGTGTTCCCCCCTTGATCCCCCCAAGGGGACAGTGTGTTCCCCCCATGATCCCCCCAAGGGGACAGTGCATCGCTCACGGCCGGACCTCCTCGTGGGGGAGCTTCGAGACCACGGCCCGAAGCTTACCCGAGCGTCCACGCTCCAAGTGCTCGACCTCGCGGACTTCTACCTCGATCGACGGTCCGAGACGCTCGGCAAGGCGCTCGCCGAGCTCCGCCCTGGTCCGCGGCGAGTAGCCCGCCGCCGGCACCACGAGCATCTCGACGCGCGTCCGCGTCTCCTGGACGATCTGCGCTTCGCGGATCGGGAGCCCTCCCTTGAAGACCGGGTCGAGCCGTCCCACCCTGCGTCCCTCCGGCGTCACCACGACGTCGTCGAGGCGTCCCTCGAGGGAGGCGACGAGGGGCAGGCGGCGTCCGCAGGAGCACTCCCGTTCCGGCGGCGCAAGGGCGATCCGGTCGCCGACCTCGTAGCGGACGAGAGGCATGTCGCCATTGAGCAGCGTCGTCGCGACGAGCCGTCCCGGCGTGCCCGGAAGGGCGGCGGCACCGTCGTCGTCCAGGACCTCGATCACGGCCACCTCGGGCCACAGGTGGAGGTGCCCGGCCTCGCATTCGCTCGCCGCGCCGGCAAGCTCCGCCGTGCCGTAGGTGTCGCGCACCGGACAGCCGAAGACACGCTCGACGACGACCCGCTGGTGAGCGTAGAGAGGCTCGGCGTTGGACAGCACGACGCCAAGCCGCGGCGCCACGAGCCCCTCCTCTTCGGCCAGACGTGCCAGCGAAGAAAGGGCCGAGGCATAGCCCAGCAGGTAGCTCACCTTGGATCGTTCGAGAGCGCCGAGGTAGCCGGCGGCCGTCTCGGGCGCCAGGTGGTACGAGGACAGGTAGAGTTGGCGCGACGTGGCGTTCCAGACCCAGTAGGGCGGACGCCGCACGGTGGCCGGAACGACCAGCTGCCCTCCGAGGACGGCCCAGCGGTCGCCGCGGGCCACGCCGTTCCAGCGGCGCATCCGCGCTTCCACGAGCGCGTACCAGGCGATCGCCGTCCGCCGGCTGCGCCAGACGGTGAGCGGGGTCCCCGTCGAGCCGCTCGTGGGCTCGGGGAGCATGCGCCGCGGATTCGAGCCGTCGGTCAGGAAAGCGCGCGGGTCGCGGCGCAAGGACTCCTTCTCGAGGACCGGCCAGTCGCCGAGGCGGCGCGGATCGCCGCAACGCCCGTGCCAGAGCTGACGATAGAACGGCACGCGCTCGGCGGCGCGCTCGAGCAGGACGGCGAGCGCCGCGCTCTGGTAGCGCTGCCACTCCTCGCCGCTCCAGCTTTCGCGCTCGAGGGCCTCTTCGACGAGGCGCGGTGTCGCCGCACCGTAGCGCCAGCGGTCGAGGTAAAAGCCTCGGAGGCTCGCGGCCAGGCAGCGCCCCGGATAGGGCAGACGATGGTAGAGGTCGAGCAGCTTCACCCGGCCCCCCCGCCCTGCAGACCCCTCAGAAGCTCCTCCCAGCGTGGAAGGACCCGCGAGGCGTCGAAGGCCTCCACTTTGCGCCGGGCGTTCGCTCCAAGCTTCGCGGCGAGGCCTGGCTCGTCGAGCAGACGCGTGACGGCGCCGGCCATCGCCGTCGCGTCGTCGCGGGGGACGAGAAGGGCGTCGACGCCGTCGTCGAGGAGGTGACTGAGACCCCCGGCGTCGGTCGAGACCACGGCGAGGCCGCAGGCCATGGCTTCGGTCACCGAGACCGGCGCGTTGTCGGCGACGGAGGTGTTCAAGAAGACGTCGCCACGCTCCAGGTAGGACGGCACCTCGGCTTTCGCCACCGCGCCCGGCATCTCGACGCGTTCGGCGACTCCGAGCCGCTCGGCGGTGCGCCGGGTCCGCTCGTAGGAGCCGTCGCCCTTGTCGGGTCCCACGAGGATCAGGCGCGCGTCGTCCCGCTCCTTGGCGAGACGCGCCAGGACCCGGACCGCGAGCTCCGGGTTGTAGACGCGGTGGAAGGCCCGCAGCCAGACCATCACGGGACGGGGCCTGGCCCGGACGGCGAAGGGATAGGCGCCGACGTCGAGCGCGTTCGGGAGAAGCAGGAGGTCGTCGCGATAAGGCGCCATGGCCTCCTGGAGGTAGCTCGACGGCGTGGTGACGGCCCCGGCCGCCGCGAGGAGGCGGCGCATCCGCCGCGGGAAGCGGCGGGCGAGCTCGGGGAGGCGTCCACCGTGGAGCGCCAGGGCGAAGGGAACGGCGCGCCGGCCGAGGATCCGCGCGGCGAGCTCCGCCCAGAGGAAGGCGAGGCCGCTGTAGACGTCGACGACGGCGACGGCACAGTCCGCCGTCCGGAGCGTGCGCCGTATGTCGAGGAGCCGCGCCAGGCGCCGGCGGCGATGGGAGGTCACGGTGACCGTCCAACCGGCGGTGGCGAGGCGTTCGGCGAGCTCCTCGCCGGCTGTGCGGATGCCGAGATGACGCGACAGGTGGTTGCCGACCAGCAGGACGCGTTTCTTGGGGGAGCTCATCGGTGCCCTACTTCGAAGCCGCAAGCGCCTCGCGCCAAGGCACCGGACGCTCCCCCAGGACGATGAAGTAAGGATTCAAAAGGTTTTCCTTGTTGTACGCCAGCGGCTTGCCTTCAAGGTCGAGCACCTGCCCGCCCGCCCCGAGGACGACGGCATGGGCGGCGCCCGTGTCCCATTCCATCGTCGGTCCAATGCGCGGGTAGACGTCGGCGGCGCCTTCGGCGACGAGGCAGAGCTTGAGCGACGAGCCCATGCTTGAGAGGCTGTGCGCGGGCATCGCCTCCAGAAAGGCGGTGAGCTCAGGTCCCGCGTGGGAACGGCTGGCGACGACCACCAGCTCGTTGGCGTCGGTGCCGCTCGAGCGGATCGGGCGCCGCTCGCCGTCGCCGTCGCGCCGCCAGGCGCCGCCGTCGGGCGTCGCGCCGTAGGTGCGCCCCAGGATCGACGCGTGGACGATCCCGAGCACCGGGACGCCGTCCTCGACGAGGGCCACGTTGACCGTGAACTCACCGTTTCGCTTGATGAACTCCTTCGTGCCGTCGAGCGGGTCGACGAGCCAGAAGCGGTGCCACGAGCGGCGTTTCTCGTAGCTCATCGCCTTGCCCTCCTCGGAGAGCGTCGGGATCTCGGGCGCCAGCTCGGCGAGGCCCGCCTTGATCACCTCGTGGCTCGCGAGGTCCGCGCTCGTCAGCGGCGACTTGTCGTCCTTGTAGCTGACTTCGGCGTCGGCTTTCTCGTAGATTTCGTTGATCGCCTTCCCGGCGCGTTCGGCGATCTCTTCGACACCGTCGAGAAGCGCGGCGTAGCTCACGTTGTCGCTCATTTCTTCCCCTCTTCCAAGGCGCGCGCCGCGCACCGTTGTGAAATTTTCCTTAGAACGGCAGCGGCTCGCCTTCGCCCAGGGCTTTCTGCCGGTAAAGCTCTTGCAGGCGGTGGGTCACGGGACCCGGCTCGCCTTCTCCGATGCGGCGTCCGTCGACCTCCAGGACGGGCGTAAGCTCGCCCATCGTACCCGTCACGAAGACCTCGTCGGCGGTGTAGACCTCGGAGAGCGAAAGGTTTCGCTGCGCCGTCGCCATGCCCTCGCCGCGCGCCAGCTCCAGGACGACCCGGCGGGTGACCCCCGGCAGGCAGCTGTCGGCATGGGGCGTCAAGAGCTCGCCGCGCCGTACGAGGAAGACGTTCGTCGCGTTGGTCTCCGAGACGTAGCCGTGGAGGTCGAGCATCAGGGCGTCGTCGACCCCGGCGACGTGGGCTTCGATTTTCGCCAGGATGTTGTTCAGGAGGTTGTTGTGATGGATCTTCGAGTCGAGCGTCTGCGGCGAGTTGCGCCGCACCGACGAGGTGACGAGGCGGATGCCTGCGGCGTCGTAGACGGGTTTTTTCCACTCCGCCAGAACGATCAGGCACGTACCGGCCTGGTTGAGCTCCGGGCTCATGCCCGAGGAGAGCTTGGGGCCGCGGGTCAGCGTCAGTCGGATGTGGGCCTCGTCGCGCATGCCGTTCGCCTTCAAGGTCTCGAAGATCGCGTCCTTGACCCACTGTCGCGACGGAACGCCGCGAAAGGCCAGGGTGTGGGCGGAGGCGAAGAGGCGGTCGAGATGGACGTCGAGCTCGAAGACGCGGCCGTCGTAGACGCGCAGCCCCTCCCAGACCGCGTCGCCGCCCTGGACCGAGCTGTCGAAGACGGAGACCTTGGCCTGCGAGCGCGGCCAGAGGCGATCGCCCACCCAGATTTGGATCGAGGCGTTACGGGGATCGGGAAGCTCGTCGGCTGTGTATTCTCTCATCGCCTTTCAAAGCTCAGGCGCCGGCGCGTAGCGCGTCGCGATAGAGGGTCTCGTAGTAGGGACGGCACTCGGCGAGGGCGTCCTCGAGGTGCGGCGGCAGGGTTTCGGTCCTGGGCCGGTAGGGCGCGAAACCCGTCGAGCGGTGGACGTTGTCGTACCAGTGGGGTGCCCAGACACCGTCCTCCGGGCGGGGCCCGGCGCACCAGCTTAGCATGCGGGCGTCGAAGGGGACGGCGAGGCGCGTGCAGAGCTCGGCCAGGACCCCGGACGGGTCGAGGAGGAGCTCGCGCGAGTCGAGGATCGGCGGCTCCTGGCCGGCGGCGCGGAGCTCTTCGAGGAGGGTGACCTGGTCGGCGAGGCCGGTGTCCTCGAGGCTCGGGTGGGCCACCACCTTGTCGAAAGAGAGCAGGGCTTCAGAGGGTTCCCGGATCAGCAGGACGTTGCGGGTCTTTTGCAGGAATCGGCGGTCGAGGTCCATGACGTGATGGGCCATCTGCTTCAAGAAGAGGATCGGCCGCTCCGAGGGGCCAAGGACGACGTCGCGGACGACGCGTTCGCCGTCGTTGTCCTGGGCGGCGAGGATCTCGTCGCGTCCGGGGTGACGGGCGCCGCTGGTACGCAGGTAATGGGCGTAGAGCGGCTCGTCGACGACGCGGGTGTCGTCGCGTCGAGCGAAGGAGTACATGAGCGCCGTCGAGACGTTGCGGGGTCCCGAGAGCAGGCAGATGCGGATGGTCTTCATGGATGAGGCTCCCCTTCAAGCTCGGCGGGGGAGGGTATCACGGGGAGCCTCACCCGTCGGCCAGGTAACCAAGAGCCCTCAACTGACGGACGACTTCCTCGTCGATTCCTTCCCCGTCTTCGCCGAGGCTACGCGCCAACCGTTCCACCTTCCGGCGCTCCTTCTCCAACTCCGCGACGCGGCGCGCGAGCCGACGGGTGACCTCCGGGTGCTCGGTGGTGACGTCGGCGGTGGAGAAGGGATCGGCGTCGCAGTCGTAGAGCCACTTCCCGCCGTCGTGGACGTCGGCGAGGAAGTGCCAGCTACCGTCGGTAAGGCTGCGCTGGGTGCCCCTCCACGCGTAGGACACCTCCGCAGGGACGGCCTCGCCGCCGAGGATCGCGCCGAGGAGGTCCGTACCCTCGAAGGTCTCGGCGGGGCGGCCGGCCGCGGAAGCTCCGGCCGCTGCAGCGAGCGTCGGAGCGAGGTCGAGGTTGCGGACGAGGCCGTCGAGGCGGTGCTCGGCGACGTCCTCCAGGCCCGCGCCGGCGAAGAGCAGCGGGATGCGCATCATCTCCGGGTAGAGCGTCTTGCCGTGTCCCAGCCCGCCGTGCTCCATGAATTCGTCGCCGTGGTCGGAGGTCAGGACGAAAAGCGTCCGTTCCCACAGTCCGCGCGAGCGCAGCTCGCCGACCAGATCGCCCAAGATCGAGTCGACGAAGCGGATTTCGCCGTCGTAGAGCGCCACCGTGTAGGCAAGGTCTTCAGCGCTCGGCGCCGGATCGGCCACCGAACGCTCCAGGGAAAGCCGCCGGCCCTTCTGCTCGACGAAGAGCTGGCGGATCTTCTTCGGCGGCATGTAGGGGTTGTGGACCTCCATGAAGTGGAGGTAGGCGAAAAAGGGTTGGGGCGTCGACGAGGTGTCGAGCCATTCGAAGAAGCTCCGGTAGACGTCGACGCCGCGGCCGTAGGCCCGATCCTCCGACGTCAGATAGACGCTCTTCTCGAAGCCCTGCCAGAAGCCCGAGGCGGGGTGGTGGTGCGGGTTGGTGAAGGCGGCGAAGGTGGCGTAGCCCGACTCGCGCAGCACCTCGGCCAGCGTGTGGTTGGCGTCGTGGAGGCCCCAGACGCGTTCGTGGCTGCGGTCCTCGAAGACGAGCGGGAAGCGTCGCGAGGTCAGAAGCGTCGCCGTCGAGAGGAAGGTCTGTGGCGCCTGCGACCAGGCGTCCCAGGCGACGACGCCTTCGGCGGCGAGGGCGTCGAGGACCGGCGAGGTGGGCTTCGGGTAGCCGTAGACGCCGAGATGATCGCGGCGTAGCGCGTCGACGACGACGAGGACGACGTTGGGGCGTTCGGGGAGCTGGAAGGAGCTGGGCGGAGACTCCTTGTCTCCCGAGGTACAGGCGACCCCCGTCACCGCGACGAAGGCAAGGCTGGCAAGGAGGGTGCCGCAGAGGTTACGGGCTTCGCGGCGACGGCTCATGGAGGCGAGCTTATACCGGCGCCGCGTCCGCGCGGGCGACGCTTGGCAGCCCGCTGGCGATGAGCTATACTGAGCCGATGATCACGATTGCTCTTGACGAAGCCCCGAGCCATCTCTCGACTCTTCTCGAACAGGTGGAAGAGTCCGGCGAGGTCGTGCTGATCTGCCGTGACGATCAGCCGGTCGCTGAGCTACGGCCGCCGTCGGCTCTGGCAGGGCCAGGCAAAGCTTCAACGCGGACGGAAGCGCCGGGCGCCCTTGCGGTCGACCGGAACGGCCTCCCAACACATCCCGAGCTCTCGCAGGTCAAGTTTCACGAGGATCCGGTCGCTCCTCTTGATGCCGAAGACTGGCCGGACGCCGACCTCTAGATGTTCCTCCTGGACACCTGCACCCTTCTCTGGCTGGCCGCCGACCATGCCCGCCTTTCCGATGAAGTCATCGCTCGGCTGATCCGTCATCCAGACAAGGTCTTCGTCTCTGCGATCTCCGCGTTCGAGGTCGGCATCAAGCACCGAAAAGGTAAGCTGGAGCTGCCGATGGAACCCAGCCGCTGGTATGAGGCGGTTCTACGCTTTCACCATGTGCCGGAGATCCCCGTCGATGGGCGGATCGCGTCTCGCTCGACAGAGCTGCCTCGGCTCCACGCCGATCCGTGCGATCGTATGATCATCGCAACCGCCCAGCTTGCGGAGCTGGTCATCTTGACACCCGATTCCTTGATTGGCTCTTATCCTGAAACTCAGGTGATCTGGTAGCGCCACCCATCTTTGCGCTCCATATCCCTCGCCGGTTGGGCGAGAGAGCCTCGGCGTCGTGGCGGCCTTAAACCGGCGCCGCGAGCTTTTCCTGCAGGCAGCCCACCACCCCCTGGACCGCGTCCTCCACCTTCGGGAGGTGAGCCGCGCAGTGCTTGAAGTCGCCGAGCTTCACCAGCTCCTCCAACTGGCGGCAACGCTCGGTGACCGAAAACGCCCGCAGCACACCCGACGATCCGGCCAGCGCGTGGGCGGCGGCGGCGAGAGCCCCGGCGTCCGCGCGGTCCAGGGCCTGGCGCATCGTGTCCAACTGGCGGGGGGCGTCGTCCAGGTAGTCCCGGACCAGGTCGGGGAATTCGGGATCGTCCGTCAGCTCCGCGGGGACGTCCGCGACGCGGGAAACCGGCCGAGATTCGAGGAGAGTGGGAGAAGAGCCCAACCGGGATTCGAGGACCTTGGCGAGCTCCTCGAGGGCGACCGGCTTCGTCGTCCATCCCGGCGGCACGGCAGCGGTCGATCTCTTCAGGGTCCTCCGAGGCGGTGACGGCGATCACCGCCGTCCGCTGTCGCGCGCCTTCCTGGCGGCGTAGCCGCCGGGTGAGCTCGCAGCCGTCTTCTCCGGGCAGCTGGCAATCCGTCAGGACGGCGTCGTAGCGCCGCTCTCCAAGCCGTTCCAGGGCCTCTTCGCTGCTGGCCGCCTCCGCCACCGAGTAGCCAAGCTTCTCGAGCTGCTTGTGCAGCACCCATCTCTGGATCTGGAAGACGAGGCACTCGTGTCCCTCGAAGCGCAGGCGCTGCAAGCTCTGCTCGAGCTCCTCCGCGGGGTCGAGGAGATCGGAGAAGAGGAGGATGAGGCTGCGCCGGTGGGTGAGACCGCGGGTACGTTCGAGAAGCTCCGCGAGGCCGGAGCGCTCCGCGTCGCCAAGCGCCTCGACCGCGCCGAGCAGACGCCCGAGCTGGCTGCGCTTCTGCGACGGACGTAGCATTCTCAGACGCCGTTCGCCGTCCGGGCCGTCCGGCGGCTCCAGGGCGAACAGCCCCACGGCGTCGTTCTGGCGCAGCAGGAACCATCCCAGGGCGACGGCGAGAACCCGTGCGCCATCGAGCTTCGAGCCCCAGGCCCGCGAGCCGCGGTAGGCCATCGAGCCCGACGTGTCGCAAACCACGTAGCAGCGGGCGTTGGTCTCCTGGACGAAACGCTTGATCACCAGCCGGTCGGCGCGCGCGTAGAGCCGCCAGTCGACGTGGCGCAGCTCGTCGCCCGGCTGGTAGTCGCGGTAGTCGCTGAACTCGACGCTCGGACCGTGGAAGGGGCTGCCGTGCAGACCGTGCAGGAAGCCTTCCATCACGTAGCGGGCCTTCAGGTCGAGGCTTGTGAGGGCGGCGAAGTCCGCGGGGTCGAAGCGATTAATCCTCCACCTCCCCGATCAACCGCTCCAAAATCGAATCCGTCGTCTCGCCGTCGGCCTCGGCCTGAAAGGTCCGGATCAGACGATGACGCAGCACCCAGGGTGCGACGACGCGCACGTCCTCGCGGGCGACGTTGAAGCGTCCCTGGCAGGCGGCGCGGGCGCGCCCGGCGAGGATCAGGTTCTGCGACGCCCGCGGGCTCGCGCCCCAGCGGATCCACTTTTTGACGTATTCGGGCGAGGACGGGTCCTCAGGACGCGTCGCGCGGACGATCCGCACGGCGTACTCGACGACGTTGGGCGCCGCTGGGATCCCCGCCACCGCCTCGCGCAGCTTCAGGACCTCCTCGGCGCTGAGGAGCGGCTGGAGCTTCTCGGTCGGCGTGGCTCCTCGGCGATCCACAGGGTGGGCTCCTCCTGGCGGGCCAGATGCTGCTCCTCGTACCAGGCGGCGACGCGGCGTCCGAGGCGTTCGCCGAGCTCGGCGAAGGAGAGGCCTGGCTCGTCGCGCAGCAGCTCCAGGACGAGCTCCATCATCACCGGGTCGCTCTTGAAGGCCACTTCGTCCTCGGAGGCGAGGACCTCGCGGCCGGCGCCGCGCAGCGCGCGGGCGAAAGCGCCGCTCCGGCGGAAGCCGAGGACCCAGCGCGACTCGCCGCCGACGCCGCGCAGCTCCTCGGCGAGGGCGGTGAAGCCGCGCCGGTCGCCGGGACGCGCCTCGGCGTCAAGGCCCGGAGGGAGCGTCCCGGCCTCTCCCGAGTCGGTGAGGACATAAAGCCGCCGCGGGCGCGCTTCGTCGCGGGCCAGGGCCTCGGCGAGTCGCTCGACCTCGGCGGCAAAGGCCGTCTCGCTCTCGACGTCGCCGGGCAACCCGGTCAACACGACGACCTCGGCGCCGCGGGGGAAGCCGCCGGCACCGGCACCGGCCGCGGCGAACGTCAGGAGGAGCGCAAGGAGGCGTCGCATCGAATCAGGATACGTCCTGGGAAGGAGATTCGTTTTCACTAGCTGCCCGCACCGCGTCGCGGGATGAAGCGCGGCACCTCGACGCAGTACTCGGCGTAGGCCTTGCCGAAGCGCTCGCGGAGCTCGCGTTCCTCGAGCTCGACGATCGCGAGAATCGCCACGAGCGCCGCCGCCATCATGAGGTAGACGCCGAGGTAGTTGATGAGGAGCGACCAGCCGATTCCGCCGAGGATGACCTCGACGTAGCGCGGATGGCGGATGCGGGCGTAGATCCCTTCGCGCAAGAGCCCCGGCCCTTCGCCGCCGGGGGCGACCTCCGGCACTCCGGCGAGGTTCTTGAACGTCAGGTGCTTCTTGCGGTGGAACTGGACGATTCCGCCCACCACCAGGAACGGTACCGCGGCCAGGACGAGCCACAACCTCGTCCCGTAGTCGGTGCCGACGAGAGCGTCGCGCACGAGGAGTAGGGCCGCAATCGACGCGAAGTAGAAGACGCCGAGGAAGATGAAGGTCCACTTCGTCCCGACCCGCCGCCAGAAGCCGACGAAGGGATGGACGATGAACCACCAGACGACCGCGGGGGGGAGGCCGATCACCATCAGGACGGCCAAGACGTAGCGGGCTTTGTCCATAGGAACCTCTCGGGAAATTCGTGGCGCCTATCCTAACTCGGCACGGCCCAACGTTCCGCCTCCTGGGCCGTACCTAGAAAGAATCCGGCCTTGGCCCGGCCCTACCAGGGCTCTTCCCCTCCCCGGGCACAGCCTGCCCTACGCCGGAGCCACCCGGACGACGTGCTCGTCCCAACGCGCCGACGCAAGCTCCACCGCCAGGTCGGTGTCGCTTGCGTAGCGCCGGTCCGGGATCGTCCGGCAGGGAATCCGAAAGGTCGTCGTACCGGCCAGAGGGAAGGGATCGACGGCAAGCGTCGTATCGCGTGGCTCGCAGCGCACCCCGCGGTGGACGAAAGGCTCCTCGAAAGCGCCGCAGGCGGCGAGCGACAGGGCGTCGGTGACGTCGATGAAGCGATAGTCCGTGGCCACCGTCTCCTCGTCGAGGCCGAGCTCTTCCGCGAGCTCGGCCTCCAAGGCCTCCCATTCGGCGAACGACTCCTCCCACGGCGCCTCACCGCGGTAGCCGCTGTAGATCATCTGGGCGTGGTGGGCGATCAAGAGCGACGCGTAGGGCTGGCGCTCGACGTAGCGGCGGGGACCGCGGTGCCAGATCCGGATCTTCTCGGCCGCGGGCAGGGTCATGAAGCTGTAGGGACGGCCGCTCTCTCGGTCACAAAACGGCGCCGAGTCGGTTTCCCGCCAGCCGTTGTCGTGCTCGCGGGCCGCGAAAAGGAGCTCCCGGCGCCGCGGGTGCTCCGGAACGCCGTCGCGAATCCAGAGCTTCAGGAGGTCCGAGGCAAAGGCTGCGTGGTCGTTTTGCGTGATAAGGCGTAGGCGTCCGGAACGGGAGGTGACGATCATACGCTCTATCTTGCCACGGCGACGGCCCAGCAGGTCACCGTGGAGCTCCGTGCCGGCTATATCAAGACTCCCCCGTTCTCACCCTACTTAAGAGGAAGCCGCGAGGCGAGCCCTGCCCGGCCGGATCCGTCCGTTCCGGCGGGGTGCGCCTGCGCAGACCATGAACTCCCCGAACGGAAAGGATAATCCATGAAACGTTCGAAAGCTCTTCGGCTCGCCTTCGTCCTACTTTTCGCCGTCCCGCTCGCCGCCTGGGCGCAGCCGGCGAGCGACGCGGACCTGATCTCGCTGAGCTCCGTCGTCCTCGACACGACGAAGCCCCTTCCCGACATCCCCGAGCACCTCCGGGTGGGCTTCGAAAAAGTCCGCTTGAGCGCCGCCGGGGCCAACGAATATGTCCTCGTCAAGTTCCCGGGACCGGTCACCGCCGAGCAGCTCCGGGCTCTCAAGGCCGCGAGCGACCGCGTCTACACCTACCTGCCGCACTTCGCCTTCCTGGTGAAGATGCCGGTCGAGATGCAGGAGAAATCGTCGCTCTTGGTCGACCTCGGCGCCACCTGGACGGGGCCCTACCACCCCTACTACAAGATCTCCCGGCCGATCGCCGAGCTCGACGCCCGCCAGCTCCCCTTGAAGGCCGCCGAGGAGAAGCTCGCCGTCCTGCTCCAGGTCTACCCCGATGCCGACCTCGGCCGTCTGCGCCGGGACCTCGCCGGCCTCGGCGCCGGCGAGATCGTCGGCGGCAAGGCGAAGACGCGGTTTTCGCGCCTTCGCCTGCTCCTGACGGCGGCGGAGGTCGTTCAGCTACGCGAGGAGATCGCCCAGCTGCGCGAGGTCTTCTGGATCGAGCTCGAAGGACGCCGCGTCCTCCTGAACGACACCTCGATCTGGGTCGGCCAGTCGGGCGTCGATGGCGGCGGCGTCACCCCGGTCTTCGACGCCGGGATCTACGGCGAAGGGCAGGTCGTCGGCATCATTGACACCGGCATCGATCCCGACATGTGCTTCTTTCGCGACGGCTCCCTGGGACTGCCGCCGATGAACCTCTGCGACGGCGGCACGTCGGTCGACAACGCGCAGCGCAAGGTCATCGCGGTCGATTTCCTGTGGTCGAACGACTGCGCCGGCGGGGTCTCGAACAGCGAGTGGGACAACCACGACCACGGCTCCCACGTCGCCGGCTCGGTGGCAGGCGACAACCTGGCGAACCTGCTCTTCCACGACACCGGCGACGGCATGGCCCCCGGCGCCAAGCTGGTCATCCAGGACGGCGGCTTCGCGAGCGGCGACAACTGCGCCGACTTACCAGGCCTCGGCTGCCCCGTCGTCGACCTGGTGCCGATCTTCCAGCAGGCCTACGACCAGGGGGCGCGGATCCACACCAACTCCTGGGGCGACCGCGAGAACTTCACGCCCCACAACATCTACTCGGCCGGCAGCGAGGACGTCGACGAGATCATGTGGCTCCACAAGGACTTTCTGCTGATGTTCGCCGCCGGCAACTCCGGGACCTCCTCGGGGACGGTCTTGAGCCCCTCGACGGCGAAAAGCGTCATCGCGGTAGGCGCCACGAACCGCGGCTCCTCGGCCGAGTCACTCGCTTCGTTCACGAGCTGTGGGCCGACGGACGACGGACGCGTCAAGCCCGAGGTCATGGCGCCGGGCGTCTCGATCGTCTCGGCGAACAACGACTTGAACGCGTCTTCGAACAACTGCGGCACACGAACGATGAGCGGTACGTCGATGGCATCGCCGACGGCGGCCGGGCTCGCGGCGCTTGTCCGGCAGTACTTCACCGACGGCTTCTATCCCTCGGGCGCCGCCAACGCGCCCGACGCCTTCACGCCCTCGGCGGCGCTCGTCAAGGCGACCCTCGTCAACTCCGCCCAGGAGATGACCGGCACCGCGGCGATCCCCTCGAACTGCCAGGGCTGGGGCCGGGTGCTGCTTCAAAACGCCCTCCACTTTCCGGGCGACGGCCGCGCCCTCTGGGCCCACGACGAGGCGGCGGGCTTCGGCGCCGGCTCCTCGGGCGAGACCCAGGTGTGGAATTTCACGGTGAATTCGAGCGCCGAGGACTTCAAGGCAACGCTCGCCTGGACCGACTTCCCGTCGACCCAGGCGGCGAACCCGCACATCAACAACGACATCGACCTGGAGGTCGTGGGTCCCGGCGGCACCTACCTCGGCAACGTCTTCTCCGGCGGCGAGTCGACGACCGGCGGCAGCGCCGACCGGCTGAACACCCTGGAGCAGGTCCTGATCAAGGGCCCGGCGACAGGGAGCTACACGGTCACGGTGCGTTCCTGGAACGTCCCCGACGGTCCGCAGGACTTCGCGCTGGTCTTGAGCGGCGACGTCACAGAGTCGCAGCCTTGCCAGTCGACTTGCGGCAACGACACGATCGAGTGCAACGAGCTGTGCGACGGCACCGACTTGGGCGGCGCCACCTGCGGCGGCCAGGGTTGCTCGGGCGGCACGCTCGCCTGCAACGGCACCTGCGACGGCTACGACACCTCGGCCTGCACGGGCTGTCCGGTCTGTGACGACGACGGCGTCTGCGAGGCGGGCGAGGACTGCTTCGGCTGTCCGGGCGACTGTGCCTCGGGCTCGACGCCGGGCGCTTCCTGCGGCAACGGCCTCTGCGAGGCGGGCGACGGCGAGGACTGCGTCAGCTGTCCTGCCGACTGCAACGGCCTCCAGGGCGGCAAGCCCGTGGGCCGCTTCTGCTGCGGCGACGGCGACGGCACCAATCCCTTGCCGTGCAGCGACTCGGCCTGCTCGACGGACGGCTGGAGCTGTACCGACGTGCCGTCGCAGCCGGGCACCTTCTGCTGCGGCCAGTTCGGCTGCGAGTCGGGCGAGAGCTGCTCGAGCTGCGCGCTCGACTGCACGACCGGCGCCGAGATCTGCGACGACGGGATCGACAACGACTGCAACGGCCTGACGGATTGCGACGACGACGTCTGCATTATCGACCCGATTTGCATCGAGGCGGGCTGCGGCGCCGGCTTCCCGTCCTGTTGTGCCAAGGGTGACTCCTGCACCACCGACAGCGATTGCTGCTCGAACAACTGCAAGCCCAACGGCACCTGCCGTTAGGCGTCTGGTTTTGTTGTAGGGCAGGCTCCGCCCGGGGCGCGCAGCCTGCCGTCTTCCGGCCCGGCGTCACCGGGCCGGAGGGCATTCCGGCGCCAGCTCGCGGAGCGGAGCGGACCGAGAGCTTACACTTCCCTCTCTTGTATAGCTTCAAGCCTGTCTCGAAGTTGATCCCGAAGGCTTTTCTCCGTATTCCAACGTATGAACCTGTGCTGCACCAAGTCGAAATGAATCTTCTCCCCCTCCTTGATCGTAAAGATCATCTCCTTTTCCAAGGCGTGCGCATATCCTGTCTCGTAGTAGCAATTAGGCCGTTCGCCGGTCAGGTCCGCCAGAACGATCCTCGCTTCCCGGATGGATTCGAGGGTCTGGTCGGTAATCTTGCCGGAGTCTTGAATCTCATCGATCCGTATCGGAAAATAACCGAACTCTGACAACAGAGGCTTGAACACGCCCTCGTACGCCGAGTCCAATAGCTCGTCGTCGAATTTCATGATCACAAAAGCAATCGTGGTTGTGCGTATCTCCGTTATGGAGGTCCCTCTGGTATCCAGTTTTCCCGATTTGAAGTCTTCGGCGAAAGCTTCCGGTCGGCCTTCAGAGAGCTGCGCGATTGCCTTCATGCCTCATCTCGACTTGCTTAATATCTTCGCGCTGTGGTCGCCGGTAGCTTTCCGTATGAACTCCAATAGCGCCCTTTCGTCCGACTC
Organism: uncultured bacterium; assembly: GCA_965371445.1. Taxonomy (GTDB): domain Bacteria; phylum Acidobacteriota; class Thermoanaerobaculia; order Multivoradales; family J023; genus DASWIG01. Next base: position 26,010 of record CBDUYN010000067.1, on the reverse strand, counting down.
GGAAAACTCCTCGTACGGCTTGTCGATTGTGATCTCGACATGCCTTCGCGGTGGGCGCAGAAAGACGTCCGATACCCTGAGATTACCTCCAGTCAGGTCATTCAGCGCTCGAACGATTCTAGCTTTCGTCGAGTGCAGTACGGGATGCTGCCTTTTGGCGACTTTGTATATCGTGGCGGTAGAGAGGCCGGACTTTCTTGCCAACTCCACCTGCTTGATGCCTTCCTTGGCCAGGATCTTCTTCAGTCTGTTCTTGAGCATGTGGTCTCTCGCTGCTATGCTGAGCCTGCCAGGTTCTGACGAAACGGCCGGGTGTTGATGAAACGGGTGTTGACGAAGTGGCTGGACGCTGCCGAAGTGGCTGGGTTCCAGGGTCCTCCTTGGGTGGCTTGCGACTCAGACCACTAGACTTGCCGTAGTGCCATCGGAGCGACAGCCGACAGCCGTACTCGGTAGCGCGTGTCCGGAAGTTAGCTTACCCGAAGTGGTGTCCCTTCTACAAGAGGCAATCCCTTCCCCCCTTCCCCGACCTGGACGGCTTGCAGCGTGGTCTTGCCGACCTGCTCCGGCCCGTCTCGGCGAAGGATCCCTCTTCAGGGTCGCTCGACGGCGGCTTCCACACGGTGCAGCGCGAGAAGGATCCGCTGTCGATCCCGCCGCGCGGCGTCCCCAGCGGCCGTTCGGCTCTGGTCCCCGGCTTCATGGCCGGACCGGCGAGCGCTTCACCCAGCCGCAGCTCGCCAGGACCCTCAGGAGGGTGTCGCGGCGCGGCGCCGAGGAGATGTATCAGGGCGACTGGGCCCGACGGTTCGTCCAGGCGGTACGGGCCGAAGGCGGCAACATGACCATGTCCGACATGCGCGGCTACGAGGTGATCTGGAGCCCGCCGGTGCGGTGCGGATACCGGGGCTACCGGGTCTTGGGCCCGGGTCTTGGGCCCTGGCGAGCCGTCGTTCGGCGGCACCCTGGCCGTCGAGGCGCTGGATCGGATCGAGCGCCACGACCTCGCCGCGCTCGGACACTACACCGACTCGGCCGAGGCCTTCTACCACTTGCTGCGCGCCACCCGCCGCGGGCTGCTGAGCGGCACCAACGAGCAGGGAGGGAACGGGATTTGAGATTTGGCAGGAGGGTGTCCGGAGAATCTCCGGACGTCTCCTGGAAATTTTGGGAAGCGTCCGGAGAATCTCCGGACGTCTCCTGGAAATTTTGGGAAGCGTCTGGAGAATCTCCGGGACCCTCCTGGAAATTTTGGGAAGCGTCCGGAGAATCTCCGGAGCCTTTCTGGGATTCCAAAATACGTCCGGAGAATCTCCGCGACCCTCCTGGAAAATCTCGGCAGCATCCGGAGAATCTCCGGGACCCTCCTGAAGGGCCTCGGAGGGTCGATCCGCCGCTCCCGACGCCTCCCAGAACTTCGAGGAGGCCCGATCGGCCACTCCGGACGCCGGGTTGCGTCGTCGGGCAGCGACACTTCTTGCGTCGGTTGCGGAGCAGAGCCTTCCTCTTGGCCCTGCGCGGACGGAGTCCGAAGCCAGAGCGTAGGAAGGCCGCCGACGGCACTCTTCCGGAAGAAGGCGCCCGGGCGCTCGACGAGTGGCTGCGCTGCGTGGCCCGGTGGATCGACCAGCTGCCCAAGGACCGGCCCGTCGTCTGGAGCCTGTGGAAGCTACTCCGCAGTTGTCCACGACTCCATGCAACGTTGACATTCATACCCGGGTGAGATCGCGCTACACTACACCCCGGTATGCGCTTCCTGAAGAACGCCACGAAGCTCGTCCTCGCCGGCCTGCTACTGGCCGCCGCCTTGGCCCAGGCCCAGGACGAGGACCTCGTCCTCATCGACCCGGCGAAGATCCGCACGGCCGAAGCCTGCGGCGAATGCCACGTCGAGGAGCTCGAGGTCTGGAAGCGCACACCCCACGCCACCGGCTTCAAGACGCTCCACCGCAAGGAGTCGGCCGAGCTGATCGCCGGCAAGATGGGCTTCAAGCTCATCAAGCGCGAGAGCCTCTGCCTGCGCTGCCACTACACGCCGACGGTGCAAAGCGAGAAGCTCCGTGCCGTCTCCGGCGTCTCCTGCGAGTCCTGCCACGGCGCGGCGCGCGACTGGATCGACATCCACAACGACTACGGCGCCAAGGGCGTCACCCACGCCACGGAGACTCCTGAGCACCGCGCCGAACGGATCGGTAAGAGCCGCGCGGCCGGCATGCGCCGTCCCTCGGACCTCTACGGCGTCGTCAAAAGCTGCTTCGGCTGCCACACCGTGCCCCACGAGCGGCTGGTCAACATCGGCGGACACTCGGTCGGCAGCGCCTTCGAGCTCGTCGAATGGTCGGAAAAAATCCGCCACAACTTCCTGGAGTCGCTGCACGGCGGCAGCCGCGAGAACGCGACGCGCAGCGAGAAGCGCAAGCGCGTCCTCTACGTCGTGGGACGCGCCGTCGACCTGGAGACGGCGCTCTTGGCCGTGGCCGAGGCGAGTGGCGAGAACCTCTACCTGAAGGCCATGATCCGCCGCGTCCGCGTCGCCCTCTCCGAGGTACGGGCCATCGCCCGCCGCGCCGACCTGCCCGAGGTCGACGCCATGGTCGCCGCGGTGCGCGGCGTGCGCGTCAGCATCGGCCAACGCGCCGCGCTCCTCCTGGCCGCCGACACGATCGGCGAGTCCACCCGCGGCTTCCTCTCCCGCCACGATGGCACCGTCCTCGCGGCTCTCGACTCCCTGGTTCTCGGCATCGACGACGCCCTCGACGACGAAGAGGAGCCGGAGGATACGGCCGTCCCCGGAGCGCCGGCCGCCGAGAGCGCTCCCACGGCTGTGTCGACGCCGTCGACGACGACGGATCCGGGCACGTCGCCGGCTGCTTCTCCGGCTGCTTCTTCGACGCGGTCTCCGGCGGCCGATCCGGGGGTCCCCGCCATCGGTGAGAAGCAGCGCCGGATCCGTCCGGTCTCGGAGCACGCGACGCTCGGTCCCGGCGGCTGCTCGCGTTGTCATGCACCGCAAAACGCCTGGTGGTTCAACGACCCGCACTACCGCTCTGCCGACCCCTTCTTCGAGGAGGAGGAGAAAAACCTCAAGATCGCCCGCCTCTACGGCCTGAGCCCGTCGCGCATGACCCGCGGCGACAATCTCTGCATGGACTGCCACGGCACGGTGGTCACGGGCAAGGAGCGGCGCGCCGTCCAGGACGGGGTCAGCTGCGAGAGCTGCCACGGACCGGCCGCCGACTGGCTCGCTCCGCACCAGGAAGGCGACCCGGCCTTGAAGCTCGAGCGTCCGGGGTACAAGAAAGCTCTTCAACTGGGCAAGAACGACCTACGCGACCCCGAGGTGCGGGCCCGTAGCTGCACGAGGTGTCACTACGTCACGGATCCGCGGCTGATCTCGGCGGGCCATCCCTCGGGCGCCGACTTCAATTATCTCGAGGCGATGGACAAAGCCCGGCACTGGGAGCACCGGACGGAGCCCGCGGTCCTGAAAGCGGCCTACGACGGCGTCCTCCGGGGACGCGGCGCGGTGCCGGAGGTCCGCCTGGCGCGTCTGCCGTCGGCAGCGCCTTCCGCGGCGCGTACCGAGCGCCGGACGACACCCAGCGAGCGGGCGGCGGCCCTGGCTCCGCGTCCGCGTCTCGCGTCGTCCCCCTCGCCGTCTTCTGCGTCGTCCCCTTCGTCGTCCTCGCCGTCGCCCTCTGTATCCTCGTCCTCCGCGCCGCCTCCCTCCGAGCCGCGACGCGACCTTGAGCTGCCGCCGTTCCCCGAGATCCCCGAGGGGACGCCGGTCGAGGAGGTCCTCCTCCTGTTGAAAAAACGCCTCGAGCTCCTTTATCGTGCGCTCTACCCGAAGCAGGAGAAGCCATGAGCCAACCGTCGCCCCCGACCCGGCCGGTGTCGCCCGAGCCCCTCGAATCGAAAACGATGCTCAAACGCATCGAGCAGTACAAGGACCGCTGGACGTCGTTCGGCACCCAGACGGGGCTCGAAGCCCTTTCCGAGAAGCTCTCGGCCGCCGAGCTCCGGACCCTCGAGCTGTTCAGCGATCCTGAGGAGTACAACGACAAGTTCCTCGAACAAATCAGCCCCGACGTCTCGCTGGCGGTGTGGAAGAAAGGATCCGTCCTCTTCGAGCAGGGGACCTATCTCGACCTGGCTTTCTTCGTCGTCGAGGGGACGGTCGAGGTGTTTCTTGAGGGTGTCGGGGGCGAGACGGCCGGGATCCCGATTTTCGACGAGTCGCGGACGATGATGTTTTCTCTGCCGGCGTCCGACACGTCGTCGGGGACCGTCCTCGCGCAGCTGCCGCCACCGGCACAGCGCACGGCCGAGAACCAGATCACCTTTCTGACCGCCATGGACTTCGACCTGCCTCGTGGCAAGGGGCGGGAGCTCGGCCCCGGCAAGTGCTTCGGCGAGATCGGCGCGATGAGCGGCTGGCCGCAGTCGGTGACGGCGCGGACGAAAACGCCCTGCCGGCTGCTCCAGATCCGCGTCCCGGCGCTACGCCTTCTGAAGCGTCGCTCGAAGGGCTTGAAGGAGCGGCTCGACCGCACCTACCGCGACGAGGCGCTCTTTGCGCAGCTCAAGTCGACGCCTCTGCTGCGCAACGTCCCCGACCTCTATCTCCAGGGTCTCAAAGAGGCCGTGGAGCTCCTCTCCTGCGAGCCCGACGAGCCGATCGTCACCGAAGGCGACGAGGTTGACGCGCTCTACCTCGTGCGCTCGGGTTTCGTGAAGCTCCTGCAGCGCTTCGGCGAGGACGACCTCACGGTCTCCTATCTCTCGAAGGGGATGACGCTCGGGGAGGTGGAGCTTTTAGTCGACGGGCTGGCACGCTGGGAGCTTTCCGCGCGCTCGGTCGAGTACTCGGAGCTGGTCAAGATCCCGCTCACGGCCTTTGCGAACCTTCGCGAGGGCTATCCCAAGATGGAGGAGATGCTCTGGCGAAGCGCCGTGGCGCGCTTGAAGGAGGTCGGATACGCGCGGCGCAACTTGGCCCAGTCGGAGTTCACCCAGGTGGCGCTGGAGGGTGGGCTCGTCGAGGGCAACTCGATCCTCGTGATCGACCTCGACTCCTGCACGCGCTGCGACGACTGCGTCCGCGCCTGTGCCGAGACCCACGGCGGACGGCCGCGTTTCGTGCGCGAGGGCGAAAAAGTGGCGAACCTCCTGGTGGCGCGCTCTTGCTATCACTGCCGGGACCCGGTGTGCCTCGTCGGTTGCCCAACCGGGGCGATCCACCGCTCGGGTTTTCACTCGGTGATCGAGGTCACGGAAGAGATTTGCATCGGCTGTAAGACCTGCGCCAACAACTGTCCCTACGACGCGATCGTCATGCACGAGACCGGCGAGCTTTGGCCCGACGACATGGTCCCCACGGGTCTGCGGGGCCGCGAACGCCTGGTATCGAGCAAATGCGACCTCTGTACCGGTACGGGTCATGGGCCGGCGTGCGTGCTGAACTGTCCTCAGGGGTGTGCCTACCGGGTGGGCTCGCTCGAGGAGATCGAGGAGCTGATGCGATGAGCGCGGCGACGATGAATCCGGCGACGCGCCGTCCGAAGCAGCTGGCGCGCGAGCGTCGGCGCTGGAGCGCGACGGGGCTCGTGGCGATCTCGGCGTGCGTGGCGGCTTTTGCCTTGAACGCGACGCTCGGCGAGGTGAGCCCGTCGAGCGTCTGGGGCCTCACCTACGGCATCCTCGCCACGGTGCTCCTTGTCGTCGCGGCGCTCTACGGCGTGCGCCGCCGCGCCGTGAAGACGGGAACGCGAATTGCAGGACGCGCCTGGTCCTGGCTCTGGCTCCACGTCTGGGGCGGCGGTCTCTTCCTGCTCCTCGCCTCGATGCACAGCGGCTTCGCGTGGCCGACGGGAGCGCTCACCTGGTGGCTTCTTCTCCTCGCGTGGTGGACGGTCCTGAGCGGCCTCCTGGGGCTTTTCCTCCAGCGCTGGATCCCGCGGGTCCTTTCTTCGGGCCTTTCGCTCGAGGTCAACTACGAGCGCATCCCGGTGCTCGTCGACGAGGTGCGGTTGAAGGCCGAGGCCCTGGTCTCCCAGGCGGACGCGGCGATCTCAGAGCTTTACCGCAAGAGCCTGGCGCCGGAGCTTGCCGCGCCGCGCCGCCGGCTCGTCTATTTCACCGACGTCACGGGCGGGATTCGTTCGCGGCTGGCGGAGGTGGAATACCTGCGGCGCTTCTTGCCGGCGGAAGAGAAGGAAAAGCTCGCCGAGCTTGAGCGGCTCTTCCGGGCCAAGCTCGAGATGGACGCGCACTACACGTTGCAGCAGGCGCTGCGGCTGTGGCTTTATCTGCACGTGCCGGCCTCGATCGTGCTCTTGGGGCTTGTCGTCCTGCACGTCTGGACGGTTCTCTACTACTGATGACGTAGTGTAGTGGCCGCCCAGTCCGGCCGTTTGCCGGCAAAGAGCCTGGCAAACTCCGCTTGCGCTCGGCGCACTTGGGGCTTGAGCAGCGCAAACCCGGCGTCGGGTTTTGAGCTTGGAGTCGGCACCTCCGAATGGTCGGAAGCTCCGATCCGCTAAGATGCCCCCATGAGCGAACGCCAGCTCAGCCACTGGGCCTGGGGCTACGCCGACAAGCTCCCCACCCGTCACCGCCGCCTGGTGACGGCAGGACAGCTCCAGCTCGTCCTCGGCTTCGGCGCCGGCCTGCCGAGGAATCCGGTGCCGCTCAAGAAGGTCAAGCTCCCCGCACCCCGCATCGAGCTCCCCGGACGCCTGGCACCGTTCTCCTCGTCCGAGCGCGAGGAGCGAATCCGCCACACCTACGGCCGCTCCTACCGCGACGTCGTCCGCGGCTTCTACGGCGATTTCACCCCGGCGCCCGACTTCGTTGCCCGTCCCACGAACGAGGCCGAGATCGCCGAGCTCTTCGACTGGGCCGCCGGCCAACGCGTCGCCGTCATCCCCTACGGCGGCGGCACGAACGTCGTCGGCTCGGTCGAAGGCGAAGTCGGCTCGTCCTACAACGGCGTCGTCTCGGTCGACCTGAGGAGGTTCGACCGGGTCCTCGAGGTCGACCCGCTCTCCCGCGCCGCCCGCATTCAGGCGGGAGCGACCGGTCCCGCCCTCGAGCGCCAGCTCGCCATGCACGGACTAACGCTGCGTCACTACCCTCAGTCTTTCGAGCTCTCGACGCTCGGCGGCTGGATCGCCACCCGCTCCGGCGGACACTTTGCTACCGTCTACACCCATATCGACGAGCTCGTCGAATCGCTTCGGATGATGAGCCCGGCCGGACTGAGCGAGAGCCGCCGCCTGCCGGGCTCGGGCGCCGGGCCGAGCGGCGACCGCATGGTGATGGGCTCGGAAGGGACTCTCGGCATCCTCACCGAGGCCTGGATGCGCGTCCAGGCGCGTCCGCGCTTCCGCTCGCGGGCGAACGTCTTTTTCGACGACTGGAAGCGCGCCGTCGACGCGACGCGGACGATCGCCCAGTCGGGCCTCCATCCGGCGAACTGCCGGCTCCTCGACCGCCGCGAAGCCGCCTTGCACCGTGTCACGGCCGACGGCAGCTCGGTCCTGATCCTGGCCTTCGAATCCGCCGACGTCCCGGTGCGCGAACGCCTCTTGACGGCGCTCCGGCTCGCGACCGAAGCCGGAGGACGCTGCCCCGGCGGCGCCCGCCACCGCGAGGACGACGGGAAAGACTCCGGCGGCGACGCCGCCTCGGCCTGGCGCCAGGCCTTCTTCGACGCTCCCTACCTCCAGGCGAGCCTCGTGAGCCTCGGCGTCATTGCCGACACCTTCGAGACCAGCTGCACCTGGGACCGTTTCCCGGCCCTCCACGAAGCGCTCGTCCACGAGGTCGGCTCGGCAATGGAGCGCGTCTGTCCCCCTCGGGGGATCAAGGGGGGGAGACACAGCGGCAAGGGGTTCCTCTCCTGCCGTTTCACCCACGTCTACCCCGACGGCCCAGCGCCCTACTATACCTTCATCGCGCCGGGGAAACGCCACGGCGAGCTCGAGCAGTGGGCCGAGATCAAGCGGGTGGCCTCGGAGACGCTCCTCGCCCAGGGCGCGACGATCACCCACCACCACGCGGTCGGACGCATCCACCGTCCGTACTACGAGCGCCAGGTCCCCGAGCTCCTTCGCGCCGCGCTCGCCGCCGCCAAACGCCAGCTCGACCCGGCCGGCGTCATGAATCCCGGGGCGCTCCTCCAGGCGCCGCGCTCCTGACCCCGCGGCCGCCGCGTTGGCTTCCGGACGCCGTGGTGAGAGAATCGGTCCCGATGGATCTTCAGCCCTTTCACGGGACGCCTCGCTACGAGCTCCGCCGGACGCTCGGCTCCGGGACCGCCGGGATGGTCTACGAGGCCCTCGACCGCGAGCGCGGCGCTCTCGTCGCCCTGAAGCTCCTCCACCAGACCGACCCGGCGTCGCTCTACCGCTTCAAACAGGAATTCCGCGCCCTCGCCCACCTCAACCATCCGAACCTCGTGCCGCTCTACGAGCTCCAGCACGAGGACGACCAGTGGTTCGTCACGATGGAGCTGATCGACGGCGTCGGCTTCATCCGTTACGTGCGGGATCCTGCCGTCCTGGCGCGCGACACGGCCGCCCTGGAGGAGAGGTTGCGGCCCGCAGTACGCCAACTCGCCCAAGGGATCGCGGCGCTCCACGCCTCAGGGACGTTGCACCGTGACGTCAAACCCTCGAACGTCCTGGTGACGGAGGAAGGCCAGGTGAGGATCCTCGACTTCGGGCTGGTCACCAAAGCGAGCGCGCACCAGACCTACCAGAGCTATACCGAGGACATCCTGGGCACTCCGGCCTACATGGCGCCGGAGCAGGGCACCGGCGAGGACGTCTCCGAGGCCACCGACTGGTACGCCGTCGGCGCGCTGGTCTACGAAACCTTGACAGGGCAACCGCCGTTCTCGGGTCAGTTCGTGCAGGTGATGTTGGAGAAACAGCGTCAGGAGGCGAAACCGCCGCGCGTGATCCTCCCCGAGATCTCCGACGATCTCGACCGGCTCTGCTGCGACCTCCTGCGCCGCGACCCGGCGGCTCGTCCCGGCGGGGTGGAGGTGCTCGAGCGCCTCGGCTCGAAAGAGGCACGGCGCCATACGACGCTCACCAACCTGGCGCCGGAGCTCGTCGGCCGCAACGAGCACCTCGCCGAGATGTGGCAGGCCTTCGAGAGAATTCAAGGCGAGGAGGCGGTGGTCCTCTACGTCCACGGGGCCCCGGGGCTGGGCAAGACCGCCCTCGTTCGGCAATTCCTCCACGAGGTCCGCGAAAGACATCCCGACGTCGTGACGCTCTCGGGCCGCTGCTACGCGCACGAGACGGTTCCCTACAAGGCCTTCGACAGCGTCGTCGACATGCTGACCCGGTATCTCCGGAGCCTCTCCTACCGTGAAGCGGCGACGCTCGCCCCCCGCGACGTCCTGGTGCTGGCGCGGCTTTTTCCGGTCCTCAAAAGGGTCAAGGCGGTGGCCGACGCGCGACGCCGCGTCCTCGAGATCCCCGACTCCCACGAGCTGCGCCGGCGCGCTTTTGCCGCGCTGCGGGAGCTCCTGACCCGGATGGCCGAGGATCGGCCGCTCGTTATCTTCATCGACGACCTACAATGGGGAGACTTCGACAGCGCGGTCCTCCTAAGCGACGTCATGCGTCCCCCGGACCCACCTCCGTTGCTCCTGATCGGCGCGTATCGCGACGAGGACACGATGACCAGCCCTTTGCTCCGGGCGCTACGACCGGGCACGGCCCCGTCGGACACGGCGGTCCTGGGCGAGGACGTCGAGGTGCGGGAGCTCCTGCCGCGGGCCGCCGAGGAGCTGGCGAGCCAGCTCTTGAGCTCCGAGGAGGGGCAGACGGCGGCCGCGGCGCGGGTCATCGCGCGCGACTCTCACGGCAACCCGCTCTTCGTCGAGGAGCTGGCGCGCCACGTCCTCTCCCAGGACCTGGACGCCGTACGGGCGAGCGCCGTCAGCTCTCTCGACGAGGTACTCCAGAACCGCGTCAAGGAGCTCGCGAAAGGGGCCCGGGAGCTGCTCGAGATACTTGCCGTCGCCGGACGTCCGATTGAGCTCGACGTGGCTCGCCGCGCCGCCGACCTCGAGGCCGGGGAGCTCTCGGCCTTTACCCAGCTTCGCCTCGGGAACCTGGCACGCTCCTCCGGAGCGCGCGGCGAAGACGTGATCGAGGTGTGGAACGACCGGGTCGAGCGGGCGGTCCTCGCCACCCTGACCCAGCCGCGCCTCATGGTGCACCACCTGCGGCTCGCCCGCGAGCTGGAAGCGACGGCACGTTGCGACCCCGAGACCCTGGCGCATCACTTCGCGGAAGCGGGCGAGCCGGCGCGGGCGCTCGACTACGCCGCCGAGGCCGCGGAAGCCTCGGCCAAGGCCCTGGCCTTCAACCGCGCCGCGCGCCTATTCCGAGACGCCATCCGGCTGGGCTCCGAGGAGAAAAGACGCCAGCTCCAGCTGCGCCTCGCCGAGGTCCTGGTCAACGCCGGCCGTGGCGCCGAGGCCGCCGCGGTCTTCCTAGAGCTGGCCCAAGAGGCCCCCAAGGCGGAGTCGCTGGAGATGCGACGCCAGGCCGCCCACTTCTTTCTCGTCAGCGGTCACGTCGACCAGGGCCTGGCAACCCTCGGCGAGGTGCTCGGTTCCATTGGGATGAAGCTCTCCACCGGTCCGTGGCGCACGCTCCTCGGCCTCCTCCTGCGCCGCGCCCGGTTGTGGCTCGGCGGCCACCGTTTCAAGGAGCGCGACGCGACCCAGGTCTCGGCCGAGGAGCTCGTGAGGATCGACACCTGCTGGTCGGCGGCCATCGGGCTCGGCATCGTCGACACGTTCCACGGTGCAGCCTTCCAGGCGCGTCACCTCCAGCTGTCGCTCAAGGCCGGCGAGCCCTACCGGGTCGCCCGCGCTCTCGCTCTCGAGACTGTCTATACGGCGATCGGCGGCAGCAGGACGAAAGGACGCACCGACAAGCTCCTCTTCCGGACCGCGGAGCTGGTACGCCGCGTCGGCGACCCGCACACTTTTGGCCTCTCCACCTTGACCTCCGGTTTCGCGGCCTACCTCCAGGGCCGCTGGCAAGAGGCGCACGACGAGCTGCAGCGGGCCGAGGAGATCCTCCGCGACCGGTGCACAGGAGTGACCTGGGAGCTCGACAACGCACAGATTTTTTCCCTCGTGACGCTTTACTTCCTGGGCGAGGCCAAAGACCTTCAGCGGCGCCTTCCGATCCGCCTCAAGGAGGCCCGGGAGCGGGGCGACCTCTATGCCCTGACCTCGATCGAGACCCGCATCTCGTGGATCGCACGTCTGGCAGAAGACGATCCCGAGGCCGGCCGCGAGGAGCTTTCCGAGGCGATCGCCCGCTGGTCGCAGCAGGGCTTTCACCTCCAGCACGCCTGGGCGCTTATGGGCGAGTGCGAGATCGACCTGTACCAGGGCGATTCGCGCTCGCCGCTCCGGTTGCTCCAAGCGGCCTGGCCGGCGATGGGCCACTCCTTCCTCCTGCGCCTCCAGATCCTGGCCACCGAGACCCGCTTCTTGAGGGCCAGGGCCAACCTGGCGGCCGCAGCCGCCGAGGACACCGCGGCGGCCCGGAATCCTTTTCTGGCCGCCGCCAGGAAAGACGCGCGCACGATCGCGCGCGCGAAAATGGCCTGGACGACTCCCGTGGCCCAACTCCTCGAGGCCGGTGCCGCCGCCACCCGCGGCTTGGACGAACGTGCGCTCGAGCTCGTCGATGCCGCCGAGCGCGGCTTTCTCGCCAACGACATGAAGCTTCATGCCACCGCCGCCCGTCGACGCCGCGGCCAGCTGGTGGGAGGTGAGGAGGGCCGCGCTCTCGTCGAGCGGGCCGACCGCGAAATGAGCGGGCAGAAGATCCGGAACCCCGAACGCTTCGCCGCGCTCATGACGCCGGGACTGTGGGGCACGGCGTAGGGGGGGGTGGGCATGACACCGCCGACTCCCGGGCTCTCGCCGCTCAAGCCTCCCTGAAGCAGCCCCGCCCGTCGGAGGCAGGGTGCCTCTCCTCAGAGGCGGCAAAAAGCCCCCGCAGCGGTCGCTGCGGGGGCTTTGTCGTTCTCGAAGAGGCAGACTGCGCGTCCCGGGCGGAGCCTGCCCTACATGTCAGAGGCTAGTTGCCGTGGGCCTGGTGGTTACCGCTGTTGAGGGTACCCGAGACCACGACGGGCGCTCCACCGCCGGGGGGCACGATCGTGAACTGGGCCAGGTCGGCGTCCTTGCCCGGCTCGCCCGCGTCGGTGAGCTTGAAGGTGATCGTCGCACCCTCCTCGCCGTTGAGCCTCCCGGTGCCGGTGCCGACGAAGGTGTCGAAGCCGGCGACGGGGTGGCCCTCGGAGATCGACGGGTCGTCGGTGCAGTTACCCGACGCGAGGTTCGTGAGGTGGAACTGGTTGCTCCGGCCCGGACCCCAGTTGATCTCCAGGTTGTTGGGCTTCGAGGTGTCGCAGTGCAGCTCGAATCCGTGGGTGTAGCGCACGTTGTCGGTAAAGGCGCTGCCGCCGCCCGTCATCCGCCGGTCCTTGGGCGGCTGCGGGGTCTGCTTGCCCTTGTAGTGGCTGGGATCGGAATCGGTCGCCGTCTTCCCGTCGTTGTCGCCGGTGGCCGTACCGATGTTCTTGTACTGGCCCGGCTCGGCCGTGCCGTAGCCCTTGCAGTCCATCCACTCCTGGGGCGCCAGGGTGGTCTTCGGGCAGCTGACGGCAACGCCCATGTTGTCGCTGACGTCGATGTTCGAAAGCGTCACGTTGCCCGTGGTGGTCACGCGGTAGATCCACTCGACCGGGTCACCGACGGTGATCTCCGGACCGGGCGCCGCGTCGGCGTCGTGGCCGTTGGTCGACTTCTCAATGTCGATTGTGACGATCGGCTCGACTGGCTCCAGCATACCGAAGTAGTGGCTGTCGTCGGTGTCCGTCCGCTCCACGATGAAACCGTCGATGTTGGCGTTGCCGGTAGCGGTTCCGGTGTTCTTGTACTGGCCTTCGATCGCCGTAGCGTGGGCGACGCATTCCATCGATTTACCGACCTTCAAGGCGTCTTGCGGGCAGCTCACGGTGACACTCGGATCGCTGTCGGTCACCCGGACGTCGAAGAGGTCATAGTCGCCGGTGTTCTTGACCACGTACTTCCAGGTCACCGCTCCGCCCACGGGGATCTGCGGACCGGTGGGCTGGTCGGCGTCTTCATCGTTGGTCGACTTCTCGATGTCGATCGAAGCGATCTTGGTTTCATTCCGCTGACCGAAGTAATGGCTGGGGTCGGTGTCCTCGACGTCCTTGCCGTCCGGAGTCTTCGCCATCACGGTGCCCAGGTTCTCGTATTGGCCTTCGATAGCGAAGCCCGAGCCCGTGCAGGTCATCGACTCACCTGGGGCCAGCTCGTCCTGGTCGCAGTGGACGACGACACCCTGGTCGTCGGTGACTTCGACGTCGCGAAGGTTGACTTGGCCCGTATTGGTCACCACGTACTCCCAGTTGACCGGCGCGCCGAAGTCTACGGTAGGACCTGGCTTCGAATCGGCGTCCTCGCCGTTGGTGGACTTCTCGATGCGGACCTTGCCCACCATGACGGGAGGCGGAGGCGGAATCAGGACCGACAGGCACACCGCCCGCAGGCCGACGCTGAAGCGTCCGTCCGCGCTGTAGCGTACGGCGATGAAGGTCTCTTCGTCGGTCGTGATGTCGATCCACCCGGCGGCGGCGTCGAAGCCGAGCTCGGAAAGCCTTACGGCTTCGAGGGGCAGGAAGGACATCTCGCGGGTCTCGACCAGCTGACCGTTCTGCCGGTAGACGGAGACCTGCGCGTTGATTTTTTGCCGTTCGAGCAGGAACGGGCTCTCGGACGGCTGACCGGCGGTGCGCCGGGTGCGGATCACGATCTCGGTGTCGGTGCCGAGGGCACCGCCGGTGAAGAATCGCAGGCCGTGGCGCTCACAGACCGAGCCCTCGCAATCCCCTGGGCTCTCGTCGACGAGCAGGTCCCCCTGCGCGTTGTCGCCGGCCGGATCGAAGACGAAAAAGTCCCCGAAAAAGGCACCCGGGCCGCTTCTTCGTCGGATACTGACCGATCCGAAGGCGGTTTGAATCGCCTCCTCGGTGCCGTAGTAGAGGTTCGTCTTCGGCGAGGCCTGGCCAGAGAGGGCGGCCTGGGCGTGGGCCAGCTCGTCGGCGAGAAGAATCCGGTCTGGAAGCTTGCCCCGGATCAACCAGTCGGCAAGGTTGAAGGCCCGGGCTTCATGGGCCCGAAAGGCCGCCCGGGTAGAAAAGATCTCGATTCCCCAGTTGGAATAGACGATCATTTCGAGCTCGGCGGGCTCGTCGGCGGAGTTGACGAGCGAGAGAAAGGTCGTCGCTCCGTAGCCCGAGAGGTCGACTTCAAAAGAAGGCAGAAGGAGGACGTTCGACGTACCCTGGGGCTGTGCGGCGGCGCTCGTGGCCAGGCCGAGGATCAACAGGAGGAAGGTCAAAAGGGCGGTGGTCGTGTTCTCGGTCATGATCGTCTCTCCAGTTGAAAGTGGTCGTTCTGTTCTTCGACCACTGGAGAAAGCAAGGGCTGTGCCAGCGCCGGGAAGTCCAGGAAACCCTTGATTTTCGGGCTTTAAGGGCCACACGGGGCGACGGCGGATGCCGCCCGGCGAAGGCAAGGGGAAGGAAATGGGGAGCCGTTTGAAAGGGCCGAGAACGCCCGTCCGGCAACGGCTCAAGATGTGTGTTGCTTCTCGGAGGCGGGGTGCCTCCGCTCGGGGGCAGGGGGCCCGCCCCGCGAAGAATTTCAAGCAGATGGTTGAAACACGTGTTTGAATCCCGCGTATAATTGCCCCATTCGGAGGCCGACGGCGATGACGACGATGACGACGACGAAAGCGGCAGAGACCAGCGACACCAAGGAACGGCTGATCGAGGCCGGCATGGAGGTCTTCGCCGAGCGCGGCTACGCCGACGCCGGCATCCGCGAGATCTGCCGCCGGGCCGACGCCAACCCGGCCGCCGTCAACTACCACTTCGGCGACAAGCAACGCTTCTACGCCGAGGTGCTCGTGACCTGCCACCAACGGACCGTGGCACAGCACGCCATGCCGCGGCTCGCGGACGATCCCGACCGGCCCGAGAAAGTCCTGCGGGCCTGGATCCGGTGGTTCCTGGAGCTGCTCCTGGTCGACGCCACCCACTCTCCCCTCGGTAAGCTCATGTCGCGGGAGATGGTGGACCCGACCCCCGCTTTTGACGAGCTTGTGCGGCGCTCGCTCCTGCCGATGAACCTCGCTTTGAGGGAGGTCGTCGAGGTGCTACTCGCCGGGATCGGACCGCGCCGCGTCATGCTCTCGGTGCAGAGCGTCCTCGGCCAATGCCTCCTCTACAAGCACGCCCAGCCGGCCCTGGAACGGCTCGAACGGCTCCACGAGGCGGGCGTGCTGCCCGGCTCGGGCTCGGCGGAGGCGATCCGCGACCTGGACGCCCTCGCCGAGCACATCGCCGACTTCTCGCTCGCCGGCCTGCGCCAGGTGGCCGCCGGCGCGAACGGAGACGAACCATGATCCGCATTCTTCGAGCCAGCTTTCCCCTGTCCCTCGCCACCCTGCTCCTCGCCGGTTGCACTGTCGGACCTGACTACGAGCGACCCTGGACGGAGGCGGACGACGCCTCCTCCTACGTCCACGCCCCGGAAAAAGAGGCGACACTCGATCCGGAGGCGGTCGAGCCCTGGTGGCGAAGCTTCGGCGACCCGGCGACGTCCGAGCTCGTCGAGACGGCGCTCGAAGCGAACACCGACCTGCGTCAAGCGGCGGCCCGCGTCCTGGAGGCGCGGGCGGGGGTCCGCCAAGCCGGCGCCAGCCGGTTTCCAGAGGTGAGCGCCGGCTTGAACGGCGGCCGCCAGCAAAACTCTTTCGTCCTCCCCGGCGTGGGACGCGTTTCGCCCGAGGCCACCACCTATGGGGCGGACCTCAACGTCGCCTACCAGGCGGATCTCTTCGGCGGCCTGCGGCGCGGACGCCAGGCGGCCTGGGCGCAGCTGCTGGCCGAGGAGGCGGCGCGCGAGACCGTGGCTCACACCGTGGTCTCCGAGGTAGTCCGTGCCCGGGTCCGCCTCTCGACGTTCGACCGCGCTGCAAGAATCGCCCGCGCCATCCGCGACAGCTGGGCCGAGACGCTGGAAAAAACCGAGGCCCGCTATCGCCGTGGCCTGACGCCGACCCTTGAGCTGCGCCTGGCGCGCGAGAACCTGGCGTCGGCCGAGTCGACGGTGCTCGGCGTCGAGGAGGCGCTGGCCCGGGCACGGCTCGCCCTCGACGTCCTGCTCGGCCGCCGTCCCGGGACCGGCGAGCTCGAAGCGGCGGGGCTCGCGCCTCTGCCGGAGCTGGATCCGGTCCCCCTCGGCCTGCCGGCGGACCTGCTCGAGCGCCGGCCCGACGTCAGGGCGGCCGAGATGCGCCTCGCCGCGTCGACGGCACGCGTCGGCGTCGCCATGGCCGACCTCTTCCCGGGATTGAGGCTCACCGGCACGCCGGGAACGAGGTCCGACACCTTGAGCTCGGTGCTTTCGAGCGAGGCCTTCGTCTACAACGTCGTCGCGAGCCTCGTCGGCACGGTCTTCGACGGCGGACGCCGCAAGGCGGGCGTCGCGGCGGCCCGCGCCAACGCCGAAGCGGCCGCCGCGGGCTACGCCGGCACCGTCCTCGTGGCGTTGCGCGAGGTCGAGGAGGCGCTGCTGCGCGAGGCGACGCTGCGCTCGCAGCTTGGCTTTCTTGAGACGCGTCTCGAGGAAACGCGCGCCGCCGACCAAATCGCCCGCCACCGCTACGAGCGCGGCGTGCTGCGCCTCCTCGACGTGCTCGAGACCGAGCGCCGCCTGCGCTCGGCCGAAGAAGCTCTCTTGAGCGCTCAATCCGACCTCTGGAACGCCCGTATCGACCTGCACCTGGCCCTGGGCGGCGATTGGGGCATCGTCGACGACGAACGCCACGCCGCGGCCGGCTCAGATCCCAAGGATAAGGAGGACGCCTGATGTCCCGTTCCCGTTCGTTCTTGAAAGTCGTCTTACCCATCGTCGTCCTGGCGATCGGTGCCGGCGCCACCATGGCGCTCGTCAAGTCGCGCAAGCCGCCCCAGAGGGTCGAGCGACCCGTCCTCGGGCCGCTGGTGGAGGTCCGGGAGGTCCGCTTGAGCGACGTCCGCCTCGAGGTCGTCGGCCAGGGCGAGATCAGCCCGCGGGTCTCGGTGGAGCTCGCGCCGCAGGTGACCGGTCGCGTCGTCGAGGTGTCGCCGTCGATGGTCTCGGGCGGGCGCTTTCGCGCCGGGACGACACTTTTCACGATCGAAGCGCGCGACTACGAGCTCGCCGTCGAGCGCGGCAGAGCCGCGGTCGCGAGCGCCGAGACGCTCCTCGAGCGCGAGGCCGCCGAGGCCGCCGCGGCAGGCGCCGAGTGGGACGAGGTCCACCTGGGCGAAGAGCCGCCGTCGCTGCTCGTGCGCGAGCCGCAGATCCGGGAAGCCCGCGCCCGGCTGGCCGCCGCCGAGGCCGACCTCGCCTTGGCGGAGCTCAACCTCGAGCGGACCCGCGTGTCGCTTCTCTTCGACGGCCTCGTCGTCGACGAAAGCGTCGATCCCGGGCAACTGGTGGTGAGCGGCCAGCGCGTCGCTACGGTCTACGGCACCGACGCCGTCGAGATCCGCGTGCCGCTCGATGACGGCGAGCTGGCATGGTTCGAGCTGCCGGGCAACGTCCGCCCCGACGGCGCCGCGAGCTCGGGCCCGCCAGCTCGCGTCAGCGCCGACTTCGCCGGCGCGCGCCACACCTGGCGCGGGCGGGTGGACCGTCTCGAGGGGCGCGTCGACGCACGCTCGCGCATGGTCCACGTCGTCGTCCTGGTCGAGAATCCCTTCGCCGGCACGGAGGGACGGCCGCCGCTTCTCGCCGGCACCTTCGTCGACGTCGTGATCGAGGGGCACGAGGTCGAGGACGCGGTCGTCGTGTCGCGCCACGCCCTGCGCGAAGGCGGCAAGGTCTGGGTCGTCGAGGGCGACGTCTTGGAGATCCGCGATGTCCGGGTGCTGCGCCGCGAGCGCGACCGGGTGCTGATCGGCTCGGGCCTCAAGGCGGGCGAGAAGATCGTCACGAGCTCGCTCGACGTGGTCACCGACGGCATGCAGGTACGAACCGCCGACGCTTCTGCGGAGCTGACCGAAGGACTCGGCGATGCCTGAGAACGACGGCCGCCGTCCCAAGGGACCGCTCGCCTGGTTCGCCGGCCATCACGTGGCGTCGAACCTCCTGATGCTTTTCGTCCTCGTGGCGGGTGGGCTCTCGCTCGCCTCGATCGTCGTCGAGGTCTTCCCGGAGCTCTCGATCGACACGATCACCATCTCCGTCGTCTACCCCGGCTCGACGCCGGCGGAGACCGAGGAGGGCGTCGTGGTGCGCATCGAGGAGGCGATCGCCTCGATCGACGGCATCAAGCGCATCACCTCGACGGCGGCCGAGGGGGCCGGCGCCGTGAGCGTCGAGCTCGAGGACGACGCCGAGGAGCGCCGGGTGCTCGACGAGGTCAAGGCGGCGGTCGACCGGATCATCACCTTCCCGGAGGAGATCGAGCAGCCGGTCATCTCCGAGGTCGTCAGCCGCCGCGAGGTGGTGAGCCTCGTCGTCTACGGCGAAGTGCCGAGAAAGATCCTTGCCACCCTCGCCGACCGGGTGCGCGACGACCTGACCGGCACGGCGGCGATCTCGCAGGCCGAGGTCCGCGGCCTGCCGCCCTACGAGATTTCGATCGAGCTCTCGGAAGAGAAGCTCCGCCGCCACGGCCTGACCTTCAGCCAGGTCGCCGACGCCGTGCGCGGCGCCTCGCTCGACCTGCCCGCCGGCGCCGTCAAGACCGCCGGCGGCGAGATCTTGCTCCGCACCCAGGGCCAGAAGTACCGCGGCGGCGAGTTCGAGGAGATCGTGCTCCTGACCCGCGGCGACGGCACCCGGGTCCTGCTTGGCGACGTCGCCACCGTCGTCGACGGTTTTGCCGACACCGACGTCACGTCGCGCTTCGACGGCCGTCCGGCGGCTCTGGTCAAGGTCTACCGCACGGGCGACGAGGGGGTCCTGGAGATCTCCCGCACGGTCGACGAATACGTCGGGGGGATACGCGAGGCGCTGCCGGCGGGTGTGGAGATCGCCACCTGGCAGGACACCTCGGTGATTCTGCGCCAGCGTATCGGCCTGCTCTTGAAAAACGCCCGCCTCGGGCTCTTCCTGGTCTTCCTCTGCCTCGCCCTCTTCCTCGACCTGCGCCTCGCCTTCTGGACGACGATGGGGATTCCGATCTCGTTCCTGGGCGGCCTGTGGCTCCTGCCGCACTTCGACGTCACGATCAACATGATCTCGCTCTTTGCCTTCATCGTCTCCCTGGGAATCGTGGTCGACGACGCGATCATCGTCGGCGAGAACGTCTTCGAATACCGCCAGCAGGGGATGAAGAGCCTCGACGCGGCGATCCTCGGGGTGCGGGAGATGGCGATGCCCGTGACCTTCGCGGTTTTGACGTCGATCGCCGCTTTCCTCCCGCTGGTCTTCGTCGAGGGGCTGATGGGCAAGGTCATGCGCAACATCCCGCTGGTCGTGATCTCGGTCCTCCTGATGTCACTCCTGGAGTGCCTCCTGATCCTGCCGGCGCATCTCTCGGGGGATCGTGTTCCCAAGCTCTTGCAGATGCTTCTGGCACCCTTCAAACCGCTCTTGCGCCTCCATGAAGCCTTGCGTTCTCGGGTTTCCCGGGGCCTCGAATGGGTCATCGGCACGCCCTACGAGCGCTTCCTCTCCCGGGCGCTCGACTGGCGCTACCTGACGGCGGCGGTGGCGGTGGTGATCCTCTCGCTGGCCGGCGGCGTGGTGGCCGCCGGTTGGATCAAGTTCAACCTGATGCCGGCGGTCGACGCCGACGACATGACCGGCTTCCTCGAGATGCCTCAGGGGACGCCGGTCGCCCAGACCGAAGCGATCGCCGCGCGCATCGAGCAGGCCGCCGTCGAGGTCGGCCGGGAGTTCGACGTGGAAAGCGGGCTCGACGAGCCGCTGCTCGGCCATGTCAACACGACCCTCGGCGAGCAACCCGCCACAGGCGGCCGCGGCCCGATTTCGATGGGGGCGACGACCGGCTCGGGGGGACACCTGGCGCAGGTCCAGGTCGAGCTCCTGAAGGGCGAGACCCGAGGCGTCTCCTCGACCGAGCTCATGAACCGGTGGCGCTCGAAGGTGGGCGAGGTACCCGGTGCCACCTCCTTGACTTTTCAGGCGACCATCTTCTCGGCGGGTGACGCGATCAGCGTCCAGCTCGCGCACCAGGACTTCGAGACGCTGCTCGTCGCGGTGGAGCGTCTGAAGGAGCTCCTGGCGGAGTATCCCGGCATCACCGACGTCGCCGACTCCTTCGTGCCGGGAAAGCGTGAGCTGAAGCTCGACGTGACGCCCGAGGGACGCGCCCTGGGCCTCACCCGCCGCGAGCTCGCCCGCCAGGTGCGCCAGGGCTTTTACGGCGAGGAGGCGCAGCGCATCCAGCGGGGCCGCGACGAGCTCAAGGTCATGGTGCGCTACCCGGAGGCCGAGCGCACGAGCCGCGGCGACGTCGAGGCGATGCGCATCCGCCTCGCCGACGGCACCGAGACGACTTTTGACACGGTGGCGAGAGTCGAGGAGGGCCGCAGCTACGCGACGCTACGCCGCGTCGACCGGCGCCGCGTCGTCACCGTCACCGCCGACGTCGACGAAGACGCGGCCAACGCCAGCGAGATCAACGCCAACCTGAAAGACGAGGTCCTGCCGGCGCTCGTCGCCGACTTCCAGGGCCTGGCGTTCGACTTTGAAGGCGAGGAGCGCGAACGAGCCGACTCTATGAAAAGCCTGTTTCTCAACTTCGTCGTCGCGCTTCTTGTCATCTTCACGCTTCTGGCGGTTCCGTTTCGTAGCTACACTCAACCACTCATCATCATGTCGGTGATTCCTTTCGGTTTCGTCGGCGCCGTCGCCGGACATCTCCTGATGGGGATGAACCTTTCGATGCTGTCGTTTTTCGGCATGGTGGCATTGACCGGCGTCGTGGTCAACGACTCGCTCATCCTGATCGACCAGATCAACCGCATGCGCCGCGAGGGCGTAGCGCTCGACGAGGCGCTCCTGACGTCGGCCCAGCGCCGGTTCCGTCCGATCCTCCTGACGACGCTGACGACGTTTTTCGGCCTGACGCCGATGATCTTCGAGACCAGCCTCCAGGCACGGTTCCTGATCCCGATGGCGATCAGCCTGGGCTTCGGGGTGGTCTTCGCGACGGCGATCACATTGGTGCTGGTGCCGGTCATCTACCGGATCCTGGAGGACTTCCACAACGTGTTCGAGAGCTCGTCGGTGGAGGTGCCGGAGGGGATTGGGGAGGCGTCGGCGGAGGCGAGCCCGGCTTAGCCGCTTGTCGGTTCCTACATGGGTGCCGCCGAGAGCAAGGTTCGCCCCAGAAGAATCGGGTGTCGGACCGGCCGATCGAGACGGCCGCAGGCACTTGGATCCGCCTCGTTTGGGGTCGACGCGAATCACACTCTCAAGACGAGCTTCCCCGTCGTTTCCCCGGACTCCAACGCCTCGTGCGCCCGGGCCACCTCCTCGAACGGCACCACCGTCACCGGCAACGGCCGGATCCGCCCCTCGGCGAGCCATCCCAGGAGCGACTCCATCGACTCGGCAAGGACCTCCCTTTCGGCGAAGAGGTAGCTCAGGTTGAACGCCAGGACGCTCTTGTTGCGGTTCGTCATCTCAAGCGGATGGAAGCGCGGCGTCTTGAGGTAGCTGGTCGCGAGCTTCAGCCAGCTGGGACGGCTCCGCCCGCGCCGCAGCATCGTGTGGAATCCGTAGACGACGAGCTTGCCCGGCGCGCGCAGGTGCGCATAGCTTGAACGCAGCGTCTCGGCACCGTTGGCGTCGAAGACGAGGTCGTAGCCCTCGGGAGCGTGGCGGCGGGCGGCGGCCCAGAGGTCCTCGGACGACTTGTCGACGACGGCGACGGCGCCGAGGCTTTCGGCCAACTGCACCTTGTGCGCTGAACCAACGATGCCGACCGCCCGGCAACCCGCGACCTTCAAGAGCTGGATCAGTGCTCCGCCCACGCCCCCCGCCGCCGAATGCACGAGCGCCGTCTCGCCGCCGCGCGGATGAGCGAGGCCAAAAAGTCCGTACCAGGCGGTCAGGAAGACGGTGGGGAAGCCCGCCAGCTCTTCCTGCGAAAGCGCAGGCGTTGGAACGGCGAAGACCTGGTCGCGGGGCACGACGACGCGGGTCGCGTAACCGTCGAAGAGGGTGACGGCGAAAGCGCGCTCTCCCACCTCGAGGTCCTCGACGCCGGACCCCGTCGCGGCAACGCGTCCCGCGACCTCGAAGCCGGGACAGATCGGGTAGCCGACGAAGTCCTTGGCGGAACGGTAGAGGCCCATCCGCACCAGGCAGTCGGCGTAGTTGACGCCGATCGCATCGACTTCGAGGGCCACCTCGCCAGGGCCCGGCTCGCGGTCTTCGGACGTCTCGACGACGAGCCGGTCGTGGGCGCCGGGCCGGTGAATGACGATCTTTCGCATCCGGGCCTCCCGGAGCTTGTCAAACGGGCTACTTCTGGCGGCGGCCGGTCCTTTTCTTCGCCGCCGCAGCCGTCAGGAGCCCCAGGGCCTGCTCCGCCGTCACCGCCTGGGGATCGCTTCCCTTCGGCAGGGTCGCGTTGACCTTGCCGTCGGTGACGTAGGGCCCATAGCGTCCGTCGAGGACCTTGACCTCGCCGGCTGCGCCTTCGACCTTGCCGATCTCTTTCAACACAGTCTTCGCCGCGCTGCGTCCACGGCCGCGCGGCTTGGGCTGCTTGAAGATTTCCAGGGCCTCGGAGAGCTCGATGCCGCAGGCCCGCTCCCAGGCCTCCACGTTGCGGAAGTCGTCGCCGTGCTTGATGTAGGGCCCGTAGCGGCCGATCGCGGCCGAGATCTCTTCGCCGCTCTCCGGATGGACTCCCAGGACGCGCGGCAGCTGAATCAGCCGCTGGGCGATCTCCGGCGTGACATCGGCGGCCTTCAGGCCCCGGGGGAGTGAGGTCCGCCGCGGCTTGACCTTTTTTTTCGCCGTCTCGTTCGCGGCCTTCTCCTCTTCCGAAAGCTCCAGCTCCAGGTAGTCGCCGAATCGTCCCTTCTTCAAGGTGACGCCGCGGCCGGTCACCGGCTCGGTCGTAAGTGGCGGGTCCTCGCCGTTTTTCGAGCGCAGGAGCTCGACGGCAAGCTCCACCGTCAGCTCGTCGGGAGCCAGGCCGTCGGGAAGATTGGCGGCGTTTTTCGCGCCGCCTTCGCCGCGCCGGATGTAGGGGCCGTAGCGACCAACTTTGACCTGGATCTCTTCGCCGCTCTCGGGGTCCTTGCCGATCGGGATCGCGGGGTAGAGCTGCTCGCTTTCCTCGACCCGCCGGCTCAGGCCCGGCTTGGCCTTGCCACCGCGGTAGAAGCTCGACACGAGGTCGTCCCACGACACCTTGCCGGCAGCGATCTCGTCGAGGTCGTCCTCCATGCGGGCCGTAAACCGCGTGTCGACGAGGTCTTCGAACTGTTTTTCGAGAAGCTCCGTCACACAAAACGCGGTAAAGGTCGGCACCAGCTCGGTGCTCTTCTTGAAGGCGTAGTCGCGGTCCTGGATCGTCGAGATGATCGAGGCGTAGGTCGAGGGCCGGCCGATCCCCTCTTCCTCGAGCTTTCGCACCAGGCTTGCCTCGGTGTAGCGGTAGGGCGGCTTGGTGGAGCGTCCCTCGGCGTTCACCTCGGCCGGCTCGAGCGACTGGCCTTTCTCAAGCGCCGGCAAAAGCGTCTCCTGATCGCCGAGGAGCACCTCCGGATCGTCCGAGCCTTCGACGTAGGCTCGCAGGAAACCCGGGAAGACGATCTGCCGGCCGCTTACCGTGAAGGTGAGGGTCTCGCCCTCCACCCCGACGCCGACCTCGACCGCGGTGCGCTCGAAGCGCGCCGCCACCATCTGGCACGCGATCGTACGCTTCCAGATGAGCTCGTAGAGACGGTATTCCTCGTCATCAAGGAAGGCCCGTACATCCTGCGGGCAGCGCGAGAGGTCGGTCGGCCGGATGGCCTCGTGGGCCTCCTGGGCTCGCTTCGCCTTGGTCTTGTAACGAGCGGGCGTCTCAGGCAGGTAGTCGGCTCCGTAGATCGCGGCCACGACGTCGCGGGCCTGGGCGATGGCGCGTTCGGCGAGGGTCACGCTGTCGGTTCGCATGTAGGTGATAAGACCCTCCCGCTGGCCGTCGAGGTCGATGCCCTCGTAGAGCCGCTGGGCGACCCGCATGGTTCGCCGCGAGCTCATACGGAGCTTGCGGTTGCCCTCCTGCTGAAGCGTGGAGGTGATGAACGGCGGCGCCGGCCGCTGGGAGCCGGGCACCGTCTCCAGGGAGGTGACCGTCCACGGACGCGAACCGGCGGCGCCCGCCGCAAGCTTCCTGGCCGCGGCTTCGCCCAGGTGCAGACGCTTCGTGTTCGAGAGCTTTCCCGTCGCCGCGTCGAAGCTCTTCGGATCGGCAAGACGCCGTTCGCCGATCCGTTGCAGGCGGGCGCGGAAACGCCCCCCCTCGGCCTCGAGCTCCACCCTCAGGTCCCAGTACTCGGACGACACAAAAGCGATCCTCTCGCGTTCGCGCTCGACCAGGAGCCGCACGGCGACGCTCTGGACGCGTCCCGCGGAGAGCCCCGGCGCCACCCGCTTCCACAGGAGCGGCGAAAGCGAATACCCGTAGAGGCGGTCGAGGATGCGCCGCGCCTCCTGGGCCCGGACGAGGTTCTCGTCGATCTGGCGGGGCGAGGCGAGGGCCTCCTTGATCGCCTCGGGGGTGACCTCGTGGAACACGATGCGGCGGACGTCCTGCCCCTTCTTCGGCTTCAGGAGTTGGAGCACGTGCCAGCTGATCGACTCGCCCTCGCGGTCTTCATCGGTCGCGAGCAAGAGCCCCTTGGCGCTCTTGAGGGCGTCCTTTAGCCTGTTGACGTGCTTTTTCTTGTCCGACGGGATGACGTAGACCGGCGCGAAGTCGGCCTCGATGTTCACACCCAGGCGTGCCCAACTCTGGCCGCGGACGGCGGCGGGGATCTCCTTGGCGCTCTGCGGCAGGTCGCGGACGTGGCCGTAGCTCGCTTCGACCTGGTACTCGGGACCGAGGAATCGGCTGATGGTCTTCGCCTTCGCGGGCGACTCGACGACGACGAGGTATTTTCCGTCGGACATATGGGGGTCTCACCTGGTTGTGCCCGCGGAGAGAGGCTCGCTCCTCTCCGCATCGGGGGGACGGAAGCGTACCGGCAGCGCCCCTCGGGTGTCAAGGCCGCCGCCGCGGCCGGGCCCGGCGGGGCGGCTTGGCCCCGGGCCTCGGAAACGAGAGCATAAGGAAACGGCTCTCAGGAGTCCTGAGAGCCGTTTGAAAATCATTCCCGGCGGCGACCTACTCTCCCACACAGTTACCCGTGCAGTACCATCGGCGCTGAGGGGCTTAACTGCCGTGTTCGGAATGGGAACGGGTGTTTCCCCCTCGCCACAGCCACCGGAAAACCTGGAATTGAAAGATCTGGCGACAACGTATCGGGTCAAGACGATGAGATCCGCTCAAGATTCAGACTCAAGGTCAAATGGTCAAGCCGAACGACCGATTAGTACGGGTTAGCTCAACGTCTCACAACGCTTACACTTCCCGCCTATCAACCTGGTAATCTCCCAGGGGTCTTCAGGGACACATCATCTCAGGAGGGGCTTCCCGCTTAGATGCTTTCAGCGGTTATCCTTTCCGAACATAGCTACCCAGCTGTGCCGCTGGCGCGACAACTGGTGCACCAGAGGTTCGTCCATCCCGGTCCTCTCGTACTAGGGACAGATCCTCTCAAGCATCCTACGCCCACGGCAGATAGGGACCGAACTGTCTCACGACGTTCTAAACCCAGCTCACG
>CBDUYN010000066.1:0-47520 GCA_965371445.1 uncultured bacterium | reverse complement strand
CACCTCCTACACTCTGCCGGTTTTCACCGGCGCTCTCTGCTTGGCCTTGCCACCCAGAGAGGAGCCTGCCCTACGACGGAAACGGACCGATAAGTCAAAGGACTTCCGGGACACGACTCTAGTAGTAACGCTCCAAAAGCTCCGCTTGCCGCCCGACAGCGTCGCGAAACTCCGACTTCAACCGCGCCACGAGCTCCGCCACCGGCAGGACGTCCTCGATCGTCGTCACCCCCTGCCCGGCCGACCAGACGGTCTTCCAGGCCTTGGCCTCCGCCTCAGCCGCGTCGAGCCCCTTGCCGAAGTCGATCTTCGCCTGGCGCGACCAAAGCTCCTCGGGGATCCCCGTCGCCTCCAGGCTGCCGCGCAGAAAGCTCGCGGGGACTCCGGAGATGGCGGCCGTGTAGACGATGTCGCCCGCCGAGCCGATGGAAACCTGAGGACGCCCCGCGTCGTATGCCGTAGCATCGACCGCACCGACCAACCAGTGCCATCTTCCAGGAGGACCCGAGAATGGACCGGATCTCTCTTCGTCTCTCAGCCTTGACTCGAAGCAGCTTGTGGACCGTGCTCCTCTTGGCGCTCCTCACGTCTTCCGTGGCCGGCGCCCAGGCGGAGGGAGCCGCCCGCGAGGAGCTTATGCCGGTCAACGGCACCGAGCTCTACGTCAATCGGATGGGACACGGCGAGCCGATCCTCATCGTCCATGGCGGCCCCGTCCTCGAGCACGGCTACCTGCTGCCGCATCTCGCTCCCCTCGCCGAAGGCTACGAGCTCATCTTCTACGACCAGCGCCTGAGCGGGCGTTCGGCTCCGCGGGTCGAGCCGGAGAGCGTTCGCATCGCCACCTTCGTCGAGGACATCGAGGGGCTCCGGACGTCGCTGGGGCTTGATCGCATCCACCTCATGGCCCACTCCTGGGGAGGGCTGCTGGCCCTGCGCTACGCGCTCGCCCACGAGGATCGGCTCCTCTCGCTCGTGCTCCTGAGCTCGATGAGTGCGAGCAGCAAGCTCTGGAAGGAAGAAGAGAAGCTCTTGGCGGAACGACTCACTGCCGAGGACAAGGAGAAGCGCCAGGTGATCCTCGCGAGCGAAGCGTTCAAGAGCCGACCGACGGAGGCGATCGAGCGGCTGCTCCGCCTGTCGTTCAAGCACCAGTTCCACGATCCCGCCGGACTCGACGCCCTACGCCTCTACGTCCCGGAGGACTACATGGAACGTAGCCGTCAGTTCGCGGGCATGCAGGGCGACTTGACGGACTTCGACCTCCACGAGGAGCTCGGAGGTCTCTCGGTCGCGGCGCTCGTCCTCTACGGCTCCGAGGAGCCGGGGGCGCGGATCGGTGGTACGGCGTTGCACGAGGCGTTGCCAGGCTCGAAGCTCGTGTTGCTCGAAGAGAGCGGTCATTTTCCGTTCGTCGAGCAGCCGGCCGCGTTCCTTGAGACGGTTCGGGAATTCTTGGCCGGTCTGCGGACTGAGGCGAGGAGCTGCCTCGCCCCCTACCCCGGCGAGGACGAGACGCTTCCGCCATTCCGGCAAGTCGCCGTGAGCTACGGCCCGGGGGGCTCGAGAAGCGGCGCGCCCCGGGCGCCGACCCGGATCCTCATCAGACTCGGACGAAAGGTCGTCGTGAACTGTGGGAAGGCCGCGTTCGTGACGTAGAGCCAACGGCTGTTCTTGGCCCGGCGTCCGAAGGCCGCCGAGGTTGGACCGTCGAGCAAGTCGGCCGCCGTCGCCAGGATCTCGCTCCCACCGTCGCGGTCGAGGCGCACGACCGTGTTGAACGGGTCGGTCGTGCAGTAGATGCTGCCCTTGACGTCGAAGGCGAACTCGTCGCAGCCCTGGCCGTCGGGCAGGGTGGCGTGGACCTTGCCGGCGTCCGCGACGCCGCGGCGAATCCGGATCCGGACGATGTTGCCGGTCGACGAATTCGCGACGAAGAGATGGTTCCGAAAGACCCGGACGCCGTTGGGGCCCGGAAAGACGGCGCCCGGCGGACGAGCGAGCAACGGGTCCTCGCTCCAGATCTCGGCCATCCCGCCGGCTTTGGGCAAGCGCCACACCTTGCCGCCGAACGTGTCGGCGACGTAGATCCAGCCGCGGTGGATGGCGATGCCGTTGCCGATGACGAACGACGGCAGACTCCCCACCAGCTTCGCCGCACCGGTCTGGGTCGACACCCGCCAGATGCCATGGTTTGACGGGTCGCAGGCG
Source organism: uncultured bacterium (assembly GCA_965371445.1). Lineage (GTDB taxonomy): Bacteria > Acidobacteriota > Thermoanaerobaculia > Multivoradales > J023 > DASWIG01. Next base: position 45,309 of record CBDUYN010000066.1, on the reverse strand, counting down.
TTGACGGCAACGTAGATCCGATCTCGGTGGTCGATCGCAAGGCCGAGCGTCACGGTCGGAATCTCACCGCACGGCGCGCCGATCGGCAGGAAGGCGAGGCTCGACATCGTGGCGTCGGGGGCTACTTTGCGGATCTCGCCGGTGAGCGCCAGGCTGATGTAGGCGTTGTCCCGGCGGTCGAAGACGATGCTCTCCGGGGTCTCGAAGGCCACGGCGTCGAAAAGCGCCACGGTCTCGATGTGGTGATCCGCCGCAAGCGGCATGGAGGCCATGGCTCCTGCTACGACGAACCCGGCCAGCGCGAGTCTCAGAACGGAAAATGTCCGACGCATTCTCTTTCCTCCTCTGGTAATTGAGAAAGGCATCCTAACAGAAGAAGCCGCGTTGAGGGCCTCGTTTTTGACAGCAGCTTTACGGTCCGACCCCGGCTCTGCCGCTAGAATACATCCTCAACCAGGAGGACCATTCCTCGTCTTGACGGGAAACGTCCACTCCCGGGTCTCCCGGGGAACGCCCTGGGACGAGTCCTACGAGCCGATGGGCATGCTGGTCGCCGACACCCTCGAGGGACGGCTGCCGCTGGCGCTCAATCTCTCCTCGACGGACGGCACTGCGTGGACCTGTAACAGTGGCCGAGCCGAGGATTGTGGCGCGCGGAAGATGGGCGGCCGGGGCGAAGGCGAGGACTGGAGCGCCCTCGTGGTCCACCGGACGACACCCGGCGAGAAGGGGCACCACGGCCACTACCACGTCGGAGCGATCACCGCGTCGCCGCCGGCGGTCGGCGAACGAGGTATGATCAAAGCGCCATGACGTCTACGCGCTCTCTCGCCGTCCTGTGGATCCTCTTCTTGCCGGTAAGTGCCTTCGCCCAAACCGAGACCAAGACGCCGGTAGGCGCCGAGGACTTCCTTCAGCTCCTCTCCGGCGACGTCCGTAAGGACGCTCTCCGGCGGATCGACAAGCATTGGCAGAATGAGCTCGTCCCCATGCTCCTCGAGGTCGCCCGCCTGAGCCGCGACCGCGCCTTCGCCGGACGCCTCGTAGAGCTCGTCGACCGCAGGACCGGACAGGGCCACGGCCAGGACGTCAACGCCTGGTGGAAATGGCAATGGAGCCGGGAGCGCAAGCTCCATCCGGAGTACCCGGAATTCAAAGCCGCGCTCTACGGCTTGATCGACCAGAAATTCCAGGGCTATTTCAGCTCCGAGCGCACCACCCGCATCCGCCTCGACGAGGTTTCCTGGGGCGGCGTGCCGCAGGACGGCATTCCGCCGCTCCGTTCCCCCAAGATGATCGGCGCCGCGGAGGCCACCTACCTCGACGACAAGAACGTCGTTTTCGCCCTGGAGATCAAGGGCGACGCGCGCGCCTACCCGAAGCGCATCCTGGCCTGGCACGAGATGTTCGTCGACACCGTCGGCGGGGTGCCGGTGGCCGGGGTCTACTGCCCCCTCTGCGGCAGCATGGTCCTCTTCGAGACGCTCCACGACGGCGTCGAGCACCACCTCGGCACGAGCGGCTTTCTCTACCGGTCCAACAAGCTCATGTACGACCGCGACACCCAGTCGCTGTGGAGCAGCCTGTGGGGCCGGCCGGTCGTCGGGCCGCTGGCCGACCGCGACATCGAGCTTCAGCGGCGCGGCGTCGTGACCACGACCTGGGGCGAGTGGCGGCGGCGTCATCCCGACACCTTGGTGCTCGCGCTCGACACCGGATACGAGCGCGACTACTCCGAGGGAGCGGCCTACCGCGACTACTTCGCCACCGACGAGCTGATGTTTCCGGTGCCGAAGCTCGACCGTCGTCTCAAGAACAAGGCGGAGATCCTGGCCCTCCTGCTGCGTCCCGACAAGCCTCTCGCCATCGCGGCGAGAACCCTGGAGAAAAACCCGCTCTATCACGATCAGGTCGAAGACACGGCCTTCGTCGTCCTCACCGACCGCTCGGGTGCCCATCGGGTCTACGAGACCGGAGGACGGAGCTTCAAGCGGTGGGATCGGCAGCACAGTGTGGTCGACCAGGACGGAGTGACCTGGACGCTCGACGAGGACGCCCTCGAATCAGAGACGGGAGAGCGGCTTCGGCGTCTGCCGGCTCACCGGGCCTTCTGGTTCGGTTGGTATTCGGCCTATCCCGAGACTCGACTGGTCCGCTGAAGCGTGGCCGACGTAGGAGATCTCGGTGCATGGAGCCCTTCCTCTGGTTGCTCAGCTCACCTTCCGGAGGCGCTCCACCAGCCAGAGGTTGACCAGCGTTTCCGGCAAGATCCCCTGTCGACGGGCCAACTCTTCGACCTCCGTGTAGACCTGGGGCGCCAGGGTGACACGGCGCCGGCGTTCCGCCCGAACCTCGACGTCGACCTCGTGGGTCTCGTCCCAATGGTCCGCCAGGCTGTGGGAGTCCCAGAACTCGGCGATCTCCTCGACGGAAGCTGCCTGGGATATGCTGGTGCGTCGGGTGTCGCTACTTTCGCTCATGCCTTTTGCGCTCTTTCTTGTCCATCTCGCGGACGCTGACGGGTAGCGCTGTATTGCCGGGCTTCAAGACGAAGAAGACGACGAGATAGCGACCCGCGTCTGTCTGACCGGTCGCCGCGTACACGTCCTGACCTTCCCGGTGGCCGCTTTCGACGAAGCGGAACCTGGGGCGGTTGAAGAACACTTCCTCGGCTTCGTCCTGGGATACATGGTGCTTGCTTGCCAGCTTTTCGATGATCTCGGGAAGCCAGATGAAGTCGTCGATAAACACCGTGCTTCCCGTCCAGTGGCATCAAGCTTAGCACGCTCTGTAAGAGCCCGCCCCAGGAATGCCCGCCGATCTCCAGGATGCGCCAGCTGAGCGTCACACCGTCGTCGCGTTGACGCGACATGGCGATGGCCTCTCCCGGCTCGGGTGGGCGCGGCACGAGCTCCGGCGGTGCGTCGAGGCACGTCGGTCGGTCGAGACACGGCCGACGTCCGCAACGGGCCTAAAGGCCCGTGCTATAGATGAAAAGACGGCTAAAGCCGCCTCTCGGAAGAGAGCGTCGAGCAGAGGCGGAAACAAGGCGATAACGGGTTTGTTCCTAGGAAGGGCAAACAGACATGGGGGTATCCGGCGTCCCTCGCCTATTCGGACTTTTCGAGCGCCTGTCGGAGATGCCCACCGGTAGCCTCCAGGCGCCGCTTCGCCTCGGCGGCGGAGACCTGACAACGCTTCATGACGACGGCGGTCTTGACCTCACCGTCCGCGGCTCTCAAGACCTCCTCCGCTTCCTCCGTCGACGTTCTGGCCGCTTCTTGGACGATTCGCACAGCGCGATCCCGGAGCTTGGCCGAGCCCGGCCTCAAGTCGACCATCAGGTTCTCGTAGACCTTGCCGAGACGCACCATAGCGGCGGTAGTGACGGCGTTCAGGACGGCTTTGGTGGCCGAGCCCGCCTTGAGGCGCGTCGAGCCCGTCAAAACCTCGGGTCCTGTTTCCAAGGCCAGGACGAGGTCCGCGTGCTCGGTAAGCCCGCTCGGCGCGGCACAGGTCAGCAGCACGGTCCGCGTTCCCTGCCGGCGGGCCTCGTCGAGCGCCGCGCGGACGTAGGGCGTGACCGAGCTCGCCGAGAGCCCGACCAGGAGGTCCCGTTCGCCGAGGCCGCGCACGGCCTCCCGGCCGTCCTCTTCCCGATCCTCGGAGCCTTCCTGGGCACGGAAGACCGCGTCGTCGCCGCCAGCGATCGCCGCACGGATCCGTCCGGGGTCGCTGCCGAAAGTGGGCGGACACTCGGCCGCTTCGATGACGCCTAGCCGGCCACTCGTCCCGGCACCGGCGAAGACGACGTCGCCGCCCCGCGCGAGCGTCTCGGCGACCCAGTCCGCCGCCTGGGCGATTTGGCCCTGGTGTGCCTTGGCGGCGTCGAGGCCTCGGCGGTCCTCGTCCAGGACTGCCGCGACGACCTCCTCGCTCGTGAAGGTGTCCAGCTTCCGGGTCGAGGGATGGCGCGTCTCGGTGAGAAGCGAACGCCAGCGGCTTGGCTCGTGGTGCTCGGTCATCGGATGCAGCTTATCTCAGCTGCCAAGAGCACTCCCTATTTCCCGGGGCTGAAGCCCCGGGTGTCACCGGGCTGCGAGCAGGATAGAATCCTCTCGTGCGCTACGTAGTGGGGATCGACGCCGGCGGGACCAAGACCATCGGCCTGCTGGCCGACGAGACCGGCCGTATCTGCGCCGAGGCCAAGGGCGGCGGTGCCAACCTCCACGTCCAGGGCGAGCTCGGCGTCGAGAAAGTCCTCTACGAGGTGTTGGAGGCCCTCGACCCTCCCGAGCCGATCTCCGCGGTCTGCCTCGGCATGGCCGGGGTGGCGAGGCCCAAGGAGAAACGGGTCATCGAGGGCGTGCTGCGCCGGCTGGGGCTGCGCTGGTCGGTCCGCATCGAACCCGACGCCTACGTCGCGCTCGTGGCCGGCGCCCAGGACGAGCGGACGGGAATCGTCCTCGTGTCGGGGACCGGATCGATCGCTTACGGCGTCAACGCGGCCGGCCAGACGGCGCGCTCCGGCGGCTGGGGCTACCTGCTCGGCGACGAGGGCTCGGCCTACTGGCTCGGACATGCCGCTCTGCGCCGCGCCATCCGGGCCGCCGACGGCCGCGGACCGGAGACGGCGCTCGCCGACATGCTCGCCAAACGGCTCGACCTCGAGGTCCCGGCCGGGCTCGTGTGGTGGTTCTATGACCATGAGCTCTTTCGCTACCGGGTGGCCGATCTGGCGCCACTCGTCCAGGAGGCCTCCGACGCCGGCGACGCCGCGGCCGAAGAGCTCCTCGACGAAGCCGCCTGGCACCTGGCTCGCACGGTCCAGGCCGTCGACCGCAAGCTTCAATTCGAGGACTCCTATCCCCTGGTGGTGGCAGGCGGCGCCTTCAAGGCCTGCCCAAGCCTCTTCGGGCGGCTCGAAGAACGCCTCGGCCTGCCGCAGGCGCGGGTGAAACGACTCGTGGACCAACCGGCTCTCGGAGCGGTGATTCTGGCGCGAGACCTTCTGCGGCGAGCTCAGTCGTAGTGCTTCAAACCAGGCCAGGCCTCCGCCAGGTCCCCCTGGGAATCACGGGCCACGAAGATCGGCTGATGGTTCTCGTAGGGCATGCAATAGCCGCAGTCGACGGTGGCCACGTGCTCCACGGAAGCAAACCGTTCGCCGAGCTCTTCCGCGTCGCCGCCCATGAAGATCACCACCTCGCCGGTGCACTCGCCGGGACCCCACAGCCAGTAGCTGTTGTGGCCGCTCACGACCGGCGGCAGCTCACCGCCACCGAGGTGCTCCAGAGCCCCCGCGACGCCGTAATTGAAAGTGAAAAGACAGGCTCGCCCGCGGTCGTCCTCGGGCAGATCCGCGACCACCTGGCGGGCGGCCGCCACCTTCTCCTCCCAGCCGTGCATGTCGGCGTAGAACTGCGGCAGCTCGGCCAGCTCCTTACGTTCCGCCGTCGACGGACCGACGCCCAGCATACGGGCGTAGGCGACGTAGGACTCGACAGGCAGGATCGGCAGGCCGAAGGGGGCGACCACCGCGCCTTCGGCGACCAGCAGCACGAACGCCAGCGCGGCGATCGCAAAACGCCACCGCGGCCTCCGAATGCGCTCCAGCAGCCGCTCGAATCCCAGGCCACCCGCCGCCAGGAGCCAGGTGTAGGCGGGGGCCAGGTACCCGGCACGGCTTGCGCCGCTCAGGGTCAACAGTAAAAAGACCGCCACGTAGATCCAACCCAGGAGGCGAAAGAAGCGCCCTCCGGGAGCCGCCAGCAGGACTACGAGCCCGAGCACGGCGAGACCCGCCACCGAAAACCTCAGCATGTCGACCTGGCCGGCCGCGAACTGAACCGGCGAGACCTCGACCATCTTGCGCCCGGTGGCGTTGGCCATGAACTCCAGCGTCGGGAAGCCGTGAAGAGCCTGCCAGATCACGTGAGGCAAGAAGAAAACGAAAGCCACGCCGGCGGCGACCCACGGCCCCGCAGTCTTGAGCGAGCGCCGCTCCTCGGTCAGCAAGAGGCCGGCGGCGAGTCCGAAGCCCAGCCACAGGACGCTGATCTTGTTGTTGAGCCCCAAACCGAGGAGGAGACCGAGCAAAAGCCACGTCCGCAGGCTGTCGTCTTCGCGCAGCCGCAGGAGGACGGAGGCCGCCGCCGTCCAGAACAGGATGTCGAGGGCGTTCATCGAGTAGAAGTGGTCGAGTGCCAGGTAGATCGGCGCGGCGATCGCCGCGGTCATCGCCAGGGCCTGGGCGAGGCGTCCGCCGCCCAGCTGCCGCGCGATCCACCCGACGAGGAGGACCGTCGCCGCCCCGGCGAGCGCCGGCACCAGCCGGATCGCCCAGAGGCTCTCCCCCAGCAACCCGCGAGTCAGCCAAAGCACGAAAATCGACAACGGCGGTTGGTCGACGTAGCCGAAGGCAAGCCGGTCGCTGCACGCCAGGTAGTAGAGCTCGTCGCGGAAGATGCCGTAGCCGGGGATCGTGAAGAGGTGGATGAGGAGCTTCAGGCCCGGGAAGAGGACGAAAGGCCAGTAGGAACGCAATTGCGGCTTCGAGATCGACATGATCACCTCGCGAGACGTCGGAGTTTGGATCCTTACTTATATCCCCGTCATGGGCATTGGGGATGAATACCGTGATTTCACCTAGCGCTTCTCCTCCGCCAACGCCTTGTAGTACTTATCGACCATCTCCTCGTACCCGTCCGGCACGTCCTCGTCGCTCACCTGCAAGAGGCGTTCGTCCTCGCCCGAACCGAGGCTACGGCGCAGGCTGTACTCAAACTCCTTCAACCCCTGGACGACCTCCCGCTCGAGGACGGCGACCGCCTCGGGCTCGGCGAGCTCGTCGCCAGTGCCCAGACCGCGCAGGCTGTCGATGATCCGCTCCAGCTCCGCGGGATCGATCTCCTCGCGGCGCAGCTCGTCGCGAAGCCTCTCCAGCTGAAGGCGCCGCTCGGCGAGCTCGCGTCCGAGCTGACGCAGATCGCGGGGACGGATGCGCCCGGTCCCCATCCCCTCTCGCGGTCGGCCTCCGGGGCTCGTCTCTTCGCTCTGAGCGCCCGCGCGAAGACGCTCCTCCACCGTCTCGAGCGCCGTCACCACCTCGCGCGTTTCCTCAAGCGCCCGTCCCAGCCGCTCCTCACGGCTCTCGCCGATCGAGCCCGCCGCCCCTTCCAGCCGCTCTTCCAGCTGCAAGAGCGCCGCTTCGATGTGCTCCTCGAAGTTCAAGGCGTAGTCCTTGGAACGCTGCTCGACGACACCCCGGGAGTAGAGAATCTTGTCGCGGATCTTGTCGTCGCGGATCCCTCGCGCCGCCTCCTGGAGCCGGCGCGACGCCTCCGGCTGGTCGCGCCGGGCATCGCGCGACATCTGGTCGAGCTCTCGTTCGAGGCCTTCCACCTCGGACCCCATACGTTCCTTGGCCTCGAAGAGGTCTCTCAAGGCCGCTTCACGCTCCGGACCGTCGGGATCGAGGCGTTCGACGCGTTCGACCATGCGCTCCTGCTGCTGACGAAGACGGCGGGTTTGCTCCAAGGCTCTCTGCGTATCGCGTTCCAGACGGCCCGAGCGGTTCTTTTTCAGCTCACGCCGCGCCTGGCGCAACTGCTCCAGGGCCGTCGCTCCGAGCGCCTCGCTCGCCCGCTCGGAGGAGGCGGCGGCACGACGCATCTCCTCGGCCGCCTCGCGCAGCCGGCGTGCGGTCTCGGCAAGCTCCGGCAACGACTCCTGACGCGCCAGCCGCTCGAGCTTGCGGGCCACCTCTTCGGCCTGCTGCGCCAGCTGACGCTGCGACTCTCCCGACGAGCCGGCCTGCTGTGCGTCGGCTTGCTGCAACCGCGCCCGCATGCGCTCGTTCTCCTGCTGCTGGCGTCGGGCCAGCTCCCGGAGCTTCTCCAGGGTTTCGTCGATCGCCTCGTCGGCTTTTTGGAGGTTGCTGCGCTGCACCTGCTCGTACTGGTTTTTCAACCGGTCCATCTCGAGCTCGAAAAGGTCGGCGAGCTCGTCGCTGATCGATCCTTGCCCGCCGCCACCACCCCCCTGCTGCCCCCGAGCCACCTGGATGTCGCGAAAGAGCGCGTCGACTCGTTGCAGGTGCTGCAGGGCCTTCTGTTCCGGTCCGAGCGCCAGGTCGGGACGGTTCTCGCCCAGCTTCTCCTCGGCCACGCTCATCTGCTCGGCCGCCTGGGGCAGGAGCTCGGCCATCGTGGCCACGGGCGAGCCGTCCCCGGGGAGACCGCGGCCCGCCAAGCGCTCGACGACTTGCATAACCTGCTCGCGCAAACGGCCCTGCGAGAAGGCGATGGTGGCGAGATCGCCGAGGAAGGTCTCTTCGCCCGAGCTTTTGCGGTCCCGCTGAGACTTGAACGTCGCGGCGACGATCATGCGCTGCTGCTCCGCAAGCTGCGGACCGGCCATTCCTCCTTGCCCCGGCATGCCTCCCTGGTCGGCCTGGCGAAAGTTGCGGTCGAACGGACGGATCTGGAGGAAGTAGATGTCGGAAACCGTCCCGCCGGTACGCCGGCCGCCGGTACGCCGGCCGCCGGTACGCCGGCCGCCGGTACGCCGGCCGCCGGGGCGCCCGCTGCCGTCGTAGCCGTCGACGGCACGGGCGTAGTAGGAGACGAGGTCGCCGGGTTGAAGCTCCCACTCCTCAGATAGAGGGTGTGCATGCCGACGAAGTCCTTGCGGCCCGGGCGGCCCTCGTAGAGGACCATAGTCTTCTCGCCGCCGCCGCCCACCGAGTAGACGAGCTCCAGCCGGCGTACGCCGTAGTCGTCCTGCGCCTTGATCTCCGCCGTCACCTCTTCGAGGCTCGTGACCTGGAGGTCGCGCCCCGGCCTCGCGAGGCGCAGCACCGGCGGCTGGTCGGTAAAGGGATCGATGACGTAGTCCGGCGACGCCACCCGGCGCCCCTGATCGCCGTCGAGGAGGATGCGGTAGCTCCCCGGCTCGCCCACGGTGAGCGAGCCGCGAAGCTTTCCGTCCTCGCCGACGGTAAGCGGCAGGACCTCGCCCGAGCCCAGCTCGACGGCGCCGCCGGGAACCGGAATCGTCGCCTCGACCACCAGGGCGACCTCGGTGCCGACAAGGGCCGCGACGTCGCCCGAGCCGGGTTGCTCCAGCGGATCGAGCCCCGTGTAGGACGGAAAGTGGTAGGTCAGGTCGATCTCCTCCACGTAGGGCAGCTCGACCACCTCGACCCGGAAGACCGGGGAGCTGACACCGCTTGATTCCACGAAGTACTCGGTCGCTTCCCGGAGGTCGAAGAGCATCAACGTGTGGAGGTTCGCCTCGTCCTCCCGAAGCATCGACCAGCGGCGCCATGGCTCGTCGCCGGCGCGCACCACGAGCTCGACGTCGGCGGCGTCGAAGCCCTGAAGCCGTGCCACCACCTTCAGGTCGGCGCCCCGGGCGAGCAGGGTGTCGCCCGGCTCCACCAGGACGGCGTAGGGATTGCGCACGCCGGATTCCTCCCAGGGATTGAGGAGAAGCGGCGTCGTGTTGTGGAGAAAGGAAGGGCCGAGGAGAAAGAGGGCGAAACCGAAGGCACCGGAACCGGCGAGGAGCCCCGAGGAACGCCAGAGGTGACGGCGCTCGACGCGTTTTCCGTCTTCGACCTTGCCGCACTCCTCCACCGCGGAACGGACGAGCCGCTCGAAAAGCGCCGGAGAGAGGCTCGTCTGTTCCTCGCCTCCCAGCTCGACGGCGCTTAGCAGGCGGCCGTTCAGGGTGGGCTCGTTCTCCTCGAGGTAGAGCGCCACCCGCTCGTCGCTCACTCGACGCAGGAGCGGGCGCACCAGGAAGCGCAGCGCTACTGCCGCGAAGACCAGGTAGGCCAGCCACCGGGCCACGCGCACCGTGGTGGCGTCAAAACGGGAGACGTCGATCACGTAGCCGGCGGCGAGAAGAAACGCCGCGGCGACGAGGACCAGAAGAGCGAAACCGCGAAGCGCCACCTTGAGCCGCCAGCGGTTGCGTATGGAGCGCACCACCTGGAGAAGCTTCTGACGGTCGTCGGCCGGTCGCGAGGAAACGGGCATGGTGAAAAACCTTTGCTGCGCGCGGTTACGAAACGGCTCCTCGTCGATGCCAAGCTCCCCGGCTCAGCCGGTGGGCCCAGAGGGCTTCGGCAGCCAGCAGTAGAAGAGCCGCCAGCACAAGGTACCACCAAACGCCCTGACGGCGTTCGCGCTCCTCCGGAGCCAGACGCCTCAAGGGAATGGCTTGCGCGGCCGGCGTCGATTCGAGGACCGTCGAGGCGGCGACGAACACCTCGACGTCGAGCGGTGTCAGGTCGGATTCGGCACGGTCGACGTTCACCGCCACAGGATAGGTCGCCGCGCCGCCAGCGTCGACCTCGTAGAAACCGGCCTCCTTCAGAGGAAGGAGGGGCTCGCCGCCGTCCGAAGCGATCCGGAGCCGGCGGCCCCGAGGCGTTTCGACAACCATTTCCTGCGGCGTCCCCTCCGCCGCCAACGCTTCCCGAAGGTCCAGGACCTCCCCCGCCTCCCGCCACGGCTCGATCGCCCGCTCGGCGCCGAGAAAGCGGCTCGCTTGGTGGACGAACGGCACGAAAACCGGCTGAATCGGAAGGTCCGACCAGCGATTGTCGAGCGGCGAGCCCCACAGCAGCACGCGGCCATAGCCGAAGCGCCGTTCGGCGAGCGCCGTGGCGCCGTCGGTGTAGCGGGCGAGAGCGCGGGCGCCGTCGCCGGGGACGATGGGCCGGTACCTGTAGAAACGCGGACCGGCGAGGTTGCCGTCGTCCGGGCCCGAGAAGACCTCGAAGACCGGGTGGTCGTAGTCGACGCTCGTCAGGCTCACGCCACCGGCGTCGAGCCGGTCGACGGCCTTGCGCCACTCGCCGGGAAGGAGCGCCCTCGCCTCCTCGGGCCAGCTCTCCGGCTGGCTGCGGCTTCCCAGGATCACCCAGAGCCCGGCACCGGCACCCACGTGCTCGACGAGAGCGCGGCCCGCCGAGCCTCCCGGAAACGGACACTCGTCGAGCAGGATCACCGTCGCCGCCTCGACGTCCTCACCACGCAGGCGCTCGACGCTGCGGACGACGACGTCGAACGACGGCTCCTCGGCGATCGAGAGCGCCTCGCGCAGGAAGAGCGAGCCTGCGCCCTGCCTGTCGTCGGGCTCGACGAGGAGGACCGGAAGAGCCGGCCTGGGAGAGAGGGTCAGGTAAAAAGCGTCGTCGGCCGCGAGCTCGTCGCCGTCGATCCGGACGGCGAGCCGCGCAAGCTCGGCCGGCGGCTCGATCGGTCCCAACGCCAGCGTCTCGTTCCCCGAAGCGGCGATCGTGACGCTTCCGCTCGCCACCTCCTGGCCGTTCATCTCGACACGCACGCCTAGATTACGCACCGCGCTCGGACCCTGGTTCACCAGCCGGACGACGACGACCGCCGCTTCCTCCCCGCTCTCGCTGCGGCGCAGCTCCACACCGGCGACCATCGCGTTGGCGGGATCCGCCGTCGAGAGGTCGATCGCTTGAAGCTTCGCCCCCGAAAAAAGTTGGGTCCTCTCGGTGCGGTCCCAGGCGTAGGCCTGGAAGTCGGAGACCAGGACGACCTGGCGTAAGGCGTTGGGCGAGTCGAGCAGGATCTCGTTGGCAAGCTCCAGCATCGGAGCGAAACGGGTCCGTCCCGAGCCGGGGCGAAGGGCGTCGAGCGCCTCGGTCACGGCGGCGTGGTCCGTCGTCGCCGCGACGGTGGCGCGAGCGTCGTCCGCGAAGGTCAGGAGCGAGACGCGCGCCGTCCCGGGCAAGGCGTCGACGGCACCACGAACGGCCTCGACGGCTCTCTCCCACGTGTCGCCGTAGCCCATGCTGTAGGAGACGTCGAGGGCGATCACCACCTCGCGTCCGGAATCGCCGGCGCCCTCCCCCGCCGACAAGCCGCCGACGAGAGGCCGGGTAAAAGCGAGCACCAGGAGGACGACGGCGAGCGTACGAAGCGTGAAGAGGAAGGGATGACGGATCCGCTGGCGCCGCACCTGGCGGAAGGGCAGGCGCCGCAGGAACTTGAGCGACGGGAAGCGCACCACGTCGCGCCGGTCGCGGTCGGTAAGGTGCACCAGGACCGGCACGGCCACGGCCGCGAGGGCGGCGAGGAAAAGCGGAGCGAGCAGCGTCATCGTCTCATTCTCTCAGCAGACCGCCACCTGACCAAGCTCGCCTTGATGCTCCCCGGGGGGGGGTGATGTATGTTGCTCTCAAATCTTGCAAAAGGAGCTCGCCATGCGTCGTACCGGTTTCGCCAGTCTCCGCGCCACGGGACTGTTCACCTGCCTGGCCCTCGGTCTCTCCGCCTGCTCCGCAACGCCGAAGCCCTCGCCGACCGCGGCTCCGGCGACATCTTCGTCGCGTTCACGACCGCCCACCGATGGAGCTACACGGAGACCCGGACGAGGAACGTCGAGATGATGATCGACGTCACGCCGCTTTTTGCGGCCACGGTCCAGGCCACCGAGGAGGCGATCGTCAACGCGCTCGTCGCCGCGGAAACGATGCGGGGAGCCGACGGCAACGTCGTCCATGCACTGCCCCACGAGCGGCTGCGGGAGGTCTTGAGGAATTACGGCCGTCTCCAGGAATGACCTCTCAGCTCGACGGCTGGATCGTTCCCTCGTCGGCCAGCCGGGCCAACTCGTCGACCGGCATTGGGCCCACGGGCCTGCCTTCGGACGGCCTTCGGACGGCATTGACGCCGACTTGCTTCTCGATTACCCTTGGGCGGCATGGCGTCGAAAGCGCTGACCCCTTTGTCAGCCCAATAGTTTCTGTACCTCCAAGGAAGGAAGAGCGTGGCAAAAGGCCGGACAGTCGTCACCATCCGGACGCCGTGGCCCTGGAACGAGGAGCGGCGATGGACGAGGTGACCCTGTGGCCGCTTGGGCTCTACTCCCTCATCGTCGTCGGAGTGGTCGGCGGGGGCATGATCGGCCTTTCGGCGCTCCTCGGCGAACGACACAGCGGCCGCGCCAGAGACGAGCCCTACGAGTCGGGGATCGTCTCCACCGGATCGGCGCGGGTGCGCCTCTCCGCTCACTTCTACCTGATCGCGATGTTCTTCGTGATCTTCGACCTCGAGGCCATCTTCCTGTTTGCCTGGGCTGTCGCCGTCCCCGAGCTCGGCTGGGAGGGCTACGTCGAGATCCTGGTTTTCGTCGGCATCCTGGTGGCCGCCTGGATCTACCTCTGGCGCATCGGTGCCCTCGACTGGGGTCCGTCGGCTTTACAACGCAAGGCGCGCAACGCACCGCGGAGGACGACGGCATGAAGTGGTGGATCACGAAGCCGGAGCCGGCCGGCGCCGAGGCGCCGACGTCCGATCCGGCGATGGACGAGGCCATCCGCCGCTCGCTCGTCCTCTCGCGCGTCGAGGACCTGGTCTCCTGGGGACGCAAGAATTCCATGTGGCCCTTCCACTTCGGGCTCTCCTGCTGTTTTGTGGAGATGGCGACCTCGATCACGTCGAAGTACGACATCGCCCGCTTCGGCGCCGAGGTCATCCGCGGCACGCCGCGCGAAGCCGACGTGATGGTGGTCGCCGGTACCTGCTTCATCAAGATGGCGCCGATCGTCCAGCGTCTCTACGAGCAGATGATGGCGCCGCGCTGGGTGATCTCGATGGGCTCCTGCGCCAACTCGGGGGGTATGTACGACATCTACAGCGTCGTCCAGGGGGTCGACAAATTCCTCCCCGTCGACGTCTACGTGCCAGGCTGCCCGCCACGTCCCGACGCCTTCATGGAGGGGCTGACGCTGCTGCGCGAGGCGGTGGGCAGCGAGCGGCGGCCGCTGGGGTGGTGGGTCGGTCCCCAGGGGGTCGAGCGCCAGCCTTTGCCGTCGCGGCGGGAGCTGAAGGGTCCGGAACGGCTGAAGGCGACGACCCTGCGTTCTCCGGACACGGTCTGAGACGCCGAGGTCCAACCGGGCCCTCGTTGACGATCGCAACCGGCGGCGAGTCGGCGCGGTCCGACAGCTCTTAAGGACGCCTAACGGCGACTTTGCGGTAGAGGACCGAGAGGGGCTGTGCGAAGTCGATGCTCAGCAAGCGAAGCTCGGCCTCAGGCGTCCGCAGCAGGTCCGTCTGCCAGCGGCCGTCTTCAAGGCGGCGGTGGACCTCACAATAGAGCTGATCCTGGGCGATGAGGACGATCTCCTGCACCGAGGGAATCCCCCGGTAGTCGCCGAGCTTGACCCGGCGGTCGTAGGCCTGGGTCGACGGCGACAGGATCTCGACGACGACCACAGGGTCGAGGGTGCGGCGCTGGTCCGGTTCATGCTCCTGGCAGGTGACCGCAAGGTCAGCGTGGTGGACGACGCCGTCGCGATCGGGAACGACGATGGGCGCCTCGGCGCGCACCGTACAGGACGGACGGTCGTCGAGGGCCTCGTGCAGGTAGCGGGCAAGGCTGGCGGCGAGGATCTGGTGAGCGGACTTCGTCGGCGCCATGGCGACGACGACGCCGTCGCGCAGCTCGTAGCTGCGGCCGTCCTCGCTCTCCCAGTCGAGGAACTCACCGACAGACATGGGTTTGAGGGCTGGCATCGGCATGGGCTGATCATAGCGCATTGTTCCGGATACTTACCACCCCGGGCGGATCGCCGGCTCAAGGCGATTGACGCCCGGACGCTTCTGGTCTACCCTGACTCAGCCTTTGGCACCCACCAGCCGCCGACCTACCGTTGCGCCGGAGGCGCACCAAACCACCCTGGAAGGCGGCCTCGCGTACGCGGAGGAGGAGAGCTTCTGGCCGATCTGAGCGTATCCGACCCAGGCCCAGCCGGCCTTGAATCGCCGGTCGGTCGGGAGCTGCACGAACGATTCGCTGACGTCGAGCTCCGTCCCCAGGAGACGCGCGACGAGGTCCCCACCTTCTGGGTCCCCGAGGAGAGGCTGCGCGATGTCCTCCGGCACCTCAAGAGCGAGGCCGACGCCCCCTACCCCATGCTCTTTGACCTGACCGCCATCGACGAACGGACCCGCATCGCGAAAAACGGCCTGACCGACTTCACCGCCGTCTACCACCTCTTCTCCTTCGAGCGCAACGAGGACCTGCGCCTCAAGGTGGCGCTTGAAGGCGAGTATCCGTCGCTCCCCACCATCACCGACCTCTGGCCCGCCGCCAACTGGTACGAGCGCGAGGTGTGGGACATGTTCGGGATTACCTTCG
This sequence comes from uncultured bacterium, assembly GCA_965371445.1. Classification (GTDB taxonomy): domain Bacteria; phylum Acidobacteriota; class Thermoanaerobaculia; order Multivoradales; family J023; genus DASWIG01. The sequence goes on along the minus strand of CBDUYN010000066.1, from coordinate 30,117 downwards.
ACGGCCATCCCAACCTGCGCCGCATCCTCATGCCGCAGACCTGGGAAGGGCACCCCCTGCGCAAGGAGCACCCCGGCAGGGCCACCGAGATGGGCCCCTTCGAGCTCCCCGACGACAAGCAGGACGCGGAGCAGGAGGCGCTGCGCTTCCGTCCCGAGGACTGGGGCCTCGAGAAAAAGAGCGGGGACACCGACTTCCTCTTCCTGAACATCGGTCCCCAGCACCCGGGGACCCACGGCGTGCTGCGCATCGTCCTGCAGCTCGATGGCGAGGAGATCGTCGACGCGGTGCCCGAGATCGGCTTCCACCACCGCGGCGCCGAGAAGATGGGCGAGCGCCAGAGCTGGCACACCTACATCCCCTACACCGACCGGATCGACTACCTCGGCGGGGTGATGAACAACCTTCCCTATCTCCTGGCCGTGGAGAAGCTCGGCGGCATCGACGTGCCCGATCGGGCCAAGGTCATTCGCGTGATGCTTTGCGAGCTCTTCCGCATCTCCAGCCACCTGGTCTGGTACGGCACCTTCGCCCAGGACGTCGGACAGATGTCGCCGGTTTTTTACATGTTCAACGACCGGGAACGCCTCTTCGAGATCATCGAGGCGATCACCGGCGCCCGCATGCATCCCAACTGGTTCCGCATCGGCGGCGTCGCCCAGGACCTCCCCGAGGGCTGGGACGCAATGGTCCGCGACTTCCTGGGCTACATGCCCGCCAGGCTCGTGGAGTACGAGTTGGTCGTGATGAAGAACCGCATCTTCCAGGGACGGACCCGCGGCGTCGGCGCCTACACGCGCGAAGAGGCCATCGAGTGGGGCGTCACCGGCCCCGGGCTTCGGGCCTGCGGCTTCGAGTGGGACTTCCGCAAGTCGCGTCCCTACGGCGGTTACGAGGAGTTCGAGTTCGACGTCCCGACCGCCGAGGGCGGCGACTGCTTCGCGCGCGCCGAGGTACGGGCCGAGGAGATCCGTCAGAGCCTGCGCATCGTCGAGCAATGCCTGGAGGACATGCCCTCCGGACCCTACAAGAGCGACCACCGCCTGGCGACGCCGCCGCTCAAAGAGCACACGATGCACGACATCGAGACCCTCATCCACCACTTCCTCTCGGTGAGCTGGGGTCCGGTCCTGCCGGCGGGCGAGGCCTTCGCGGCGGTCGAGGCCACCAAGGGAAGAAACGGTTACTACCTGCTGAGCGACGGCAGCGTCCATCCCTACCGCGTACGGATCCGTACGCCGTCGTTTCCACATATCCAGATGCTGCCCGAGATCAGCCGCGGCTTCACCGTGGCGGACCTCTTGGCGATTCTGGGGAGCATTGACTACGTGTTGGCAGACATCGATCGCTAGTCCTAAGGAGCAGTCGTGCTGAGCCCGGAAGAAATCGCCGAGACCGAACACGAGCTCGCCACCATGCCGCGGCGTCAGAGCGCCTGCATCGAGGCTTTGAAAAGCGTGCAGCGTCACCGCGGCTGGGTCTCCGACGAGGCGGTTCGCGACGTCGCCGAATTCCTCGAGATGTCGGTCGACGAGGTCGACAGCGTCGCCACCTTTTACAACCTGATCTTCCGTCGTCCCGTAGGACGCCACACGATTTTCGTCTGCGACTCGGTCAGCTGCTGGATCCTGGGCTACGACCGCGTCCGCGAGGCGATCGAGAAGCAGTGTGGGATCGGCCTCGGCGAGACCAGCGCCGACGATCGCTTCACGCTCCTGCCCATCCAATGCCTCGCCACCTGCGACCACGCTCCGGCGCTCATGGTCGACGACGACCTCCACCAGGACGTGGAACCGGAAAAGGTCGGAGAAATCCTCGAACGATACGAGTAAGGTGATGGAGACCCCGCTCACACAGCACATCCGGCCGGGCGAAGAGCCCCTCGACTTTTCAGGCTACGAAAAAGTCGGAGGCTACCAGGCACTGCGCAAGGCCGTGAAGGAGATGACCCCGCAGGGCGTCACCGATCTGGTCAAGGAGTCGAAGCTGCGGGGACGCGGCGGAGCGGGTTTCCCGACCGGGATGAAGTGGAGCGTCGTCCCCATGGGCGACGACGCGCCCCGTCCCAAGTACCTGGTCGCCAACGCCGACGAGATGGAGCCCGGCACCTTCAAGGACCGACTCCTGATGGAGGGCGACCCCCATCAGTTCGTCGAGAGCATGATCCTCGCCGCCTACGCCATCCAGGCCGACGTTGCTTACGTCTTCCAGCGCTGGGCTTTCCGGCTCGTCGAAAAAAGGCTGCGCCAGGCGATCGCTGAAGCCTACGAGGCGGGCTATCTCGGCAAGGACGTCCTGGGCTCGGGGTGGAGCCTGGAGATGCACGTCCACGTCAGCGCCGGGCGCTACATGTGCGGCGAGGAGACCGGGCTTTTAAACGCCCTCGAGGGCAAGCGCGCCACGCCGCGCGGCAAGCCTCCCTTCCCGCAGGTCTCGGGACTATGGGGAAAGCCCACCATCGTCCAGAACGTCGAGACGCTGTGCAACCTCCCCCACATCGTCGAGCGCGGTGCCGAGTGGTTCCAGGGCCTGAGCCTTACGGGCGACGCCGGTACGAAGCTCTACGGGGCGAGCGGCAAGGTGAAGCGTCCCGGGATCTGGGAGCTCCCCATGGGGACGACGATCCGCGAGATCCTCGAGGAGCACGCTGGCGGGATGCGCGACGGCCTGAGCTTCCGCGGCCTCCTTCCCGGCGGCGCCTCGACCGACTTCCTCGTCGAGGAGCACCTCGACGTCAAGATGGACTTCGACTCCATCGGCAAGGCCGGAAGCCGGATGGGGACCGGCACCATGATCGTCCTCGACAGCGGGACCTGTCCCGTCGGCATGGTGCACAACCTGGAGAAGTTCTTCGCCCAGGAGTCCTGCGGCTGGTGCACGCCGTGCCGCGACGGCCTGCCCTGGACCGCGAAGCTCCTCGGAGCCATTGAGGACGGCGAGGGTCAAGACGGCGACCTCGAACGCCTGGAGCGTCACTCGTTGCTCCTCGGTCCCGGCAATACGTTCTGTGCCCTGGCTCCCGGAGCCGTCGAGCCGCTGCAGAGCGCCCTGAAATACTTCAAGGACGACTTCGAAAAGCACATCCGAGAAAAACGCTGTCCCTGGAGGGAAAGCTGATGCCGGCAAATCGACAAGCTGTGATCCGAATCGACGGTCAAAGCTACGAGGCCGACGCGTCGAAGAACCTCCTCGACGTCTGCCTTTCCCTCGGGTTGGAGCTGCCCTACTTCTGCTGGCACCCCGCCCTGGGATCGGTGGGCGCCTGCCGCCAATGCGCGGTGAAGCAGTATCAGAACGACGACGACGAAAAAGGCCGCCTGGTCATGGCCTGCATGACCCCCGCCGCCGACGGCACCCGGATCTCCATCGAGGACACCGAAGCCCAAGACTTCCGCGCCAGCGTCATCGAGTGGCTGATGGCCAACCATCCCCACGACTGCCCGATTTGCGACGAGGGCGGCGAATGCCATCTCCAGGACATGACCGTCCGGACGGGACACAACTACCGGGGCTACCGCTTCAAGAAGCGTACCTACAGGAACCAGGACCTGGGTCCCCTCGTCAACCACGAGATGAACCGCTGCATCCAGTGCTACCGGTGCGTGCGCTTCTACGGCGACTACGCCGGCGGCACGGACCTGCAGGCCCACGGCGCCCACGATCACGTCTACTTCGGACGCTCCGAGGACGGGACGCTGGAAAGCGAATTCGCGGGCAACCTCGTCGAGGTCTGCCCCACCGGCGTCTTCACCGACAAGACCCTCAAAGAGCACTATACCCGCAAGTGGGACCTGACGACAGCGCCGTCAGTCTGCGTCCATTGCAGCCTGGGCTGCAACGTCACCCCGGGCGAGCGCTACGGCGAGCTGCGTCGCATCCGGGCGCGCTATCACGGCAAAGTCAACGGCTACTTCCTCTGTGACCGTGGACGCTACGGCTACGGCTTCGTCAACGACGAACGGCGCCTGCGCCATCCTCTGCTCCCCGCAGGGGTCGACGAGCCGGCCGCCGCCGTCTCGGCCGAGGAGGCGCTGGACCGCTTTCGCGAGCTGCTTCAGGACGACGAACGCGTCCTCGGCATCGGCTCGCCGCGGGCTTCGCTGGAGGCCAACTTCGCGCTGTGTACCCTGGTGGGTCCCGAACGCTTCCACCAGGGCGTCGCCGGCGGTGAGGCGCGACTCGTCGACGCCGTCGCCGACGTCCTGCGGCGGGGATCGGCGCGGACACCGTCGCTCAAGGAGGTGGAACGTACCGACGCCGTCCTGGTCCTCGGCGAGGACGTCTCCAACACCGCTCCGATGCTCGCCCTGGCGTTGCGTCAGGCGGCGCGGCGGCAGCCGTCGCGGGCCGCCGAGCCGCTCCGGATCCCTGAATGGAACGACGCCGCGGTCCGTGAGCTGGTCCAGGACGAGACCGGCCCCCTCCATCTCGTCACTCCCGACGCCACCCGCCTCGACGACGCCGCAAGGAGCACTTGGCGGGCCGCGCCCGAGGACGTCGCCCGCCTCGGCTTCGCCGTGGCCCACGCTCTCGACTCGTCCGCGCCCGCCGCCCTTGGCCTCCCGGAGGACGTCCGCGAGAGGGCCGAAGAGATCGCCCGCGACCTCGAGGCCGCCGAGCGTCCGCTGGTCGTGGCCGGCACCGGCTGCGGCAGCGACGCCGTGATCCGGGCAGCGGCCAACGTCGCCTGGGCGCTGGCGAAAAAGAGCCAGGGTCCGGCGGAGATCTTCTACGTCGTCCCGGAGTGCAACAGCCTGGGCCTCTCGCTCTTGGGCGGACGGTCCCTCGAAGACGCCTTCCAGGCCGTGGAAGACGGCTCCGTCGACACTGTCGTCATCCTGGAGAACGACCTTTGCCGCCGGGCCCAGGCGGCGGCCGTCGACCGTTTCCTCGAAGCTGCCGAACACGTCGTCGTCCTCGACCACCTGGCCCACGCCACCGCCGCCCGGGCCGAGCTGGTGCTGCCCGCGGCCACCTTCGCCGAAGCCGACGGCACGCTCGTCAACAACGAGGGCCGGGCGCAGCGGTTCTTCCGAGTCTTCCTGGCGTCGGACGAGGTGAGAGAGAGCTGGCGTTGGCTGAGCGAGGCGCGCGGCGAAGAGGCTTGGGGGAGCTTCGACGATCTCGTCCGGGACTTGGCGGAAAGCGACGAGGTCTTCGCGCCGATCCCCCATGCCGCGCCGACAGCCGACTTCCGCGAGGTCGGGGCGAAGCTCCCGCGGGCGCCGCACCGCTACAGCGGACGTACCGCCGTCACCGCCCACGTGAGCGTCCACGAGCCCAAGCCACCCGACGACCCGTCCTCGCCTTTTTCGTTCACCATGGAAGGTTTTTCGGGCCAGTCTTCCGGCGCCCTGACGTCGAGGTTCTGGGCGCCGGGATGGAACTCGATCCAATCGTTGAACCGCTTCCAGGAAGAGGTGGCAGGACCGCTTCAAGGAGGCGATCCGGGCGTACGGTTGATCGAGCCCGACGGCGACGCCGAAGTGAGCTACTTCACCGAGGTACCCTCCGCCTTCGAGGCCTCGAAGGAGACGTGGCGCCTGGTTGCGTTGCACCACGTGTTCGGCTCGGAGGAGCTGAGCGCCGAAGCGCCCGGGATCGTCGATCTCGTGCCGGACCCCTACGTCGCGCTCCATCCCGACGACGCGGCCGACGTCGGCGCCGCCGAAGACGGCACGGTTAAAATCGAGCTCGAAGGACGGACGCTGGAGCTTGACGTCCGGCTACGTCCCGCTCTGCCGCGTGGAGTGGCCGGGCTACCGCAAGGCTTGCCAGGGCTCGGTCTGGCCGAGATTCCCGATTCTTGTAGGGCAAGCTCGGTCTGCCGTCCGGAGGAGCGATGAGCGAAACGACGAAATCGCTCCTCACGATCGCCGGCGTGCTGATGTTCGCGCTCAACTTCCCGGCCTTCCTGATCTGGGTCGAGCGTCGCCTCCTGGCTCTCTGGCAAAATCGCCGCGGACCCAACCGGGTGGGGCCTTTCGGCTTGCTCCAACCGCTTGCCGACGGCATCAAGATCTTCTTCAAGGAAGACTGGATCCCGCCCTTTGCCGACAAGGCGCTTTTCGTCATGGCGCCGGCCATCGTCGTGGTCACGGCGCTGATGAGCTTCGCGGTCCTGCCGATCGCCCCCGGGATCGGCATCGCGGACTTGAACATCGGGCTCCTTTTCGTCCTCGCAATGTCGTCGATGGGGGCCTACAGCGTGGTGCTGGCCGGCTGGTCGTCGAACAACAAGTACGCCCTTCTCGGGGGTATGCGTTCCGCCGCCCAGATGCTCTCCTACGAAGTCTTCATGGGACTCTCGCTCCTCGGCGTAGTGATCCTTGCCGGGTCGTTCAACTTGCGCGAGATCGTCGAGGCGCAGGAGCGGATGTGGTTTGTCGTCCCGCAGTTCTTGGGCTTCGTCCTTTTCGTGATCGCCGGGCTCGCCGAGACCCACCGCTTGCCCTTCGACCTGCCCGAGGCGGAAGCGGAGCTCGTGGCGGGCTTTCACAGCGAGTATTCGGGAATGAAGTTCGGGATGTTCTTCGTCGGCGAGTACATCGGAGTGATCCTGGTCTCGGCCCTCATTTCGGTGCTCTTCTTCGGCGGCTGGGCGGGTCCTTTCCTGCCGCCTATCCTGTGGCTTTTCCTGAAGACGTTCTTCTTCATCTGCTTTTTCATCCTGCTGCGCGCCGCCCTGCCGCGTCCGCGCTACGACCAGTTCATGGCCTGGGGATGGAAAGTCATGCTCCCGCTGGCGCTCTTGAACCTGGTCGTGACCGGAGGCATCGTCCTGGCGCGTCAAGGAGGTCTCGAATGATCAGCATCCTGCGCAGTCTCTGGCTCGTCTTCCTCCACATGTTCCAAAAGCCGATCACGGTCCAGTACCCGGAGGAGAAGGTGAAGCTCGCGCCGCGCTGGCGCGGACGGATCATCCTGTCGCGCGACCCCGACGGCGAGGAGCGCTGCGTGGCCTGTCACCTGTGTGCCGTCGCTTGTCCCGTCGACTGCATCGCGCTTCAGGCGACGGAAGAGTTCGACGGCCGACGCTATCCCGAGTTTTTTCGCATCAACATGTCGCGCTGCATCCTCTGTGGCTTCTGCGAGGAGGCCTGCCCGACCTACGCGATCCAGCTGACGCCTGACTTCGAGATGTGCGAGTTCGACCGGCAGAACATGGTCTACGAGAAAGAAGACCTCATGATCGACGGTCCCGGCAAGTATCCCGACTATAACTTCTACCGCGTTGCGGGTCTCGCCATCCGGGACAAGGACAAGGGCGAGGCCGAGAACGAGGCGCCGCCGATCGACGTTCGGAGCCTGATGCCGTGACGCTCCTCTTCTACATTGCCGCGGCGATCGCCGTCGGCTCGACGGTGATGGTCATCACGCGTCTCGACGCGGTCCACGCCCTCTTGTACTTCATCGTCTCGCTCTTTGCCGTGGCGGTGATTTTCTTCCTCCTGGGAGCGCCTTTTGTCGCCGCTTTGGAGATCATCGTCTACGCCGCCGCCATCATGGTGCTATTCATCTTCGTGGTGATGCTGCTGAACCTGGGACGCGAGGCCGCGGAGCAGGAACGACGGTGGCTCGATCCTGGGTTGTGGACCGGTCCGGCGGTCTTGGCGACGCTGCTCCTGATGGAGCTCGGCTACATCCTGGCACGCAGTGGTGGCGCTCTCGCCAGCGCCGGATCCCTCGCTCCCAAGGACGTCGCCATCGTCCTCTTCGGACCCTACCTCCTCGGGGTCGAGCTGGCGTCGATGTTGCTCCTGGCCGGTCTCGTCGGGGCCTACCACCTGGGCCGCGGACGCCGTCAGGACACCTTGAGCGAAGGAGGCGGACAGTGATCGACGTCCCCATGGAACAGGTCCTGCTCCTGGCGTCGGTCCTTTTCTCGCTCGGGCTGGTGGGGCTGCTCGTGCGCCGTAACATCCTCTTCATGTTGATCTCCGTCGAGATCATGCTAAACGCCGCGGGCCTGGCGTTCGTGGCGGCGGGAGCCCGCTGGGGCCAGGCCGACGGCCAGGTGATGTTCCTCTTCATCCTGACCATGGCGGCCGCCGAGGTGTCGGTGGGGCTGGCTCTCGTGCTACGGTTCTACAAGGAATTCAAGACCGTCGACACCGACGCCGCCGCCCTGCTGAGGGATCATCATGTTTGACCTCCTGTGGACCGTCCCGGCGTTCCCGCTGGCCGGCTTCCTGATCCTGGCGCTCGCCGGCAACCGTCTTCCGCGGCGGCGCTACGTCGCCGCGGTCGGCGTCGGCTCGATCACCCTCTCGGCCGTGGTCGCGGTCACGCTGGCCCTCCGCTTCCTGACCTCACCACCGGAAGGCGATGCCGTCACCCAGACCCTCCGGACGTGGATGTCGGTGGGTGATTTCGCACCGACGATCGCCTTTCACCTCGACCCTCTGTCGCTGGTGATGATCCTGGTCGTGACGGTCGTCGGATCCTTGATCCATCTCTACTCGGCCGAGTACATGGCGGAGGACCCGGGCTACTCACGCTTCTTCGCCTACATGAACCTCTTCGTCTGTGCGATGTTGATCCTGGTCCTCGCCGACGACCTTGTGTTGCTCTACCTGGGCTGGGAAGGCGTGGGCCTGTGCAGCTATCTCCTGATCGGCTTCTGGTACGAAAAACCGGCCAACGGACGCGCGGCACGCAAGGCCTTCATCGTGACCCGCGTCGGCGACACGGCGATGGCCATCGGCCTCTTCCTGCTCTTCCGGGAGCTCGGGACGCTCAACATTCAGGAGCTCTTGACGCGGGCTGAGGCCCAGTGGCAGACCGGGAGCGGTGTCGCCGTGGCTGCCGCGGCGCTGCTCTTTGGCGGAGCGATGGGCAAGTCGGCGCAGCTTCCGCTTCATACCTGGCTGCCCGACGCGATGGCCGGTCCGACGCCGGTGTCGGCTCTGATCCACGCCGCCACCATGGTGACGGCGGGGGTTTACCTCGTCGCCCGGACCCACACGATCTTCGAGCTCGCGCCGGTCGTCCTGGCGGCGGTGGCGATCGTCGGCGCCCTGACGCTCCTGGTGGCGGGACTCTCCGCTTTGACCCAGCGCGACATCAAGCGGGTCCTCGCCTACTCCACCATCAGCCAGCTGGGCTACATGTTCCTGGCGCTCGGCGTCGGGGCTTTTTCGGCGGCGATCTTTCACCTGATGACGCACGCTTTCTTCAAGGCCCTGCTCTTCCTGTGCGCCGGTGTGGTCTCGATGGCGGTGCATCACGAGCAGGACATCTTCAAGATGGGAGGCATGCGCAAGAAGCTCCCGGTGACGTTTGTCGTCTTCGTGATCGCCGGCGCGTCGCTGGCCGGTTTTCCCTTCGTCACCGCCGGCTTCTACAGCAAGGATTCTCTGCTGTGGGCCGTATGGGCTTCGGAGCGCGGCAGCTTCTGGCTGTTTCTGGCCGGCCTCGTGGGCGCTTTTATCACGGCGCTCTACATTTTCCGGATGATCTTCGTGATCTTCTTCGGCGAGGAGAGGACACCCGCCGAGCTTCATCCCGGCTACCGCATCAAGGTGCCGCTCATCCTCCTCGCGGTGCTGTCGATCGTCGGCGGGCTCGTTGAGATCCCCGAGACTTTCGGCCATGGAATGACCTTCTTCTCCGGCCTTCTGGAAAGGACCCTGCCGGGAGTACAGATGCACGGCGAGCACCTGCTCTCGAGCGAGCGTTCGCTGCAAGCCGTCGCCGCGGCCGCGTCGCTGGCCGGGCTCCTCGTGGCGTATCTGCTCTTCCTGCGCCGGCCGCTGCCGAAAGAGCACCCGGAGGAATTCCCCGGAGTCGAGCCGCACGTTCACCGGTTCTGGTTCGAGGGCTGGTGGTTTGACCGGCTCTACGACGCCCTCTTCGTGCGTCCTTTCCTCGCTCTAGCGAAAATCAACAAGGACGACGTCATCGACCGGATCTATCAAGGCCTGGCGCGGCTGGCTGTCGTCGGACACCGCGCCGTCCGGATCACCCAGACCGGACAGCTCCGGTGGTACGCGACCGGCCTGGCGCTTGGTACGGTCGTCGTCGTCGCGATCATGGGGTTGACATGACGCTTCTGTGGCTCATCGTCATTCCTCTTGCCGGAGGTCTGCTCGCCTGGTTGGCGGGGGGCCGTCATGCCGTGGCGGCGCGCTGGATCTCGCTCGCCGCTTTGACGGTGGACCTTGCCCTCGCCCTCCGTCTCTGGGGGCGTCCGGCGAGCGATGACTGGCTCGTCGAGCTCAAATGGGAATGGATTCCACGCCTCGGCATCGGCTTTCACCTCGGCCTCGACGGATTGAGCTTGCTGATGGTCGTCCTCACCCTCTTCCTGGGGATCCTGGCGGTCCTCGCCTCCTGGAGCGAGATCAAAGAACGCGTCGGTTTTTTCCACTTCAACCTGATGTGGATCCTGTCGGGGATCCTCGGGGTCTTCCTGGCGCTCGACCTCTTCCTCTTCTACTTCTTCTGGGAGCTGATGCTCGTCCCGATGTATTTCCTGATCGGCATCTGGGGACACGAGAAGCGCATCTACGCGGCGATCAAGTTCTTCATCTTCACCCAGGCGAGCGGCCTTTTGATGCTGCTCTCGATCCTCGGCCTGGTCTTCGTCCACCACCGGGAGGCGGGTGTCTTGAGCTTCGACTACCTCGAGCTCCTGGGGACTCCGGCCGGGGGACTCGCGACCTGGCTCTTCCTGGGATTCGTCGTCGCCTTCGTGGTGAAGCTGCCGGCGGTGCCGTTCCACACCTGGCTCCCTGACGCCCACACCGAGGCGCCGACGGCGGGGAGCGTCATCCTGGCTGGGCTGCTGCTCAAGACCGGCGCTTACGGCCTCCTGCGTTTCGCCGTGCCCCTCTTCCCCGACGTGGCACAGAGGCTCGCGCCGGCGTTCATGATCCTGGGTGCTGTCGGAATTCTCTACGGCGCGATCCTGGCCTTCGCCCAGACCGACCTCAAGCGTCTCGTGGCCTATAGCAGCGTCTCCCACCTGGGATTCGTGCTGCTGGGCATCTTCGCCTGGAACCAGCTGGCGCTTCAGGGTGCCGTGATGACAATGATCTGCCACGGCCTTTCGACCGGCGCGCTCTTCATCCTGGTCGGCGAGATCAAGGAGCGGATCGGGAGCCGCGACATCGGCGACATGGGCGGCTTCGCGGCGGTGGCGCCACGCATGGCGGCGCTGGCGATGTTTTTTGCCATGGCGTCGCTCGGCCTGCCCGGGCTGGGAAACTTCGTCGGCGAGTTCCTGGTTCTGATCGGCTCCTTCCAGGTGAGCGTGGCCATCACGGCCGTGGCCACCGTCGGCCTGGTCGGGGCCACGATCTATTCGCTGTGGATCGTTCAGAAGAGCTTCCACGGTCCGATGAAGGAAGGCAAGGACGTCCCCGACCTTTCGTTCCGGGAGCTCGTCACCCTGGGGGCCATGGTGGTGGCTCTCGTTTGGCTGGGCCTTCATCCCCAGCCGGTTCTCGACATGGCACGGCCGGCGTTGGAGTCGCTGAGATGACGCGCACAGACCTCATCGCCATTTCGCCGTTGCTCGTCCTCAGCGCCGCCGTGGTGGCCGTGATGCTGGCCATCGCCTGGCGGCGCAGTCACCGGGTGTCAGCGGGGCTCACCGTCGTCGGCTTGGCCGCGACGCTGGGCTCGCTGGGCTGGGCGTCGTCGGTCGCACCACGCCAGGTCACGCCGCTCCTCGTCGTCGACGGCTACGCGCTCTTCTACACCGGGCTCCTGTGCGCCGCGAGCCTCGCCGTCGCGGTCCTGGCCTACGGCTACTTCGCGCCGCGGGAGGGCCAGCACGAGGAGCTTTACCTGCTGTTGCTCCTGGCGACCCTCGGCTCGGTGGTGCTGGCGGGCAGCGTCCACTTTGCGTCGCTCTTCCTGGGGCTCGAGATCTTGAGCGTGTCGCTCTACGCTTTGATCGCCTACCCACGGGGGCGACGCTCGGTGGAAGCCGGTATCAAGTACCTGGTCCTGGCGGCGGCATCGTCGGCGTTCCTGCTTTTCGGCCTGGCGCTGATCTACGCCGAAACGGGATCGATGGAGCTCAAAACGGTGGCGCCGCTACTTGCCGGCGAGAGCGGTGGCGTCCTGGTCCTCGCCGGGTTCGGGCTCCTGCTGACGGGAATCGGTTTCAAGCTGGCACTGGTGCCGTTCCACATGTGGACACCCGACGTCTACGCCGGCGCTCCGGCGCCGGTGACGGCGTTCGTGGCCACGGTCTCCAAGGGCGGCATGTTCGCCGTCGTCCTGCGGTTCTTCGTGGAGGCTGGCGGGGTGAGTGGCAAGCTCTTCCTGGTGCTGAGCCTGACCGCGGTGGCGTCGATGGTAGTGGGAAACCTCCTGGCGCTCTTGCAGGAGAACGTCAAGCGCCTGCTGGCCTACTCGTCGATCGCACATCTCGGGTATCTGCTGGTGGCGCTCCTGGCAGGCGGTGAGCTGGCGCCGGAGGCGGCGACCTTCTACCTCGTGGCCTACTTCGTGACCATCCTGGGGGCCTTCGGGGTGGTGACGGCACTCTCCGTCGAGGATGACGAGGCCGACGGCATCGACGACTACCGCGGGCTGTTCTGGCGGCGTCCGGCGATCGCGGCGGTCTTCACGGCGATTCTGCTGTCGTTGGCCGGAATTCCGTTGACGGCGGGTTTTCTCGGCAAGTTCTACGTCCTGGCCGCAGGGGTGGAGTCGTCGTTGTGGCTGCTGGTGATCGTGCTGGTGGTGACGAGCGCCGTCGGGCTCTTCTACTACCTGCGGGTGGTGGTGGCCATGTTCAGCCAAGGGAGGGAAGCGGCGGAAGCGTCGAGGATTCCGTGGCCGGCGGGGGTGACGCTGGTGGCGTTGGCGGTCCTCTTGATCTGGCTTGGGGTCTATCCGGGGCCGGTGGTGCGGTGGATCCAGGCGATGACGGCGCTTCTGTGAAGGATAAGAACGCCTTCGGCAACGAAGTGGAGAGGCTTGGCACCCAGAGGCCAGTCAAACCCGACGTAGCATTCGTACCGTCCCCACCGGCTCCACCGCGAGCGACGCCAGCATGCCGCCGAGCATGGCGCCGATCACCCCCATCGAGCCCACCTCGTTGCCCGAGAAGTAGAGCCCGGGGATCGGCGAGCGCGGACGTGTCCAGCGGTTGACAAAACGATCCGGGGTCCCCTCGGAGCCGTAGATCGACCCCGCCATGGGACGGCTGAAGTGGTCCGTCGAGAGGGGTGTCGAAAGCTCCGTGTAGTCGACCATGCCGCGCAGGCCGGGCAGGCGGTCCAGGTATTGCTCGAGCATCTTCTCCTGGAGGCGGCTTTTCAAGGCGTCGTAGTCCTCGCCGCGCTTGCGCCACTTCTTCTCCCGCCACTTCGTGAAGGGCTCCCACGGGACGAAGGTGACGACCTCGCCGGTGTGGCGCAGCTCCGGGCCGGGATCGTGGCAGGGGTCCTTGAGCGACGGGAAGCTGCAATAGAGGACCGGGACCTCGCCAAGCTCGCCGTCGATCTGCCAGAGGCCGTCGCCGGCGTCCCAGCAGCCGTAGAACCACTTGTTGGCCCCCGAGGCGCCCGCTTCCCGGATGTCGCCCTTGAAGCCGAGGTAGAGGCAGAGGTGGGCGGGTCCGGGACGGAGCTTGCGGACCGAGGCTCCCCACCCGCTCGTCCGGTAACGCTCGTCGAGCAGCCGCTCGACGGTCGCCACGACGCCGACGGCGGAGATCACGCGGCGGGCGCGGATCTCCTCCCCGTCTTTCAACCGGACGCCGACGGCGCGTCCGCGCTCGACGAGGATCTCCTCGACGTCGGCGAGGATTCTCGTCCAGCCGCTGGCGTCGGCGACGGTCTTGAGCAACCCGCGGGCGATCGCCGGTGCGCCTCCCTTCGGGTAGTAGCCGCCGTAGAGGAAGTGGCGGGCGATCAAGGCCTGCAAGACGAACGGAGAGCGGTTTGGCGGCGCGCCATAGTAGCCCCACTGCGAGGTAAGGACAGCTCGGAGCCTCGCGTCGTCGGTCAGCCGTTCGAGGACCTCGGCGGTAGTCTGGGTGAGGAAGGGCTCGGCCTTTCCTCCGACGAGCCACCGCACGGCGGGCTCCAGCCATCCCGGCATCGCCCGCGATAGGTAGTGTCCGCGGATGCTGTGGGCGGCTTTCCGGGTCAGGGCCAGGTAGGTGTCGATCGCCTGCTCTTCCTCGGGGAAGGCGGCGAGGAGGTTGCTGCGGAGCTCCTCGGGCTTGTCGGGGAAGTCGATCCGCAGGCCGTCGGGGAAGTGGAACTGCTCGTAGATCGGGCCGACGGAGCTCCATTCGAGCTTCCCCTTGGAGAGGTAGGCGAGGAGCCTTCCCGTCATCGTGTGCTCGGTCACGTCGCCGACGACGTGGACGCCGACGTCCCACGTGTAGCCCTTGCGGGTGAAGGCGTGGGTGAAGCCTCCGGGCACGTAGTGCTGCTCGAGGACGAGAACCCGCCGTCCCATCCGGGCGAGCATCGCGGCGGTCGTCATGCCGCCCATCCCGGACCCGACGACGAGGTAGTCCCAGGGTCCCTCGGGCGAAGCACGGCTCCAGTACTTGGGTTTGCGGGGACGTTTCTTCTCAGTCAACTTGATCCTCCCCGGCCTTCCGGCCGGCAGCGCAGTGGTGTCGGTGTGCCGATTTTGACACCATCGGCCAAGGTGGCCAAGGCCGGACGAAACCCCCCGGCGATTTCCTACGTACAACCTGGCTGAGCGACGCCACACCAAGGACCCTGTCTTCAGGAAAGGAGACCCGATGCTACGGAAACTCTGCTTGCTGCCGGCCTGCCTGGCGCTCCTGGTGAGCGTGGGGTGCCAGCAGGCCGGCTACGAGGAGTCGCAGGTCGCCGACGCGTCCGGCGACGGGACCGACGAAAACGCGGCGCTGGAGAAAGCCGTCGAAGAAGTCTTCGAGGCCTGCTCGAACGCCGAAACCTTCGACGAGAAGCTGGAGCTCGTCCAGGGCTTCCTCGCTGAGCATCCGGAGACCGAGTACACCGACGACGCCCTCGGCGTCATCGCCCGCGAGGCCGTCGAGGCCGAGCAACCGGAAGCCGCCTACAAGCTCTTCGACGAGTATCTGGCCAAGATCGAAGACGAGGACGTCCGTTTCGACACCCAGCTGGCACTGGCCAGCCTCCACGGCAGCAGCGGCAAGATCGACGAGCTCAAGGCCCTGACCGCCCAGCTCTCCGAGGAGCACGGCCTGCGCTACCGCGACCACATCCGGATCATGGACACGGCGATCGAGGCGGAGGTCTGGGAGCTTCTCCTGGACCAGGCCGAGGCTTCCGCGGCCTTTACCACGGCCGAGGCCTACAAGAAGGACTCGCCCGAGGTCAGCGACGGGCTCGCCGCGAAGTACGGCGGACGGCGTCTTGCCTACACGGCGGCCTACAAGGGCCTGGCGCTGGCCAAGCTGGGCCGCACCGAGGACGCGCTCGCCACCTTTGAGCAAGGGGCGCCCCATACCCTCTACAGCGCCGTCGGCGTCGACCATACGCCTCTGCACCGTTACTGGGGGGAGGCGCTTCTGGAGTCGGGTGACGCCGTCGCCGCCATGGAGCACCTCGCGACAGAGACCCTCTTCGGCTCCTCCGACGACGCTCGGGAGACCTACAAGTTGGCCTACTCGGCCTGCCATGACAACGACGAGGGCTTCGAGGAGCACCTCTCGGACCTGCGCCGGAAGAAGGCCAGGACCCTCGAGGGCTTCTCGCTCAAGAGCTACGACGGCGAGACCGTCGACTACGCGAGCTTCAAAGGCGACGTCGTCCTCCTGGCCTTCTGGTTCCCCACGTGAGGGGGCTGCCGCGTGGAGTTACCACGCTTGGAGCCGCTCTATCAGAAGTACAAGGACCAGGGCCTCCGGGTTGTCGCCATCGAGTCGCAGCGCGACACCGAAGGGGCGCTCAAGTTCATCGAAGAAAACAAGCTCACCTACCAGTTCCTCGAGGAGAACGAGGCCGACGACGAAAAAGTCGTTCCACGTCTGACGACGGGCTCGTTCCCGACCTCCTACCTGATCGACCGCGAGGGCAAGGTCTTTTTTGCTCACGTCGGCTTCGACGAAGGGGACGAGATGAAGATCGAGGAGGAGATCCTGAAGCTCCTGTGAAGCCGATCCTGGTGATCCTCGGACCGACGGCGACGGGCAAGAGCTCCCTGGGCCTGAAGCTCGCCCGGCTTCTCAACGGCGAGATCGTCAACGCCGACGCGCTCCAGGTCTACCGCGGCCTGACGATCGGCACGGCCAAGCCGTCGCCCGAGGAAATGGCGGAGATCCCCCATCACCTGGTCGACGTCCTCGACCCCACGGAGCGATTCTCCGCGGGCGAGTTCGCACGCCGGGCCCGCGCCGCGAGCTCCGAGATCCAGGGCCGTGGCAAGAGGACGATCGTCGTCGGCGGCAGCGGTCTTTACCTGCGCTCGCTGCTTGAAGGGATGAGCCCGATCCCGCGCGGCGACGAGACCCTGCGACGCGAGCTCGCGGAGCGCTCGGTGAACGAGGGTCTCGCGAGGCTTCACGAGGAGCTCCGGGGGCTCGATCCCCGAACCGCCGAACGCCTCGCCCCGGGCGACCGGCAGCGCATCCTGCGCGCCCTCGAAGTGGCCTACGCGACCGGCCGGCCGCTCAGCCGTTGGATCGACGAGCAGCCCTTCGGGCACCAGAGGACCCCGGCGCTGAGAATCGGATTGACGCTGCCGCGAGCCATCCTGTACGATCGAATCTCGGAACGCGTGCACCTCATGATCGAGCGTGGCTGGATCTCGGAGGTGTCCGCCATGTTGGAGCTGGGTGTCGAGCCCGACGTACCGGCCTTCCAGGCCATCGGCTACCGGCAGTTGGTTCGTCACCTGTCCGGGGAGTGGGAGCTCGACGAGGCCGTAGACGACATCGTACGAGCGACCCGCCGATACGCCAAGCGTCAGATGACGTGGTTCCGGAAGGAGATTGACATCCGCTGGATTCCGGCGTTATTCGTGGACGACACCATCCCTTCACTGCTGAACGACTTCAAAATGCTGGAGGAGTCTTCATCCCATGGGCAGGCATAACATCAATATCCAAGACGGCTTCCTTTTTCAGAGCCTCAAAGAAGGTCGGACGATGAGCTTCGACCTCATCACCGGACTGAAGATCGAGGGGCGTTTGCGCCGCTTCGACCGCTTCGCTGTCGTCGTCGACACCGGCACCACCGAGCTCCTGGTCTACAAGCACGCGATCGCCACGATCACCGAGGCGGACAGCCACAACCGCTGATCCGTCCCGGTCTGGGGAAACGGATTGTTGTCGCTCCTCATCCGGAGACGGGCACCGGCAGCGACGCTGCCGGTCCTCTTGCTGACGTTCGCCTGCGCGACGAGCACGCCTCCCCCACCACGCTCCCACATCCCGCCGGCCGAGTCGGGCTACGTCCTCGATCCGGTGGCCGGCTTTCCCATGGCCGCCGGCGCGGACCTGGAGCGCCGGGTGAGCGTGGGCTGGGACTCCCTGCGTGCCGGCGGCGGCCTCGAAGCGATCCGGAGCGCCGCGGAAGGGGTCCTCGCGGAGGATCCCGGATTCCATCCGGCTCGTGTGCTCCTCGCTCAGCTCGCCTACCTCGGCCGCGACCTCGAGGCGGCGCGGGAGCTGCTTCAGCCGGTCGCCGACGAGCTGCCGGAGTATCTCTCGTGCCAGATCCTCCTCGGCCGGACCCTCGACCTCCTGGGCGATCCGACGGCGGCCTTTCGCGCCTACTCCCGGGTGGAGACGATGAGCTCCACGGCCCGAGACCGCCTTGCGGAGCTCTATCCGGTGGCACTCGCGCTGGCCGTCGCGAGCTTCGACGAGGCGCTCGGCCGCGGCCACGTCGAGGAGGCCGAGCGCCAGCTCGTGGAGACCGAGAGCTGGGCCGCCGGCGAGCCGGAGGTGCTGGCCGCCCGGCGCTGTCTGGCCGCCGCCCAGGGGGACCACGCGGCCGAGATCGAGATCGTCCGCCGGCTCCTCGAGGCCGATCCGACCCACAGCGAGCTCCGCGAGGACCTCGGCGACCTGATGATCGTGACCGGTGACGTACGAGGCGCTCTCGGCGTTTTTCAGCAGCTGGCCGACGAGCACCCGGAGGACCCCGGGCTCCTCGACAAGCTCGAGGGCGCCAAGTTCCTGCGGCGCCTGAGCCTCCTGCCGTCGGGCGTCCGGGAGATCGCGTCGAAAGGCGAGCTCGACCGCGCGGAGTACGCGGCGCTTCTCTACTGGCTGGTTCCCGAGGTGCGCTACGCCGAGGTCGAGAACCCGCCGATCGCCACCGACATCCTCGACCACCCACGCCGCGACGAGGTCCTACGGGTGATGAACCTGGGCTTGATCGAGGTCGACGAAACGCTCCACCTCTTCTCGCCGGCCGAGCCCATGACGCGGCTCGTGGCGCTACGGGCGATGCTGCGTCTCCTGGTGCTCACCGGCGGCGAGCTGACGTGCCTTTCAGCTCCGGAGGGCGAAGCCCTGGCGGCGTCGAGACGAATGACCTGCGGCAAGGCCGCCCAATGCGGCCTCCTCCCCGAGGAGTCCGATTGCCTGCCCCAGGCTGTGATTTCCGGCCACGAGGCCCTCGAGCTTTTCCGGGCGACGCTCAACTTGCTGGCCTCGGGCTAGCTAGCTCCCCTTGCCCGGCCGGGCGTGCCGGGCTACCATCGTCGCTCGCCCGCTCCCCCCGAACGGAGGCCGACCCCCCATGAAGCTCACCTGGCCGAACTTGCTCTCCGCCCTGCGCCTTGCGCTCGTCCCGATCTTCATCGTCTCCTTGATCGAGCGGCGGCCGGGCCAGGCGCTCCTGATCTTCGCCCTGGCCGGGTTGACGGACCTGCTCGACGGTTTTTTCGCCCGCTTCTTGAAGCAGCAGTCGGTCCTCGGCGCCTACCTCGACCCGGCGGCCGACAAGCTGTTGCTGACCGCGGCTTTCGTGATGCTGGCGATTCCGGGCCTCCACCCCGGACAGCAGATCCCGATCTGGGTGACGGTGTCGGTGATCACGCGCGACGTCGGAATCGTCGTCATCGCGCTCATCGTCCACCTGGCCATCGGCATCACGAAATTTCCACCCAGCGTGGTCAGCAAGTGGACGACGGCGTTCCAGACCATGGCCGTGGCCGCGGTGCTGCTGACCGGCCTCGACCGGCGTTTCGACTTCCTGGCGACCTCCCTTGTGGGAGTCATGGTCGTCCTGACCGTGGCCTCGGCGCTGGAGTACGGCTATCGCTTCGTCTACCGCGCCGACGACCTCGCCGCCGAGCACGCCAAGAAGAGCGCCGAGACGGCGGCCGATTCTCCCGGCCAAACGCCCGAGACCGAGGTAGAGTAGCCGCGCCATGGCGGAATTCGTCCACCTCCACCTCCACAGCCAGTACAGCCTTCTCGACGGCGCGAACCGCATGAAGGACGTGGTGACGGCCGCCGCCGAGGCCGGCATGCCGGCCATGGCGCTCACCGACCACGGCAACATGTTCGGAGCCATCGAGTTCTACGACGCGGCACTGAAGGCCAACGTCAAACCGATCCTCGGCATCGAGGCCTACGTGGCCCAGGGAAGCCGCCTCGACCGCAACCCTCAGCGCGCCTCCTCGAACCACCTGGTGCTCCTGGCAAGAAACGAGGTGGGCTACCACAACCTTCTGAAGCTCACGACCCGCTCCTATCTCGAGGGCTTCTATTACAAGCCCCGCATCGACCACGAGCTCCTTGAGAAACACGCCGAGGGGCTCGTCTGTCTCTCGGCCTGCCTCAAGGGCGAGATCAACGAGGCGATCGTCAACCGCCGCGAGCGGGAGGCCGAGGAGCAGGCCTGCAAGTACCGGGATCTCTTCGGCCCCGGCAACTTCTACCTAGAGCTCCAGGACCACGGCATCCCGGAGCAGCGCCTGGTCAACGAAGTGTTACGGCGGATCGCGAAGGATACCGGCATCCCCATGGTGGTTACGAACGACTGCCACTACCTGAGAAAAGACGACGCGTTCGCCCACGACGTGCTGCTGTGTATCGGCACCCAGAAAACGCTCGCCGATCCGGACCGCCTCAAGTACTTCGCCGACGAGTTCTACCTGAAGTCCGCCGACGAGATGTTCAAGGTCTTCCCGCACGACGCCGCGGCCATCGAGAACACCGTCGCCGTCGCCGAGCGCTGTGACCTGGAGATCCCGCGCGGCGAGTTCCACCTGCCCGAGTTCCCGGTGCCCGAGGGCGAGACCCTCGACTCCTACTTCGCCAAGGTGGCCCGCGAGGGCTTCGAGCGCCGGCTGGGGAACCTCGGGGACCGGCACCGTGAGGGCCGGCTCCGCAAGCCTCCCGAAGCCTACCGCCAGCGCCTCGAATTCGAGATCGACGTCATCCAAAAGATGGGATTCCCGGGCTATTTCCTGATCACCTGGGACTTCTGCCGCTTCGCCCGCGAGCAGCAGATTCCGGTGGGACCGGGCCGCGGCTCGGCGGCGGGGTCGCTCGTCTCCTACGTCCTCGGGATCACCGACATCGATCCGCTCCAATACGACCTCCTCTTCGAGCGATTCCTGAACCCCGAACGCGTGTCGATGCCCGACATCGACATCGACTTCTGCATGCGCCGGCGCGGCGAGGTGATCCAGTACGTCAACGAGAAATACGGCCGCGACCACGTGGCCCAGATCATCACCTTCGGGACCCTGGCGGCCAAGGCCGTGATCCGCGACGTCGGCCGGGTGATGGGGCTGCCCTACGCCAAGGTCGACAAGATCGCGAAGCTCGTCCCCGACATGACCCGCTCCCTCGCCGAGGCGGTCAAGGAGATCGAGCCCTTAAAAGCCGAGGTAGCGCGCGACCCGGAGGTGCGCCAGATCGTCGAGGTGGGCTTGCGCCTCGAAGGGCTCACCCGCCACCACTCGATGCACGCCGCCGGGGTGGTGATCACACCGCGCGCCACCGAGGAGCTGGTGCCCCTTTGCAAGACCAGCAAAGACGAGCTCATCACCCAATGGGACAAGGACGTCGTCGAAGGCCTGGGGCTCCTCAAGATGGACTTCCTGGGGCTCAGGACCCTGACGGTGATCGACGACTGCCTGAAGCTTCTGGCCCACCAGGGGATCGAGCTCGACCTCGACGAGGCGCCGCTCGACGACCCGGAGGTCTACAAGCTCTTCTGCGAGGGACGCACCAACGGCATCTTCCAGTTCGAGTCGAGCGGCATGAAAGACCTCCTGCGCCGCGCCAAGCCGTCGAAGTTCGAGGACATCGCGGCCTTCAACGCCCTCTACCGTCCGGGGGCGCTCTCGGTCGGCATGGTCGAGGAATTCATCCAGCGCAAGCTCGGCCGCAAGAAAGTCTCCTACGTCATCCCCGAGACGCGGCCGATCCTCGAAGAGACCTACGGTGTGATCGCCTACCAGGAGCAGGTGATGCACATCGCCGTCGAGATCGCGGGCTTCACCCTCGGCGAGGCCGACATCCTGCGCAAGGCCATGGGCAAAAAAAATATCGAGGTCATGGCCGAGCAGAAGCAGAAGTTCGTCGATGGCGCCGAGGCGAAGGGCTTCGACCCGGCGAAAGCCCGCATGCTCTGGGAGCACATCGAGCCTTTTGCCGGCTACGGCTTCAACAAGAGCCACAGCGTCGCCTACGGTGTGCTGGCCTACAAGACGGCGTACCTGAAAGCCCACCACCCGACCGCCTTCATGGCCGCGATGCTGACCTCGGAGATGTCGTCGAAAGACAACGTCGGCAAGTACATCCAGGAATGCCGCAACATGGGGATCGAGGTGCTACCGCCCGACGTCAACGAGAGCGACTGGCAGTTCACCGTCACGGGCGACGCGGTCCGCTTCGGCCTGGGGGCGGTCAAGGGAGTGGGCGAAGGCACCGTCGAGGCAATCCTCGAAGCGCGCCGGCGCATCGAGAGCTTCCGGAGTCTGGCCCGCTTCGCTTGTGAGACCGATTTGAAAGCGGTCAGCCGCAAGGTCTTCGAGTGCCTCAACAAGGGGGGCGCTTTCGACTCGTTCGGAACTACCCGGGCGGCCAACGCCGAGGCGATCGACCGGATATACGACTACGGTCAGGCGTGGCAGCGCGACCGCGACGATGGCCAGGTGTCGCTTTTCGGAGCGACCGAGCTCAAGGAGCCCGAGCCCTCGAAGGACACGCCGGAGTGGCCCGAAAAAGAGCGCCTCGCGAACGAAAAAGAAACCCTGGGTGTCTACCTGAAGGGGCACCCCCTAACTGAGTACGAGGAGCACCTGCGCACGCTCACCACCCACACCACCGACAATCTCGAGGGGGTCGAGGGCAAGGTCACCCTCGGGGGTCTGATCAGCGGGGTCCGTCAGATGAAGATCAAGACCGGGCCCAACACTGGCAAGATGATGGGAAAGTTCGTCCTCGAGGATCTCCAAGGCACGCTCTCGGCCACCGTCTTCGCCTCCAACATGCCGCGCTTCGGCGCCTACCTGGTGGAGGACCAGGCGGTCATCGTCACCGGCGTCGTCCGCGACCGCGGCACTGAGAGCGAGCTCACGGTCGAAGAGCTGGTGCCGTTGGATCGGGCGACGGGGAAGCTCCTGCGCGAGGTCGAGGTCACCCTCGACGCCGGCATGTCGCGCAGCGAGCTTCTCGCCTTCAAGGACTTCCTGCTGGAAAACGCCGGAGACGTGGCGTTGAAGCTCCACGTCGCGATCCCGGGCTACGACGTCGAGATCGCCCAGCAGCAGGTCCTCGGAGTGCGCTACGATGAGGCTCTGCACCAGGCCCTCGAGGAAATGCTGGGACCAGACCATGTCAAGCCGCGCTACGACATCCGAATCGATTCGTAGGCCAGGAAGCCAGAGGGGTGCACCCGTCATCCCGACCCTGGCGATCTCCCTCTTCCTCGCGGCCCCACTCCAGGCCGACGACCGCTCGACCGAGATCCTGAAATTCACCTGCGCCAACGAATTCAACCGCCGCGAGATCACGCTTTTCAAGAACGGCACCATTCGCCTGCGAGAAGGATCCTGGGACGATCAGAAGATGTACCTCGCCGAGATTGGCCCCGAGGCCGTCGCCGACAACATCCGGGTCCTCGCCGACGCCTATGCGGTCGCCTCGATCGACTCGTTGAAGGAGCCGATCCTGGAGGGCGTCCACGGTCCGTGGACGATGCGCTGCGAGCTCTATCTGGCCCTACCGGAGCTGGAGCCCTTTACCTACGCCTGGTCGAGCTACGCCATCGCGCCGCTCAAGGTGTCGCGGATCGTCGCCATCGCCGAGGAGTTGACCGTGCACGTCGCTTCCCGGATGGAAGAGCTCCCGGCGGGCTACGAGCCACGCCCCGGCGACGTGCTGCGCACCGCCGAAGGCCTTCGATTCCGGGTCCTGCGGCGCACGGCCGACGGAATCGGCGTCGAGCTCGAGGGCATCGATCAGCCGCTCGTCATCTACGTCGGCCTTTTTGACCTCGACAAGGCGTTCGTCGCGCTCGAGGAGCGCGAGAGGCGGTGAAGAGAGCCGGCCTTCGTCTCGGCAGCGGACTGCTGCGTGGCCGTCGCCTCGAAGTACCGCGCGGTATACGCCCCACGGAGGGACGCCTGCGGGAGGCACTGCTCTCGATCTGGCGCGAACGCTTCAAAGGCGCCCGCTTCCTGGATCTTTTCGCCGGCTCCGGGGCCGTCGGGCTGGAGGCGGCGGCGCTGGGGGCGACGCGAGTCGCTTTCGTCGAGGCCGACGCCAGGGTGCTCGCGACCTTGCAGAAAAGCGTCCGGACCCTCGCCGCCGAGCTCAACGCGGAGGTCGAGATCGTCCGCGGCCGTCTCCCCGAGGTCCTCGCGCGGCGGCCGGCGGGAGAGTTCGACCTCCTGTTTGCGGATCCGCCCTACGCCTTCTCGGGCTACGAAGCTCTTCTTTCGGCGGCGCGCCGGCAAGCCGCGCCCGGCGCCGCGGCGGCTCTCGAGCACTCCATACGCCGAGAGATCGGCGAAGACATCGAGGGCTGGCAATTCCAAGACCGAAAACGCTACGGCGAAAGCTGCCTGAGCTTTTTTCTCGCGACGGCGTAGGCCGTCGGCTTGTACAATCCGCTTTTCACGAAGACTCCCGGAAAGGCCTGAAACCATGTCGTCGACCTCGACCCACAAGATCACAGTCGCCATTCTCCTCGCCGTCGTCCTCGCCGCCTGTACCACCCCACCGGGCGAGGAAACGGGTTCGGGCTCGACCGCCCAGGCCCAGAAGACCGGCCTCCTCGTCTCCGGCCGTAGCGATCCCCACTCCTACGCCAACGCCGACGAGGTCCGTGTCGAGCACCTGACGCTGGAGCTCACCGTCGACTTCGAGGCCAAGGTCCTCTCCGGCCGGGCGTCCTGGCGCCTGGCGAATACCACCGGCGCCACCCGGCTCCACCTCGACACCCGGGACCTCGACGTCCACGCGGTGACGCTCGACGAGGGGGCTGAGACGAGCTTCGAGCTCCGTCCGGCGGCCTCGTTCCTCGGCTCGGACCTCGTCGTCGACATCACGCCGGAGACGTCCCACGTTCACGTCGACTACTCGAGTAGGCCCAAGGCGGTGGCCTTGCAGTGGCTTGCGCCCGAGCTCACGGTGGGCGGCCAGCAGCCTTATCTCCTCAGCCAGTCGCAGTCGATCTTCGCCCGCACCTGGGTGCCCTGCCAGGACACGCCGGCGGTCCGTTTCACCTACGAGGCCACCGTGCGCGTGCCGCCCGGGCTCATGGCGTTGATGAGCGCCGAGAACCCGACCGATCGCACGGACGACGGCGTCTACCGCTTCTCCATGCCGCAGCCCATTCCCTCCTACCTGCTGGCGATCGCGGTCGGCGATCTGGCGTTTCGGCCGATCGGCGAACGCGCCGGCGTCTATGCCGAGCCGGGGGTCGTCGACGAGGCGGCCTGGGAGCTCGCCGAGATGGAGGAGATGATGGCGATCGTCGAAGGACTCTA
The DNA here is from genome assembly GCA_965371445.1 of uncultured bacterium. Lineage (GTDB taxonomy): Bacteria > Acidobacteriota > Thermoanaerobaculia > Multivoradales > J023 > DASWIG01. The sequence goes on along the minus strand of CBDUYN010000066.1, from coordinate 5,214 downwards.
CGGTCCCTATCGCTGGGGACGCTACGACGTCCTGGTTCTGCCCCCGAGCTTTCCCTTCGGCGGGATGGAGAACCCGCGGCTGACCTTCCTCAGCCCGACGCTCATTGCCGGCGACCGCTCGCTCGTCTCGACGATCGCTCACGAGCTGGCCCATTCCTGGTCGGGGAACCTCGTGACCAACGCGACGTGGGACGACTTCTGGCTCAACGAGGGCTTCACCGTCTACCTCGAGCACCGGGTCATGGAAAAGCTTTACGGTGTCGAGACCTCGGAGATGCTGGCGCTTCTCGAGATCCGCGACCTCAAGGAAGAGATGGCCGGGCTCGACGAACGCGACACGCACCTGCGCCTCGACCTCGCCGGACGCGACGCCGACGAGGGCGCCACCTGGGTGCCTTACATCAAGGGCTACCTTTTCCTGCGACGGATCGAAGAGACGGTGGGCCGCGAGCTCTTCGACCCCTTCCTGCGGCGCTGGTTCGACGACCATGCCTTCCAGTCACGTACCAGCGACGACTTTCTCGCCTTCCTCGACCGAGAGTTGCTGAGCGACGCCGACGAGATCGCCGAGAGCCTGATGCTCGACGCCTGGGTCGACGGCCCCGGCCTGCCGGCGAACACGCCGCGTGTCGCCTCGGAGGCCTTCGAGCGGGTCGAGGCTGAGGTCGAGGCGTGGCGAAGCGGGCGTCCGGCGGCGGAGCTCGGGACCGAGGGCTGGAGCACCCCCGAGTGGATCCACTTCGTCACCTCGCTGCCCCCGGAGCTCACAACCGCCGAGATGTCCGAGCTCGACGGCGCCTTTGGCCTTACGGGATCGGGCAACGCCGAAATCCTCTTCGCCTGGCTACGGCTGGTGATCCAGCACCGCTACGAGGTGGGCTACGGTGCCCTGGAGGATTTCCTGGTACGGGTCGGCCGGCGCAAGCTCATCGATCCGCTCTACAAGGAGCTCGCCAAGAGCGACGAAGGCCGCGAGCGGGCCCGGCGCATCTACGAGCAGGCACGGCGCGGCTACCATCCCCTCGTCGTCGACGGGATAGACCGGATCCTGGGATTGAAAGAAAAAGGCTCCTGAGCGAGATCATGGCCAGACGACTCGACCAGATCCTCGTCGTCGACATCGAAGCGACCTGCTGGCAGGGCCCGCCGCCCGAGGGCCAGGTGTCGGAGATCATCGAGGTCGGCATCGCGACGCTTGAGGTCGGGACCTGCGAGCGGGTCAAGAAAGAGAGCCTCCTGGTGCGCCCGGTCCGCTCCCGCGTCAGCGCCTTCTGTACGGAGCTGACGACCCTGACCCAGGACGAGGTCGACGGTGGCGTCTCCCTGGCCGACGCCTGCGCCCACCTGCGCAAGAAGTACCGCTCGCGCAGCCGCACCTGGGCGAGCTACGGCGACTACGACCGCCTCCAGTTCGAGCGCCAGTGCGAGCGCGACGGCGTCGAGTATCCGTTCTCGGCGACGCACCTGAACGTCAAGAGCCTCCTCGGCCTGGCCCTCGGAATGCGTTTCGAGGTCGGCATGGCCAAGGCGCTCGCGCTCCTCGGCCTGCCGCTTCAAGGGACGCACCACCGCGGTGTCGACGACGCGTGGAACATCGCGGCGCTCCTCGCCGAGCTGTTGCGGCGCCTGCGCGGCTCGCCGGATCCGTCGCCGAAGCCTCGTGCCGGGGCCGATCGGTTGTAGACTTGCCGCGTATGGCACACCTCCTCGTCGAGCACGGCGAACACGTAGCCAGGGTCGAGCTGGGCCGCGACGACTTCTCGATCGGCCGCGGCACCTCGAACGACTTGCATTTCCGCAACCCGTGGCTGTCGCGCGTCCACGCCAAGATCGTCCCCCGCGCCGGGACTTTCTTCCTGGTCGACGCGGGGAGCCGCAACGGCACGTTCCTAAACGGCCGGCCGATCAGCGGCGAGCAGCCGCTTCACGACGGCGACCGGATCGCCCTGGGAGACATCCTCCTGCGCTTCACCGATGCCACGACGGCGTCGGCGAGCGCGGTACGGTTCGACGCCGGTGCGCCGTTGCCGGCCGAGAGCACGGTGCGGATCAACTCCGAGGACCTCGTCTTCAAGAGCTACCGCGAGCCGGAGACCCTCCTCGTCCCGAGCGCCCAGGGCAGCCTCCTGCCGGCTCTGACCCGCGCGGCATCGGTCCTCATCAGCCACCATCCCATCGAGAAGCTGCTGGAAATCGTCATCGACCTGGCCCGCGACACGGTGGGCGGCGACCGCGCGGTGCTTCTGCTGCGCAGCGCCGACGGCGAGCTGCGCGCCGAGGCCGTCCGCGGCTACGGGGGCGAGGAGGTCCGCATCAGCAGCACCCTGATCCACGAGGTCCTGGACCGCCGGCAGGCGGTGCTCACCATGGACGCCCAGCAGGACGTGCGATTCGAGGACGCGGAGTCCATCCTCTGCGAGGGCATCCGCTCGATCATCTGCGTGCCGCTTCGCAACGACACCCAGATCATCGGCCTCCTCTACCTCGACCACCGCATGACGGGGACGGCGTTCACGGAAAACGACCTGCGGGTGACAGGTCTCGTCGCCAACCTCGCCGCGGTCAAGATCGAGAACACCCGGTTGCTCGAGGAGCAGATCGTCAAGCAGCGCATGGCCGAGCAACTGGAGCTCGGATCGAGGATCCAGCGCCGCCTCCTGCCGTCGGAGGATCCACAGATCGAGGGCTACGAGATCCGCGGCGAGACCCGCTCGTGCTACGAGATCGGCGGCGACTACTACGACTTCATCCAGAAAGCCGACGGCAAGCTCGCGGTCGCCATCGCCGACATCTCGGGCAAGGGCGTGGGCGCGGCGATCCTGATGGCGGTGCTCCAGGCGTCGCTGCGCTCGCTGGTGCACACGACGAGCGATCCCGCGTCGCTCGTCGAGAAGCTCTCCGGAGTGCTCGCCGAGAGCTCGCCGGCCAACAAGTTCGCGACGCTTTTCTACGCCGAGCTCGATCCGCGGGAGAACGTCCTGGAATACGCCAACGGCGGTCACAACCCGCCGCTGCTGTGCACGAGCGAGGGCACCGTCCACGAGCTCGCCCCGACCGGACCGATCGTCGGCCTGCTCGACGACGCCAGCTACACGAGCCGCCGCGTGCGCCTCGGCCCCGGCGACGTCCTGTTGCTCTTTACCGACGGCATCACGGAGCTCGAGAACACCGAGCACGAGGAGTTCGGTACCGACCGTCTCGTCCGCCTCGTCCGCGGGCACACCGCGGTGGGAGGCAAGGCCCTCTTCGCGGCGATTCGCGACGAGCTCGAAGAGTTCTCCGCCAGCGACGAAGGGCTGGACGACGACGCCACCCTGGTCCTCCTCCATCGCCGGGGCGACCCGGATCAGGATCTGCCCCGGTAGCCGCCCAGCGTGCTAAGATCGTCCTCTGGACTCCTGGAATCCACGTCAAGAGCGGGGACGACGAATGTCTACAGGCGAGCTACCCCTACCTGATCAGTCCTCCGTGTACGTCTACGCCGGAGGAGAGCGCGTCGGACCCATGAGCCGACGCGACCTTCGCCGGCAGCTCGGCGCCGGTCACTTCCAAACCAAGGACGTCTTCTGGTTCAAGGGTCTCGAGGGCTGGACGAAAATCACGGACGCGCCGGACCTCTTCCGCGACCTCGACGCCGGACCCGCCGCCGCCAGCGCCCCCAGCGAGGCCGTGGAGAGCGAAGGCGGAGCCGAGGAAGCTTCCGAGCCGCAGGAGGCGGAGCCCGAAACCGCCGCCGAGGCGAAGCCGCAAGCCGAGCCGGAAGCGGCGGCGGAGCCGGAAGCCGAGGCCGAGCCGGAGACCGTAGCCGAGCCAGAGGCCGAGGCCGAGCCGGAGCCGGTCGAAGCCGCGGAGAGCGAACCGGCCGCAACCGAAGCCTGCTCCCCCCAGAGCGAGGACGCCCGCCTCGACAGCGTCTTCTCCTCGCTCGTCGAGGCCAGCTGGGACTACTTGAAGGAGCACGAGCTGGCCGGTCACATCGACGAGGTGTTCCTGGGAGCGGTCATCACCTCGGCCCTGGAGCGCGGCTACTCGCTGATCGACCTCGAATCCGACGGCAGCCACCACTACCTGCGCTTCGAAGACCTCGACGACCAGAGCCGGGTGATCTTCCGGCTGCGCCATCTCACCAGCGACCTCGCCAAGGCCAAGGTCCTCGGCCAGCGGGCGAGCGCCGTCATCGGCTACGGCGAGAAGGCAAGGAACATCACCAAGGTCATGAGCGCCTTGAAAGCGGAGCTCAAGAGCGGCTTCATCCAGAACCCCGAGCCCGGGACCATCACCGTCGACGGCGACATCACCTCGGGCTACGTCTACGCCCAGGTCGACCTCTACCTGAAGATCGACGAGTACGTGAGCCCGGACTACGAGATCGACTACGACCGGCTGGCGGACCACGTCACCGCCACGACCCACGCTCTGCGCAAGTACGTCCGGGGCCGTTTCGCTTGAGGGAAGGGGGGCGAGATGTTCAACTTTGTCAGCAAGTTCGCGCACAAGGCCGAGATCCGGGAATCGAAAGACGAGATCTTGGTCGGCGAGATCGTCCGCGTCATGTCGCGCCAGGGCCACCCGTCGATCTCGTTCGTCGCCAACGCCGACCGTCAGCGGATACGTTTCCTGACCATCGACGACCCCGTTCTCCATTCGATCTACGTCATCCTCGACCGCAGGACCGGAACGAGCATGGTTAGCTCGGCGATCCTCGGCTCCAAGGCGACCCTCACCTTTACGGCCGAGATCAAGAACCGCCTCTCCGACCCCGACGACCTCGTGGCCATGTTCCGTACCGACATCGCCAACCTCTTGAAGATCCCGGTGATCGGCGGCATCAAGCTCAACCACGAGCTCAACAGCGTCTACGCTTCGCAGACCAAGATCGTCGACATCGAAGACTACGTGCTGAAAGGGGAGGCGGGGGTGCGCGCGCTCACCGAGCTCATCGAGACGACGGTCGCGGGGCTGCGCGAGAAGCTCGTGCCGCTGAAGAAGGGCTAACGAGGTTGGCACCTCAGACCGACGAGCATGTTTTTCTGAGCCGGCTTCAGCCGGCTTCTTCGTCCATAGCACGGGCCTTGAGGCCCGTTGCGGGGGCGGCGCGAGGCACGACGGTTCGAGGCTTGGCGCACCTCCGCAACGGGCCTCAAGGCCCGTGCTATGGGCTGGAAAGACGGCTGAAGACACCCTGTGTCAACCCCTTGGTCCAAAATTGTCAGA
>CBDUYN010000065.1:0-48497 GCA_965371445.1 uncultured bacterium | reverse complement strand
CACGAGTTTTTCCTTGCGCCAACCTGAGCTCGCCGTACGCGGCGGTGAAGCTCGGCCCTAGCAAAGAACCTCGGGATCCTTCGTCGAGACACTGCTCGGCTCGATCGTGTTCGCCAGCCGCGATCAGGTGGAGAGCATGCTCGATAGCTACGAAGTCACCCGCTTCCGGCCAGCGACGGAAGTCAAGGTCGACGATCAGGTCCTCGAAGGTCGTCAGGGCTTCCTGGAATTCACGCTGCCATTTCAGCGCTTCGGCGAGCTTGATGCGAGTAAGGGCGGCCGCGTGAGCGTCGAGCTCCTGGAACAGCGCGGCGCCGCGACGGAGCCGTTCGACCGCCGGATCCAGATCCTGGTCGTCCGTGTCGAGAGTGCCCCGATCCCGCAGGTAGCACGCCTCCAGCCACAGACGCGACCGCGTGTCGACGGTAGCGAAGACCTCGCGCGCGTCGTGGAAGCGGGAGAGCGCCCGCAGGGCGTTGCCTTCGAAGATCCCTGCCAGGTTCACCAGGTCCGCGTCGTCCATCTCCTCGGCGACGCTACGGGCGCGCCGGCAGAGCTTCAGCCGGCGGTGCGGGTCGCGGTGGGCGAGCGTCTCGGACTCCCGCATGAGGCGGATGAAGAGGCCGTGGCTCGCGGGGCCGCCGTCGGCCGCGTGTTCCGACAGCCACCAGGCCCGGAAGGCGTCGTCGAGGAGCCCGAGGCGGGCTCGCTCGACCGCGTCCCAGATCAGGCGGTAGCACCGGTCGCAGCAGTGGGGTTCGGCGAGGCCGTGGAGGCTGCAGGGGACGAGGGAGAGGGCATGGCGCATGTGGTGGCGCAGGTCGCGTGCGGCGTCGCAGGTGAAGCTCCGGCGGCAGCCGTCGCAGAGCGCCTCGACGAAGAAGGCTTCGGTGTCGCAGGGAAGCAGGAGGGGCCGGCTTTGCGCCTGGTCGGCGGCGGCGTCGCAGCGGCGGGCGAAGACGAGGTCCTCGTAGGCGCCGTCGACGTCGCCGGCGGCGGCCCGTTCGGCACCGCGTTGGTGGACGTCCGCGGCGAGGACGGCGGCCGTCTCGCCGACTTTCCTGTCGAGGGCTTCGAGGAGGTCGAGACGGGCGCGGAAGATCTCGTCCGCCGTCTCGTCGTCGTCCTCGCACGCCCCGGCGGGCCTGGCGAGGAAGCACCGGGCCTCGCTGCCGGCCAGGGGACCGGGCTTCTTGCGGAAGTCGGACGGCGTCTGGTGATAGACCGTGGCGAAGGCGCGGCTGAAGCCGTCGGCGTTGCCGTAGCCCGCGGCGTGGGCGACCTTCCAGATCTCCAGAGGGGTCCGTACGAGGAGCACGGCGCCTACGGCGCAACGGTGACGGCGGATGTAGGGGCCGAGGGTCTCGAGGGCGAATTGGGTGAACGCCTTTCCCGTGAGGGTCCTCCCCTTGACCTTGCACCGCCGCCAGAGGTCGTTGACGTCGAAATCGTGGAGGAGGAAGCGTTCGGCGATGGCCCCGAAGAGGGGCTTGAGCTCTTCGGGGGCCTCGTCACCGTCCTCGAGGATGAGCTGACGGACCCCGCCGGCGTGCTTTTTCAGGAGCCGCTTGGTCCGGGCCGGCAGGTTCTGGGGGATCCACGATTCCGTCATCAGCTCTCTCCGAGGCGGAGTATAGCGTAGAAGCGTGGGGGGGGGCCAGCATGGGAGCTCGGCAGGACTATGCGGCCAGGGCCAGGGCCAGGGCGCGGCCGGCGAGAGCGTCGACCAACCGTGCGGTGGGATCGAAACCGACGACTTTCACCGGATCGGCGATGAAGTTCGAAAGCGCGTTGACGTCGTAGTAGTAGCGCCGCCCGTCGCGTTCACTCTCGAGGTACTCGACGCCGCCCACGTCGAAACCCGCGGCTCCCACGATACGCTCGATCTCGGCGATCACCTCGGGCGGCGGCGTGAAGGCCTCGACCTTGGCGCCGTTACCCTCCGACGCCTCCCTGGCCACGGAGGTGAGCTTTTCGCCGCTCACCAGGCTGCAGACGTCGGTCGGGCAGATGCTGAAGCTGTCGGCGTCCTCCAGGTGGAGGCGGATGCCGTAGAGGAAGCGGCCTTCCAGGGTCTCGACGCGGGTGATGTGACCGCCGCGCGGCGGGTGGTACTCCTGCACGAGGTAGACGCCGTCGGGACCGGTCACGAGGCTTTCCGCCTCGACAGCGGCGGCCAGCTCGGCCGGCGTATCGAAACGTTCGATCCCGGCGCCGTTGCCGCCCATGTTGGGCTTGACCAGCACCGGGAAGAGGAGCTCCTGGGCGGCCAGAAGCAGGCGCCGCGGATCGTAGGCTACACGGGTGCGGGGGGTCGGCAATCCCAGCCGCTCGAGGAAGGCGGACTGGGCGGCCTTCGAGATGTCGAGCCGGTAGGCGCCGGCGCCGTTCACAACCTCGACGCCACTGCGTTCGAGGTGGTCCAGGAAATGCTGGGTGAAGTACACCGCTCCGCCGCCGCCGCGATCCCAGGCCGAGGGGCTCATGCGGTTCACGAAGAGGACGTTCGGATCGGGAACGGCGGCGGACGGGTCGAAAACCATGTCCTTCGCCCGGATCTTGGTGTAAGGCAACCCGCGGCGTTCCAGCTCGGCGAAAAGCGGACGGAACCACGTCGGGTGCTCGTAGTAGACGGCGATGGGTCGTGGAAGGCTCATTATGGGCTCCTCTCACCGCCGCGCGGCCGAGCGAGCCACGAAAAAGACCCGCTCGGCAGCGCCTCGCGGGTCTTGAATCTTCTGGTTTGGCTTCGGATTTCTCGTCAGGTCAGCCTATACCTCGACTCTGCCCCCGCGTGATGGCTGGGACAACAGCAACAGATACAGAGGGTGGCTGCCGGTGCGTTTCTCATCGTGTTGAATTCTACAGTCAAGGGCCGGTCTGTTTCAACTGTCCCTTGACACTGATACGGAGGAAGCGTCGACGTGGTTTCGATTCTCCGGTCATCGGAGCGTCGCCTGCGAAGCTCTCGCCGCATGAACTGTCGGAGGGAGGCCCGCGAGCCGTTGGCATCCTGATCCGCGCCCCCGACGACGCCTCACGCCGTTTCACCGTCCTCGTCGACGAGAGTGGAGACGGCGAGGCCGCCGAGGCGCCCTGGTGGCCCGGGTCCTGGGACCAAGCGCTCGTCGGCGTCGGGCTCGGCGAGCTGCTGTCGTACCGCTACCTGCGTCTGCACCCGGCGCTGGGTCCGGCGCTCGACCGCGAGCTGAGCGACGAGGCGCGTCGGGCTTGGGTGGAGGCGATGGTTGGGCTGACGTCGTTCCTTCGCCAGCAGGAGTCCAAGGACGCCCAGGTGGCCGCGACCCTGACGGTCCTGGAGTTGCCCAACCTGCTGGCCGTCCTGGAACACCTCCGCCGCGACGCCCCGGCCGAGACGACGGTCGGCGTCGCCACGAAGGTCGAGGGACTTCTCCAGTTCCTTGGGCGTCCGAAGGCGTTGGCGCGGGGACGAAGAGGCGGGCGTGACGCCCGCGCTCCCAGCGAAAGAAGAGGCCGCAGAGAAAACCGACGTCCGGACATGGCTTTTCTCTGCCCGACGTCGCTACCCCTCCGGCGAAGCCCGGCTGGGACGTACACCGAGCGTCGCCCCGCTCAGCCTCCGAGGAACCGTCCGCGCCCCTGACTCCACCGCCGTCGGCCATGGTCTTCGTCTCCCTTCAATGTGACCATTGTGCTTGAGCAGGAGGTATTCGTCAAGCAAAAAGGTCAGATTGAGGGAGAAAAAGGGGCTCGGGATGGACTGGGCTATCCCTCCGGCCGCTTATCCGGTTTGCATGGCGCTCTCCAGGGCTTCAAGAAGCCGAAGATGCTCCTCTGACCGAGTTGGCGAACCTGTCGTGTACCTACGGTCGGAGAGTGGCCGTCTAGGCTCCGGCCCTATCGTAAGCGTCGCTGGGCTCAGCACCACCGCTTGCTCGTCCAGATCGGCAGGCGTCTGGTATTTGAGGTGAAACTGGGTGACTGCTGCTGAAACTTTTGGTTTTGCATCTCCCTTGCTGGCTGCTGGTAAAATGTGACCCTCAAGGAACGAAACGAACTGTGTGCTGTAAATCGCTGTCCAGTCAAATTCCAGCGTAGCGATGCAATCCGTCGCAGGGACCACGATTAACGGCTCCGGCACTTCGTCGCCCTCGAAAATTATTGAAGCGATTTCGTCCGCTAAGCGATCAGCGTCTTCCGCCGTGCCTTCAATCGTAAAGACGACGCGCCTGTCGTCGAACTTTAGTGACAACACTATTATCTCGGAGCCGCCAATGTCGATCGCGCCGCTCCTGAATTCTATTTCTTCTCCACTGGGAGCTATGGTGTCGAAAGCGAACGCTTTCGCCAGGAGCGCTCTGTAGCTGCCGGCAAAGATCCTGTTAAGGGGTATCACGCTCGGTGGATAGATCGCCACTCTCTCAGACCGCAGATTGCGTACCTGCTTCATTGCGAAGCCCCCCTGCTCGTTCCCGCCGAGAGCGGCGGCCAGTTTGGCGTGGTAAACGAAGTGGTTGCGGTCTCCGTCTCTGGGTGGAAGGCAACTTCGCCAGAGGGAATAATAAATGACTCAGTACGGACCCCGCGTGCTGCCGTTGCCGTCGTTGCCGTCGTTGCCGGCCTATCAATGAGCATCGTTGGGGCCACAAGCCGCGCGTTAAATTTGATGTCCGGAGACTCGGGAGACAGATCGTCTTCTGGAAAAGACGGCTCCACAAGGTTGCCCGGAAACGCTTCACGCAACGCCATCGCCTTGCTGAACCTCTCAAACCGAATCACGAGAACCAAATCGAACGCCCGCGCGATCCGCCGTAAAGTCTTCGCCGTCCACCGATTGTGGTTAACGTCCTCTAGCTTCGAGATCTGCGATTGAAACAGAGCGGATTTCTTAGCCAGATCCTTCTGGCTCAAATCTCGCCGCTCGCGGTTCGCCTTGATCTGTGCCGCAACGGATGAATCGATGTGGCTCTCAAAGTAGGCTTGACGATATCCGCGATTTCGCAGATTCTCGATGAGTCGTCGGCGTCGAGTAGGTGTCATAAGCGCGTCCTCCTGGCTTCTCCGTTGATTAGGCTCTTTCGTCGACTGTCTGCCGTCTCGGGCGCCTTGTGAGGGCGGATGACCCAGCCTTTCTCCTTGGCGCCAATCAGGAAAGTGAGCGTGTCTCTATCGTCCGGCATTGGCCCCTTGCACAACAAGGGGCGGAGCTGCACCCCGCTGCTGCCGCGAACCTTGATCTTGCAGATGAATGGCCACCTCTTGCGTTTGTAGTCCTTGATGGGACAAAAGACTAATTCGGGAAGATCTCCCTGGTCTGCATCGCGGAGATCGTCAAGCTTCGCGTCGAGACGAGCCCGATCCTCGACAGGGAGAGCGTCCCGCCACTCGGTCAGCCCGCCGACACCGCGGCGACTGACCCACTCGTACAGTATCATCATATCATGATATTGTCTAGGACGAATTCGGCGTCTTTCCGGCCCACCGGGCCGCCGCCGCCTTCTTGGCGATCTTGCGGCGTTGCTCCGGCGTCAGCTTCTTGGCGCGGGCCTTGCCGCCCTTGAGCCCGCCCTTGCGGCCCAGCGCGACGGCGGCCGGGTCCTTCTCGGGTTCCGCGGTCTTCGGCTTCTCTTCCGTGGCTTCGGCCACGATGGCGAACGCCAGGGCGTTTGGATCTCGTGGCCTCTTGGGTTTTGCTTGAGCGCTCATGCTCCCATGATGGCACGGTCGGCCGGCCGGGTCAATCCAGCCCCGGCCGGTAGGGGCTCGGAGGACGGAATCATGCGAGTCCAGACGGATCTACACGCCTCATCTGGGAAGCTCTCCGAGCGCTCCGAGCGGCCACAGTCGACGCCGGAGCAGCTCCGCCGGTCATTTCCTACGCCGCACCGTAGCGACCCTCAGAATATGCAGACGGCGCATCAGCGGCCAGAAAGTTCAAACTGACCCACTACCAAAGGCGCGGATGCCCGGGTGCCCCCCAGTCAGGCCCTCCGTTTCTGTCGGTTTCGCGGGTTGACAAGAACCTCGTTCACTTTGCCCCCTGATTCAGCGGCACCACCACCTCGACAGTCTCGACGGCGGTGTTGCCGACCTGATCTTTCGCCTCGTAGGTGAGGGTGTAGACCCGCCCGGCACCGCCGCCGTCGCGCTCGGCGCGCAGCAGCACCTCGTAGTCGTCGGCGCCTGGCTGGATGTCGTTTACGGTATGGCCGTCGCCGTCGCCCACGGCGTCGTCGGGCTCGTTGCTGGTGATCGAGAGGAGCTCGACCACCGGTGCCGGATCCTGATCGTCCGTCACCACGACGCTCACCACCACCGGCACCATCTTGTGGTTGGGCGGCCACAAGATTGACGGCTCGGCGGTGAGCTCGAGCGTCGGCGGCTCGCTGTCGGTGATCACGACCGCCAGCACCACCACCGCCACGCCGCGGTTGCCCGAGGCGTCGACCGCCGTCGCCACGATGCGGTTGCGGCCCGCTTCCGGCAGCGTCACCGTGGCCTCGAAGGTCAAAGGCTCGCCGGCGGTGACGGTGGCCGCGACGCCGTTGACTACAACGTCGGCCATCTCGCTCACCGTGCCGCGGACGAAGACCGTGCGCGACGGCAGCTCGGTGCCCGCCACTGGCTCGAGGATGGTCACGACCGGTACCGTGGCGTCGACCACCGTAAACGGCGCCACCGCCGTCCCGCCGCTGGTCGTCACCAGCAACTCCCGCTCACCCACCGCGGCGGTTGCCGAGACCGTGACCGCCGCCCGGAGCTGCGAGCCGATCTCGTGGGTCGTCAAGCCCGTGACCGTCACCCCATCGCCGAGGGCGAGCTGGGCGTCGGCCCCGAGGTAGACGCCGCCCACCGTCAGCTCGACGGTCGTGCCCTGCGCCGCCCGCGGCGGCGTGACGCTGGTGACGAGCGGCGCCGCCGTGGGTGTCGTGAAGCTCCCCGCGGCGGTGGCGGCGTTGCCGCTCGTATCGCGGCTCGTGACCTCGTAGGCGTAGGGCGTCGCCGGCTCGAGGCCGCTCAAGAGCAGCGCGTGCGAGGTCCCGAGCCCGGGGGCGCCCACCTGCCGGTCGCCGAAACGCACCGCCGCGTCGGCGGGCTCGTCGGTCTGCCAGCTCAGCCGGGTGGTGGTGGGGCTCACCGCCTCGGCGGCGAGCCCGGAGATCACCGGCGGTGTCACGTCAGGGGCCGCCGGGGTGGTGAAGGTGAGATCGCGGGGCGTCGTCGCGTTGCCCTTGGGATCCGTGAGCACGAGCTCGAGCTCGTAGGTCGACCCACCTTCGAGACCCGTCAGCACCAGGCTCGGCGTGAGGCTGTACTCGGGCACGAACGCCGTCGCGGTGAGAGCGCCGTCGCCGTAACGCGCCACCAGGCTCGCCGCCTCGTCGACCGTCATCGTGACCAGCACCCGGTCGAAGGAGAGCACCGTGACGGTCTCCTCGGAAACCACCGGCGGTGTGACGTCCGGCGTCTCCGGGGTGGTGAAGCCGCTCGCCGCCTTGGTGCGCAGGAGCATCGTCCCCGCCGGCAGAGTGACGCCGCCGAAGCGCAGCGACTTGGTCAAAGTCACCGGACCCAGTATCGGGGCGCCGGCGAAGGGATCGGCGGTCACCGTCGTGTTGCCGTTGGCGTCGCTGGAGCCCGCCTGGTAGCCGTAGACCGTGTTCGGCTCGAGCTGGGTGAGGAAGACCGCGTGCTGGTAGACCAGGTCGACGTCGACCACGCTCGCCTCGTTGACCGTGGCGGTGCCGTAATGGACGAAGCTGGTCGAGGGCTCGTCGGTGACCCACATCACGATCACCAAATCGTTCGCCAGGTAGGCGACGTCCGGCCCCGAGGTGAACACCGGCGGCGTGGTGTCGGGCAGGGAGTCGGTGGTGAAGGTGTCGATCGTCGACGCCGTCGGACCGTTGCCGCTCTTGTCGACCGACAGCACCTGGTACTCGTAGGTGGTACCGGGCTCGAGACCGGTGAGCGTCACGCTGTGCGTGGTGCCGTCGGCCCCGAAGGCCGGGAGGGTGGGATCGTTGTCGAGGACGGCGTCGTAGTGCACGATGCTCGTCGCTTCCTCGTCGGTATCCCATTGCAGGGTCGCCGTCGTGGTGGTCGTCGACTCCAACGGGGAGCCGAGGATCACCGGCGCCTCGACGTCGGGCGCGCTCGGGGTGCTGAAGGCCGTGGCCTCCGGCGCCTCCGGCAAGCTCGCCGAATTGGTGCTGGCGTCGGCGGAGGTCGCGCGGAATTCGTAGAGCGCGGCGGGGACGAGGCCGCTCAGGGTGACGAGGTGATCGACGTCGAGCGCCGCTGACGCCACCGGCGTGAACGCCGGCTCGCCGACTCGCCGGTATTCGACGAGCGAGTCGGCAGCCTCGTTGGTGCGCCAGCGGATCTCCACCGTCACCGTCTCCGAACCCGGCGTGCCGACGAGCACCTGGCTCGTCGGCGAGGGCGCCGTCGTGAAGGCCGGCGGCGTCGTGTCGGGGGCGTAGGTGAAGCCGTTCGCCAGGATGCCGAAGCGCCGGTTGGGGACCTGGTTGGCGACCTTGACGTCCACCGTTGCGGGGGCGCCCGGCGGCGTCACCGCCCGGATCAGGAAGGCACTTTCCACGACGGCGCCGGCGGCAGCCACGCCGCCGAATTCGACGCTGACGTCGGTGCCGAAGTTGAGACCGGTGATCACCACCTCGTCGCCGCCGGCGGGCAGACCGCGGTCGGGGCTCACGTGGGTGACCTCCACCTGGCTGCCGGCGAGCGCCGGCTCCACCGCGATGGCCCCCGGCGAGCCCGGGAAGTGCAGCGTGGTGACGAGCTCGTGGCGATGGCCGGGGATGAGGTCGAGCACGTAGACCTCGCCACGGAAGCCGTTCGACACGTAGAACAGCCGGTCGCTCGCGGCCTCCGCCATCTCGTGGATGCCGACCTCGAGCGGGATGCGCTCGATCGTGCCCCAGTCGGTACTGTCGCGGCTCGCCGGCCGCACGTCGACCGCCCACAGCTCGCCCAGGAGCCGCGCCGTCAGGTAGACCATGCCGTCGCTCGAGACGGCGATCTCGCGCGGCAGCTCGCTGGTGGGCAGCACGATCTGGTCGACGAAGGCGCCGTCGTTGAAGATCCCGACGTCGAAGACGAAGAGCGAGGCGACGCCGGTCGAGTCGAGGGCGGCGACGCTGACCACCGCGTCCGGTGAATCGCCCGGGGTGATCACCACGCCGCGGACGCGACCGAGCGTGCCGTTGGCGGTGAGCCGCTGGGGCTCGACCGTGAAGTCCGCGGTGTTGACGATCGACACGCTGCCCGACTGGTTGGCCACGTAGAGGTGGAGCCCGTCCCAGCTCAGTGCGGTGTCGGTGGGTCCGAGGTCGCCGTCGGTCACCTGGTCGTCGAGCTCGATGCGGGTCATGCCGGGGAGCTTCTGGCCGTAAATCCACGTGTAGGGATCGTCCGGCGGGATCGACTGGGTGGTGGGATCGTCGTCGAGGTCGACCTCGGCCAGGGTCAGGGGATCGATCACCGACACCGTATCGCTCAGGTAGTAGTTCGGCGCGTAGACCCGGATCACCCGGTTGGGATCGGTGGCGGGATTTTCGGGGACCGGGGTCACCGCCGGCGAGGAGAAGCTTGACCACACCCAGGGGACGGTGGCGACGATCTGCTCGAAGGTGGGCGAGGCCGGGTCGAGATCGACGATGCTCACGTCGAGGTAGTTCTCCGGCAGGTTCTCCCACGCCGTCCATTCACTGGCGTAGAGCTGAGCGACGAAGCCCAGCCGGCCGTCGGGAGTGAGGGCGAGGCCGGAAGGGTAGGGCTGGGTGAAGATCTCACCGCGGACGCCGCCGGGCTCGTAGACCCCGATTCGGCTGGTGCCGTAGCTCGAGACGTAGACCGTCTGGGTCGTTCCGAAGCCCGCCGCCGGCCTCACTTCAAGGGGCGCCGGCGACAGGCCGCTGTCGTTGCCTCCTGCCGGATCGGTCACCACCACCGTGTGGCTGCCGGCGGGGGTTTCGGCCGGCAACGTCACCTGGAGCTCGCCGGCGGTGACGGAGACGACCGTCCCCCGCACGTGGGTGCCCTGGAGCGACACGATCGGCGCCGGGCCGAAGCCCGAGCCGGTGATCGTGACGGTGATGGCGGCGCCGTTTTCGACCGGCCCGGAGACCGCGTCCACCACCGGGGGCGAGACCGGTGCCGGCGGCGTCGCCGTCGCCAGCGCCAGGCCGCCGCTCGGCGTCGCCGGCCCCGAGACCGGCGGTCCGGAGACCGCGTCGCCGACGTCGAAGCGGTAGAGCGCCAGGGCGGCGGCGTCGAGCAGTGCCGCGGTGTCGACGGCGTAGAAGTCGAGCGAGGTGTCGTGGGCGAGGAAGAGCCTGTCGGCTCCCACCGCCAAGCCGTTCAAGCCCAGCCCGGCGGTGAAGGTGCGCCGCACGCGCAGCTCGGAGGCGTCGATGACCCAGACCTGGTCGCTGACCTGGAGATAGACCAGATCCTTGAGCGAGGCGGTATCGTAGGCGATCTTGATGATGCCGCGGCCGCTGTTCTGGGTCGCCAGGGTGGCGACGACCGCGTTCGCTGGATCGTTGCGCGCCTGCAAGGTGTCGAGGATGAAGGTCTCCCGGTTGCCGACCACCCAGGCGCGTAAGCCGTCGGTGGTGAAGGCGAGGCCGCGCGGCCAGGAGCCGGCCGGCAGCGGCACCGTGCCGAGCACCTGGTGGAAGGTCGGGCTCGCCGGATCGGCGTCGATCAGCGACAGCTGGTGGTTGTTGCGGTGCGCCACCCACAGGACCTGGTCCACCGGATGGAGGCGCACCGACCACGGCGCCATCCCCACCTCGATCGGCGCTGTCGGTAGCCAGCTGCCGAGGTCGATGACGTGGATCTGGCTGAGGCCGGATTCGCGGTCGATGGCGTAGAGGTAGTCGGCGCTGGCGTCGATGCCCTGCTGGCCAAAAGCGCCCACCGTCATGAGCCGCGCCACCTCCTCGCCCAGGCCCAGGGGCCCGAGGCGGGTGTCGACCACCGACAGGCTGCGGTCGCCGCAGTTGACGTAGGCGAAGCGGCCGTCGGCCGCCATGACGACGGCATAGGGGGTGGCGCAGACGTCGACCGTGCCCAGGAGCTTGGTGTCAGTGGCGCCGTAGACGCGCAGCTGGCTCATGCCGTTGTCGACCGCGTAGAGGCGCTCGCTGTACGGAGCGGGCACGTCGCCCACCGCCGCCGGCCGCACCTCGAAGGCGTTCGGCAGGATCGCCGCGCCGTCTTCCACCAGCTGATCGTTCATCAGCGACAGGCTGTGGGCGCCCAGCGGCGCGTCGGCGGCGACCTGGAGGTCGAAGGTGAAGGTGCCGCTGGCGGCGTCGAAGACCAGGCTTGAGACCGTGACGCCGGCGCCGAATTCGAGGCGCGGCGTCGCCGTCAGCTGCTCCGCCACCACCGTGACGCCGCTCACCGGCAAGCCGCGTTCGCCCCAGGACGGCGAGGGGCCGGCGACGATCCTTGGCATCACCGGCAGCACGAAGTCGATGCCGGCGGTCTCGGCCCTGGCGGTGACGTCGACCGGGGTGGCGGCGCGCCAGTCGGTCTGGTTGTCGTACCACTCGTAGCGGTAGGGATCGCCCCCGGCGTCGAGCCGGTAGGTGCCCGGCTCGAGGCCGTGGATGGTGTAGCCACCGTCGCTGTCGGTCGAGGCGTTGCCGCCCCAGCGCCAGTCGAGCTGGACGGCGCTCACCCCGAAGCCCGGTAGGGGCACCCCGTCGCCGTCGGTGACGACACCGGAGATCGAGCCGCCGGCGGCGAGGCCGAAGTTGATGCCGGGGGTGGTGGCGCCGGCGGCCACCGTGACCGCCGCCGCCTGGTCGCCGTCGGTGGTACCGCGGTCGTCGCCGCCGTCGTAGTAGACGCCGAAGAAGTCGGTCGGCCAGGTATCCACCCGGACCCGCAGGTCGAGGCCCGGCGGCAGGCCGCCGAGCTCGTAGGTGCCGTCGGCCGCGGTGGTGGCACCGGCGAAGCCGCGATTGGGCTGAGCGTGCTCTTCGACCTGGACGCTCACGCCGCCGATACCCGCCTCACCGGCGTCGCGGACGCCGTCGCCGTTGACGTCGTCGTAGACCAGCCCGGCGATCGTGCCGCCTTCGGCGAGGTCGAAGTCCACCAGGGTGGCGAGCGGGTCGGTGAGCGAGCTGCGGGCCACCACGTGCACCGGGGTGGCATTCTGGTGAAAAACGGCGTCCTGGTAGTACTCGCCGAGGTAGAACCCGCTGCCGTCTTGGGCCTGGACCTGGTAATCGCCGGGCGGCAGGCCGGTGGCGAGATAGCGGCCCTGATCGTCGCTCCAGCCGCTCGACCACAGGCCGTCGCCGTCGAAGGTGTTGATCCACAGGTCGATGCCGGACACCGGATCGCCGGTCACCGCGTCACGCACCGTGCCGGTGATGCCACCGCCGAGCTCGATGGAGAAGTCGATGCCGGCGGCGGCGCCGCCGCTGACGTCGACCACGTCGCCGTCGCTCCACTGCCAGGTGCCCATCGGCAGGCCGCCGACGAGCTTGTAGATCTCGCCGGCGTAGGGCGTGCCGTCGGCCTCGGCGAACACCCGGTAGCGCCCCGGATAGACGCCATGGAGCACGTAGGTGCCGTCGGTCTCGGTGCCGGTCCAGGCCCAGTCGACGGAAAGGCCGTCCTGGTTCTCGGCGCCGATCCCCAGATCGCGGAGCGCGGGCTCCTCGACCTGGCGGAAGCCGTCGCGGTTGGCGTCGTAGAAGACGAAGCCTGTGATCTCCTGGCCCCGGACGACCCGGAAATCGATGCCGCCGACGTCCTGGGGCACGCCGCCGGCCTCCGTCACCTCCATCGGCTCCGAGTCGCCGTGGGAGAAGACGTTGTCGTAGAACATACGCACGAAGTTGTGTGCGTCCGTCTCCAGGCGGACCCGGTAGCTGCCGGCGCCGAGGCCGCGGATCTCGTAGAGGCCGTCGGCGACGCTGGTGGTGCTGGCCACGTACCAGCCTTCGTTGTAGTCGTCGGCCTGGACGTAGGCGCCGGCGCGCCCTTCGCCGGCGTCGTAGGTGCCACTGCCGTCCACATCCTCATAGATCCGGCCGGAGAGGACGGCGCCGAGAACCAGCGCGAAGTCGACGCCGAGCAGATCGCCGTCAATGATCTCCACCTCCTGGCGCTGGCGCATGTAGTCGGTGTCGGTGGTATCGACCTCGACGTTGAAACGGCCGGGGGGCAAGCCGCGAAGCACGTACTCGCCGTTCGAGTCGGTCGTGTCGTCGGCCCAGGAGGAGAGGTCGATGCCGTTGGCGCTGACGTAGAGGCCCGGGATCGGGGTGGTGCCGTCGGCCTCGGTCACCTTGCCGCGGATGGCGAAGGCCGTGGCGAGGTAGAAGTCGACGTTGCCGGTGATCGGGATCGGCTCGCCTTCCACCACCGCCTGAACGGTGACCGGCGTCGCCTGTTGCCAGTCGAGGGTGTCGTCGAAGTATTCGGAGACGAAGCTCTGCGGCCAGGGATCCGCGTTGACCCGGTAGCTCCCCGCCGGCAGGCCGCGGATGACGTAGAAGCCATTGTGGTCGGTGTGGTCGCCGTTACCCAGGCCGTTGCCGGGGTAATCGTCGGCTCCCACCCAGACGTTCTGGATCGGCTGCGCCGGCGTTGCGTCGTCGCGCACGAAGCCGGAGATGGCGCCGCCCAAGGCGAGCTCAAAGTCGACGCCGGTCACCTCGGAGACACCGCCGCCGGGGTCGACCGGGATCGACACCGGATCGGCCTCGTCCTGTCTCAGCCGGTCGTTGTAGTACTCGCCGATGAAGTTGGCGAACTGCGGGTCGGGGCTGTCCCAGGGCCGCACATGGACGCGTACGTCGCGGCCTTGCGGCAGGGCCTCGAGGGAATAGTCGCCGGCGGCGTCGGTATGGGCGTCGCTCAAGTACTCGCCGGTGTCGTAGTCGTCGGCCTGGAGGCGGATGTTGACCACCGGCTCGGTCACGCCGCCGACCACCTGGGTCACCCGGCCGCGGATGCGGCCCGCCGCGTCGAGGGCGAAGTCGATGCCGGAGATCTCGCCGGGCGCGGTGACGGCGACGAGACTCGGGTAGATCTGGTTGGCCAGCTCGCCGCTGTAGGTGTCGGTGCGCACCTCGTAGCTGCCCGAGGGCAGGCCCCGGATGGTGTAGGTGCCGTCGGCACGGGTGTCGGCGTTCCCCCAATAATCGCGGCCCAGGGGATCGTCCACCAGGCCGGCGCCGACGGGAAAGCCCGCCACGGGCGTGCCGTCCAACGCCCGCGTCACTTGACCTGAGATCGAGCCGCCGCGGAAGAGGTGGAGGTCGATGCCGGCGGTGTCGGCCGCCACCGCGACCTCGACGGCGGCGGCGGTGTTGTGGTCGAAGGTGCTCTCGGCCGCGCTCAGGTAGTAGACCTGCGCCAGATCGGTGCCCCAGGTGTCGGCCTGCACCCGGTAGGTGGCGGGGGGCAGGCCGCGGATGCGGTAGCCGCCGCCGGTGTTGACCTGAGCGCCGGGCAGATGCGGGCCGCCGCTCTCGAAGCTCTGGACCGAGACGCCGAGGCCCTCGGGCAAGCTCTCGCCGCCGGGCGGATAGACCGTGCCGGAGATCGAGCCGCCTGCCGTCAAGACGAAGTCGCCGAGGTCGGTGCCCGGACCGCTCGGAGGATCGGGCAGGGTCGGGAAGACGATCCGCAAATCGTCGGGATTGATGACGCCGGGCTCACCGCTCGCCGCCCAGAAGCTGGCGACGTGATCGGTGTCCTGATCGACGTTGCTCCAGGTGGTCTCGAACCACACCTTGTAGCCGGCGGCGGGCGACGGCGCCAGATCGGTCACCACGAAGTTGCCGTCAACGTCGGTGGTCGCGCCCGTGATGTGGTCCTCGTTGTCGACGCGCCACACCTGGACGTCGACGCCGGGGATGCCGGCGAGCGTTCCCTCGGCGAGCAACCGGCCGCGCAGGGTGCCGACGCTCGAGCCGTCGATCAGGCTGAAGTCGACGTTCTGCGCCGAGCCCGCGGTGACGTCGACCTCGCTGGCGTCTTCCCGGAAGAAGACGTCCTGCCAGTATTCCGCGATCCGATCCTGAGCACCGGCCTGCACGAGGTAGCGGTCCGGCAAGAGGCCGTGGAGGACGTAGGTTCCGTCCGCTTCGGTGTTGACCGAAGTGGAATAGGTGTCGTCGACGCTCCAGGCGTTGACCCAGGCGCCGGCGATCTCCTCGCCGGCGTCGTAGGTACCGCTGGCGTCGAGGTCCTCGTAGACCCGGCCCGAAATCGTGGCGCCGGCGATCAGGCCGAAGTCGATGCCGGGGGTGGTGGCGCCGGCGGTGAGCGTCACCACGCCGTCGTAGTAGACGCCGATGAATTCGGTCGGCCAGGTGTCGACCCGGACCCTCAGGTCGAGGCCCGGCGGCAGGCCACTGACCCGGAACGTGCCGTCGGCGTCGGTGGTGCTGCCGTTGAGGTGGCGGTGGGGCTGGGCGTGCTCTTCGACCTGGATCGCGAGCCCGACGAGACCGGGCTCGCCGGCGTCGCGGACGCCGTTGGCGTCGGCGTCGGCATAGACCAGGCCCTCGATGGCGCCGCCCTCGTCGAGGTCGACGTCGACCAGGGTCGCCAGCGGGTCGCTGAGCGAGCCGCGCGCCACCACGGCCACCGGCGAGGAATCCTCGTCGAAGAGGGCATCCTGGTGGTACTCGCCCACATAGACGCCCTGACGGTCGCCGGCCTGGAGCAGGAAGTCGCCCGCCGGCAGGCCGTTGACCAGATAGTGGCCTTGGGTGTCGGTGCTGGCGTTCCACCACAGGCCGTCGCCGTCGAAGGGATCGACCCTCAGGTCGACGGTGGACAGCGCGGCGCCGGTCAACGCGTCGCGCACGGTGCCGGTGATGCCGCCGCCGAGCTCGAGGGACAGATCGATGCCGGTGGCGTCGCCGCCGGTGGCGTCGACCTGGTCGCCCTCGCTCCACCGCGAGGTGCCCACCGGCAGGCCGCCGATCAGCTTGTAGAGCTCCGAGGCGTAGGGCGTGCCGCCGGCGTGAGCACTCACCAGGTAATGGCCCGGGTAGACGCCGTGGAGCACGTAGCCGCCGGCGTTGTCGGTGCCGTCCCAGATGTGGTCAAAGGGGACGCCGCCCTGCAGCTCGGCGTTGATCGAAATGCCCTGGAGACCGCCCTCGTCGGGCAGTTGCTGAATGCCGTCGCCGTTGGCGTCGTAGAAGACAAAGCCGTGGATCTCGTAGCCGCGGAGGACCCGGAAGTCGATGCCGGCGACGTCCTGGGGCACGCCGCCGACCTCCGTCACCTCCACCGGATCGGCTTCGCCGTGGTTGAAGGTGTGGTCGTAGTACACGCGCACGAAGTTGTGCTCACCCCTCTCCACGTACACCCGGGTGCTGCCGGCGCCCAGGCCGCGGATCTCGTAGCGGCCGTCGGCGCCGCTCGTGCCGCTCGCCAGGTACTCGCCGGTGGTGAAGTCGTCGGCGTGGACATCGACGTCCGCCCGTTCCTCACCGGCGTCGTAGACGCTGTTGCCGTTGACGTCCTCGAACACCCGGCCGCTGAGCTTCGCGCCGAGCACGAGGGCGAAGGTGCCTAGATCGGTGCCGTCGCCGGCGAGCGCCGGGTAGTCGATGCGCAGGTTGGCGGGGTTGGTGTCGCCGGGTGTGCCGCTTACGGACCAGAAGCTCGCCACGTAGTCGGTGCCGCCGGTGTTGAACCAGACTTTATAGCTGCCCGGCGGCAGATCGATCACCGTGAAGTTGCCGGCGGCGTCGGTCTGGGCTCCGGTGAAGTGGTTGTCGTTGCCGAAGCGCCACACCTGGACGTCGAGGTCCGGGATCGGGGCCAGGGTGACGGTGTCGATCACCCGGCCGCGCAGGGTGCCGACGCTCGAGCCGTCGATCAGGCTGAAGTCGACGTTCTGCGCCGAACCCGCGGTGACGTCGACCTCGCCGGCGTCTTCCTGGAAGAAGACGTTCTGCCAGAATTCCGCGATCCGATCCTGGGTGCCGGCCTGCACGTGGTAACGGCCGGGATAGACGCCGTGGAGGACGTAGGTTCCGTCCGGGTCGGTGCCGCCCCAGGTGTAGTGGATGCCGTCGACGCTCCAGGCGTTGACCCAGGCGCCGCCCTCGCCGGGCTCGCCGCCGTCCCACAGGCCGTCGCCGTCGGCGTCGAAGAACACCAGGCCGCGGATCTCGAAGCCCTGCACGACCCGGAAGTCGATGCCGGGGACGTCCTGGGGCACGCCGCCGACGCTGGGGATCTCGACCGGTGTCGGCCCGTCGAGGCGGTGATCCCAGTACATGCGCACGAAGTTCCTGTCGTCGGGCTCCAGGCGCACTTCGTAGCGGCCGGCGGTGAGACCGTCGAGCTCGTAGCCGCCACCGCTGTCGGTGGTGGCGTTCACGAACCAGTCGCCGGTGTCGAAGTCGTAGAGCTGGATCCAGGCGCCGGCGATCTCCTCGCCGGCGTCGTAGGTGCCGCTGGCGTCAAGGTCCTCGTAGACCCGGCCCGAAATCGTGGCGCCGGCGATCAGGCCGAAGTCGATGCCGGGGGTGGTGGCGCCGGCGGTGAGCGTCACCACGCCGTCGTAGTAGACGCCGATGAATTCGGTCGGCCAGGTGTCGACCCGGACCCTCAGGTCGAGGCCCGGCGGCAGGCCACTGACCCGGAACGTGCCGTCGGCGTCGGTGGTGCTGCCGTTGAGGTGGCGGTGGGGCTGGGCGTGCTCTTCGACCTGGATCGCGAGCCCGACGAGACCGGGCTCGCCGGCGTCGCGGACGCCGTTGGCGTCGGCGTCGGCATAGACCAGGCCCTCGATGGCGCCGCCCTCGTCGAGGTCGACGTCGACCAGGGTCGCCAGCGGGTCGCTGAGCGAGCCGCGCGCCACCACGGCCACCGGCGAGGAATCCTCGTCGAAGAGGGCATCCTGGTGGTACTCGCCCACATAGACGCCCTGACGGTCGCCGGCCTGGAGCAGGAAGTCGCCCGCCGGCAGGCCGTTGACCAGATAGTGGCCTTGGGTGTCGGTGCTGGCGTTCCACCACAGGCCGTCGCCGTCGAAGGGATCGACCCTCAGGTCGACGGTGGACAGCGCGGCGCCGGTCAACGCGTCGCGCACGGTGCCGGTGATGCCGCCGCCGAGCTCGAGGGACAGATCGATGCCGGTGGCGTCGCCGCCGGTGGCGTCGACCTGGTCGCCCTCGCTCCACCGCGAGGTGCCCACCGGCAGGCCGCCGATCAGCTTGTAGAGCTCCGAGGCGTAGGGCGTGCCGCCGGCGTGAGCACTCACCAGGTAATGGCCCGGGTAGACGCCGTGGAGCACGTAGCCGCCGGCGTTGTCGGTGCCGTCCCAGATGTGGTCAAAGGGGACGCCGCCCTGCAGCTCGGCGTTGATCGAAATGCCCTGGAGACCGCCCTCGTCGGGCAGTTGCTGAATGCCGTCGCCGTTGGCGTCGTAGAAGACAAAGCCGTGGATCTCGTAGCCGCGGAGGACCCGGAAGTCGATGCCGGCGACGTCCTGGGGCACGCCGCCGACCTCCGTCACCTCCACCGGATCGGCTTCGCCGTGGTTGAAGGTGTGGTCGTAGTACACGCGCACGAAGTTGTGCTCACCCCTCTCCACGTACACCCGGGTGCTGCCGGCGCCCAGGCCGCGGATCTCGTAGCGGCCGTCGGCGCCGCTCGTGCCGCTCGCCAGGTACTCGCCGGTGGTGAAGTCGTCGGCCTGGACATAGACGTCCGCCCGCTCCTCACCGGCGTCGTAGACGCTGTTGCCGTTGACGTCCTCAAACACCCGGCCGCTGAGCGTCGCGCCGAGCGCGAGCGCGAAATCGACGCCCGTGACGTCGCCGGAGGTCAGGTCGACCTGCTGGTGCTGGCGGGCGAAGTCGGTGCCGCCGGTTTCGGCGACGACGTCGTAGCTCCCGGCCGGCAGGCCGCCGAGCTCGTAGGTGCCGCCGCTGTCGCTCCAGCTCTGCTCCCAGAAGGAGACGTCGAGGCCGCTCGCCGTGACCTGCAGGTTGGGGACCGGTGTCGTGCCGTCGGCCTCGGTCACCTGGCCGCTGATGCTGAAAGCCTGGGCCAGGTCGAAGTCGATGGCGCCGGTGATCGGGATCGGTCCGCCCGGAGGCACCGCCGCGACGGCGACCGGCGTGGCCTGGTTCCAGTCGGTGGTGTCGTCGAAGAGCTCGCTGACGTAGGGCTGGGGCCAGGCGTGGACCTGCACCCGGTAGCTGCCCTCCGGCAGGCCGCGGATGACGTAGGAACCGCCGGCGTCGGTGTTGGCGCCGTTGCCGTATCCGAGGCCGCTGAATTCGCCGGCGGAGACGTGGACGTCCGCCAGCGGCTGGCCGTTCGCCTGGTCGCGGACGATGCCGGAGATTGAGCCCCCCAAGGCGAGGGCGAAGGTGCCCAGCTCCGTACCGTCGCCAGCGACGGCCGGGTAGTCGATGCGCAGGTTGTCGGGGTTGGTGTCGCCGGGTGTGCCGCTTGAGGACCAGAAGCTCGCCACGTAGTCGGTGCCGCCGGTTTCGAACCGGACTTTATAGCTGCCCACCGGCAGGTTGATCACGGTGAAGTTGCCGGCGGCGTTGGTCTGGGCACTGGTGAAGTGGTTGTCGTTGCCGAAGCGCCACACCTGGACGTCGAGATCCGGGATCGGGGCCAGGGTGACAGCGTCGAGCACCCGCCCACGCAGGGTGCCGATCGTGGCGCCGTCCATGAGGCCCAAGTCGATGTTCACCGCGTCGGCGGCCGTGACGTCGACCGCCTGGGCGTCCTCCTGGAAGTAGGCGTTCTGCCAGCTCTCCCAGAGCATGTTCTGTTGGTGGGGCGCCGCCTCCACCCGGTAGAGGCCGGCCGGCACGCCGATCGCGTAGCGGCCGTCGGGGGCGACGGCGGCGTGGCCCAGCCAGCGGCCGTCGGCGAAGTCGTAGGCCCGTACCGTGACGTTGCTGAAGCTCGGCTCGCCGGCCTGTTGCACCTGATCGTCGTTGGGATCGAGGAAGATCTGCCCCGAGATCACCCGCTCCTGGGCGACGGCGAAGTCGATGCCGGCGGCGTCGCCGGCGGTGACGTCGACCGGGTCGCCGTCATGGTAGAGGGTGCGGTTTTGCCACACCTGGGCGACGAAGGGCTCGTCGACCGAGGTCGACTCGACCCGCACGGTGTAGCTGCCCGGCACCAGGCCGGTGATCACGTAATCACCGTTCACGTCGGTGCCGGCGCCCGAGCCGAAGCCGCCGGCGATGAGGTCGGCCTGGACCGAGGCATTGGCCACGCCGAGGCCGCCTGAGGTGACGCGGCCGGAGATCTGCTGGCCTTCCGTGAGCTCGAAGTCGAGGCCGGTCGCCGGGGTGGCGACCTCGACCGTGACCGGCGTCGCCTGGTTCCAGTCGAAGACCGGGTCCTGGAACGGATCGTCGGCGCCCGGCACCCACATCTCGTAGACGTAGCCGGTGTCGTGGGTCTGGGCCTGCACCAGGTAGCTGCCCGCCGGCAGGTTGTCGGCGCTGTAGGTGCCGCTCGTGGTGACGCCCCCCGACCACCACAGGTGCTCGTGGGAGGCGGAGTCGATGACGTCGATCGACAGCCGTTCCAGGGTGGCACCGCCGTCGTTCGGGTCGGGGCTCAGGCTGACGGTGCCGGAGATCGAGGTGCCGGCTTCGAGGCTCAGGTCCTTGCCGAAGAGATCCTCGTCGGAGCCCAGGGCGATCGTCTGCGCCAGGTTGAAGCGGATCTCGCCGTCGTACCACTGGAAGGCGCGGTCGGTGCCGGAGGGATCGGCGAACAGCTTGTAGCTCGCGGCGCCCAGGCTGCCGACGGTGAAAGAGCCGGCGTTCGAGCCGGCGCCGCCGCGATAACGGCCACTCCAGGCATCGAAGACCTGGAGGCTGATGTCCTCGCCGCCGGCGAGGCCGAACAGGTTGCCGGAGATCGAGCCGCCGCGCGCCAGCTGGAAGTCGACGGTGAGCGCCGCGCCGGCGACGACGACGAGCCGGGTCGCGAGGTCCTGGTCGAATTCATGGACGTCCTGGTGGTACTCGCCGACCAGGTCGCGGGCCGGGTCGGAGCTCACGCGCACCAGGTAGACGTCGGCGGCGAGGCCGGTGAAGGCGTAGGTGCCGGCGACGGCGTCGGTGACGGTGGAGTCGAGGTTGCCGCCGTAGGCGTCCTGAAGCTCGACGGTGATCCCGTCGACGGTTGCCGAGGTCAGCTCGTCGTAGACGGTGCCGGTGATTTCCCCTGTCTGAGCGGCAACGGCCGGGCTCAGGGCACAAAACGCGAGAAGACTGAACGCGGCGGTCGTCGCCGCGGGATGGCGCAGCAGGGCTTTCATGACGGGTCTCCCGGTTCGGTGAGGCAGAGCGTTGGAGGATCCAAAACGTCGAGCACCCTTTGGCAGCTCGGCCGTCTTGGATCCTCCGCGCCAGGCCTGGGCGGAGGAAATGAGGACCCGTGGCTTTGCGGCGCCGGCTTTCGCCGGTTGTGCCTTTTCCAGGTAGGGAGGGATTTTAGAAACGGTTCGGTGGAAACACACTACCCGCCAGGGTAGTCTTGCGCGGTTTGCGGTTTTCTCCAGCCCTGGGGTTCGAGCAGCGGTCTCAGGGCCGCCCTGGGTAGGTCCGGTGGGCTTGCGGCGGGCTCGCCGGCCAACGACCAGGTTGACAGGAGAGCTGCCATCTGGTCAGATGTTTCGGAAACCGAGAAAGGCGGTGAATCGAAACGGTCGCAACCCGAGCCCCGCAGCGGCTCCGTCAAAGGAGGACTGTCAAGATGGATCGATCATCCCTGAAACTCTCCGCCCTGGTCATGGCTCTGACCTTCTTGATTGCGCTCACCGTTCCCGCCGTGGCGCAGGAGGAGGGCGAGCCAGTCCCCGGCTCACCGTTCTTCTTCGTCATTACCCAAAAGATCGACCGCACGATGATGAACGAGTACGCCGCAGCGGTGATCCAGGTGGTCGCGGCGCACGAGAAGCACGAGAAAGGCAACGAGTGGGCGGCGTTCGCGCCCTTGACCGGCGGCCCTGACCCAGAGCTCCATTACTTCTTGCCGATGCGGTCTTTGGGCGACATCGACGGCTGGGTGCCGAACCGGCAGGTGATCCTGGAGGCCCTCGGCGAGGAGGCCGGCGGCAAGGTGCTCCAGACCTTCAGGGAGTGCGCGACCTCGTCGAGCCTGATCCTGGGTTACAACAGCGAGCTCTCGAATCCGTCGCCGGAGCAGGTGCAGGCGCCACCAGCCTTTGTGTTTTTCCTCCACTCGACGGTCGAGCCGGCCAAGGCCGGTGAGTACTCGGCGCTCATCCAGAAGGTCAAGTCGGCGCATCAGCAGTACGAGAATGGGGTCCACTGGATCGCCTATAACAACATCATCGGCGGCGGCGAGGGGGCGCAGTTCTTCATCTTCGCCGGCATGGAGAAGCTCGGCGACCTCGACGACTGGCCGTCGACCCGGCAGGTCCTGACCAACGCCTTGGGCGCCGAGGAGGCGGCGGCGATCTCGAAGAGCCTCTCGCAAGTCGCCGAGACCCATACCGTCATCCTGGCACTGGCGCCGTCGTTCAGCCATATCGGGGCTCCGTCTTCCGGCGACGAGGATTAGCGACTCGCCCCGCACTCTCGCGGGCTCTTCGCACCGCCGCCGAGAGCCCTGCAAAACTCTCCCGGGCTCTTCGCGTTGTGGCCGAATTCCGCCCGATGAGGGCTTTGCGGGGCCGGATGCCAAGGCCCCTATGCCGCCTTCAAGAAGGCGTAGTAGGCGACGACGAGAACCGCCAGGACGTAAAGCAGCGGTTTGATCTCCCGCGCCTTGCCCGCCAGGAGCTTGACGGCGACGAACGAGACGACGCCGGCCGCCAGGCCGTTGGCGATCGAGTAGGTGAAGGGCATGACCGCGAGGGTGAGGAACGCCGGCACCGCGTCGTCGATCCGGCTCCAGTCGACGTCTTTCAAACCCCGCATCATCAAGGCGCCGACCACGACCAGAGCCGGCGCCGTCGCCACCGCCGGCACGGCGATCATCACCGGGGTGAAGAAAAGCGCCAGGACGAAAAGGACCGCTACGGCGACGGCGGTCAACCCCGTCCGGCCGCCCTCCTCGATGCCTGTGGCCGACTCGACGTAGGAGGTGACGGTGCTCGTCCCCAGCACGGCACCGACGGTCGTGCCGATGGCGTCGGCGGTGAAGGCGCGGTCGGAGCCCGGGAAGTTGCCGTCCTTGTCGAGGAAACCGCCCAGGTTGCCGACGCCGAGAAGCGTCCCGGCCGTGTCGAGCAGGTCGACGAAGAGGAAGGCGACGACGACGGTGATCATAGGCCCTTCGAGCAAACCCTGGAAGTCGAACGCCCAGAGCGTCTCGCGCGGCAGGCGCGGGGTGCTGAAAAATCGCTCGGGAGCCGGGGCGAGCCCGGCGATCCAGGCCACCGCCGAAAGGCCCAGAATGGTGAAGAGAAGCGCCCCCTGGACGCGCCGCGCCATCAGGACCGCGGCGATGACGAGACCGGCGAGCGAGAGGGCGACGAGCGGCTGGCGCAGGTCGCCCAGGGTCACGAGCGTGGCGGGACTGGCGACGACGATGCCGGCGTTCTGGAAGCCGATGATCGCCAGGAAAAGGCCGATGCCGCCCATGGTGCCGAGCTTGAGCGACTGGGGGATGGCGTTGATCAAGGCGGTCCGCACGCCGGTCACCGAGAGGATCAGGAAGAGGATCCCCTCGACGAAGACCGCCGCCAAGGCGACGCGCCAGTCCACGCCCATGGCGGCGACGACGCCGTAGGTGAAGTAGGCATTGAGGCCCATCCCCGGCGCGAGGCCGAAGGGGAGGTTGGCCCACAGACCCATGACCAGACCCGCCGCCGCGGCCGAGAGCGCCGTCGCCAGGACGACGTCGTCGCGCGGCATGCCGCTCTCCGCCAGGATCTGGGGATTGACGAAGAGGATGTAGGCCATGGTCAGGAAGGTGACCGTGCCGGCCCGCAGCTCGGTCGTGACCGTGGTGCCGCGGGCTTTGAGCTGGAAGATCCGATCGAGCATGGGTCTCTCAGATAGGGCGCCTGGCCATTGTGTCCTTGATTGACGCCTCGTAGTTGGTCATGCTAGAGAGCGCGGTGGCCGCCGGAGGTTGCCGTAAGGGGGTTCGTACCTTGATGAAAACCGTCAGATCCTATCATCGAACCACGTGGTGGAAGGCCGCTGTGGCCGCTTCATGGCTGGCGGTCGCACCGCTTGGCCCGGCGGCCGCCGACGGCGAGCGAGGCGCCGCGGCCCTGACCTTCGGGGCGGTGGGGAGTGAGGGCGTCGAGCCGTCGGCGCTGCGCGACGAGCTGCGGCACATGATCGGCGCAGCCCGCGACCGAGTCTATCCGGCGCTCGTTTCGATCCGCGTCGTGACCGTGCGCTACCGCGGCGGCCGGGAGATCAAGGGACAAAGCGTCGGCTCGGGCTCGATCATCTCCACCGCCGGGCACGTCCTGACCAACCAGCACGTCGTGCGCCACGGCCGCAAGTTCATCTGTACCTTGAGCGACAAGCGCGAGGTACCGGCCAGGCTCCTGGGCGAGGACCCGCTGACCGATCTCGCGCTCCTCACCCTGGAGCTCGACGAGATGGAAGGCGGCGAGCCTCTCCCGGTGGCGCCGTTCGGCGACTCCGACGCCCTCGAGGTGGGCGACTACGTGATGGCGATGGGCTCGCCCTTCTCGCTGTCGCGCTCGGTTTCGCTCGGCATCGTCTCCAACACCGAGCGGGTCTTCGCCGCCGGCTTCGGCAGCGACGACCTCGACGAGATGGAGCTCGAGCGCGGCCAGCGCACAGGTCTTTTTACCCGGTGGATCCAGCACGACGCGCTGATCAACCCCGGCAACAGCGGCGGGCCGCTCGTCAACCTCCTCGGCGAGGTTGTGGGCGTCAACGAGCTCGGCGCGAGCTCGATGGGCTTCGCGATCCCCGCCAACCTGGCGCTCCGGGTGGCCGAGGCGCTCGCCGAGCACGGCGAGGTGCCGCGCAGCCGGATCGGCGCGTCCATCAAACCGATCCGGCGCACCGGGCTCAAAAAGGGAGTGCTGATCGACTCCGTCGACTTCGACTCCCCGGCGTCGCGCGCCGGGATCCAGGCCGGCGACGTCCTGCTGGCTCTCCAGGGCGAGGCGGTGACGGTACGCTTTCCGGAGGAGGTGCCGCCGCTGCTCGACCGGATCGCGAGCCTTCCCGTCGGCAGCGTCCTCGCCCTCACGGTCCGGCGCGGCGGCGAGCGGCTCACCACGAGCCTCGTGACCGAGAAGCTGCAAAAGGACCTGGGCGACCAGGCGGCCTTCCCGGCCTGGGGGCTGACGGCGCAGGAGATCACCGAGAAGATGGCCCGCGACCAGGCCCTCGGGTCGACCCGCGGGGTCCTCCTGAGCGGCATCCGCCAGGGCGGCCCGGCGCAGACGGCGGAGCCGGCTCTCGATCGCGGCGACGTCGTCGTCGCCGTGGGCGGTGAGGAGGTCGAGGGCTTGGCAGGCTTCGCCGCGCTCTACGAGGCGACGACGGCGCCGGAGAAGAGGTCCTCCGAGCTCCTGATCCGTTTCCAGCGTCGGGGCACCGACCAGGTGGCGCTCTTGAAACCCCGGGCCGACGACGAGGACGACCCGCCGCGCGAGCTCCCCAAGGCCTGGGTCGGCGTCGCCACCCAGCCGGTGCTCGGACGCCTGGCCGGCCACCTCGGGCTCGACGGCACCAGCGGCTTCCGGGTGACCCGGGTCTATCCCGGGAGCGAGGCCGAGAAAGCCGGTCTCGAGGTGGGCGACGTCATCATGGCTCTCGACGGCGAGGACCTGCGGCCCCGCGGTCCCCAGGACGCCGCCCTCTTGAGCCGCCAGGTCCGTAGCCGGACGATCGGCGACTCCTTGCGCCTCGCCCTGCGGCGCGGCGAAGAGACTCTGGAGCTGCCGGTCGTCCTCGAACGCACCCGGGTGACCTCCGAGGAGGCCCGGCGTCACCGCGACAGCGATTTCGAGCTCACGGTGCGCGAGCTGACCTTTTTCGACCGCGACGCGAACCGCTGGGACCCCGAGCTCCGCGGCGTCATCGTCGAGGCGGTCGACCCCGGCGGCTGGGCGGGCCTAGGAGGCGTCCGGTCCTTCGACGTCGTCTTGAAGATCGCAGGCGTCGAGATCCGCGGTCTGCAGAGCTTCCGCCGCGCCCTGCGCCAGGTCAAGGAGGAGCAGCCGGAGCGCGTCGTCGTCGTCGTCCTGCGCGGACGACGGACCCGCTTCCAGTACCTGGAGCCCGACTGGCTCCCCGTCGAGAGCCGCTGAGGGGGACAGCATGCAGCTGCTGATTCGCTTTCCATGGATCGCCGGGCTCGTCCTCGTGGGGCTCGCCGCCGCCGCCGTGGCTCAGGAGGGCGCGGCCGGAGAGCCTCCTCACCGGACGCTCCTCGCGAAGGCCGACACGCTGGTGAACGTCAAGTTCATCCTCAAAGTGAGGATGAACGGCCACAACAGCGAGCATGAAGGCGAGGTCACCTGTCAGTTGATCGCCCCCGACGGGCTCGTCCTGTGCTCGAACACGGAGCTCGGGGGCTACGTCACCCAGATGTCGCGTTTCGGCCGCGGGATCTCGATCTCGGCGGCACCGAGCGACCTCGAGGTGGTGCTCCCCGGCCGCACGGAAGCGGTCAAGGCGCGGCTCCTGGTCCGTGACAGCGACCGCGACCTGGCCTGGATCCGGCTCAAGGAGCCACCCGGTGAACCCCTCCCCTACCTCGACTTCACCGCTGATGCGACGCCGCAGGTGGGCGAGAAGCTCTACACCCTGCGCCGCCTCGACAAGTTTTTCGGCGCCTTGCCGATCGTCAACGAGAGCACGGTCGGCGCCATCGCGCAAAAGCCCCGTCGTCTCTACGTTCCTTCGGGCTCGCCCACGGTCGGCTTCGGCGTGCCGGTCTTCACCGCCGATGGCCGCCTGATCGGGGTGACGGTCCTCCAGGTGCCGAGCAGCCAGGACGAAGGAGTGAACTTCCGCAATCCCTATTCGGTGGTGGGGACGTCGCTTTCGATGCAGCAGATGATCGGCGGCCTGATCCTGCCCGCCGCCGAAATCGTCGAGGCGACGCGTCTGGCGCTCGAGATCGCGGCCGAGGACGAAGAGGGATCGGAGAGTCCACCCGGGGTTTTAACCCCGGGTGTGGGTGGCTACCAAACCCCCCGCTCCCGCAACGCCCAATAAAGAACGCGCGCCATCACTTGCTCACGGTAGGCCGCCGTCGAACGGACGTCGTCGATCGGCGAGACGTCTTGGCGCAAAGCCGGCAGGAGGTCGTCGGGAGAACGGACGTCGCCGCCGTCGCTCAAATGCTCCTCCAACGACGGGCACCGGCAAGTCACCGGCGCCATCGAGATCGCCACTACCCGCCAGCCCGCCGCCGAACGGGCCACCGCGGCGCCGACCTTGGTGATCGCCTGGGCGCGGCGCGGTCCGACTTTTTCGAAGGCCTCGACGTCGTAGGCGCGGCGCGGCAACCGGATCGAACGAATCAGCTGATCCGGGCGCCGCTTCATCTCCTTGTAACCGGTGTAGAAGTCGGCGAGGGGGACCTCCTCGGTGCCGTCTTTCGAGACCAGCTCCAGGACGGCGTCGTAGGCCATCAGGACCGCCGTGCCGTCAGCGGCGGGGGAGGCGTTCATGACGTTGCCCGCCCAGGTTCCCCGCGCCTGGATCTGGATCGCCCCGACCTGGCGCGCCGCGGCGACCAGCAGCGGCAGCTCCTCGGCCGCCCGCGCGTCGCGGACGACGTCCCAGAAGGTGGTGAGCGCCCCCAGGACGAGCTCGCCGTCGTCCCAGCGGTGGGAGCGCAGCTCCGCGAGCCCGGAGAGGTCGAGGTAGGTCCGCTCGTGCTCCGTCTGACGCTCGGGCCAATGGACGAAGAGATCGGTACCGCCTGCAAGCGGTACGACGCCGTCCTCCGCCGCCATCAGCTCGCAGGCCTCCGCGAGGCTCTCGGGCATCAGGACCTTCAAGGCTCCTCCTCGCCGGCCAGCGTCGCTTCGACGCCCTCGACGATGCCGTCGTAACCGGTGCAGCGGCAGAGGTTGCCGGCCATCAATTCGCGCACCGTGTGGGTCTCCTGCAAATCGGGGTTCGCGGCGACCCAGCGTCCGGTGATGACGACTCCCGGCGTGCAGGCGCCGCACTGCGTGGCTCCCGCCTCGTGGAGCGGACCCAGCTCTTCTCCTGGCACCGATTCGATCGTCGTGACTTGCCGTCCCCGCACCTGAAAAGTCGGCACGAGACAGGCGTTGGCGGGGACGCCGTCGAGCAGCACCGTGCAGGCGCCGCACTCGCCCTCGCCGCAGCCCTCCTTGGTGCCCGGCAGCCCCAACCGGTAGCGCAGGGTGTCGAGCAGGCGGTCCTCGGGAGGGACGGAGACCGTCGTCGGCTCGCCGTTGAGCTCGAAGAAGACTTCGAGGCTCGTCGTCGCGTCAGTCTTCACCAGCGTCCTCCATCTCGGCCATGATCCGCTCTGGGGTGAGGGGAATCGTCCGCGCTTCGATGCCCGTGGCGGCGGCGACGGCGTTGGCGACGGCCGGCGCCGGGCCGTCCATGGGCAGCTCGCCCAGGCCCTTCGCCCCGAGGGCGCCGTAGGGGTAGGGCGTCGCGGGAAAATCCACCCGGATCGGCGGGACGTCCTCCGAGGTCGGGATGATGTAGTTGGTGAGCTGTGAGTTGACCATGGCGCCGTTTTCGTAGCGGCAGTCCTCGGTCAGCGCCCAGCCGATGGCCTGGACGACCCCGCCCTGCACCTGCCCCCGCGCCAGGGTCTCGTTGACCACCGTCCCGACGTCCTGGACGGCGACGAAGTCGCGGACCTGGGCCGTAAAGGTTCGCAAGTCGACCTCCACGTCGGCGACGTAGGTCGCCCAGCCGTAGGTGCCGTAGGCGTCGCCGCGGTAGCGCTCTTCGTCCCACTCGATTCCGGGGGGCGGCTCGTAGCGTCCGTGTCCGCAGAGCTCGGCGCCTTCGGTCGCGTCGCGGTACCAGGCGAGGACGGCTTCCTTGAATTCGTCGCCGCCGACCTCGTCGCCGAGGTTTAGAAGATGTTTCAAGTCGTCGCAGGCTTTTTCGACGAGCCGTCCCACGACCATGACGGTGCGCGAGGCCACGGTCGGACCGCTGTCGGGTACGCGGGCGGTGTCGGGCCGGGCGACCAAGACCTCGTCGGTGTCGTAGCCGAGGCGGGCGGCGGCGATCTGGGTGAGGACGGTCGTCGTCCCCTGTCCCATCTCGGTCGAGGAGGCGCGGACCTCGACCTTGCCGTCGGCGAGGGCGGCGACCTCGACTAGCGAATTGAGGTAGACCTCGCCCGAGCCGGTGAAGCCTGCCCCGTGGTGGAAGGAGGCGAGGCCCAGGCCACGGCGCAGGTACGGATGCTCGCGGTTGAAGCTCTGGTGCCTGCGGCGGCGTTCGTCCCAGTCGGCAAGCTCGAGGGCCCGGTCGAGGATGGCGCGCCGGTCGGCGCCGTCGTCGATCCGTTGCCCGGTCGCGGTGGTCTCGCCGTCCTCGAGGAGGTTGCGGCGGCGTAGCTCGGCCGGGTCCATGCCGAGGCGCTTGGCGATCCGGTCCATGTGGCGCTCGTTGGCGAAGTGGGTCTGGGGAGCGCCGAAGCCGCGGAACGCCCCGCTCGGCGGCGCGTTGGTCATCCTCGCCCGGCCGTCGACGACGACGTTTTCGCAGTGGTAGGGACCGGCCGCGTGGAGCACGCCGCGGCTCAGGACGACGCTGGAGAGCGTCAGGTAGGCGCCGGCGTCGAGGAGGACGTCGATCTCCTGGGCGAGGAGGCGTCCGTCAAGGTCGACGCCCGTCCTGTGGCGTACCCACGAGGGATGACGCTTCGTGGTCACGGCCATGTCCTCGCCGCGGTCGTAGACGATCTTGACGCCCCGGCCGGCCTTCCTGGCGAGGAGCGCCGCATGGAGCGCCAGGGTCGACGGGTACTCCTCCTTGCCGCCGAAGGCGCCGCCGATCGAGGCCTGGATCACCCGGACCTCGTCGCGGCGGAGCTCGAGGGCGTGGACGAGGGCGGTGTGGACGTAGAAGGGACACTGCATCGAGCCCTGGACGACGACGACGCCGTCCTCTTCCCAGGCCGCCATCCCCTGGGTCTCGAGGTAGACGTGCTCCTGGGCGCCGGTCTCGTAGACCCCCTCGACGACGAACGGCGCGTCGGCGAGCGCCCGAGCGACGTCGCCCTTTTCGATCCTGAGGTGCTTGAAGACGTTGTCGTCGCCGCGCTGGATCTCCTCGCCCTGCGGCTCACGCCGGAAGTCGAGGTAGGCCGGGGCGTCCTCGACGACGACCTCGACGTCGGCGACGGCGCGGCGCAGGAGGTCGTGCGAGCGGTGGGCGAGGAGCACCACGGGCTCGTGGACGTGGCGCACGACGCCGGCGGCGAGCACCGGCTGGTCGTCCTCGATGAGCTTCACGCAGTTGGGGCCGGGGAGGTCGCGGTGGTCGACGACGACCATCTCGTCCCAGTCGACGGCGTCGCCGAAGCGGACCTCACGGATCCGTCCACGGGGGGACGGGGAGCGGACGGTCGCGCCCCAGAGGAAGTCGTCGAAGGGCAGATCGTCGACGTAGGGCTCACGTCCGGTGAGCTTTTCGAGTCCTTCTCGGCGTTTCACGCGGATCCTCGCTGGTCAGGTGTCCATTCTTCCAGGCGCGCCGGGAAGTGGCAAGTGCGGTTGTTTGGACGACGCCCCCCTGGAGAGCCCTTCTGACGTCGACTCTCCCTGGCCATCGCCGGGTGAGCGTTGTCTTAGATCCGCGACGGGTCTCGTGCTGGGAGCGCTGGCTCTACGTCGCCAGATCCGGATCGGTATACCCGCCGCGGCGCTGCCGTTCCACCCGGGCTTGGTATACTGCCGCCCGGAGATGCTCCCATGGACTACGACGCGACTAGAAACGTCCTCACAGCTCTCGAAAAGGAGGGCGTTCGCTACACGATCTTCGGCGGCGTGGCACTCAACCTGCACGGGCTGGCTCGGGCCACCGAGGACCTCGACGTCTTCGTTGCCCCCGAGCCGGAGAACATCGAACGGCTGCGCAGAGCCCTCCACTCCGTCTTCGAGGATCCCCACATTGAGGAGATCGACACCGGCGACCTGCTGGGTGATTACCCGGCAGTGCAGTACATCCCTCCGGACAGCAGCTTCCATATCGACATCCTCACTCGCCGGATCGCCTCCAACAACGGTTCGAGCTTGGAGATTGACGATGCCCGTCCGGAAATTCCGTAGCGTTGAGGAGATGGAGGGGAACACCTGGCGCGAGCCCGGGGACCCGGAGCTGTTCCGTGCCATCCGGTCCACCTGGGACTTTGCTCAGCGCACGCTGCGTCCCCGTTTTCCTCCCGGGGTCTACAAGCACCGTTCGATCGAAGATGCCGAGAAGCTACGAGAGGAGTGGGAGCGCGCCAATTTTGACGCGTACCAAGCTCGGCTCCGCCACGGTTGAAGGTGACGTGACCAGGCCTAGCACCGACTCCTTCCTGGCAAGCCGGCTGGTCCGTGAGCGGCTAGAACCTGCCTCAGGAGGCCGAATGGCCTTGAGATGCCCTGTGGAAGTTGCTGGGCCCCTTCGCGAGGATTACGACCTGGCGACGCACCGATCCTTGACTCCGCGGTTCGCGGGCAGGAGGTGCGAGTCTTCTCGTTCGGCAAATGGACTCTGGATGGGTCAGCTCGAGAAGCGCGGTCGATGTGCGTCATGAGCTCCTCAAGGAGGCTCCTACAAGCATTCCGGGTGCAGATGCGTTATCCTTCTCGTGCAATCCAAGCTAACGGCACGGATCCGGGGCCGTTCAGGCCGCCGGGCCACCACGAAACTTAGGAGGTCTCCATGAAGAAGCTCTCTTCGGCAACGTTGCTTTGGCTGTTTCTCCCCCTGCTCTTCCTCGCTCCGCTCGCCACGGCCGGCGAGCTCGACGAGATCGAGGGATTTCCCCACCAGACGCGCCTCGACGACGTCGACGTCGAGGGGCTGGTCGACAACGTCGTCATCCGCCGCGACTTCGAGAACGTCCCGCACATCTTCACCAAGAACGAGCCCGACGCTTTCTTCATGCAGGGCTGGGTGCACGCCCAGGACCGCCTCTTCCAGATGGACACCCTGCGCCGGACGTTCAGCGGCACCCTGGCGGAGCTTATCGGCGCGGCGGCTCTGGGCTCGGACGTCCAGTTGCGTACCCTGGGCCTGCGGCGCTCCGCCGAGGCGACGCTGCCGGTGCTCGGGGAGGAGACCCGGGCGGCGGTCGAGGCCTACGCCGCGGGGGTCAACGCCTATCTGGCGCAGGCGGCGGCCCTGCCGCCGGAGTACGGCGCGCTTTCTCTCACCTCGGTCGCCCCGTGGACGCCGGTCGACAGCCTGGTGATCGGCAACGGCATCGCCTTCGGCCTCTCCTTTGACCTGGCCGACCTCGACTTCACGGAAGCCTTGTTGACCATCCAGGCCGCCGGCAGCCTCCTCGGCTTCGACGGCACGGCGCTTTTCTCCGAGGACCTCTACCGTTCGGCGCCTTTCGACCCGTCCATTTCAATCCCGGGCTTCCTCGACGCCGCCACCTCGGAGGCGGACGCCGAGCGCTCCCGCGCCCTGGCGCAAGCGACCCGGCTTCCCAAGAAGCTCCCGAGCTACCTCGACCGGGGGGCCCTGGAGCTGATCCGCGGCTTCAAGGCCCGGCTCGACAAGGCTCCCGGATTCGCGCGCTATGCCGATCGCCGCGAGTCGTTCCTGGGCAGCAACTGGTGGGTCGCCTCGGGCGCCGTCACCGAATCGGGCTATCCGGTCCTGGCCAACGACCCGCACCTCTCGCTAGAGACGCCGTCGATCTTCTACGAGGTGCACCTGTGGGTCTCCCAGAAGTTCGGCGCGAAGCCCATGAACGTGGTCGGCGTGTCGTTCGCCGGCGCCCCGGGCGTCATCCTGGGCTGCAACCGCAGGATCTGCTGGGGAGCGACCGTCAACCCGATGGACGTCACCGACGTCTATCTGGAAGAGCTCGTCGTCAATCCGGTCCTCGGGCCGACCCACACGATGTACCAGGGCCAGGCCGAGCCCCTCGTGCCGGTCTTCCAGGCCTTTCAGGTGAACGCCCTCAATCCCGCGGCGCCCGACACGCTGGTCGACGCTGGTGTCGGCCCCACCGAAGGCGGGGTGACGCTGCTCGTACCGCGTCGCAACAACGGACCGCTGGTCCAGGTCCTGCAAAACGGCGCCGATCCGACCCGGGCGCAGGCCCTGAGCGTCCAGTACACGGGCTTCGGGGTCAACCGCCTGATCGAGACCTTCTACACCTGGGCCCGCGCCCGGAACCTCGAGCAGTTCCAGGAGGGCCTCCACTTCTTCGACACCGGGTCCCAGAACTTCTCCTACGCCGACGTCGCCGGCAACGTCGCCTACTTCACGAGCGCCGAGATGCCACTGCGCGAAGACCTGCAGACGCTCAACGCCCCCGACGGCGGGATCCCACCGTGGCTCATCCGCGACGGCACCGGGACCCTGAGGCACGAATGGATGCCGCTTTCCGATCCGCAGCCGTTCCAGAGCACACCCTTCGAGATCCTGCCCTTCGAGGAGATGCCGCAGGTCGTCAACCCGGCCTCGGGATATGTCCTCAATTGCAACAACGACCCTGTCGGCACGACGGTCGACAACAATCCCCTGAACCAGTTGCGTCCCGGGGGCGGGCTCTACTACCTGAATCCGGGCTATGCCACGGGTCATCGGATGGGCCGCATCCAGCGGCTCTTCGGCATGGCGCTTGAAGGCGGGGGCAAGCTCTCGGTCGAGGAGATCCGCGCCTTTCAGGCGAACAACCAGCTGCTCGACGCCGAGGTCCTGACGCCTTACATCCTTGCAGCTTCTGCCAACGCCACGGCCGACGGCGCGGCTCCGGCGCTTGCCGCTCTCGGTGCCGACCCCGGGGTGGCCGAGGCTGTCGGCCGTCTCGCCGCCTGGGACTTCTCGACGCCGACCGGCGTCCGCGAGGGCTACGATCCGGGCGACGATCCCAACGACCTCCCGGCGCCGAGCGCCGAGGAGGCGGCGGCGTCGGTCGCTGCGACGATCTACTCGATCTGGCGGGGCCAGATGGTACAGAACACGATCGACGCGACGCTCGCGCGCCTCTCCGCGCCACTGGTGGCGATCGACCCGGCCCTCGACCTGACCCGCCAGAGCCCCGGCAGCTCGCAGGCGGTGGCGGCGGTGCGCAACCTCCTCGACAACTTCGACACGATGCGGGGCACCGGCGCTTCGGGCGTCAACTTCTTCGACACCGGCCTCGACGACGTCGAGCCCGAGACGGCCCGCGACCTGACGATCCTCCAGAGCCTGCGCGACGCTCTGGACCTGCTCGCGTCCGACACGTTTGCCGCGGCGTTTAACAACTCGACGGTTCAGGACGAGTACCGGTGGGGCTACCTCCATCGCATC
The DNA here is from genome assembly GCA_965371445.1 of uncultured bacterium. GTDB lineage: Bacteria > Acidobacteriota > Thermoanaerobaculia > Multivoradales > J023 > DASWIG01. The sequence continues at coordinate 14,028 of CBDUYN010000065.1, read as the reverse complement.
GTCTTCGACCATCTGCTGGGCGGTCCCTTCAACATTCCAGCGGCCGGGGGACTGGCGAACATGTCCGAGGACCTGCCCGGCGTGGCGCGCTCGGGCGGCTTCGGAGCGCTCGACGCGTCCTCGCACAGTGCCCGGGCCGACGGCGTGAACGAATTCATGTTCGGCAGCGGTCCGGCCCGGCGCTTCGTCGGCGAGATGCTGCCCGGCGGCGTCGACGCCGTCGAAGTGATTCCAGGCGGCGAGAGCGGCGTCTTGGGCGACCCCTACCAGGCCGACCAGCTGCTACTGTGGCTTACCAACGACTACCCCGCGTTGCGTCATTCGCCGCCGGACGTGGCGTCGAATTCCCGGACCTATCAGAAGTTCTCGCCCAAGGGCTGACGCCCCTCTGGCCGCGATGCTCCGCGTCGTTTTTTACCGGACGACGCGGAGCGTCGTCACGAGCCTGATGAAGACTGTCACGACTTCTTCTTGAAGAAGTCCCCGAGGCTCCCAAAGCCTCCGGATCCAGGCTTGGATCCCAGGTATTCCTGATACTCCCGCGCCTCCTCGCGCTCGCTTTCCCCGGTCTCGCGAGTGAGGGAGATGCGCCGCTTCTCCGGCTCGACGCCGAGCACCTTGACCTTGACCGTCGCCGCCAGCTCGAGGACGTCGCGAGGATGGCGGACGCGCTCCTCGCTCCCCAGCCGGCTGACGTGGACGAGCCCCTCCAGGCCGGGAGCCAGCTCGACGAAAGCGCCGTAGCTCTCGAGACGCGTCACCCGGCCTTCGACGAGTGTGCCGGGCGGGTAGCGGCGCTCGACGTCTTGCCAGGGATCGCGCTCGAGGGCGCGGGTGGAGAGCGAGATCCGCTCCGTCTGTCCGGGTTTCTTGGGCGGCTCGATGCCCGTCACCTGGACTTCGAGGCGCTGGCCAACCTTCACCACCTCGCGCGGGTCTTCGACGCGCTGGTAGCTCATCTCGCTGACGTGGAGGAGCCCTTCGAGGCCGCCCAAGTCGACGAAGGCGCCGTAGCTCGTGATCGAGGTGACGGTCCCCTCCAGGGTCGTTCCCACGCTCAAGCGCTCGCGCACCTCGTCGGCTCGGCGGGCGGCCTCCTCCTTGAGGAGCGCGCGGCGCGAGAGGACGAGGTTGGTGCGCCGTCCGGCCTCCTCGAAGCGCTCGATGCGGAACTCGAAGCGCTCGCCGACGAATTCGGCGGCGTCCTCGACGTAGCGGTCGGAAATCTGCGAGATGGGGCAGAAGGCCCGCATCCCGCCCACCGTCACCTCGACCCCGCCCTTGACGACTGCCGCCACCCGTCCCTCGACCGGGATCTTGTGCTCCCAGGCGAGGCGCAGCTCGGAGCGCATCGTCTCGCCCGCTCCGGGCCGGACGCGCAGGATAAAGGCCCCGGATTCGTCGATGCCGCGGACGACACCGGTGACCGAATCGCCGACAGCGAGGGTCCATCGACCGTCGGCGTCGACGAGCTCGGAGCGTTCCACCAGGCCTTCGGACTTGCCGCCCAGGTCGACGAAGGCGACCTCGTCGCCGAGCGCCGCGACCCGGCCGGTCACCTTCTCGCCAATCGTGGGGTCGGGGCGCGGATTGTACGCCTGCTCGTCCTCGAACGCCGCCAGCATGGCGCCGAAGTCTTCGTCTTCCGGATGGCTCGTCATGGCTCCTCCCGCTCGGTTCGGGCAATCGGAGACTAAAAGTCGACGTTGAAAAGCCGGTCGAGGATCTTGCGCTCGTCCGTGCCCAGCTCCAGGAATTCGACTCCGATCTCGAAGCCTCCCGGCGAGACGCGGTTCTCGTAGACGATCCGTCCGGCCGCGCTGACCACTCGCATGTCGACCGAGATCAGGAGCTCGACGAGCGCTTCGACCCCGAAGGACTCTTCGCTCAGGAAAGCGCACCCTCCGAGGCCCAGGGAGCTCGTCCGCCCCAGCTTCTCCAGGGCTTCGTCGCCGAGCCTGCGCACCAGCACCGGGTACTCGGAAGGTATACGCGGAAAGCGCCGTTTGTGCGTAAAAGTTGCCGCCATCTCACTTACCCCTCAGGCGAGGCCACGGCCTCGTTCCCGCGGTTGGAAAGAGAACTCCGACACTCTAGTCGACCCTTCACCGCGAGATCAACCGCCGTGAGCGGAGGGCGCTCTGGGGACGGCTCAACCGGGCGGTGCGCCGCCGACCGGCGAGGACGGCTCGGAGTAGCTGGGGTAGGGGACCGGAGTGAAGGTCGAATCGCGTTGCCAGCCCTCGTTCTGGAGGGTCATCGACTCCAGGGCGACGGCGTCGCCCGCCGCCTCGAGCTCGTGGAGGATCGTGAATTTCGACGGCCAGCTGTTGAAGACGTAGAAGCGGTTCAAGATCTGTCCGGCCTGGTTGGTGAGGTCGATGATCAAGGTCTTGCGCAGGTCGGCGAGGGAGACTCCGCGGCCGAGCGCGCCGCTCTGCTGGTAGTAGAAGACCTTGTTGGCCCAGCGCTCAAAAGCGACGTCCAGGATCAGGCCCCGCTCGAGCTGGATTTCGTCGTACTTGGTCTGCCCCGGGAAGACCGGGCTGGGCTCGTTGCCTGCAGAGGCCTTCTCCGTCGTCCGCGCCAGCGGACCGATCTTGCTGACGCCGGCGACCGGCAGACGTTGCCCGTCGACGTCCCAGCTGACGACGAACTTGAACGTCAGCAGCGGATCCATGACGGAGGACCGGATGCTCGTCGGACTGCCCATCAGGCGAAAAATCTTAGCACGGCCATGAGGCGACGGATCTTAGCACGGCCGGCGGACGGCAACACAGGCACGGTATACTGAGAGCCCACGACGAGGAAGCGAGGAGACGAACGCGATGGGCCAGCCCGCCGCCCGCATGACCGACAACGTCCTCCAGGACGCGCCCCACTGCCACGCGCCGATCCACCCGCCGGCGCCGACGCCGACGCCGGTCGCCCATCCGGCGATCCCGCTCGCCATCATCAAGGGAGAACCGACCGTCCTGATCGGCGGCCAGCCGGCGGCGCGGGTCTCGGACACGACGGTGATCTGTACGCTGCCCAGCTGCGTCCCCGGCGGTCCGGGCATGATCGCCAAGGGCTCGTCGACGGTGACGATCGGCGGGCTGCCGGCGGCGCGGGTCAACGACATGACCAGCCACGCGTCGTGCGTGGCCCCCATCCCGGGCCCCACGGGGAAGATCCTCCCGCCGGGCTGCCCGACGGTGCTGATCGGGGGCTAGGACACCTTGCGCCGCCGCCATTTCGAGGCCCTGCGCCCGCTCTGTCCCGTGTGCCGCGGCCAGGGGCGCGATTCGCCGCTCGACGTCAACACCGTGATCACCGAGGACGACGGTGACCTCCTCGAAGGCGTCCTGGGCTGCGCCGAGCCGTCCTGCCTGCGCGAGTACCCGGTGCTCGACGGTGTCCCGCTCCTCGTCGCCGACCTGCGCGGTTTCGTCGCTCAAGGGCTGGGTCAGATCCACGCCCGCGACGACCTCTCCGAGACCCTGGAGTCGATCCTCGGCGACTGCTGCGGCCCTGGCTCCCCCTTCGACGCCACCCGCCAGCACCTCTCGAGCTACGCCGCGGGCCACTACGGTGACCTCGACCCGGAAGTGCCGGCCGAGGAGAGGGCGCGGCGGGGATCGATCGTGGATCTCCTGGAGCGTGCCTTGGAGCACGCCGGAGCGTTGCCGGAGGGTCCGCGGATCGACGTCGGCTGTGCCGTCGGACGCACCAGCTTCGCCCTCGCCGAGGGTACCGGCGAGCTGGTCCTCGGCATCGACCTCAACTTCTCGATGCTGCGCACGGCGAGCCGCGTCCTGCGCTCGGGCGTCGTCCGCTACCCGCGGCGGCGGGTAGGCGTCGCCTACGACCGGCGGGAGTACGAGGTGGAGCTCGCGGGAGCCGAACGGGTCGACTTCTGGGCCTGCGACGCCGCGGCCCTTCCTTTCGCCGACGCCAGCTTCGCCGTCGCGGCGTGCTTGAACGTCCTCGACTGCGTCGCCTCGCCGGCGGAGCTCTTGTCGACGCTTGCCCGGGTCCTCTCACCGGGCGGCAAGGCCCTCGTCACGTCGCCCTACGACTGGTCGCCCGGCGCGACGCCGATCGAGGCCTGGATCGGCGGACATTCGCAGCGCACGTCCGAGGCGGGCCGGAGCGAGGCCGTCCTGCGGCGGCTGCTGACTCCGGGGGCGCATCCGGCGGCGGTCCCGGGCCTTCAAATCGTCGCCGAGGAGGTGTCGATTCCCTGGCGGGTACGGATGCACGAGCGCAGCACCGTGGAGTACGAGGCGCACTTGCTGGTCGTCGAACGCCGGCCGGAGGAGGGGGCGTGAAGGTCCTTTTTCTCGAGATCGACACCGAGCACGAGTGGGCCGTGGCGTCGATCGGGCCGGCATTCCTGGCCGCGGGGTTGCGCCGCTCGGGACACGAGTCCGAGATGCTCCGCATCCCGCCGGCAACGGACGCCGCCGAGGCGGTCGGCGCGGCGCGGGCCGCCTCGCCCGACCTCCTGGGGCTCTCACTCACCTCGCGGCAGTGGCTCCGGGCTCGCGAGGTCGTCGCCGCGATCCGCTCCGAGCTCGACGTGCCCGTGGTCGCGGGAGGTCTCCAGCCGACCTTTTCGCCCGAAGCGGTTCTCGATAGCCCCGGCTTCGACTTCGTCTGCCTCGGCGAAGGCGACCTGGCGATGCTCGACCTCGTCGAGGCGCTCGAACGCCACGGCCGAATGCTTTGCGCACCGATCCCGAACATCCAGGAGCGCAGCGGCCCGCGGCCCCCTCTGCGTCCCCCCGTCGAACCGCTCGACGCGGTCCCTTTCATGGCCCGCGACCTCCTCGACGAGCCGCCGGGCGTCGTCCACACGTCGACCCAGCGAGGGTGTCCGTTCCCCTGCACCTACTGCGCCGCGCACAGCTACGACGTGCTCTACCGCGGTAACGGACGCTACGGACGGCGTCGCTCGCACGAGAACGTCCTGGCGGAGCTCGCCGAGCTCGAGGCGGCGGGACGGCTCGCCTACGTCATCTTCCTCGACGACACCTTCACCCTCGACCGGCGCTGGGTCGAGACCTTCTGCGACCTCTACGGCGAGCGCTTCCAGGCGCCGTTCTCGCTCCACGCCAGGGTCGAGACCGTCGACGCGGCGCTCGTTACGAAGCTCGCGGCGGCGGGCTGCCGGCACATCACCTACGGCGTCGAGAGCGGCAGCCCGCGGATCCGTCGCGAGGTGATGCGCCGCAACGTCTCGAACGAGCGTCTGCTCGAAGCGTTCCGGGAGGCCCGGGAGGCCGGGATCCTGGTGACCGCGAGCTACATGCTGGGGATCCCCGGTGAGACGCGCGACGACCTGGAGCGTACCTACGCCCTCGCTGAGGAGCTTCAAGCTTTCGACTTCGGCTACTTCGTCTTCTATCCCTTCCCCGGCACTCACCTTTTCGAGGTCTGCCGGCGGGAGGGTTATCTCCCCGAGGGGTTCGACGAGCTCCCCGCCGTCCACAGCCGGTCGATCCTGAAGCTGCCCGGGCTGGCTCCGGACGACGTCGAGGAGTACTACGAACGGTTCACGAAGTTGCGGGAACGGCTCTTCCTGGGGCGTTACGCCGGTCCGAAGGGCGGTGAGGCCGCCGTCGCCGAGGAGCTGCGGCGTAGCGCCGCGGCGAAGTAAGAGGAAGACGACTCATCTGGTCGCGACGCTCCGCGTAGCGACACCGGCAACGCTGGAGCTCAGCCCTGGGTGGGATTGGATCCAAGGACATTGATGGCGCGGCGCGCGATCAATCCGAAGCCGCTCGTCTCAGCATCGCCAGCCAGCCTCCGGAGGCGCGAGCGTCCTGCCTCGACGTCGCCAGCGGCGAGCTCGAGCTCGCCGAGGACCAGGCGGATCTCCAGCTGCCAGACCAGGACGCCAGCGGTGGTGGCTTTGGCGAGCATCCTTTGGAGCTGCTCGCGGGTGTCGCCGAAAGTGCGCCGGACGATCTCGATACGGGCCGCGGTGAGATCGAAGGGATAACTGTAGAGGAGCGTCTCCTGGTCTTGGAGCAGCTGCTGCCCGAGGGCCAGCTCTTCCGCTGCGTCGTCGACCCGACCGCGGGCCAGAAGACAGCGCCCGAGGAGCTCCCGAGCCTCGGCCTGTGACAAGACGAGTTGGTTCGTCTTGGCGTACTTGAGCACCTCGCTCGTCAGCTTCTCGGCCGCGCCGGGATCGCCCGAGTGGAGGAGGAGCGCCGCCAGAGCGAGTTGGGTCGTGGCCTCTTCCGTGAAGTCTTCCGACTCACGCTGCAGCTGGAGCGCCGCCTCGAGAGCGATGCGGGCGTCCGCGAGCTCGCCGCGGAGCAGGCGGAGCTTGCCCTCGGTCCTGCGGGCCTCTCCCAGTTGCAACGTCATGCCGGTCTCCTCAAAAAAGAGCGCGCTTTCTTCGGAGAGTCGCCAGGCTTGGGTGAGGTTGCCCTGGTAGGCCAGGATCCTGGCGTGCAGGAGGGACGCTTCGTGGAGGGTCTGCGAATCGCCGAGGCGACGGGCGACTTGGATCGCCTCGGTCACCGCCTTGGCCGCGCTGCCGAATCGACCTTCGGCGAAGAGCAGCTGGGCCAAGTTGTGCAGCGCCAGAGCGTCGTAGTGGCGGGAGATCGAGGATTCGAGGAGGCGGGTGGCGTTGATGTGGATCTCCCGGGCCTCGGAGAAGTGTCCGAGTTGGAGGAGCGCTGGGATCAGGTTGAGCTGTGCCACCGCCGCACCGAGAGTATCCCCGCGCTTGAGCAGGAGCCTCGTCGCCTCACGGGAGATTCCGATCGCGGCCTCACGGTCGCCCTGCTCCTGCATCACAATCGCCTGGTTCTCGAGCATTCGGGAGGCCATGCGATTGTCGCCGAGGATCGAGTAGATCGAGGCGGCCTCGCGGTAGCACGTCTTGGCCTCGGCGAGCTCCTGCCGGTATTGGTGGATGATGCCGAGGTAGACGACGGCGTCGGCTTCGCCCTTCTGATGTCGCTTCCCGACATAGATCTCGCGCGCCGCCTCGAAGGCGGCTTCGGCCTCGTCGAGCGAGCTGAGCTGGATCAGGGCCTCGCCTTCGAGATGGCGGGCACGGGCGACGACGAACGGCATGTTGCGCGCCTCACCGACAGCGCGGGCCCGGCTGCTCGCTTCCAGCTGGCGCTTCGCCTCGCGGGCGACCTTCGCTGTTTCGGCTTCCGTCAGCTCCAGGCGTGGGTCGACGACCGCGGATCCCGCCGCGTCCCGCAACTTCCCCAGGGCCGCGACGGCCTCTCGGAATTGGCCGGCCAGACCTCGGATTCTCGCGCTCTCGAGGGCGCGGTCGAAACCCACCGCCTCGTCGACCTTCTCCTCCCCGGCGACCAGGTCCAGCATCTCGACGAGCGCCGCGGCCGGCTCGAACCGGCGCCGGAGCATCAGGTCCAGGCTGCGCAACCGCAAGCGCTCGGTGCGCGGGAGGTCCTTCGCCGTCTCCACGGCCCGGCGGCTCGCAGCGGTAGCGTCTTGGGTCTGGCCCAGCAGTGAGAGGGCCCGTGCCAGCGCGGCGTCGAGCCGGGCGCCGCCGTCGATCTCCGCCGCAAGGACGAGGTAATCGCGGGCTCGGCCGCCGTCGAGGACGCGCAGGGCCGCGAGCCCTTTCTCCAGCAGCTGCGCTGCCTCGCCTTCGATCGCCGGCACCTCCGCCGGCACCTCCGGAGCCGCGCCGTTCCGGCGCACGGCCGCGGCGAGACGTGTCGCCTGGCCCTCGACCCGGGCGAAGAGCTCCGCTGGCGGTCCACGCGTCTCCGGCAAGTCCACCGACCTTCGACCGACCGTCTCGTAGAGGCGGAGGCTGAAGAGGATCTCGTCGTCCCCGCCTTCCACCGCGGCCCATTGCCAGGTCCCCACCGCCACGACCTGCGCGGGGCTCACCGAGACGATCTCACTCAGGACCGCGGCCGGCATCTTGCGGTGCAACTCGGAGAGTGGCGGCAGTACCAGGTCTTCGATCGTCTCGGCAGGCAGGGGCTCGAGACCCTCGATGCGGCCCAGCTCGTCGGCGAAAAGCTCCTCCAGGGCTGGCCCCGGCCAGGTGTCGGCCGGCGGATCCTCCGGCTCGGCGAAGCCCAGGAGTAGAAGGCTCACGTCTCCGGAACCGTCGATTGGCAGCGTCGGCGGTCGCGTGGTCCACCACGTCGCGAAGACCAGGACCACGACGAGAAGGGCAGCGAGGACGGCCGTACGTCGCCAGCTCGGTCGCGTCGGCTCCGGCGGACCCTCCGGCCGCTGAGCGTCCACGAGATTGACCGGCAGGGTCTTTTCCTCCGAGAGCCGGCGGACCTTCTCCGAGTCCGGGGGAGGGGTGAGTGGTGCAAAGCCCTCGATTCCCGCCTCGAAGACCTCGATGGGCTCGGTGACACCCTTTACTAGGTAGGGACCGTGGGAGACCCAGCGCAGGGTGCCCTCGGTCGAGGGCTTGCCCACCGCGGCCCGCCGCGCGATCTCGAACGCCCCCCGGGTCAGAAGCGTCTGACGGCTCCCGGCGAGCGACATGATCCGCGCCGCCGTCGGTTTGGCGATGCCTTCGACCTCGATCGGCTTGGCGCCGCGCGCCACGTCCACCGCGGGATTCTTGTGCAGAAAGACCTCGCCCAGGTGAATGCCGACGCGCGCGGCGACTTCGAGCTTCATCTCCCGCGAGCCCTCGTCGAGCGCCCGGTGGTAGGCGAGGGCGTAGCCCACCGCGTCGTAGGGCCGCTTGAAGAGCAGGAAGAAGCCGTCGGTCTTGTCGATCTCCAGGCCGTCGTACCGTTCGATCAGGTCGCGCGCCAGGCGGTCGTGGCGTCGGAAAAGCCGGGCGGTCTCCTCGTCGCCGAGCTCCTCGATCAGGCGCGTCGAGCCGACCAGGTCGCTCACCAGGAGCGTCCGGACGACGGCCTCCCAGATCGTCGACTGGATTTCGGAGTCCTTCCTCTTCTTCGCCATGATCGTCTCTTCTCGGCCCAACTCTACTCCAAGGTGACGATTCCGAGGCCGCGATCGCCCAGGAGAAACCGCTTCGAGCCGGTGGCGCTCCAGGCCACCGAACGGCGACCTGGGCTCTCGGCGATCTCGTCGACGCTCTCACCGAGCGCCGCCCTGACGTCCCGGCGCCGGTCACGTGCTTCGGACGCGTCATCGACGCTCCAGGCCGTCGCCACCCTTCTTGTGCGGATCGCCGTCCGGACTCGTCTCCTCGAAGAGGAGCCGTTCGAGCCCCACGGCGACGACGACGTAGCTGCGCAGCTTCAGCTCCTCGCCATGCCGCTTGACGAGCGCCGTCCGGTAGCGTTCGGCCTGCTCCTTGCCCTCTTCGAAGGCTTTCTCCACCGCGGAGAGCTTCAGCAACTCGGCCTCGTCCATGTCGCGCAGCTCCTGCCCGGTCTTGCCGCGTTGCCCGCCCCGGGGACGCAGTCCCCTGTCAGCCAAGAAGGTTGGTCATCTGCCGATAGGGAATCGAGAGCTTCAGCCGGATCAGCTCCGACAGGGAGACCCCTTCCCCCGAGGCTTCGTTCTTGAGCGCCGCGTGCAAGCTTCTCGGAACGACAACCGTCAGCCGATTCGGACTGACCTTGAGCTCCTTCTCGAACTGCTCGGTGTCCTTCTCGCGCAGTTGGGTGTACTCGGCCTTCAGCCAACGATAAAGCTCCGTGCCCAGGACCTGTCGCCGCTCCTCGCGGCTTGCCGCGAGGCCGCTCAACTCTCCCTGGGGGCCAAAGAAGCTAGCCGAAAAGGCCGCCGCATCGACACCTTGAGCCAGCAGCTCCGTGGCGCGCTGGTGAATCTTCTGCTCTTTGGGACTGAGGCGATTCGCCTTGATCATGGCCAGGGTCCTCCGCGGTGCTCAGATCAGCCGGAAATCGACGTCGTGCTCGACCTCGAGGTAGATCGCTTCCTGAGTGGTTTTCTCCTTGAAGCGCCGTAGGATCTCCTCCAGGTCGTCGAGCTGGTCCGCCGGCAAGAGAACCATGTAGGCGGCGCTGGTGTCGATCTTGCGCTCTCCGGTCTGCATCCGCCAGACGCCCTTGAAGTGCCCCGAAAGGGTCCAGGCGCCGAATTCCAGGAAACACTCGTCCTCCACCTCGCTGATCTCCCGGCTCAGGTCGCGACCGTCGTTGTCTCGGAGGGGGAGGAAGAAGGTGGCTTTGACGTGCTCCATACCACTGAATATGCCACACCTTCAGGAGATATGGCAAGCTTCCGGGACGACGTAGGCGCGTTCTGAGTTCTCCGTCGCTGGGAGCGCGGGCGTCCCGCTCAGGCGGCCTGTTATCATGAAGCGTTCGCCAACTTCTGGTGAGAGATCCATGTCACAGCAACCAGATCGACGGGTCCACAGGTCTCCGGACGGAGACCCAGGGTGGACTGTCCCCCTCGGGGGATCAGGGGGGGGAGACACGGTCCCCCTCGGGAGATCAAGGGGGGGATACACTGTCGATGACGTCCCGCCCTCCTGGGCGCCACGGTCGGCCTCTCCCGCTGCGGCTTCGAGGGCGACTCTTCGCGGTCTCCGATCCGCGACGGCGTGTAGTAATATGGAGGACCCAAGAAAGAGACCCCCTGGAGACCGCACATGGTACGAGCACAAATCCTCTTCCAAGAAGACCAATACCAGTTCCTCAAGACCCGCTCTCGTGAGAGCGGGATTTCGGTCTCGGCGTTCGTGCGCGACATTGTCGAGCGTCTGCGCCGCACCGAGCCGCCGCTGCGACAACAGGCGATCCAGCTTCTCGGCGCCTTCGAGGCCGACCGCGACGACGTATCGATCCGGCACGACGAGTACCTCGCCGGCCTCGTGCCAGACGCTGAATGAAGGTCTTCACCGACACCTCCGGTCTGTTCGCGGCTGTCGTGCGCAACGACGTGATGCACGAACCGGCGAAGGCCACGCTTACGGCGCTCCTCGAGACCGGCAGCGAGCTCCATGCCACCAGCTATGTCCTGCAAGAGACGCTGGCCTTGCTCCAGGCACGGGTCAGCCTCGACGCTGCCCTCCGGTTTGAGCACGACCTGCGACCCCTCTTGCGCATGACTTGGATGGACGAGGAGCTTCATGGCCGCGCCTTCCGGCGCCTGGAGCTCGCCAATGCGCGTCGCTTGAGCCTGGTGGACTGTGCGAGCTTCGTCGTCATGGAGGAGTTGGGTGTCAAGGACGCCTTCGCTTACGACGGGCATTTCACGGAGGCGGGTTTCCGCGTCGTCGGTCGACCCGAAGACGTCAGAGCGTAGACGGGGACACGGGTGCCATCGGCCTTTGTCATCTCCGGCAGCTTGCTGCCGCCTCTCCGTCCCCGAGGACGTCTTCTGCTGGGACCGCAGGCGTCCCGCCTGCCTCTTCGTCCCAGAGGGGCCGCGACGTCTGCCACAGCACAGCGGCCAGGACGAGGGCGAGGCCGGCGGCGGCAAGGGCCACCGGTCGCCGGCTCCGACGCGGCGGAGCGATGCCTTCGACCTCGATCGGCTTGGCGCCGCGCGCCACGTCGACCGCGGGATTCTTGTGCAGGAAGACCTCGCCCAGGTGGATGCCGACTCGCGACGAGACCTCGATTCCCAGCACCTCCGAGAGCACGGACAACGCTTGGTGGTAGGCCAGGGCGTAGAGCACCGCTTCGTAGGGCCGCTTGAAGAGCAGAAGGAAGCCGTCGGTCTTGTCGATCTCCAGGCCTTCGTACCTCTCGATCAGGTCGCGCGCCAGGCGGTCGTGGCGTTGGAAAAGCTTGGCGGTCTCCTCGTCGCCGAGCTCCTCGATCAGGCGCGTCGAGCCGACCAAGTCGCTCACCAGGAGCGTCCGGATGACGGCCTCCCGGATCGTCGACTGGATTTCGGGGTCCTTCTTCTTCGCCATGATCGTCTCTTCTCGGCCCAACTCTACTCCAAGGTGACGATTCCGAGGCCGCGATCGCCCCGTTCCCTTGCTAGCTAGGAGCGCGGGCGTCCCGCCCGCCCCGGGGACGCAGTCCCCTGTTCCCCTGCTAGGAGCGCGGGCGTCTCGCCCGCCCCGGGGGCGCAGTCCCCGGATCTTGAAAGCTGGTCCCAGCGATCGGAGGAACGAGGGACTTCGTCCCGGGGGGCCTCTTCGTCCCGAAGGGACGTCCCCTGCTGGGACCGCAGGCGTCTCGCCTGCTCGTCCCGGAGGGAAGACGCAGACTCCGTCCCCTCGGGGCGGCGGGACGCCTGAGCCCGGGTGACTTCGTCGCCGGGAGCGCGGGCGGGATGACTTTGCGGCTTCTGGTGCCGCTTCTGCTAGGATCGCCTCATGAGACGCTCCGACGAAGACACCGTAGACCATGATCCGCTACCCACCGATTTCGACCAGCTCAAGCTGTCGAAGTGGGGCCTGGACTGGGGGGACATCAGCCAGATCCACCGGACGCTCTCTTTGACTCCCAGGCAGAGACTGGAGACGGCACAGGATTTCCTGGATGGCGTGTTGGCTTTGAGGGATGGGCGCAAGAGCGTACATCGTACCTGATGGCGCAAAGCTCGAGACGATGCGGATGCATCTTCTCGAGACCGATCTTGGTGACTTCGACGTCCTCGCCGTCGTGGCTGGCGATCTCACGTACGCGGATCTGGTCGACCGGACGGTCGAATACGAAATCGGAGGATTCTCTGTACAAGCGTTGAACGTGGGGGCTCTCATCGAGACCAAGGAATACGCGAACCGTCCCAAAGATCAGCCGACATTGATGTTCCTACGGCAGATTCTCGACATGCAGGAGCCATCCGACTGAGATCGCCCTTAAGGCGTTTCGTGACCCGGCTCGTCGCCAGCGTCGGCCTCGCCCGGCTGGCGCGTGCTATCCTGCTCTTCGTCCCATAGGGACCTCCGGAGCCCAGAGGGCGAATCCGACGATATCCATGTTATCCTGAAGCGTTCGCCAAATTCTGGTGAGAGGAGGTCCATGTCGCAGCACGCAGATCGACGGGTCCACAGGTCTCCGGACGGAGACCCAGGGTGGACTGTCGATGACGTCCCGCCCTCCTGGACGCCACGGTCGGCCTCTCCCGCTGCGGCTTCGAGGGCGACGTGGCTCGCCGTCCTGGTGGCCGCAGCCCTCTGCGTGAGCCACATGGCGGCCGCGACCGACGTGCCCTTCACCACGGAACACACCGTCGACGCCGCCTTCAACGGGGCGGACTCGGTGTATGCCGCGGACGTGGACGGCGACGGCGACATCGACGTGCTCGGCGCGGCTAGCGCTGACGACGACATCACGTGGTGGGAGACGCCCAACGGCGCCACGGACGGCTGTAGCGGCACCCTGACCGCCACCACGGGCAGCGGCACGATCACCTACAGCGGCGGCTCGGCTGGCGCCGGGGCGAGCTGTTCCGTGTCGGTCGACGTCACCAGCTCCGTGATCGACTCGCACGTCAACGCCTCCGGCAACCTGACGTCGTCGGCCGGCACCAGCGGTACAGCGACCGACACCCTCACCGTCGATCCGCTGCCCGTTTTTTCGAAGGCGTTCAGTCCCGACACCATCTTCCCGGGCGACACCTCGACCCTGACCTTCACCGTCGACAACACCGGGTCGACGACCGCCATAACGAGCATCGCTTTTGACGACATCTTGAACCGTCCCCAGGAGATCATCGACGCCACCGGCGACGGTGCCGGCAACACCCTCAGTGGTCCCGACGGCGTCGCGGTCGACGGCTCGGGGAACGTCTACGTCGCGGGCCGTCTTAGCCACAACGCGTTCAAGATCACTCCGGGTGGCACCATCAGCGAGATCATCGATGCCACCGGCGACGGTGCCGGCAACATCCTCAATAGGCCCCGGGGCATCGCGGTCGACGGCTCAGGCAACGTCTACGTCACGGGCCAATTGAGCGACAACGCGTTCAAGATCACTCCGGGCGGCACCATCAGCGAGATCATCGACGCCACCGGCGACGGTGCCGGCAACACCCTCAATGGGCCCCACGGCATCGCGGTCGACGGCTCAGGCAACGTCTACGTCCCGGGCGGCCTTAGCGACAACGCGTTCAAGATCACTCCGGGCGGCACCATCAGCGAGATCATCGACG
>CBDUYN010000064.1:0-48553 GCA_965371445.1 uncultured bacterium | reverse complement strand
TATGGGAGGGCCGAGGTGAGCTACTCTGCATAATCAGGGACTCGGCATAAAGGCTTTTATGCCGAGCACGGCATAACAGCCTGCCCTACGAAGACGACAAGACGCCCTCACGAGGCGACGGCACCCTCCGCGGCCTCGACGCTCACCCCCGGACGACCCACCCCCGACGACGACCACAGACGCTTCAGCCAATTCGCCACCCACTCGATGACGCGGTTGACGTAGGGCAAGAACACGAGCGTCAACACCGACGACGACATGAGCCCGCCCATCACCGTCAGCGCCAGGGGGTAGAAGAAAAGCCCGCCGGCCCTTGAGCTGCCGAGGGCGAGCGGCGCGAGGCCGATGATCGTCGTCGACGCGGTCATCAAGATCGCCCGCATGCGGTCGCGTCCGCCCTGGAGGATCGCGTCCTCGTTCGACAGGCCGGATTTGCGGAGATGGTTGACGTGGTCCAGGAGGACGATCCCATTGTTGACCACGATGCCCATCAGGATCAGGATCCCGATCTGCGCCATCAGGTTGAAAGGCGTCCCCGTGATGGCGAGCATCCACGCCGTCCCCGGGAGAGCGAAGAGGATCGCGAAAAGGATCGAGATGGGCTGCGCCAACGACTCGAAAAGCGACGCCATCACGAGGTAGACCAAAACGAGCGCCAGGAGCATGTTGACCCCCATCTGCGCCCCCTCCTGGTCCTGCTCCAGCATGCGCGCGTTCCACGACCACGAATAGCCGCCTGGAAGGGAAAAGGCGTCCATCATGCCCTCGATCTCTTTGCGTTTCTCGCCCCAGTCTTCTCCTTCGTAGGTCGCCCGCACCGCGGCGCGGACCTTGCGGTTCTCGCGCGCGATCGTCTTCGGACGCTCCACCACCGAGAACGTGGCGACCTCAGCGAGCGTCACCGGGCGGCCTTCGACCGAACGGAACTGGAGCTTTTTCAAATCCTCGAGGTTCTCCCGGTCCTCCATGCGCAACGCCAACCAGGTCTCCACCTCGCGCTCGCCGGTGTTGAAGCGCGGCAGGCGCAGCCCTCCGAGGGTGAAACCGAAAGTCTGGGAGACCTCCTGGGCCGTGAGCCCCAGCCGCGCCGCCCGAGACCGGTCGACTTTGACCTCGACCTCCTTGCGGCCACGGCCGAGCGAGGACGAGATGTCGGCGACACCTTCGATCGTCTCGATCCTGCGGATCGCCTCCTCGGCGAGCGACGCCAGGACGCCCGCGTCCTGACCGTAGAAGTTGACCGCGAAGAAAGTCGATCCGCCACCCTGGTCCTCGTCTTCCTCGAAGAGGAACTTCACCCCCGGAATTACGGGCATGCCGTCGCGGATCTTTCCCCGGAGCTCCTTGACCTCCTCGTCGCTCATGTCCATGCGCGCCAGGTTGAGGACCGTCGCCGCGTCGTTGGAGCGATAGAAGCTGTAGACCGATTCGAACTCGAATTCCTCTTCGTGCTCGAAGAGGTAATCCTCCACCTGGTTGACGATTTCTTCGGCCCGTGACTTGTAGACGAAGTCGGTAAAGTCGTAGCGCATAAAGAGCCGATCGTTGATCGCGCCGGAAAAAGTCGATGTCTCGACCATGCCGGCAAAAAACGGCAACAGGCCGACGGCAGCAACGGAAACGAGGAGGACGAAAGTCAGCACCGGGCGGCGAAGCGTCCAGGCGAGGACGCCGACGTATTTCTCTTCAAGCCACGCGATATAACGCGGCGACCCCTTGGGCGCGGCGTGCAGCACCCGGTAGAGGATGCCATGGCTTTCTCTCGCCTCCTGCTCGGCCGAGGGCAGGAAACGGGCCGCGACCAGCGGAATGAGCGTCATCGACGAGAAGAGCGAACAGACGAGAGCGAGGCAGATCGTCATGCCGATCTCGCCGAGCCACGTCGAGAGCTCCGATTTCGTCCCCACCACGAGAGGCAGGAAGACGATGAGCGTCGTTGCCGTCGACGCGATGACCGCCATCATGACCTGGCTTGCCCCTTCGAGGGAGGCTTTCTTTCGCGTCGCCCTCCTCGCGCCGGCGCCGGTCGATCGACTCCAGGACGACGATCGCGTTGTCGACCAGCATGCCGACACCCAACATGAGGCCCATCATCGACAGGATGTTCAGGTTCTTGTCGAGGAAGTACAAGACGCCGCAGGCCGCGATGATCGAGAACGGAATCGACAGGGACACGATGAGCGTCGCCGAGAGCCGTCGCAAAAAGAAATAGAGGACGAAGATGGCAAAGACCGCTCCGGTCAACCCGGCGCGGGTCAGGCCGTTTGTCGCGCTGACGATCATGTCGGCTTGGTTCTGCCACATGAAGAAGTTGACACCCTGAAGGAGCGGGTCGGTGTTGATGTCGTTTTCGACCACCGCGGTCACCGCGCCTACCACGTCGACGGTGTTGGCGGTCGACTCCTTGAAGACGGTGACGGCGATCGCGTCCTTGCGGTTCAGGTGCCGCCCGTAGGTAAAGGGCGGCTCCTCGTAGCGGATCTCCGCGATGTCTCGAAGCCGGATGCCCCGGTCGTTGATGACCACGTCGCGCATCGCCTCCACCGATTCGAACTCGCCCAGGGCGCGGGCCGTGAAGCGCCGGCCCTCGTCGCGCACTTCCCCCAGGACCAGGTTCGACGACGCGGAGCGGAGCTTCTGGATGAGAGCGCTGACGTCGACGCCGTGCTCCTGGATTTTGGCGAGGATGAGGTCGATGTAGATCTCCCGCGGCGCCACGCCGTCGATGTCGACCCGCGCCACCCCCGGCACCCGGCGGATCCGGTTCAGGATCCGCGCCTCGATGAGCGCATAGTTCGCCGAAAGGTCCACCCCCTCAGCGGAGATGCGCCCCTCGACCACCGGGATGTCCGAGGTCGAGAACGAGAAGATCAGGATCTCGCCGATCCCGTCGGGGAGCTCGGCCTCGATCTGGTCCATCTTCTCCGAGACCTGCATGCGGACGATGTCCAGATCCTCGCCCCAATTGAACAGGAGGTAGATCTGGGCGCCGTCGGCGTCGGAGTTCGAGCGCAGCCGTTTGATCCCGGAGAGCGTCGCCAGGATCTCTTCGACCGGCTTCGTGATCTCGCGCTCGATCTGCAGCGGATTCGCGTTGGGGTAGGGAATCTGGATGCCGATGAACGGCACGTCGATCTCGGGCAGGAAAGCGAGCGGCAGGCGCTGCACGGCGATGGCGCCGAAAACGAGGATGCTCAGGAGAAGCATCGCCGTCGTGATCGGGCGCTTGACTGCGAGACGCGGCAGGTTCATCTGGCGTTCTCCTTTTTAGCTCGTCGCTTCGACGGCCTCGTGACCGTTCAGAGTGACCGCCACGCCGTCCGTCTCGGCCCGCCGGTCGGCTTCCAAGACCTTGCGGTCGAGCAGCGAATAGACGACCGGGATGACGACGAGGGTCAGAAGCGTCGCCACCGTGAGGCCGCCGATCACGGTGATGGCGAGCGGCGCCCGGAGCTCGGCGCCTTCGCCGAGGCCTAGCGCCATGGGCAGGAGACCGAAGATCGTCGTCGCCGAGGTCATCAGGATCGGCCGCAGACGCTTCAAGCCGGCTTGCACCAGGGCCTCGCGCTTTGACAGGCCCTCCTCGCGGCGCAGGTGGTTGACGGCGTCGATCAACACGATCGCGTTGTTGACCACGATGCCGGCAAGCATCACCGCGCCGATCAAAGCCACGACGCTCACCGTGTTGGCGGTCAGGGCGAGCGCCGCGACCACCCCGATCGCCGCCAGCGGTAGGGTGAAGATGATGACGAAGGGGTGCAGGAACGACTCGAACTGCGAGGCCATCACCAGGTAGACGAGGAAGATCGCGAGGCCCATCGCCTTCAAGAGCGACTCGAGCGAGCATTCCATCTCCTCCTGCTGTCCACCGAGGGCCGGGACGACGGAGAGCGGCAAGGTGGTGGTGCCGATCGTTTCGCGCAGGTCGGCGGCGGCGGCCCCCATGTCGCGTCCTACGAGGTTTCCGGAGATCAGCGCCGCCCGTTTCTGGTTGATGCGACGGATCTCGGTCGGTCCCTCGACGAGGTCGATCGTCGCCACCGACTTGAGGCGGATCGGCACCGTGTCTCCAGCCACCTGAGGGGTACCGAAGACGCTGTCGGAAGCACCGCCGCCGCGACCTCCGGGGGAGCCACTGCCGCTCTGCGCGTTACGTATCGCGACGAAGTCGACGACCGTCCGGCTGAGGGCGCGCTGGCCGATGATCAGGTCGCCGATCGAATCGACCGAGGCCTCGCCGATCTCCACCGAGCGCACCACGACCTCGATCTCGCGGTCGCCTTCGGTCAGGCGCGTCGCCACGTCGCCCTGGATCTTGCCGCGCAAAGTCGCGGCGACCTGCGAGAGCTCGAGGCCCGAGCTCCAAGTGACCTTCAACCGCGAGCAGCTGGTGCAGCTGGGGTTGCCGAGCTCCGCCGAAGTCTTGAGGTCGACCACTCCGGGCACCTCGGCCACCGAGGCGAGCAGAGCCCCGCTCGCCTCGTGCAGATCCGCCAGGTCGTCGCTGTAGAGCTCGACCTCGATCGGCGTGCGGAAGGTGAAGACCGACGGCCGCTCGAACTTGAAGCTCGCCTCCGCGGTCTCCCTGGCTGCGTCTCTTCTACCCGGACGGGCGCCTGGTGCCGACGGAGGCGGAAGCGGAGCGTCAGCGGGCCGACGCTGCCGAGACGGAAAACGCGCGGCTGCGTGCTCTCCTCGCGAAGCTCCAGGGTTGACGGAGGAGCTCGGTGACCGGCACCGAGGACTTCGACGGGAACCGGATTCGCAAGATCCCCGGCGCCACGAGCTCCTCCTCGGGACGGACGAGCCGCATTCCCTGCCCTGGCTCGTGGACCTCCACCCGCCGCGTCCGAGGCGAAGATCGAGGGAGATCCTCATCGCCATTCTCACCGAGTGAGGGACGCCCCCTTCCGGGAGGCGGGCCGCCGTCGCAGTCGCCTCCTCCGAAGAGGCTGCTGAACCAGCCGCGGGTGACCGTCCGGGCCACGATCGACCGGGAAGGGAACGTCGTGGTGGTCGAGGTGCTCCGAGGGCAGCCCTACGGGCTCTCGGAGGAAGCCGTTAAAGCGTACAAACAGTGGAAGTTCAAACCCGCCACGCTCCACGGCAGGCCGGTCAGCGTCTACTACCACCTGACGATGAACTTCCGGCTTGCGAGGAAGAGCTAGGCGGCCAACCGTTCGGCCGCGCCTCTCCAGCCGATCGTCTCTTCGCCTTCACCGGCCCACCGGACGATCGCCCTCAGGAAGCTCGCCTTGAAGCGCTCGGCGTCGACCTCGAGCGCCACGTCGACCGTCGCCGCGCCGGTGGGGGCCGGCCGCCGGTCGGCCACCGTCATGCCCCGGGTCAGCTCGCCGAGGGTCTCGACGTCGACGTGGAGTCTTTGCGTCGTGACGAGATCCGGCTCCAGGCACACGCCGGCGGCGAGGTGTCCGTCGTTTTGGCGAGGGCTTCGTCCGCCGTCGCGAGGCGTCGGTCGTTTCGACGAGGGCTTCGCCAGCCGTGGGAGACCGCTCGTCATTTCGACGAGCCGATGGTCAACCGGCGGAATCCGCGGAAACGCTCAGACAGCGGCTCCGGAGTCGTTTTTCAGGCAATTCGTCCCAGAAAGCTTGACGAGAACCTTGACGTCGACGGCGCCGCCTCGTTGTCAACCCTACGACCGCCAGCGATCCTTGCCGCCGTTGCCGTCACGATCCGTGGCCCATGACGTCCTCGAGCTCGCGCGGCACGCTGTAGGTCGTGAGGTCCTCGGTGACCCGTTTCTCTTCCCGGTCGAGGAAACCGAACTTCCAGATGTCTCCCACCGAGACGGCGCCGTAGAGACGGGTCTCGGGGGAATCCTCGGCCCAGCGGTCACGGGCCACGAGCTCGACGGCGAGCTGCGTGAAGCCGCGGCTGAGATCGGCGTTCTTGGCTTCGACGACCAGGAAATTGTGCCGTGCACGGAGGAAGTAGTCGAAAGTGCCTTGAAGCCTGTCGTCGACAACCAGAGGGAACTCCACCTTGATCTTGGCACCGGTGTTCAAAGCCCCACCGGTCTGCCGCTCGGCCTGAGATCCTGGTCCAACCGTTCGACGATGGTACCCTCTGGGGCGTCATGCGACGTTTCTCTCTCCTCTTCGTCGTCCCGAGCCTCGCGCTCCTCGTCCTCGCGGTGCTGCCCCTCATGACGGGCTCGGGGACGCTCGTCTTGAGAGACGTCCTGACGAGCCACTACCCGCTCAAGGTGGCGCAGGCGGAGGCGCTGCGCCACGGCGAGGTGCCCCTGATCGACCTCTACCGTGCCGGAGGACAGCCGCTTCTCGGCAACCCCAACGCGTTGCCGCTATATCCCACGAACGTCCTCTACCTTTTCGGCTCGGACCTCTGGGCTTTAAACGCCCACTTCTGGATCCACCTCCTGCTGGCTCCCGCGGCCTTCTTCTGGCTCGGACGCGCCTGGGGCCTTGACCGCCCGGCGGCGTGGGCGGCGGGGATTTTCTACGGCGCGAGCGGCTTTTTCCTGTCGCTTTTGAACCTCTACAACCTGGTCGCCGGAGCGGCGCTCGCACCGGCCTTCATCGCCGCGGCTCTCGGCCTCTGGAAAGACCCGCGCCGCCGCGTTGTCCTTGCCCTGGCCTTCCTGTGGACGCTCCTCGTCCTTGCCGGCGATCCGCTTTTCGCGTTGCTCTCCCTCCTCCTGGCCACCGCGGCCGGGTTCGTCCGTCACCGGAGCTGGCCGTCTCGCCCGGTGGCGCTGGTCGCCACGCTCGCCTGCGCCACCGCGCTCGCGGCGCCGATGTGGGTGGAATTCCTGCGCATCTTGCCGCTCTCGTTCCGCGGCTACTGGCGCTATTCGGTCGACGCGGCCCTCGTCCAGAGCTGGGATCCGCGCACGGCTCTCGAATGGCTCTTGCCGCTCTTTTTCGGCCTGCCGGACTTCAGCTTCTGGGGCGCAAGCTTCTACGGGGGCTTGCCGCCTCTCTTCTTCTCCTTCTACCCGGGCCTCCTGGCGCTCGCCCTGATCGTGGTGGCGCGCTGGCGCGGTCCGGCCGCGGCCTGGGCGTGGGGAGCCGTGGGGAGCGGAATCTTTTTCGCCCTCGGCTCGTGGAACCCACTCGTGCGGTGGCTCTACCACGTACCCGGAGTCTCGGTCCTCCGCTTCCCGGTGAAGATGTGGCTCGTGGTGGCGATCGGCTGCGCGCTTCTCGCCGGACTGGGCTTCGAACGAGTCCGGAAGGGCGAAGGACGCCGTCCGCTCGGCCGGGTCCTGGGGATTCTCGCCTTCGCCTTTCTCACCGCCTGGGTGCTGATCAACTTCACGGCCGCCGGTGGGCTCCTGCGCTCGCTCGCGCCGGAGCGGCTTGCCGGGGCCGCGTTCGACCACCAGCGGCTACGCTGGGCGGGGCTTTGCCTGCTCTCGCTCGTGGTGCTGGCGCTGCTCGCCGCGGCGCTCTGGCTCGGCCGCCGCCGTCCGCAGCTCTCCGGGGCGCTTCTCGTCGCCGTCCACCTGAGCTTCCAGCTTTTCTTCCTGCGGCCGCTCTACACCTCCGACGAGAGCGCGCCCTACCGCGCGCCGCCGGAGCTCCTGGCCCTGGTGCCGGAGGGTGCGCGCGTCGTCCACGGCGGCTTCAAGGAGCTCTTCGGAACCCACCGCCTCTCCCCCGGCGCGTCCCTCCCCGATCTCGGCACCCAGCACCTGACACGGATCCATTTCACCCAGCTCTATCCCCACTCCGGCATTCCCTGGGGACGGCGCTACGAGCTCAACCACTCGCCCGAGGGACTCGACTCTTTTTTTACCATCGCCCTCGCCCAGGCGATGAAGGGCATGGACGACGCCCAGCGCGTCCAGGTCCTGGCGGCCTCGGGGGTGGAGATCCTCCTTCTCGACCGTCCCCTCGATCCTGTGGCTCTGTCCCCTTGGGGGGATCCAGGGGGGGAAACACTGTCCCCTTGGGGGGATTCAGGGGGGGAGACACTGTCCCCTTGGGGGGATTCAGGAGGGGAAACACTGTCCCCTTGGGGGGATCCAGGGGGGGAAACACTGCCGCGGGTCCACGAGCGTGCCCGGATGCCGACGCCGCTCGGCGAGCTTCACGTCTACGAGCTCGCGGCGCCCGCCGCACCGGTACAGCTCGTCGAGCAGGTCCTGCGGGCTCCCGAGATGAAGGCCGCGCTTCGATTCCTCACCGATCCCCGCTTCGATCCCCGCACGACGGTCGTCCTGCCCGGCGAAGGGGCCGTCTCGACGTCCGCCGGCGGGCGGGCGACGCTCGTCGCCGAGAGCGCCGAGGAGATCGAGGTCGAGGTCGACGCCCGGAGCGAGTCGACCCTCCTCGTCCAGCGCACCTACCACGGCATCTTCCGCGCCACGGTCGACGGCGAGCCGGTGGAGGTGGAGCCGGCGAACATCCACCGGATGGCGGTGGCCGTGCCCGCGGGGACGCACCGCGTGCGGATCTGGGCCGACCGGCGTCCGACGCGGCTCGCCTGGACGGCGGCCGCCTTGGGGCTCTTGGGGCTTTTGGGGTTTGCCGTGCGCCCCGGTCACCGCGAAGGCGCGTAGACCTCGACCTCGACGCCGGTCTCCCGGGCGAGGCCAACGAGTATCTCGCGCGCCTCCTCCGAGGTGACCTCGCCCGCCGGCAGGTAGGCCACGAGCCAGGCGGCCCGAGTCGCCTCGCGAACCTTGACGCGCTCGTTGCCGGTGATCGGCGTGTCGAGAGGTCCGTCCTCGTCGGCGAGCAGCGGCTTGCCCTCGGGACGGAACGGTCCCCGAAGCGACGTGTAGCCGTCCTCCGGTCCTCCGGAGCGCAGGACGAGCTCGGTCCCGAACGTCCCCTCGACCATCACGCAGCAGGGGACGTGAAGCTCCGCCGAGAGGCAGTTGTTGAGATCGACGATGGGGTGGATCGCCGGCAGCGGCGAGCCCTTGACGAGGCGGCGCAGAAGCGCCTCGGAGGCCGGACGGTAGCGGGTCGGGTCGCATCCCGCCTCGCGGAAGAGCCGGCGCAGGGCCTGGACCGTAGGATGGGCGGCCAGCGCCGGCGTCGCGCCGAAACGCTCCCGGGCCGCGGCGGCGACCGCGTCACGCCGCGCCGAAAGGACCGCGTCCCGGGCCTCGGTCAGCTTCAGGTGCGCCCAGAAAAGCTCCCAGCCCCGAAGCCCCAGGCGGACGTTGAACGGTGGCTTCTTGGCGTTCATCTAGACCATCTTCTCGGCGAGTTTCTTCAAGCCCCGGAGGCTCGAGTAGAGGCTCGTCTGGAAGATCGTGTTCTTGCCAAAGAGCCCCATCACCCAGATCTGGAAGCCCGTGAAGACGCCGCGGACGCTGACCTTGGCGCCCATCGGTCCCTCGCTCACGGTCCACACCACGGTGGCCCTAAGCCACGGCGAGAGCTGAGTGAGGCTCAGGGTGCGGCCCTCGGTCATCATGTCGACGTGGGGGCGGAGGGTGACCTTACGGTGCCGGGGATGGAGGACGAGCTCGATCTGCGAGCCCTCGCGAAGCGTCAGGGAGTCGTCGGCTTGGGCTTGGACACACTCCTTCCACCAGGTCTTCCACGACCCGAGGTTGACCAGGAGGCCCCAGATCGTCTGGGGCTCCGAGGCGACGTTGACGGTGCGTTCGACGATCGTCACCATTGTGCCTTATGCCACGAGGTAGACGCTGGCGCGGATCTGCACCCGGGCGCGGGGCTCGAAGCCGCTGCCGAAAAGCGCGAAGGAGCTCTGGGTGGCAAGCACCGGCAGGACGATCCAGCCGTCGAAGCTGTCGCCGGCGCCGTAGGGCGGTATCACCGGCTCGATCTCGGCAAGCTTGACCCAGTGCTCCTCCTCCGGGTCGAACGACGCCCTGAGCTCGGCGTAGGCACGGTCGAAGTCGATCGTCGACTTCGGCGACGGGTGCCAGAGCGAGAAGACGAAGCGGATCTCGTCGAAGCTCGCGGTCTCGAACAGGGTCTCTCCCCGGTGCTGCAGAGGGAAGTGGAAAAAGCCCGCGCTGTCGGTGGCAAAGATCTCAGGCGTCGGGTCGAAGATGATCTGGGACGGAGAGGAAAGGCGGCTCATCGTAGGTAGATCTCCTCCTGGCTCGCTCAGCCTCGGGGGCCGGTGGGCCACGATTGTAGCACTTCCCGGCCCCGGCGTCGCCGGGGCGTCGAGGACTTCTCCCCCGACGCCCTCGGCGAGCCGATCAAGCTCGTAGGAAAGCCGGGCGCTCCCCCCCTCGTTCCCCCCGAGGGGACGGTAGATTCGGCGCCCGGTAGCCGGCGCGGCGCAGCAGCTGGTAGGTCGCCGCGATCGGCAACCCCACGACGCACGAATAGCTTCCGTAGACCGCCTCGACGAAAAGCGCGCCCCGTCCCTGGACGCCGTAGGCCCCGGCCTTGTCGAGCGGCTCGCCGGTCTCGACGTACCAGTCGATCTCCTCCTCGTCCAGAGACGCGAAGCGCACCCGCGTCGTCTCCTCGACCACCTCCTCGAGGCCGCGGTCGAGATGGCAAATCGCCACCCCGGTCCTGACCTCGTGCTCGCGGCCGGCAAGAAGCCGCAGCATGCGCCGGGCGTCGTCCGGATCGGCGGGCTTACCGAGCATCTCGCCGCCCGAAACGACGATCGTGTCGGCACCGAGGACGAGCTCTCCCGGCCGGGCCGCTCCCGGCCGGGCCGCGGCCGCCGCCTTGGTCCGTGCCAGGCGCCGCACGTAGTGGCTCGGCGTCTCTTGAGCTCCTACCGATTCGTCGACGTCGACCGGACGCACCACGAGCTCAAAACCCAGGCCCTCGAGGAGCTCACGCCGCCGCGGCGAGCCCGAGGCCAAAACCAGCGTCTGCGACGCGGTGATGGGTCCCCCCAAAGGGGGGCGGTCTCCAATCATGGGTAGTACCCGTGGATCGTCTTGGCCTTGACGCCCCTGCGGTCGACGACGACTTCAACCCGGCGAAACTCGTTGCTTCTTCCCATCTGCGACGACTGGTAGGCGATCAAGTACTGCGAGCGTAGCTCGAGTTGGATTTCGTCGTAGACCCGGGAGAGTTGCTCCACACGGTCGATGAAATAAGTTTCGCCGCCGGTCTCGTGGGCCAGCTGGCGCACGAGCGAGCGCACCTGGGGCTCGGAGGGCAGGCCCAGCCCGATGATGTAGATCGCCACCCCGGTATGGCGCGCGAACTCGATCGTGTCGTCAAAGGAGTAGGTCGACGAGGAGTCCTCGCCGTCGGTGAGCAGGATGATCGCCCGCTTGCCGCGGACCCCGCTGAAGTAGTGGAGCGCATAGACGATCGTGTCGTAAAGCGCCGTCTCGCCCTCGGCCACGAGCCCTACGAGGCCGCCGGCGAGCACCTCCGGATCGGAGGTGAAGCGTACCTGGAGCTGCGGGGCGTCGTTGAAGGTGATGACCGCCGCCCGGTCGCGCTCGGTCAGCACGGTCTCCAGGAAGCGGTGGGCGGCGCGGCGTACGTCGCGCAGCACCCGCATCATCGAGGTCGAGGTGTCGATCACGAGCCCCGCGTTGATCGGCATGTCGCGGACTTTTTCGAAGCGGCGGATCTTCTGCTCGACGTCGTCTTCGAGCACCACGACCTCAACCTGGCGCAGATCGTCGAGGAACTCGCCCTTCTTGTCCACCACCGTCGTGTAGAGCTCGACGAAGTTGACGCGGTAGTGGTCGACGAAGTCGGGGGCGTTGACGAAGACGACCTGCTCGTCGGTGACGCCGTTCTCGAGATAGGCGACGGCGCGCACGTAGGCGAGCTCGGAGGTGCCTTCGAGCAGGATCGGGTGCTCGAAGGGCGGCTGATAGAGCGTCGCCATCCGGGTCTCGTTCAAGAAGATCTCCACCCGGTCGAGCCGCTCGCCCTCCGGCACCTCGACCTCGGCGTGGACCCGGAGGCTCCGGGTGTAGCGCTGCCCGGCCTGGGGCTCGAGGAGGCGGAGCGCGAAGCGATGCGGCCCGCCGTTGACGAGGACCTCGTCGACGGCGAGGAGGCGGCCGTCCCGGTCGAGGGCGACGGCTTTCAAGGTGTGGAACCGCGGCGTCGGTCCCAGCTCGATCTCGACGCTGTAAGGGGGCTTCGTCTTGCGCAACTGCTCGACGCCGTTGAGCTCAAAAGCCACCTTGGCGATGCCTTCGCCCCGGGTCCGCGCCAGGACCCGGAGCTTGCCGACCATCAAGAGGTCGGGGAGCGACATGATCTTGATCGAGTGCTCACCGGTCGCGATCGTCGCGTTGGCCTCCACCAGGCGCGTCTCGTAGGTGACGGTTCCAGCCTCCGCGGCGGACTCGACGCCCGGGCCTTCCGCGGCCTCGCTCGCGGCGGCCGCCGCCAGGTGGACGGCGGGATCAAAAACCGGCACCTTGAGGTCGCGGACCTCGCGGAAGACGCGCTTCGAGCCGATGTCCTCGACTTTGACGATCAGCCGGTACTCGCCGGGCCGCAGGTAGCGTTGGGTGACGACGGGCAGGAGCTCCGGCGCGTCGGCGGTAGGGAAGTCGAACCGGTAGCGGAAGCTGTCGAAAAGCTGGCCCTTGCGCAGCACCTCGCCGTCGAGGACGAGGTTGTAGAAGCGATCGCCCTCGGTGGGAGCCGCCGCGGCGCGCCCGATCGACACCAGCCCCTGGACCACGGTGCGGCTCTGGCGGCGGCCGGGAAAGCTCAGGCTCAGGACGCCGGGAAGGGGCTCGACCCCAACGGGTACGTCGGTCGAGCGGGCGAGAAAGCTCCGAACCCACTCGTCGCCGGGCGGGGGAGGGTGGACCGCGTCTTCGACGGCGGCGAAGTCGAGGGCTGTCGTGAGGGCGCTCAAGATGTCGTCGCCGCGCACGCACTCACGGGCGATCAACCGCACGAGCTCCCGCTCGCTGCCCGTCAGAGAGGTCGTGGGCTCGGAACGGGACGCGATCGAAGCGCCGCGTCCCGGCAAAACGAGGCTGCGCAGGCCGTCGTTCGGATTCCAGAGCCGATAGGCGGCGCTCTCGGGGTGACCGAGGAAGACGAGCGTGAAGTAATTCCCGATGCGGCCGCTTCCCTCGGGGTAGAACCAGACGTCGATCGACGACATGACCGCACCGCATTGGAGGCGTGTCTGGTTCTCGGGGGGGCCGAAGTAGAGGATCATGCGCGCCGCCTCGCCGCGCAGCTCCTCGTACTGCTGGCGGGCAACGGCGACGTGCGCCTCCCAGGCCTCGCGGAGCTCGTTGAAGGTCGTCCTCGGGAAGGGGTCGCGGACCTTCCAGAAGCGGCGGACGAAGTGGTCGCGCTGGTAGTCCTGGCCCAGCGCCAGGAAGACCTCGCGCTCGGTCTCCGTGATGAGGAGCTCGACGTCCTCCAGCCAACGTTGAAACCGGGGGGCGAGCGCGGCGGCGGCGCTCACCTCTTCGGCGGGTGGGACGTCGTCCCCGGCGGGGGCCACAGAGCTGAGGGCCAAGGCGAAGGCAAGCGCCGCTACGAAGCGCCGTGTCGCGTTGCGTCCCGGGAAAGTCATTGGAAAATAGTAGCCCGAAGCTGCGTGGCGGCCAAATGCCGTGGGACCAGGTGCGGGACCGCGGGGACAAGTTCCATGGCCGGTGCGCGCCCGCCTCGTCAGTCGCCGTCGTTCAGATACCCGAGCGCTTTTAACTGCTTGCGGGTCTCGGCGTCCATCTCGCCGTCGCCGGCGTCGTCCGGCACGGTGTCGATCCAGACGTCGAAGGCCGCCGCGTTCCACCAGACGTTCAAGGCGTGCTTCAGGCGCTGGAAGTCCTCGGGGTTCTCGGCGGCGACGTTTCTCGTCTCGCCGGGATCCTCGCGGAGGTCGAAAAGCGCCAGGTCGTTGCCGGGGCCGCCGATCCACCGCTGATCCTTGCCCGCCGGCGCGTGGATCAGCTTGAAGCGCTCGTCACGGACAATTTTTTGCCAGCGCCGTCGGGTCGACGTCCCGGCCTCGGCGTAGGCGTAGCGGGCGTCGCCCTCCGGAGGCTCGCCGCGCAGGCGGCCGAGGAAGGAGCGGCCCTGCATCCACCGGCCCTCCTCGAGCTCGACGCCCGCCGCCTCGAGGATCGTCGGCATCAGGTCGACGAGCTCGACCGGTGCCTCCTCGACATGCGGTTCGAGCACCCCTGGCTGATGGACGAGAAGCGGTACCCGAAGTCCCGGCTGGAAACCGAAGCGTCCGTGACCGAAGTAGTAGCCGTGCTCGCCGAGCGACTCGCCATGGTCGGAGGTGACGACCGTCAGGGTCCGCTCCAGCAGTCCTTCGCCGCGCAGGTGCTCGAGCAGCACGCCGATCTCATGGTCGACGTAGGCGATCTCGGCGTCGTAGCGGGCGACGTAGAAGCCGAGGTCGTCGCGGCCGTCGAGGATTTTCTTCCTCCCGATCCCCAGCATCTCGCGATGGCCGTGGTCGAAGAGCCGGATCTTCTCCTTGCCGTCGTAGTGGGCGTCGTCCTGGAACTTGTCGGTCCAGGGCTCCGGCGGCGCGTAGGGGAAGTGCGGATCGATGTAGTGGACCCAGAGAAAGAACGGACGGCCGCGGTCGATTTTCTTGACGGCCGCCATGGCCTGCCGGTTCACGACCGCCGCGTGGCTGCCCTCAGCCTCCTCCTCCGGCAGCTTCCAGGTCTCGAAGTAGGTCTCAAACCCCTGGTGGTAGGCGAGCTCGCTCGCCAGAGCGCCGTTTGAGACCACGGCGTGAGCCGTGTAGCCGTGCTCGGCGAGGACCTCGGCCAGCATGCGCAGCTCGAAGGAGATGGGCTTGCCCACCTGGCGTACGACCCGGTTGTCTTTCGGGTAGGTGGCGGAGAGGATCGACGCGAAGCTGGGTCCCGTCTTCGGCCACTGCACCGAGGCCTGGTCGAATCGCACCCCCTCGCTCGCCAGGCGGTCGAGAGCGGGCGAGGTCGCGCGTGGATAGCCGTAGCACGAGAGGTGGTCGGCGCGCAGGGTGTCGATGGTGATCAAGAGGACGTTTGGGGGCGCGCTCTCCCGAGCGCAGCCGCAGAGCCCGAGGCCCAAGGCGGCGGCCAGGAGACCCTGGAACCAAGGATTCTTCAAGGGTTCACCAGCCGAGAAGCACGAGCTCCGTGCAGAAGGCCGGTCCCATGGCGAAGAGAAGCCCCCGACTGCCGCCGGGCGGACGCCGAGATTCCATCGTCTCGGCGAGCACCAGGAGCACCGAGGTCGACGACAGGTTCCCCACCTCCCGGAGGCTGCGCCAGGTCAGCTCCAGGGCCTCGGGCGGGAGCTCGAGGACGTCCTGCATCGCCTCCAGGACCTTGGGACCGCCTGGGTGGCAGACCCAGGAGGTGACGTCGCGGCGCTTCAGGCCCTGCTCGGCGAGGAAGCGGTCGACGTCGCCGCCGAGGTGGTCGCGCACCATCTTCGGCACCTCGGCCGAGAGCACGATCTCGAAGCCGCGCTCGGAGATCTTCCAGCCCATGACCTCCTCGGTGTTCGGGTAGAAGACAGAGCGCGAGGCGAGGACCTCGGGTCCGTCGCCGCCCCGCCCCAGCGGATGGTCCCGGCCCGCCACCACCACCGCGGCGGCGCCGTCGCCGAAAAGCCCGCTGGCGATCAGGTTGGGGACCGAGAGGTCCTCGCGCTGGAGGGTGAGCGAGCAGAGCTCGACGGAGAGCAGCACCGCCACCTGGTCGGGATAGGCGCGGACGTAGTCGGCGGCCCGAGCCACCCCCGCCGCCCCGGCGACGCAGCCGAGCCCGAAGATCGGAACGCGCCGCAGGCTCGCCGGAAGCGGCAGGCGGTTCATCAGCCGCGCGTCGAGCGACGGCGTCGCGACCCCGGTCACGGTCACGGTGAAAAGCGCGCCGACCTCCTCCGGCCGCAGGCCCGTACGTTCGAAAGCGTCGCCGAGCGCCGCCTCGCCGAGCTCGAGTGCCACCCGGATCCAGGCGTCGTTCGACTGACCCCAGGTTTCGAGCTTCTCGTACTCCTCCAGTGGCAGGGCAAGGTGTCGGCCGCCCACCAGGACGTTTTGATGCAGACGTTCCAAACGTTCGGGGTTGTAATGCTGGACGGCCCAATGACGCCGGAAGGCGTCGAGGAGCTCTTCCTGGCCGTAGTAATGCGGCGGGAGGGCTCTGCCGACCCCGGCGATTCGCATCATTCTCCCCCGGTCTCGGCCGTCGGCACAGGCGTTGGATGCGCCCGAGCCTGCCGGCGACGCAGAACCGCCAGAGTCAGACCGCAGACGGTGTAGAGGACCCACCAGCCGAGCGCCAGACGCCACCAGGGCTTCTGGGCGCGTCCGGCCGCCACGACGATCGTCACCACGAGCAAGGGGCCGCGAAAGATCCACGCCACCCATCCGGTCAGGAGGCCGTCGAGCCACCAGAGGCGGCTCCGGCCCTCGATCAGGAGGTACAGGACGACGAGGCCGAAGGCCTCGAGGAGCCAGGTGGCGAGCACGATCCCCGCCGGTGCCGCCCGCGGCCCCAGCACGGTGAGCTTGCCGACGGGCCCAAAGTCGAGATAGCCGACGACGAAGCCGAAGACGGCCAAGAAAAGCACCAGAAGCGGTACGGCGTTGACGACGAAGCGCAGCAAAGTGGGGGGATCGTAGCCCAAAACCACGGCGAGGACCAGGGCGGTGAGGATTGCCGCGGCTCTTTATTCGTCCGCTCGGTCCCGGGCCGTCGCTCACCTCTTCGTCGAGCCGACGAGCGAAGGGTCGTCGAGGGCCACAGCGGCGGCCGGCGCGGCCTGGCGGGGCTCGGCGCCGATCAGCTGCGCCAGCCAGCGGAAGTCCTCGGTGTTCTCCAGGACGACTTTCAGGATCACGGTCAGAGGGACCGAGAGCAGCATCCCCACGGGTCCCCAGAGCCAGCCCCAGAAGATCAGGGAGAGGATGACGACGAGCGTCGAGATGCCGAAGCGGCGTCCCATGAGATGGGGCTCCAGGAGGTTGCCGAAACAGACGTTGACCGCCAGGAAGACCAGGCCCACGAGCAGCGCCCGGCCGAACCCGACGTCGATCCAGGTCAGGAGCACCGGAGGGACGGCGGCGATGATCGATCCGATGCTCGGGATGTAGTTCAGGAGGAAGGCCATCAGACCCCAGAGCAGGGGATACTTGACCCCCAGGACCGAGACCCCGAGACCTACCAGGACCCCGGTCGTCAGGGAAATCAGGGTCTTGATCACCAGGTAGCGCTGGATTTCCCGAGTGAAGCGGTCGAGGTCGCGATCCTTCCAACCGAAGGCCAGCTTCAGCTTGGTGGGGAATCCGGCGGCCTCGAAGAGGATGAAGACCATGAGCAGGAAAACGATCAGCGTCATGGAGAGGACCGAGGCGATCGAGGAGAGCGTCGCGCCGATCAGGTCGAGGATCCAGCCCGAGCTGATGATGTCCGAGGGCGAGAACTCGCCGCGCGGCGGCGAGACGGGCGGTGGAGGAAGCGGCGGGATCTCGCCGTCTCCGGAGAGGCTTTCGCCAAAGAGAGCCTCCTCGGGCGCTTCGGTCTTGAGCCAGCTGAGCTCCGAGGTGTCGAAGCCCCAATCCTCGAGCCGTTCGATGAAACTTTCGGCCTTGGCCTCGAGGTTGGCCTGGTAGCCGGGCACCGACTTGGCGAACTCGTTGATCGAGCCGCCGACCATGACCAGCAGGATCGCCATCACCGAGACGTTGGCGAGCACCGTCACCAGCACGGCGACCGGCCTGGGCACCCGGCGACGCTGCAGCCAGGAGAGAAGCGGCGCGGAGAGGATCGACAGAAAAATCGCCACCAGGATCGGCAGGGCGATGGGTTTGACCGCGCGCATCCCTCCGACGACCAGCACCAGGCTGGCTGCCACGAGGAGGAATCTCGCTCCCCGGTCTCGAGATGTCTTTTTCTCCTTCATTCCTCCAGCGGTCCGGAGTCGAGCCCTCCGAGCCTCTATTGTATCTCAGCCCGAGGCGTTTCTGCGAAAACGTAGGGGGCGCCCGGCCGTGCGCCCTTACAGCCAGCGACCCGGCGCCAGGACGTCGGCCATCGAGTCGGCGTTGACGATGCCGTTCTCCGTCATCCAGCGCTCGGCCTCTTCGCGGAAGCGCTGCCCTTCGCCACCCATGAGCTCTCCCCGGCGTTTGCGGCTGACCGCGGCGTAGAGGTTCATGCTGGCGGCGTCGAAGCCGGCCGCGGCCGAGACCAGGAGCTCGACGGCGGCTTTCTCGTCGCTGGCGAGACTCGCCATTCCGGCCCGTACGAGATGGGCCAGCGGGTCGGCCCAGAAGAGCTTCTCGCTCTCGATTCGTTTGAGCTCGCCGGCGACGAGCTTCAAAAGCTTCCGTCCTTCGCTCGAGTCGACGCTGGCGGCGGCGGCCAGGGCGCCGCGGCACCGCAGGTGGCGTCCCTCGGTGCGGGTGAACTGGATGCGCAGGAGGAGCGACCTCTCGATCTTGGGCCAGGCGCGCTCCAGAGCCTCCCAGGCGGCCGCGGCGTCGCCCCGGTAGAGGGCGATCTCCACCTGACCCGTCAGGTGCCAGTAGTGCTGGATGTGGAAGCCGTGCTGCGACCAGCGGGCGATGGCGCTCTCGACCTCGGCGAGCGCCTGCTCCGGCTGGTCGTTGGCCAACAGCACGAACCAGGCGGCGCGGCTGCGCAGGTTGACCTCGGCGTAGAGGTCGCCCTTGTCGCGGACGTCTTTTAAGCACCGCGGCAGCCGCGCGCTGATCTCCCGGACGTCACCGATCAGGAGAAGCGAACGCAGCTGAAACGACATCGCCGTATCCAGCTCCCAGGTCACCCCGGTGCAGCCTTCGCGTAGGGTCGCCTCGGCCCGGTCGAGGAGATCGAGGCCTTTTTTCCAGTGCCCTCCGAGGTAGGCCGCCATACCGGCCATGAGACTTGAGAGGCCGATGGCGTGAGGGTTGTTGACACGTTCGGCGAGCGTCATGGCCTCGCGGGCGAGCGCCGTGGTCCGGGCCTGGGTCTTGGTACCCCCGGTCGCCGAATAGCCCACCTCGATCGCCAGGGCACGGGCGATGCGGTGGGGCTCGCCGGCTTTCAAGGCCAGCAACAAGTGGCGTTTGCCAAAGTCCATACCGCGGATCGTGTCGACGAGCGCGAGGCCGATCGAGACCGACCAGCAGGTGTCGACGCGGATCAGCTCCTCGGCGGCGATCTGGCTCGTGTCGCGCTCCTTGTACCTGAGGCCGCGGAGCTTCAGTTGCAGGAGCCGCCAGATGAGCGAGGCGAGGGCCAGGCGCGGTGTCGCGGCGAGCTTCATGCCGATCGAGGCGAGCACCGCCCGGACGGCGTCGAAACCTTCGTCGATATGGCCGCTGATCAGGAGCTGCTCGGCGGCGCGGCGGCGAAGCTCCAGGCCCTCGGCCGCCGTGGCGCCCTCGGCGCCGCGCAGGAAAGCACGCGCTGCCTCGGCGCCACGCCCGGCGTTCGAAAGCGCGTTGCCGAGCTTGACCTGGAGGCGGCGCTCGTCCTCCGAGGAGTAGACGCCGTAGCCGAGCGCGATGCGGTAAAGGCGGGCGGCACGGTCAAAAGCCAGGGCCTCCGTCGCCTGGTCGCCCGCTTCCGAGGCGAACTTCGCCGCCAGGCTCAGCTCGCCGGCTTCCTGGAAATGGTGTCCCAGGACTTCGGGATCGGCCTTGCCGGAGCCTTCGAGCGCGAGCGCCAGCCGATGGTGGAGGCGCTCGAAGCTCTCCCGGTCAAGGGTCGCGGTTACCACCTCGGTGATGCGGTTGTGGTAGGGCTCGATCTCCTCGCGGGCCTGGGCGGTTCGGATCCGGGCGAGGCTCGCGCCGCGCAGGCTGGCGATCGCCGCGTGGGTCTCCCGGCCGAGCTCGGCTGCCTGGCGGGCGGCCTCGATCTCCACCGGACGGCCCGCCACCGCCACCACCTCGAGGAGGCGCCGTGCCGGCGGCATCAGGCGTTCGAGGCGGGAGTGGATCATCCGCTCGAGGCTCACGTGGGTGGCAAGCGCCCGCTCCACCTCCGCCGAGAGGCTGCGCTGCGTACCGCGGGCAAGCCCCGTCTCGGCGCGCGCCGAGCGCACCAGCTCGTCGATAAAGAAGGGGCTTCCGCCCGATTCGCGGGCGATCGTTTCGGCAAGCGCCTGAATCGACCCCGCGCTCTCGCCCAGACGCTCCAGGGCCAGCTGCCGCGCCTCCGCCGGCGAGAGCTCCTGCACCAGGAGCTCCCGGACTTTCGTCGGTGCGCCGTAATCCGCCGCCAGAAGCTCCGCCAGGAGCGGGCTCGTCTCCCGCTCCTCGCTGCGGTAGGCCAGGATCAGAACGAGGGGCGGCGGATCCGGTGGCCGCAGGATTTCCGAGAGGAGTACCCCGCTGTCGAGGTCCCCCCACTGTAGGTCGTCGATGAAAATGACGAGCGGCCGGCGTTGGGCGAGCCGGTGGAGCATCTCGCGCAGGGCGCTGAAGGCCCGCCGCCGCTGCTCCTGTGAGTCCGGGATGTCGAGCACCCGGCGGTGCGCCCCGGCCACCGCCTGCACCCTGCGGAGCGCCGGGAAGACCCGAGCCAGAGCCAGGACGTTGGTCGGCATCAGGACCTCGACCACCTGGTCTTCCAGCTGGCGTAGGAAGCGGGAAAGGGCGTCGATGACCTCGTCGAAGGCCTTGTAGGGCACCGACTCGCGCTCGTAGCAACGCCCGGCGAGAAGCACCGAGCTCTCGTCCCGGTAGCGCTGGGCATTCAAGAAACGCCGGACCAGGGCGCTCTTGCCCATGCCCGAGCTCCCCTGGACGTAGACGAGCGTCGTCACGCCGCGCCCGGCGTCGGCGACGGCGTCGGCGAGCGCCGCCAGATGCGCCTCCCGGCCGACGAAGGGCGCGCTCAGGGTCGACGAAGAGCTCAAGGTCTCCCGGACCGGCACGGCGGCCTCGACCCCCAGCCGTTCCAGCACCTGCTCGCCCAGCGGACGTTTCTTGGGATGGCGCTCCTGGAGCTGCATGCAGAGCTCCGTCAGGTCGGCGGGCACGTCGGGCACGATCTCGGCGGGAGCCTTCGGGTCCATCTTCTGCTTGTCGGTGAGGATCTTGATGAAGCCGCCGCTGAAAGGAATCCGGCCGGTCAACGCCTCGTAGACGACGGCGCCGACGCTGTACCAGTCGCTCGCCGGCGTCACCTTGAGCCCCGCCGCCTGCTCGGGTGACATGTAGGCCGGGGTCCCGGAGACCTCGGCACCGTCGAGGGTCTCGTAGATCTGGCCGCTGAAGAGCTCCTTGACGAGGCCGAAGTCGAGGATCACGACCCGGTCTTCGTCGGTCACGCGGATGTTCGAGGGCTTGACGTCGCGGTGCAGCATCCCGGCGTTGTGGAGCGCCGTGAGCCCCTCGGCGAGCTGCTTCAAGGCGTCGCGGAGCCGCTCGTTGATCGCCTGCTGCTCCGCGGGGCCGGTGTGGAACGTCACCGGCGAGCCGTCCGCCGTCGAGGTGCCGCGAACGTACTCGACGAAGTCCGGCCCTTCGACCAGCTCCATGGTGAAAAACCACCGGTCGGCGTCGGATTCGAGCTCGTAGAGCTGGACCAGGTGCGGATGGCTGACGTCGGCGAGAGACCGGAACTCTTTCTTGAAGCGGTGGATGGCGACCGGATCGGACTTGTGGAGGGTCTTCAAGGCGACGAGCGTCCCGAGCTTTCGGTCGTAGACCCGGTAGACGTGTCCCGAGGTCCCCGACCCGAGCCGTCCCCGGGGCTCGTAGCGCTCGGTGCCCTGGAACTCGTACGCGTCCAGCAGGCTCATCTGAATGCCCGCCCTTTCCAAATGGGTGTCCGTAGAGACGTCTGTATTTAGCACGGAGGGGGGCAAATGTCCACGGATCGGCGGATGATGAGCACGGGCCTTGAGGGCTGGGAGCGCGGGCGTCCCGCCCGCCTTTCCTGGCGTGATCCTTCGAGGACAGTGCAAGGGCTCCTTGCGAGGAACCGCCAACCGGCTCTGGTAGAATGGGTGCCGACATGAAAGTCCGGTATTATTTCGATCCTGAGACCAACCAGCCTCATATCTACGACCACGGCGTCACGGAGGACGAGGTGGAGCAAGTCCTTGTCAGACCCGTCGAGAGCCGCATGGGTAGCGAGGGATCGAGGATCGCGATCGGCTCGACGGTTGCGGGAAGAATCCTGCGAGTCGTCTATGTACCGGAGCCGGAGCCCGACAGTCTCTTCGTCATCACCGCATACGACCTCAGAGGCAAACCCCTGGCGGCATACCGAAGGCGCCAGCGACGGAGAAAGAGATGAAGCAGAGCCACTTTCCACCGGGTTGGGACGAGAAACGCGTCCGGGCGGTTCTCGATCACTACGAGAGCCAGACCGAAGAGGAAGCCCTCGCCGAGGACGAAGCCGCCTTCGAGCAGACCGAGACGGTCATGCAGGTACCCCTCGAGCTCGTACCGGCCGTTCATCAGCTCATCGCGAAGTACCGCGCCGCATAGAGAAGCTTGGCGGTGCTGCCCATGATCCTCTACAACGGGGATGAGCTCTGGGTCCGCCGACGGGGGACCCCGTGCACCCACGCGGACGCTCAGGTATGCTTGCTCATCCCGCCGCACCATGCGGCGCAGAAGGAGACACGATGCGAATCTACAAAGTCCTGCCGGACCTCGACAAGAAGCGCCACATGAAGATCTGGCACAAGGCCCTGCGCTCGCAGTGGTCGGCGACCGACCTCGACTGGGACAGGCCGCAGCGGATCACGAGCCCGCGGCTCAAGGACCAGATGGCCCGCGTCCTGACGCCGATCCTGATGGGAGAGCAGGCGGCGCTCTACTCGGTCTCGGGGCTGATTCCGCTGCTCGGCCAGCGTGGAGAAGTCGAAAGCCAGTTCTACCTCACGACCTGGGCGGTCGACGAAGCGCGCCACACGGAGCTGTTCTCCCTCTTCTACCACCGCCTCGACCGTGAGCCGCTCTCGATCCGGCGCTTCCCGGCCGGTTATCTCTTCCAGAGCCAGATCGTCAGCGACGAGCCCGCCGAGTGGCTGGCCGGCGTCCTGGTGAGCGAGGTCCTGGCCAAGCTCATGATGGAGGAGTTCCGGCGCATCGACGTCGACCCGGTCCTAAGCGACATCTCCGACGGCATTCTCCTCGACGAGGCCCGCCACCTGGGCTTCAACCACATCTACCTCGAGGACCGCTTCAGCGGCTATTGGCAGAAAAGCGGCGAGGAGGCCCAGGCGCAGTCCGAGCACCTGCACGCGCGCCTCGAAAAAGTCATCGCCAAGGTGCCGCCGATCTTCGACGCTCTGAAAAGCGAGCTCGCCGAGATGGGCATCGACACCGAGGCCGTCTTCGAAGGCCTCAAGAACGAAGCCCCCTGGCGACTCGACAAGTCGATCGAGGCCGGCCGGCGGGTGGCTCAGGGCCTCGCAAAGGCGAGCGACCCGCAAGAGGCGGAGCTGATCGGCGCTTGAGGAGGAGCCGTCTTGAGCCGTCCGTTCCCTGATCCTCCGGCCACCGTCTCCGACGCCCTGGAGCGGGCGGCGCGCCACTTTCCCGAGCAGGGCGTCGAGATCTTCGAGGGACGCCGGGAAAAGCCCTCTCGCCGTACCTATCCGGAGCTCCTCGCCGGAGCCCGTGAGACGGCCGGACGCTGGGCCGCCCTCGGCGTCGAGCCGGGCGACCGGATCCTGGTGGCGCTCCCCACCTCCTGGGATTGGTTCGACGCCTGGCTCGGAGCCCTCCTCTACGGCGCCCTGCCCGTCGCGGTGGCCCCGGGTGCCGCCGTAGGAGCGGCCGAAGCCCAATTGCGCAAGGTCGACGGCCTCGTCGAACGGCTCGGCGCACGCTACGCGGTGGTCGGCGACAGCTTCCGCGACGCCGCCCGCGAGCTCGGGGCCGAACGGGCCGCGGCTGCGGCGATCACCGCCGGCGAGCTCGCCGGTACGGCCCCGAGAAGCTTCACACCGGTCGAGCCCGAGCCCGACGAGGTCGCCTTCATGCAGCTGACGAGCGGTTCCACCGGTCTGCCGCGGGCGGTCACGATTCGCCACAGCGGCGCGGTCCACAACTCCTTCGCCAGCGACGAAGCGATCGGCGCTCCCTCGGGAAAGCCGACCCACGCCTGGATCGACGGCATGGTCTCCTGGCTGCCACTCCACCACGACATGGGGCTCGTGGGATGTTTTTTCCTCTCGGCGATCGCCGGCTACGACCTGGCGCTGCTCCAGCCGACGTCGTTTCTGGCCCGTCCCAAGCAATGGCTCACCGAGCTGGGCCGGCACGGCAAGGTATTTTCCCCGTCGCCCAACTTCGGCTTCCAGCTCTGTCTCGAACGGCTCAAGGAGTCGGACCTCGGCGACCTCGACCTCGTTCCCTGGCGCTACGCCATGACCGGCGCCGAGATGATTCGCCCGGAGACCGTCGCGGGCTTCTGCGAGCTTTTTGCCCGCTGCGGCTTCACCCCCGAGAAGCTCCGGCCCTGCTACGGCCTGGCCGAGGCCACCCTTTCGGTGACTTTTGACACCGTCGGCACGGGGGTTCGCACCCGTCCGTTGCCGGCCGGCGCCGGCGAGGGCCTCGGCCTCTCGGACGTGGTCAGCGTCGGCCGGGTGATCCGGGACACCGAGCTCGTCGTCACCGACCCGGCGGGCCACGCCGTCGCCGACGGCGAGATCGGCGAGGTGCGCATCAAGGGCCCCGGGGTCTTCGCCGGGTACTACAACGATCCGGAAGCGACGGCCGAGGGCCTTCAGGACGGCTGGCTACTGACCGGCGACCTCGGCTTCCTCCACGAGGGGGAGCTCTATCTCACGGGACGCACCAAGGACCTCCTCATCCTCCACGGCCACAACCTGATGCCGCACGAGATCGAGTGGCTGGCCGAGACCGTGACCGGCGGCGGCGGCGCGGCCCGGAGCGGTGCTTTTTCGGTGGCTCGCTCGGCCCAGGGCGAGGAGGCGATCCTGGTCGTCGAAGCGCTCGACCGCGATCCCGAAAAGCTCCGGGAGATGGGCCACGAGATCCGCTCCCGGATCGGCCGGACGCTTTCTTTGCCCCTGGCCGACCTGGTCTTCGTCCGCCGGGGTAAGATCCCCAAGACGACGAGCGGCAAGGTCCAGCGCCGGGCTTTGCGCTCGCTTTACCTGGAAGGCAAGCTCGAGCGGCTTTGAGCCGGCTCCGCAGGAGATAAGGAACATGGACTTCAAAGAGACAGCGCTCCGCGTCATCTCCGAGCTCAGCGGCAAGGACGCCGGGGACCTCAAGCCCGAGATGGAGCTGGTGGGCGACTTGAGCATCGACTCGCCCAAGGCGCTTCAGCTCCTCGTCGACCTCGAGGACCGGCTCTCGATCGAGATCAGCGACGAAGACGCCGCCAAGATGGACACCGTCGGGGACATCCTCGACTACCTGGGCAGCCTGGCCTAGACCGCCGTGGCCGAGAGCAACGGCCCGGCGAAGACCCTGCCGCCGAAAGACCTGCCGCCGCGGGGATGGCATCACACCCGCGTCGGCTCGTGGCTCGTCACCCTGGGTGCCTGGATGGCGCGGGTCTTCCTGCTTCTGGTCGGCGCCACCTACCGGCTCGATGTCCTCGCAGGCGGCGAGCTCATCGAGGAGGCGCGGCGGGAGAGGAAGCCCTACATCCTGAGCTTCTGGCACAACCGGTCCATCCTCGCCTCCTGGTTCCTCTACAACCAGCTGATCCGTCGGGGCTACGACATCCTGGTCCTGGCAAGCCTGTCGCGCGACGGCGAGCTGGTGACGCGAGTGGCCCGGCAGTGGGGCCTCTCGGTGGTCCGGGGCTCGGCGAGCCGCGGCGGATTGAACGCCGTGCGCGCCATCCACCGCGCCCTGCGGCGCCAGGGCTCCTCGCCGATCATGATCCCCGACGGACCCCGCGGTCCGCTCTACGACTTCAAGGTCGGGGTGGTGATCCTCGCCCAGATGTCGGGCGAGCCGATCCTGCCCATGGGCTTTGCGGCGCGGCGCTTCTGGGCATTGAAGTCCTGGGACCGGCTGATCGTCCCCTGGCCGTTCTCGAAGGTGACGGTCGTCGTCGGCGAGCCGCAGAGCCTGCCGAGGGGCTTGACGACGGAGGAGCTCGACGCCGAACGTGTCCGGCTCCAGGCGCTTCTCGACGAGCTCACCCGTCGTGCCGAGGACGCCCTCGGCGTCGAGGACGTCGCTCGTCTGCGCCGGCGTTCCTGACGTCCTGTCAGCCAGATCGCCGGCTCCTTCTCAGCCAGGGTAGAATGGGCCGGTCATGGTCCGCTTCCACCACCGCGATGAGCCACGTGTCCCCAATGGTGTCGGTAATGGTGAGCCACATGCATGTCGGTAATGGCACCACCGCCGAGCGCCAAGCCTGGTTCCTGGATCAGATTCGCAACTTCCAACTCGTCGGGGTGAAGGAGCTGGCAAGCCACTTCGGTGTCACACGGCGGACTGCGGAACGCGACATCGCTGACCTGACACGGCGCGGGCTGGTGACGTTTGTCGGTCGGACGCGTACCGGGCGTTACCGGCTGCCAGGACAAGACGACTAGCCCGTCGCTGACAAAGGCGAGCGTCAAAGCTGGTTCCTGGAACAGCTCGGAAAGAAAGACACGGCGGTGGGAGTGAAGGATCTGATGGGCCATTTCGGTGTCTCCCGGAGTACGGCACAGCGCGATCTGGCTGACCTCGTCCGGCGGGGCCTGGTCAGCTTCATCAGAAACCGCAAGACGGGTCGTTATGGCCTCCCGGAGGACGGACCTACTTACTAGCTGGGCGAGTTGTTCCTCGGTCGTGACACTCATCGCTGCCGGGCAGGCACCGATCCGGGAGCTCGCCTCGGAATGGGCGGAGGGTGCTAGAATGGGCAGCGGAGGAAACGTCATGCTGAAGGCCATCGAAGGAATGTACAGCGCGGGGAGAGTCGAGCTGAAGGAGACGCCTACCGGTGTCTCGGACGAGACGCCGGTGGTCGTCACCTTCCTTGTTCCGCCGGTCACGGAACGGCGGAACAGGATGGACGAAGCGGACAACACCGCGAGCTTGCAGAATTACGGGATCGCGCGGTCCAGGCTGCCGATCTGCGTGGACGTCTGGCGACCTTCGCCGAGGACTGGGAACGACCCGAGATGGACGTCTACGATGACTACGACGGTGTCAGGACCTGAGCGTGGCGACATCGTCCTGGTGCTCTTCCCTCACTCCGACCTGCGTACCGCCAAGCTTCGACCGGCTCTCATCGTACAGGCAAAACGACCTCGGGACCGGATTGCCTCAGATTCAGTCCTCAGCCCTCAGCTTCGATCCGATCGACCTCATCCCAGAGCGTGTCGAGATCAAGCACCAGACCCTCGCAGCCGGGGACATCATCCAGGCTCCCCGAGCTCGCCGCAAGAGCCTGGACGTAGCGTCGGTCCTCGCCCAGCTCAAAGATCTCAAGGCTACGAAGCTGGGGATCGAGGATCCAGTAGTAGCGGATGCCGAAAGCGGCGTAGTCGTGGGTCTTCTCGATGCGGTCGCGCCGGCCGTCGCGAGGACGCGGCGAAACGACCTCGACGACGACATCGGGGGCCACGTCGACCAACCCGCGGGCACGAGGCCGAGGGCTCCCGGGGAAGTAGACGGAGAGGTCGGGCTTGCGGCCATGCCCGGCCCGGATTGCGAGCTTCAGCTCCGAGCCCGCCACCAGGCCGCCGCGCGGAAAAGCCCAGTTGCCGAACAGGCGGACCAACAACGCCACCAGCAGCTCATGCACGAAGTCCGGCATTTCCTCCTCCTCGAGATATCCGGCGACGAGCTCACCGGGCTCTTCCTCGGGCAAGGCGATCCACTCCTCGAGAGTCAGCTCGGGAGAGATGAGCTCAGGTATCGGCATGGTTGCTCAGCCTATCAGGTTCTTGCGGCCGCTCCCCAGGACCCGACCCGACGCAACGCCTCCGCCAGGAGCGGATTGAGCACAGAACCGCCGGAGCCCACCTCACCCACGAGGACGCCGTCAACCCCGACGACCCTCGTCTCCTCACCCTCCCGCTCCACCCGGACGGCCCCTGGCCGCGCGTAGTCGCGCCGCGCGAGCGCCTCGCCCAGGGCATCGAGCGCCGCGTCGGGGACGC
The DNA here is from genome assembly GCA_965371445.1 of uncultured bacterium. GTDB lineage: Bacteria > Acidobacteriota > Thermoanaerobaculia > Multivoradales > J023 > DASWIG01. The sequence goes on along the minus strand of CBDUYN010000064.1, from coordinate 20,570 downwards.
CGCGCTCCTTGAATTCATCCAGGATCCGCAGGATGGGTCCGTGCAGGACCTCGCGCTCCCCGTCAACCTCGTAGGTCACCTCGTGGTGGGGCACGAAACGCCGCAGGGACTCCTCGTGGCCGAAAAGCAGCAGCCCCAGCAACCGGATCCCCGTAACCTCGAAGCCCGCCTCGACGGCACCCAGATCCGCCGCGGCCGCGCGGTGCGAGAGCACGAGGAGGTCCTGGTCGCTCCGGCCGGCGTTCTCCCGGACGAGGCGGCGCAGCCGCTCGAACTCGAGCGGGTCGAGGGCCATCCACCGGACCTCGGGGACGACGGCGGCGACGGGGTCGGAGGTGTCTTCGCTCATGCGGTCTTCTATCCTTCCACATCCGCGGGGCGAACGCGAAGGGATCGTCCGCCTTGAGCTATTCGTAGCGCAACGCCACGATCGGATCCACCCGCGTCGCCCGCCGCGCCGGGACCAGGTTGGCGACGAGCGCCACGGCGACGAGCGCGATCGCCACACCGGCAAAGGTCAACGGATCGCTCGCGCTGATGCCGTAGAGGAGGCTCTTCAAAGCCTGGCTGCCGAAAAAAGCGACGACGATCCCCAGAACGAGACCGACGGCGACGAGCGTCATCCCCTCGCGCACCACCAGCTTCAAGACGTCGCCGCGCCCGGCGCCGATCGCCATGCGGATCCCCACCTCGCGGGTCCGCTGCGCCACCGAGTAGGCGACGACCCCGTAGAGCCCCACCGAGGCCAGGACCAGACCCAGGACGCCGAAAGCCGACAGCAGCGCCGCCCCCATCCGGGCCGGAAAGAGCATGACGTCGAGGTGCTCGCTCATCGTCTTCTGCTCGAAAATCGGCACGTGAGGGTCGAGGACGGCCATCTCGGCGCGCACCCGGCGCAGGAGCTCCGCCTCGTCGCCTCCCGAGCCCGCCACAACGAGCGTCCGCAGCGACTCGTACCTCTGGAGCTGCGAGAGGTAGACGTAGGGACGCGGCTCCTCGCCCAGGGTACGGTACTTTCCTGTCCGCGCCACGCCCACGACCTCGTACCAGGGGCCGTCCTCCTTCGTGCGCAGCCTTTTGCCGAGGGGATCCTCGCCTGGCCAATAACGCCGCGCCAGGGCTTCGTTGACCACCGCGACACCCGGCGCGTCGGCATGGTCGCTCTCCAGGAAGTCGCGTCCCCTCCGGATCTCTACGCCGAGCGTTTCGAAGTAGCCCGGCCCGACGCTGGAGGTGTCGACTTCCGGCCACTCGTCGGCGGGCGCCTCCTTCTGGCCTTCGAAATAGAAGGTGCGGGTGCTGATCGCCATTCCCAGCGGCAGGAACTCGGCATAGGCCGCCCGGCTTGCGCCGGGCAGCGCCCGCACGTGCTCCAAAAGCTCGGCGAAAAAGACCTTGCCCTCCTCCTCGTCGTACTGGCTGCCGAAGCCGAGGGCGATCGTCACCGCGGCGCCGTGGCTCAGGGTGAAACCCGGATCGATGGCCTGGGCCTTGCCCAGGCTGCGGACGAAAAGCCCCGCACCGACGAGAAGCAGCGTCGAGATCGCCACCTGGCCGACGACCAGGGCGTTGCGCAGCCCGAAGCGGCGGAATCGCCGGCCCTGGGAGGAGGCGTCGCCCTTGATCGTCGCCGCGAGGTCCGGACGCGACGCCTGGAGCGCCGGCGCAAGGCCGCACAAGAGCCCCGTCAAGAGCCCCAGGCCGAGCGTGAAGGCCAGCACCTTCGGGTCGAGCCCCAGGTCGACCGCGATCGGAATCGGCAACGGCGGCTGGAAGCCGACGATCAACCGCGACGTGTAGAACGCGAAAAGCAACCCCAGGCCGGTACCGAGGACCGCGAGCATCAGGCTTTCCGTCAGCAGCTGCCGCACCAGGCGTCCGCGGCCGGAGCCCAGGGCGAGCCGGATCGCGATCTCCCGCCGGCGGTCCGCGGCGCGGGCGAGCAGCAGGTTCGCGACGTTCGAGCAGGCGATCAGGAGCACCATGCCGACGATCACCATCAGCAGCGTCGCCACGCCAAAAAGCTTGGCGTCGAAGCCGGGATTCAAGGCGACGTCCTCCGAGGCCACCAGGGTGAGCTTTCGGCCCTCGTTCGACTCCGGATAGGCAGTGGCGAGCCGCGCGCCCAAGAGGTCGAACTGGGCCTGGGCCTCCTCCAGGGTCACGCCGGGCTTGAGGCGTCCCTTGAGCAGTGTCGAACGAGCCCCCCGACGTTCCAGACGCGGCCTCTCGGCCATCGCGTCGTGCATCGCCAGCGGGATCCAGTAGTCGGCTACCAGGCCCGGCATGGAGCCCTTGTACACCTCCGGGGCGACGCCGACGACCGTCAGGTCGACGCCGTTTAGCTTCAGCGTCTTGCCCACGGCGTCGTCCTGGCCCGCGAAGCGGCGTTGCCAGAACCTGTGCCCCAGGACGATTACGGGATGGGTGCCGGGCGTCGCGCACTCCTCTTCCAGGAAACCGCGGCCACGGCTCATGGGCAGGCCCAGGAAGTCGAAGAAGTTGCCACTCACCTCCTCGCCGAAAAGAAGCTTCGTCGACTCCCCGTCGTCGTAGGTCGAGAGCGCCAGGTTGTGGGCGACGAGCTCCGAGAAGACTTCGTTCTGATCGCGCAGGTCCAGGTAGTCGGGGTACGAGGAGACCGAGTAGAGAAAACCCCCGGAGTCACTCGTGTAGACCTCGACCACCTCCTCGGGCGCACGCAGCGGCAGGTCCCGCAGCAGGACGGCGTTGACGATCGAGAAGATCGCGCTGTTGGCACCGATCCCGAGGCCCAGAGACACCACGGCCAGGACGGTGACCGTGGGCTTGCGGGCGAGAAGTCGGACGGCGTGACGAAGATCGCGGACGAAGTCGCTCATGAATCTACCTCCTACCAGGGGAGACGTAGAGGTTGCCGAGAAGGTTCCACGGTCCTCAGAGCGGATCGTAACGAACCCATCTACGAAGAAATTCGTTGACACTACGAAACTCTTCGTAGATAGTCGCGTATAGACCTCCTGGAGATCACGGAAACGATGGCACGCAAGGCGACGAACCGGCCCACCGACGTAGAGCTGAGCATCCTTCGGGTGCTCTGGCGGTGCGGACCCTCGACGGTCCGCGAGGTGCAGGCCGAGCTGGAGCGCTCGACACCGACGGGCTACACGACGGTGCTGAAGATGCTCCAGATCATGACGGACAAAGGCCTCGTGGAGCGCGACTTGAACGGCCGCGCGCACGTCTACTCGGCGAGCGAGGCCCGCGAGGAAGTGCAGAGCCACCTGATCGGCGACCTGGTCGACCGGGTGTTCGAGGGCTCTGCGAGCCAGTTGGTCCTGCGCGCGCTTTCGGCGCGCGAGACGTCGTCGGAGGAGCTGGCCGAGATCCGCCAGCTGCTCGACGAGATGGAAGGAGAAGCTCGATGAACGGACTTTCGACGAACCTGCTCCACCCGGCGGCCTGGGCGCTGGTGCACTTCCTCTGGCAAGGGGCCGCGGTCGCCCTGGTGGTGGCCGGCGCCCTCGCCGCGCTGCGCCGCCGCTCGAGCCAGGCGCGTTACGCGGCGGCTCTCGCGGGCCTCGTCGCGATCGCGCTCCTGCCGGTCGTGACCTCGTTCTACCTCGCATCCGCGCAGGGTACGCAGGCCCTCGCGGCGACGGCACGGCCGCTCGCCTCGGAGGCCTCGGTCCCGGCGTTGCCGGCCGCGGCTCACTCGACGCAACCGGCCGCGGCGGGCTTTGAGCTCGGCGCCCTGCGGCGGGGACTCGAGCCCGCCCTGCCGTGGCTCCTCGTAGCCTGGCTCGCCGGCGTCACGCTCCTCTCGCTCGCCCATCTCGGCGGCTGGCGCCGGGTCCGCCGTCTGCGACGCGACACGCGTCCAGTCGACCAACGGTGGCGCCAGGCGCTCGAGCGCCTCGCCACACGGCTGGGGATCGCGAGGACGGTGGAGATCCTGGAAGCGGCGCGCCTCGAGACCCCGGTCGTCGTCGGCTGGCTCAAACCGGCGATCCTGGTACCGGCGAGCGCTTTCGCCGGGCTGGCGCCCCATCAGCTCGAGGCGGTACTCGCCCACGAGCTCGCCCACGTACGGCGCCACGACTACCTGGTCAACGTCTTCCAGCTGATGGTCGAAACGCTCCTCTTCTACCACCCCGCTGTGTGGTGGGTGTCGCGCCAGGTGCGCGCCGAGCGCGAGAACTGCTGCGACGACCTCGCGGTCGGCCTCTCCGGTAGCCCGGTGACCTACGCCCGCGCCCTCGCGAACCTCGAAGGCCTGCGTGCCACACCCGCCCTGGCGCTGGGCGTCGGCGACGGCTCGCTCCTCGCCCGGGTCCGCAGGCTCGTGGGCCGCGACGAGGAGAACCGGAGCTCGGTTCCGACCTTTACCGCGGCGCTCATGTCGGTTTCAGTCGCCGTCCTCGGCGCGGCGCTCCTCCTTTATGCCGCGCCGACGACGGCGATGCCCGCGGCCGCAGGGCCCCAGGACGACGACAAGTACGTCCAGGCCCAGAAGCAGGACGACGAGAAACCGCACGCTCAGTACGTCGGAAGCGGTGACGTCCAGTACTTCGGAGAAGGCGACGAAGCTCACTACGTGGGCGACGACGACCTCCAGTACGTCGGCGGCGACGACCTCCAGTACGTGGGCGACGACGACCTCCAGTACGTCGGCGACGACGACGAGGTGTACTACTGGAACGACGACGACGAGGTCGTCTGGGTCAGCGACGACGACGAAGCCCTTTGGAGCGACGACGACGAGGTCGTCTGGGTCTCGGACGACGATGACAACGTTTGGGTCGCTGACGACGACAACGTCTGGGCCGCTGACGGCGACAACGATAACGCCTGGGCCGACGACGGCGACGAGGATTGGGATGACGACCGCTGGGCCGAGGAAGAGGCCGCCGAGCTGCGCGAGGACCTCAAGGGTACGCCTTACGCCGGCCTGAGCGACGACGAGCTCAAGAAGCTGGTCCGCTACGGCCTCGACGGAGACGACCTCCGCGACTTCGTCGCGGTGGGTTACGACGACCTCTCGGCCGACGAGCTGGTGTCGCTGGCGAAGTTCGGGCTCGACGGCGAGGACCTCCGCGACTACGCCGCCGCGGGCTACGGCGACCTGGCCACGGAAGAGCTGATTCAGATGGCGAAGTTCGGGCTCGACGGCGAAGACCTCCGCGACTACGCGGGTGCGGGCTACGAGGGGCTCTCGGTCGACGACATCGTCTCTCTCGCCAAGTTCGGCGTCGACGGCGAGGACCTCCGGGGCTACGCCGCCGCGGGTTACACGAACCTCTCGATCGCCGACATCCTGGCTTTCGCGAAGTTCGGGCTCGACGGCGAAGACGTCGGCGAGTACGCCAGCGCGGGCTACGCGAACCTCTCGGTCGGCGAGCTGGTCGAGCTGGCGAAGTTCGGGCTCGACGGCGAGGACGTCCGCGAGTACGCCAGCGCAGGCTACGCGAGCCTCTCGGTCGAAGAGCTCGTGAAGCTCGCCAAGTTCGGCGTCGACGGCGAGGACGTCCGGGACTACGCCGCCGCAGGCTACTCAGACCTCTCGATCGACGAGATCGTCAAGTTCGCGAAGTTCGGACTCGACGGCGAAGACGTCCGCGACTACGCCGCCGCGGGCTACGCCGACCTCTCGGTCGAAGAGCTGGTGAAGCTGGCAAAGTTCGGCGTCGACGGCGAGGACATGCGCGACTACGCGAGCTCGGGCTACGCGGGCCTTTCGGTCGACGAGATCCTGGCGCTGGCGAAGTTCGGTATCGACGGGGACGACCTGCAGGAATACGCCAGCTCGGGCTACTCGAACCTTTCGGTCGAGGAGGTCCTCTCACTCGCCAAGCTTGGTGTCGACGGCGACGACCTCCAAGACTTGAGGAGCGCCGGTCACAACCTGACGGTGAAGGAAATCCTCGACCGCGCCCGCCACGGCGAGCTCGACGAGCTGATGGACGACTGATCAGAGCCTCGAACCGTAGGCGCTAGACCTCGATCCCCAGCTCCCGCAGCTGACGCGTCGCCGCCTCGCTCCATCCCCGGTTGGCCGCCGGGCTCGCCGGGCTCGGATGGAGGACGCGCCCGATCCGGACGTCGAGCCCGTCGAGGGCGGTCCGCGCCCGCTTCTCGGCGTAGGCGCCGACGCCGATCGCCCAACGCACACCCAGATGCTCGGCGACTCGCCGCAGCGCCCGGTCGCAGGGCTCGTGGACGGCGCGGTGCTCCTCGGCGCGGAGCTTGTCGGGGGTGACGTTGCGTCCGCCTTCGTCGAGGAAGAGGAACGGGCAGTAGTTGCCGACGAAAAAGCGCGCGAAAAAGCGCTTCGGAGTCTTGAAGCGCTCGCGCGCCCAGCCCCAGAGCCGGGCGCCGCTCACTTCCTCGCGGGTGCAGGCAAAGCCCTCGATCGGCCGCTTCGGGTGCTCCCGCGGCGGCCGCCCGACCGGCTCGTCGATCCCCATCCAGTCGCGCACCGCGGAGACCGCTCCAAACGGCACCCCGGTCTGGGCCATGCCCCAGGGACCCGGGTTCATGCCGATCAGGAGCACCTCGGGACGGCCGGCGCCGTAGCGGCGAAGGTACTCCCGGTGTGGCGCGGCGGCGTACTCGAGCGGATTCAGGACGTAGGCCGCGGGCGCCGTGAAGCGCAGCGGGGCCAGCTCGGCGACGAGATCCTCCGAGATCTTGACGAGCTTGCTCAGGGCGCTCTACCTCTGTCCGGTCCCGGGCTTGGCAAAAGCGAGCATGAACTCGCGCAGGATGTCCTTGAGCTCCAGGGTGAAGCTCGCCAGGTCTTTCATGCGGGCGTCGAGCTGCTCGGTGGTGGGCGACATCAAGCTGGAACGGGTCCGCAGCTTGTAGGAGAGACGGTCGTCGAGGGCCTCGAGCTGCTGGTAGGCCTCTTTGATTCGGTTGGCGTCCATGCCTGAAGCCTCCAGGTTACTTCGGCGTCCGGTGGACCACGGTGGCGGCGGCCTGATCGCGCGGACGGACCACGATCTCGTCGATGTTGACATGCGGCGGCCGCGTCGCGGCGTAGACGACACAGTCGGCGACGTCCTCGGCGGTAAGGGGCGTCATGCCCTCGTAGACCTTGGCGGCGCGCTCCTCGTCGCCGTCGAAGCGCACTTTCGAGAACTCGGTCTCGACAAGGCCGGGGGCGATCTCCGTCACGCGGACGGTCTTCCCGACGAGCTCCAGGCGAAGGGTGCGGGTGAGCGTTCGCACCGCGTGCTTCGCCACGGTGTAGCCGGCGCCGCCGGAGTAGGACTCGAAACCGGCGACCGAGCCGACGTTGACGACGTGCCCGTCGCCCGAGGCGAGAAGCGCCGGCAAGAGCGCCCGGGTCATGCGCATCGTCCCCAGGACGTTCGTGTCGTACATCCACTGCCAGCGCTCGTCGCGCGCCTCGGCGACCGGCTCGAGCCCGAGGGCGCCGCCGGCGTTGTTGACGAGCAAGGCCACGTCGTCGATCGCGGCGACGAAAGCGGCGATCGAGCCCGGATCGGTGACGTCGAGCGGCAGGGCACGAGCGCCGCCGCCGGCTTCCTCGGCCAGGCGCTCGATCCGCTCGACGCGCCGGGCACCGCCGACGACTCGGAAGCCGGCCGCCGCGAGCCTCAGAAAGGTGGCGGCGCCGATCCCGGCGCTCGCTCCCGTCACGATGGCGGTCTTCCCCGAAACGGTCATGGCGAGGGTGGCTCAGTTGACCGGGGTGTCGGTGTCTTGGGGGGTCCAGGAGGGGAGCTGGTCCGGGTCGATGCCGACCGATCGGAGGGCGGCGCGCCAGGCCTCGGCGGGATCGTCGACGAAGACCAGGTCGTGGTGCACCGGCGCCGTGACCCAGTCGTTGCGCAGGATCTCGCTCAGGAGCTGCCCTTCGCCCCATCCGGCGTAGCCGAGGAAAAGCCGCAGGTCCCGCGGCGGGCCCGCCGCCAGCTGTTGGAGGTCGCGGATGTTCTGGGTCAAGCTGGCGCCGGAGTAGATCTCGGTCTCCGAGTCGGAGACCGGCTCCCGCGAGCGGTAGATCACGGTGCCGAGCTGCGGCTGCACCGGACCGCCAAAAAAGGCGCTCTGATCGTCCCCTCCTTGCCACGGGATGTCGAGCCCCTCCAGGACGTCGGAGACCGGGACCCGGGTCGGCCGGTTGACGATGAAGCCCAGGCTCCCCTGCTCGTGATGGTCGATGAGCAGGACGACGCTCATGTGGAAGAAGGGGTCGAGAACCTGCGGCATGGCGATCAGGAGGATCGGCGTTTCGAGGTCGGAGGTCTCGGCGGCTTCCGGTTCGCGCATCTCGCCAGGGGCCTCGGGCGGCGGCTTTTCGCCTCGCTCCGCAGGCTCTCGGGACTCGTCGGGTGTACGCGGCTTCGCCATGCTGAACCCATCTTAGCACCGCGGCGGTCGTCGCGGCGAGAAAATCGCCGAAATCGACGCCTGCACGTCGCGGCGGCTTTGGCATAGAATGAGCCTCCGCCGCGTCGAGGCACGGCGGCTCGTCCAGCTCAACCCCACAAGATGGCAGGCCGAAGCCCGCGCCGTGCAAGTCCCGATCGCGAGGTCTCCGATGAAAAACAGCTTCTCCACCCGAGCGATCCTCGAGGCGGCGGGTCACACATACCAGATCGCCAGCCTGGCGGCCCTCGAAGAAGGCGGCCACGATGTCTCCCGCCTCCCCTTCGCCCTGCGCATCCTGCTCGAAAACCTCCTGCGCCGCGAAGACGGCGTGGCGACGACCGCCGAGGACGTCGAAGCGGTCCTCGGCTGGGACCCGGCGGCCGAGCCCGCTACCGAGATCGCCTTCATGCCGGCCCGGGTGCTGCTCCAGGACTTCACGGGCGTGCCGGTGGTCGTCGACCTCGCGGCGATGCGCGACGCCATGCGGGCGATGGGTGCCGACCCCGAGAAGATCAACCCGCTGCAACCGGCCGAGCTGGTGATCGACCACTCGGTGCAGGTCGACGAGTACGGAAGCGCCGCGGCGCTGCTCATCAACGCCGAGCGCGAGTTCGAGCGCAACCACGAGCGCTACGTCTTCCTGCGCTGGGGTCAGGGCGCTTTCGACAACTTCCGGGTCGTGCCGCCGGCGACCGGCATCGTCCACCAGGTCAACCTCGAGTACCTGGCGCGCGGCGTCATGTCGGCCAAGAGCGGCGACGGCACCTGGGCCTACCCCGACACCCTCGTCGGCACCGACTCCCATACGACGATGATCAACGGCCTGGGCGTCTTGGGCTGGGGCGTCGGCGGCATCGAGGCAGAGGCCGCGATGCTCGGCCAGGCGATCTCGATGCTGATCCCCCAGGTGGTGGGTTTCCGGTTGACCGGCGAGCTCCCCGAAGGGTCGACGGCCACCGACCTGGTGCTGCGGGTGGTGGAGATGCTGCGTGCCCACGGCGTGGTGGGCAAGTTCGTCGAGTTCTTCGGCCCCGGCCTCCCGAACCTGCCGCTCGCCGACCGGGCCACGATCGCCAACATGGCCCCCGAGTACGGCGCCACCTGCGGCATCTTCCCCGTCGACCAGGTGAGCCTCGATTACCTCCGCTTCACCGGCCGCTCCGACGAGCAGCTGGCGCTGGTCGAGGCCTACATGAGGCATCAGGGCCTCTGGCACTCGGCCTCCAGCCCCGACGCGGCCTACACCGACACCCTGGAGCTCGACCTGACGAGCGTCGAGCCGAGCCTCGCCGGACCCAAGCGTCCCCAGGACCGGATCCGTCTGAGCGCCATGGGAAGCGCCTTCCGCGAAGCTCTGCCCAGCCTGCGGCCCGCCGGTGCCGCAGGCGGACCGGTCAAGGCGTCGCTCAAAGGACAGGACTTCGAGATCGAGGACGGGTCGGTGGTGATCGCCGCCATCACGAGCTGCACCAACACGTCGAACCCGTCGGTGATGATGGCGGCGGGGCTCTTGGCCAAGAAGGCCGTCGAGCGGGGCCTGAAGGCCCGGCCCTGGGTCAAGACGAGCCTCGCCCCGGGCTCCAAGGTCGTGACCCGCTACCTCAAGGAGGCCGGCCTCATGGACGACCTCGAGGCGCTCGGCTTCCACGTCGTGGGCTACGGTTGTACGACCTGCATCGGCAACAGCGGCCCGCTGCCGGAGGCGATCCGCGACGCGATCGACGAGGGCGGCCTCGTCGCCACCGCGGTTCTGTCGGGCAACCGCAACTTCGAAGGCCGCATCAGCGGCGACGTCCGCGCCAACTACCTCGCCTCGCCGCCTCTCGTGGTGGCCTATGCGCTGGCCGGCCGCGCCGACGTCGACCTGACGAGCGAGCCGCTCGGCACCGGCTCGGGCGGCGAGCCGGTCTACTTGAAAGACGTCTGGCCCTCCCATCACGAGGTCGCCGAGACCGTCGCAAAGGCGCTCAAGGCCGACATGTTCCGCAGCGAGTACTCCGACGTCTTCGCCGGCGAGGAGCAGTGGCAGGGCCTGCCGACGCCCGCCGGCTCGACGTTCTCCTGGGCCGACGACTCGACCTACGTGCGCCTGCCACCCTACTTCCTCGACATGGAGCGCGAGCCGACGGCTCCCGCCGACATCCGCGGCGCGCGCCTCCTGGCTCTCCTGGGCGACTCGGTGACCACCGACCACATCTCGCCGGCCGGCGCCATCCAACGCGACAGCCCGGCCGGCGCGTACCTCATGGCCCACGGCGTCGAGCCCCGCGACTTCAACTCCTACGGCTCGCGGCGCGGCAACCACGAGGTCATGATGCGCGGCACGTTCGCCAACGTCCGGCTGCGCAACCGCCTGGTGCCGGGCGTCGAGGGCGGCTTCACCGCAAAAGACGGCGAGCAGATGTCGATCTACGACGCGGCCATAAGGTACCAGGAGGAGGGGACGCCGCTCCTGATCCTGGCCGGCAAGGAGTACGGCACGGGCTCGTCGCGCGACTGGGCGGCCAAGGGCTCGCTCCTTTTGGGCGTGCGCGCGGTCGTCGCGGAGAGCTTCGAACGGATCCACCGCTCGAACCTCGTGGGCATGGGGGTCCTGCCTCTCGAGTTCCTGCCCGGCGAGTCGGCCGAAAGCCTCGGCCTCGACGGGAGCGAAACCTACGACATCCCGGGCCTCGCCGGGCTCGTCGAGGGTGAATTCGCCGCCGGCCGTGAGCTCACCGTCCGCGTCCGCAGGGACGACGGCACGGCCACACAGTTTCAGGTCCGCGTCCGCATCGAAACACCGCAGGAGGCCCAGTACTACCTCCACGGAGGGATTCTGCCGTACGTGCTCCGGCAGCTGCTTTGACAGCCTTTCCCCCCCCCTTGATTCCCCGAGGGGGACAGAGCGGGACTTTGCCCTACAATAAAAAGCCCCGTGCCGTGGAGGGATCGACACGGGGGGAGGAGAGGAGCTGAAGGGTGTCGGGAAACTAATGTTCGTCCGACACCCGTCGCTACCATTCATTAACAACGTATGGGCCGCCCTTCGGGATTCCCGGGCCGTAGAGGATTTTTCAAGGCCTTTACATCCGTCGCTACGGACCTTGGACCCGACCGTTCAGCGGACCGGTTTCATCCGTCGGCGCCCTGGCTTTCCATCCACTTGAGAGTCAGGCGGCCGAGCGCCTGGGTCGAGATCCGGTTGAGGCCGTAGCCCACGACGCCTCCAAGGATCGGCAGGAACTTCAGCAGGGATTTCGAGAGGGACTTGACCACGAGGTTCCGGATCAGGGTGCTCGACGCCGCCGTCAGCTCCTGGCCGCCGGTGGTGATCAGCCACAGGCTGGTCTCGGAGAGCGCCTCGGCGCCGAGGTGCCCGCCACGCAGGAGGCGCAGCATGTGGACCAGGTTCGACTGGATCTTGACGGTGAGCGCGACGTGGGTCCTCGCGGAGCGCATCGGCGGCCGTTGACCTCCCGTCCGCCTCTCCGACTTGGAATAGCCGTACGCGTCTTCCAAGAACACCTTTCACAGGGTACGCTTCCATCCATGTTGGACACCGCAGCTGAAGTCCAAGCCCGGATCCGCGCTGGGGAAGACAGCTTCGTCGAGCTCAAGGAGCTGCGTCTCGGCAAACGCTCGGTGATTTCGCCGAACGCCGAGGCCTTTGCCGGCGAGATGGTCGCTTTCGCCAATGCGGAAGGTGGGTCCATCCTTCTCGGCATCCATGCTGCGGCCGGCGACGAAATCGGCGGCAGGCCGGCTCGACTATCCGCAGTACGCCATCGAGGCGGTGCGCGAGGCCGTCGTCAATGCCGTGACCCACCGCGACTACTCCCTCGGCGGGGGGAAGATCCGCCTCTTCCTATTCTCCGACCGCCTCGAGCTCTACAGCCCTGGCGCCCTGCCCAACACCTTGACCCTCGAAGACATGCCTTACCGCGTGTTCACCCGCCACCAGTTGCTGGTAGGCTTCCTGTCGCGCATGCATAGCGAGAAGACCGGACGGGTGTATCTCGAATCGCGGGGCGAAGGGGTGCGGCGGATCCTCGAGGAGAGCGAACGCCACTCCGGCCGCCGCCCGCAATACCGGCTGCTCGGCCAGGAGCTGCTGCTCACGCTCTGGGCCCAGCCGTCGCCGCACGAACGGGACACGGAGGGGTCCTGAGCGGCGACGAGCGGCCGATCTCGGCCGACCTCACCGATCCGGCGACCCTTCAAGGCCTCACTCGTACGACAGGACTCCGGCCTTCCCGTCGAGCACCGCCAGGAACGTGAGCCGCGACGCCTCGGGCCGGCCGGTCCGAGCGAAGGGGACGACGAGCTTGAATCCAGCCTCTTCGAGGCCCGACTTGCCATGTTCCTCTGCCAGCTCCGGCGAGCCCAGGCGCGGCGCGATGCGGGCGACGAATTTGTCGTCCTGGAAGAGCAGGACCAGATCCGCGCGACGTCCGCGGTCGATGTCGGCGGCCCATCCCGAGAAGACCGCGCCCAGGAATCGGACCTCGCCTCGAAGTCCCCGCGCCTCGACCGGGAAACGGCGTCCGTCCGAGAGCGCGACACCTGCGATCGAAGCGTTGGCCCCGCGCTCCAGCGAGTACCGGACGGATCGGATCGAGATCGGCGCGAGGACCGGTCCCGCTTCGCCCTCCAGGATCTCGAAGACGTCGAGCTGGTTGAATCCCTCCTCGAAAGACGATTCCGGGAGCATCGCCGAGAAGAGCTCCTTGCCGCGGCCCTCATAGCTTCGGGTCACCGACCGGAGGACGCCGTTCAGAGCCACCGCCAGGTGGTACGGCCGCGGCGAGCCCTTGTCCGCCTCGACGTAACCGGAGATTCGCGCCGGCAGGTACGCTCCCTGCGGATCGACGTCCTCGAAGGCCGAGGGCTCCTCGACCTCGACCTCCAGCGACGACGGCGCACCGATGGGAACCGCCTGGCCCACAAGCTCGCGGCCCAACAGCTCTCGAAATGGGCCGACGTCGAAGAGGCCGCCGCCAAATGTCGTCAGCCGGCGTTCGACCGCGGCGTCGAGGAGATCGAGGGACGCTCCCCGCAGGGGCCTGCGCTTGGGTTGGCCGGCGACCTCGCGCACGACATGCCGCTGGCGTCGGCCGTCCGGCTCGGCGAGAAGCGATCGGCCGTCGACCTCCCAGGGCAAGTTGGTTTCCAGAGCTTCGGCGATCGTCGGCAGAATGTCGATCGTCTCGACGGCACGGTCCGTGACCCGGCCCTTCTTCTGGAACGGAACCTTGACGAAAAGTGGCACGAGGAAGATGTCGGCCGCCGTGTGCGCGTCGGGCACCCGACGATAGCGTCCCGGTTGGAAGCTGGCGCCGTGGTCGGCGACGACGACGACGAGGGCGGGATCGTAGACCCCCGTGTCCCGGAGCTTCTTGAGGAGCCGGCCCAGGAGCCGATCGGCGTAGCCGAGCTGGAGGAGGTAGCGCTGGTAGCCCTGGAGGACCGCCCACTCGTCGTCGCGCCAGGTCGCGCCCTCAAGACCCGGGGGGCGCGCCATGTCCAGCGGTCCGTACTCGCGGCCGGAAGGAAAGTATTTCCACGGCAGGTGGGGCAGGTTGACGTGGAGAAAGCTCAAGGTGGGCTGCACCGGCGGCTCGATCGAGTCGAGGAAGCGCTCGAAGACCCAGCCCACGTCGCCCTGCGACCTCCAGTGCGTCTCGTCGGCACGGTCGCGGCCGGCGCCCCCACCGTTGCCAAGGAAGTCCCGCCAGGTCGAAGTGACGTCGGGCAAGCCCGTCGTCAGCGCCGGTGGCAGGACGAGATGGGGGTAGACGACGGCGAGGTCCGAAAGCGTCGCACGCAAGCGCTCGAAAGACGTCGTCAGGAGGAGACCCTCGCCGCAGACGTCGGTTGGGCAGAGCTGAGTCACTGTCTCGATCACGTTCATTTGGTAGCTCGTTCCCAGCCAGGTGAAGAGGCTCTCAGGATAGGCCGAAGCTGTGGCTTCACGATGGGACGGGTAGCGTCCGGTGACGATCGGCGGGATCGCCAGGGTGGTCTGGTAGGCCACCGTCGTGGCGTTGCGAAACCAGTGCGATCCTCCGGCAAGCTCGGCGAAAGCCGGATAGCTCCGGGCGTCGATCCGTCGTTCGCGCTCAAGCAGCGACGCCAGGGGTAGCTCGTCGAAGACCACCATGACGATCGGCGTCGTCGCCGTGACCTTCGGAGCCGACGCGGTCTTCGGCGCGGTCTCGACGAGAAGCAGCCCGGCGATCGGCTGTGTGAAGAGGAAATAGGCCGGGCAGATGACGAGGGCCGCGGCCAGCAGGCCAAAAAAGCTCGCGACCGCCTGTCGCAGCGTGCCCGCCGAATCGAGGGAGACCAGCGAGAAGGCCAGCAGCGAACCCGCGGTGAGCGCCACCGCGAAGTGGACGTAGGCCGGCGCCGGGAGCCCTCGGAGGACCTGGAGGACGATCGTCGAGGCCAGGGTCAGGACTCCGGCGCCGTAGAGGAGGTTCCCCAGGCCGCGCGCGACGAGGTCGGCGGCGATCACCGGCAATGCCGCGGTAGCCGCGAGCCCCCAGCTGAGGAGGCCGGCGAGGATCGCGATCTCCGCCGACGTCAGCTGGTGGGCGACGAGGAATTCCTGGTGGCGGGCGAGAAGGTCGAAGAGCGGCTGAGAGATCGCGATCGACGTCAGGCCGCCGAGATGGAGCGCGTAACGTCGCCGCCGCCCGGGGGAGACGATCGTCGATTCAGAGGGCGTTTCATTCATGGAGCTTCAGCGTGGTCGAGCTTCGACGGTGCGCCGTGATCCTATAACGCTCGAATCTGCGACGAGCGCATCCACATCGACAACGTCGTCCCGGTGGAAAACCGTGTGCTGTAGGCTACCAAGGTGGGTACCAAGGAAGCTCTCGCCCAGGCCCGAGAGTGGTCGACAGATCGTGCACGCATCCTGATCGCCGGCTGCGGCGACGTGGGGACCGAGTCAGGGCTCCTGCTCGCCGGACAAGGCCACGAGGTCTGGGGACTGCGGCGAAACGCCGCCGCGCTCCCCGAGCCCCTCCGCCCGATCTCGGCCGACCTCACCGACCCGGCGACGCTTCAAGGCCTCCCCGAGGCCGACTACGTCGTCTACGCGGCCGCCGCCTCGCGCCACGACGAGGACGCCTACCGCCGGGCCTACGTCGAAGGGTTGGGGAACGTCCTCGACGTCCTCGCGGCGTGGCCGTCCCCGCCGCGGCGGGTGTTTTTCACCTCGTCGATCGGCGTCTACGGCCAGGACGGCGGCGACTGGGTCGACGAGGGCTCCGCGACCGAGCCGGCAGGCTTCACCGGCCGCTTGATGCTGGAGGCGGAACGGCGCCTTGAAACGAGCCCCATTCCGTCGACGGTGGTGCGGCTCGCCGGCATCTACGGCCCAGGGCGCCTGCGGCTCGTCCGCCAGGTGCGCGAGGGCCGGGCGGTGGTACCGCCGGGGCCGTCCTACACCAACCGCATCCACCGCGACGACTGCGCCGGCGTCCTGGCGCACCTCGTCGCCCTCGACCTCGAAGGACGGCCGTTGGCGTCGCTTTACCTCGGCGTCGACGACGCTCCCGCGGACCGCGGGGAGGTCCTCCGGTGGCTCGCCGAACGCCTCGGCGTCGAGCCGCCGCCGGTGTCGCAGGAGAAGCAGGGCGCGGGCAAGCGCTGCCGCAACGACCGGCTTCTCTCGACGGGCTTTCGCCTCCGCTATCCGACCTACCGCGACGGCTACGCGGCGGTCCTGCAGGAGCTTTAGCCGGCCGGCCCGGGGACCGGATCCGATCTCCCGCGGGAGCTCCGGGGGGGCGACCCCTACCGCGAAAGGGTGGCGTCACCGTCCTCGCCGCCGGAGGCGAGCCGCGCCAGAGCCCTCTCGCTCACCGCGCTCGATTCCTTGAAGCCCACGAGCTTCTCGGTGATCCGTCCCCGTTCGTCGACGAAGAGGTAGGTCGGGACGAGGTGGCTACCGATCGCATCCGGTAGCTCGGTGCCGCTCGCGACCCAGACCTCGTAGGTGGGCTCGAAATGCGGGAACCAGCTGTTGACGTCCTCGACCTCGCCGCTGCCGACCGCCACGGCCACGACGCGTAGGCCCTCCTGGCCGTAGGTGTCGTGGAGGCGCTGGAGGATGGGGAGCGAGTCCATAGAGTGCTGGCAATGGACGGCGACGAAGGCGAGGAGCGTGTCCTCTCCCAGGAGGTCCGCCGAGCTGACCTCATGACCCTCCAGGTCATGGGCCGTGAACGCCGGTAGCTCGAATTCGTCGAACGCCCGTCCGTCTTCCTTTTTTTCGCGCTCGTACATCGCGAGGACCTCCGCGTCCGCGCCAGCCAGGTTGCCGTAGACGGAGCAGGCCTCGTAGGTGGCGCAGCGGCTGCCGGCGAAGAGCTTGCGTCCCGCCTCACTCTCCATGAGCCGCGCTGCCACCCGCTGGCGCAGCAGGAGCGGATCGGTGCCGTCGAGCACGACCCCGGTCGCCTCGGTGATCTCCCCGGCGTCGAACTGGGTGCGTCCCGTGGCGAGGACCTGCTCGGCGACGTAGGACACGACGCGTTCGCTCTCGTCGTCGGAGAGCTCGGAGGAGTTGCCGAGGACGATGGACGGCGCGCCCAGCGAGCAAGCCGCCCCGCTCGCCGGGGTGGAGGTCTCGACTTCGTCGGGCTCGTCCGCCTCGCCGGGCACGTAGCCGCCCCCTCCCCAGCCGAGGAGCGAGCACGCCGCGCCGACGCACCACGGCGCGCCGTCAATCGTTGCAGCGGCGGCTTCGACACCGTGCTCAAGGGCGCCCCAAAAGCTCCAGTCGTCGACCGCGTCGGGCGTCGGGGCGAGCATCGTCATGCCCAGAAGGCAGTAGCAGAGGGCACCGCAACAGGAGGCTAGGCACTTCATGGTTTCGATCTCCGGTCCGGCGGCGGAGGCCATTCTCCGCCGTCCTGAGCTCAGAGTACGCGAGCCGTGCCGTGTCGCGCTTGTGCGGGAAGTCACGACTTTCGACCGTGACTTTCGGCACATCCGGCGCCGGGCGAGAGTCCTCTATAATGGGGCTCATGGGCCAGGCTCTCCACGGACGGCACTTCCTGCGGGCGGCGGGCATCTCGGCCTGGGTGCTCTCGGGAGCCCCGGCGGTGATGATGCTCATGGTGGGCTTCCGCATAGGCAGCCGGGAGGTGCGGATCTCGCCGGAGCGCTTCGCGTGGTGGCTGGGGGCGGCGCTCGTTTTCGCGTTCGCCTTCTGGGCGAGCTCGGGCACCCCCGCCGATTCGCGCCACCGGCGCCGGGCCCAGGGGCTGCTCCTCGTCCAGAGCGCCGCCGCCCTCGCCATGTTCCAGGTCGTCTGCACGGGCCTGGAGACCATGCTCCTGATGGTGGTGGCGGCGCAGCTGGGGCTTTTTGTCCGGTTGCGTGCCGGAGTGCTGTGGATCCTCGTCCAGAGCGCGCTTCTGTGCTGGCTCGGAATCGCCCATGCCGGGCTCTACTTCAGCGTGGGCTGGACGCTCCTCTCGCTTCCCTTCGCGGCGCTCGCGATGTTCGTCTCCTACTACGCCGCGGCCGAATCCCAGGCGCGGCGGGAGCTCGCGAGGGCCAACGCGGAGCTGCGGGCGACCCAGGAGATCCTCGCCGAGAGCCGTCAGCTCGCCGAGCGGACCCGTATCTCGCGCGAGCTTCACGACGTCCTCGGACACCATCTGACGGCGCTGTCGCTCAACCTCGAGGCGGCGCGGCATACGAGCGAAGGGGCGCCGCGCGAGCAGATCGAGAAGTGTCAGGGCCTGACGAAACAGCTCCTCGCCGACGTGCGCGAGGTGGTCCGGACGCTGCGCACCGACGAGCCGGTCGACCTGGAGCGCATCCTCGCGCCCCTGGTCGAGGACATCCCGCGTCCGCAGATTCACCTCCGGGTGCCCCGCGACGTTTCGTTCGAGGACCCGGAACGCGCCCACGCGCTCGTGCGCTGCATCCAGGAGATCGTCACCAACGCCGTCAAGCACGCCAGGGCACAAAACCTCTGGATCGAGCTCGAGCGGGGCGAGGGCGGCATCCTGATCCACGCCCGCGACGACGGCCAGGGAGCCCGGGAGCTTCGTCCCGGCCACGGCCTCACCGGCATGCGGGAACGGCTCGAGAAGCTCGGGGGCCGGCTCGAGCTGCGCTCACCGCCACGGCAGGGCTTTTTCGTCGACGCCCGCATCCCGATACCGGAGACACCGTGATCCGGCTCTGCCTGGTCGAGGATCAGGCCCTGGTGCGCGAGGGGCTTCGGACCCTCCTCGACCTCGTCGACGACATCACGGTGGTCGCCGAGGCCGAAGACG
Organism: uncultured bacterium; assembly: GCA_965371445.1. Lineage (GTDB taxonomy): Bacteria > Acidobacteriota > Thermoanaerobaculia > Multivoradales > J023 > DASWIG01. The sequence goes on along the minus strand of CBDUYN010000064.1, from coordinate 1,899 downwards.
GCGAGGAGGCCCTCGCGAAGATCCAGGAGCTGGTGCCCGACGTCGTCCTGCTCGACGTCCGCTTGCCGAAGAAAAACGGTCTCGAGGTCCTGCGCGAGCTACGCGAGGCCGGCGCCCTGCCACCGACCATCATCCTGACGACGTTCGACGACGACCGCGTCGTCCTCGAAGCCGTCCGCGGCGGGGCGAAGGGCTTTCTCCTGAAGGACGTGTCGCTCGATCAGCTGACCCGCGCCGTGCGCTCGGTGGCCGGCGGCGGGACGGCGATCCAGCCGGCCATGACCGAGCGTATCGTCCGCGCTTTGAGCGATCTGGGCCCGGAGATCCCGGGCCTCGAGATGCCCGATCCTCTGACCGAGCGCGAGATCCAGGTCCTGGGTCTCCTGGCGGGCGGTTACTCCAACCGGGAGATCGCCGGCGCCCTGCACCTCGCCGAGGGCACCGTGAAAAACCACATCTCGTCGATCCTCTCGAAGCTCGGCGTCCGCGACCGGACGCGGGCAGTGCTCAAGGCGGTGGAGCTCGGCTATCTCGGCTAGCCGTCCCCTTGGGGGGAACGAGGGGGAGATCACTAGCCGGGGCGGGAAAAAGCAACTTTCAAGAAGCAGGCGGAGGTCGAACGTGCCTAGGATCGCTCCCATGAGAGCTCGAACCCCAAGGATCTACGCCTTGGTGGCCCTGGCGCTTTTCGCCGTGTCGCCGCCGGACCTCACCGCCTCGCAAGAAGCGCTGACGGTGGCCGACCTCGACGCCGTCGCGCTCGACGGAGGGAGGCTCTCCGGCGAGAAGCTTCGCGGCCGGCTCGTCCTGGTCGACTTCTGGGCCGTGTGGTGCCTCCCCTGCATCCAGGCCTTCCCGACCTTGAGCCGCCTCCAGGACGAGCACGGCGAGCGCGGCCTGCGGGTGCTCGGCGTCGCCGTCTACTCGGGCAGCCGTCAAGACGTCGCCGACTTCCTCAAGGAGCACGACTTGAGCTACCCGGTGGTCGTCGGCGACGAGGAGCTCGTCGCCCGTTTCGACGTCATCGGCTACCCGACCTACTTCCTCTTCGCCCCCGACGGCTCGCTGGTCGAGACCTACGTGGGGGAGATGGAGAGCCTCGCCGAGGAGGTAGCCGCCGCGGTCGAGCGCTACCTGCCTCAAGACCCATCCCGGACGAACTGACAAAGGAGGCCACATGCGTTTTAGAACGGGTAAGAGAATGGCTGCGGGGCTCGTTGTGGCGGGTCTCGCCGCCATGCCGTTTCTCGCCGCCGCGAGCTCCGGCGAAGCCCTTTCGGAGGACGCGCGACGCGTCGTCGGCTACCTCGTCGAGAACTGGGAGAAACGCTTCCACTCGACAAGCATCGCCCTGGCGTTTCAAAACCTCGGCATGAAGGGCGACGACGGCTTGCGCCTCGAGATCGGTCAACACTTCCGCGACCACCCCGACCTGGCCAAGAACCTCCAGTACTGGGGCGCCAACAACTACCTGCTCTCGAACCTCGAGAAGCGAATTGCCAAGCAGCTCGTCAACACCCACCGCGACGAGCAGCGCTTCCCAGAGGTGGCGGAGCTCGCCAAGGTCCTCCAGGTCTCCGAGGAGCAAGCCCGCGGTCGCCTCGCGTTCCTCCACCGCGCGGGATTTCTCGAGGGCTCGCCAGCGGACGGCTACACGCTGGTTTCAAACCACCAGACCTGGGGCGGACCGCTGCGCTACAACTTCCACACGATCCACGTCGAAGGGGAAGAGTCCTTCGACGTCTGGTGAGGGGTCGACTTCCTGCTGTTGGTCAACAGCGAAGAAGGCGCCGCGAAGAAATACCGTTTCGAGGACTCCTGCGCCCATTGCAGCGAGCCGATCGCGATCGTGGCGGAGGGAGGCGCCGTCACCTCGATCGATCCACCCGAGGCTTTCGT
>CBDUYN010000063.1:0-48703 GCA_965371445.1 uncultured bacterium | reverse complement strand
CCACCGTGCGACGTGTGATGCTGCGCATGGTGGCGTTCGAGGGCTGGAAGGCGTCGCGACGGCGCATCGTCCTCCGGGAGCTTCGATTCGCCGACACGAAGGAGCAAAAAAGGGTCGAAAACGTTCTGGGTTGGCTGATCGAGCTCCGCCTCGTCGTGGCTGACCGGGGAACCCTGGAGCTCGCCCACGACGCCCTGCTGCGAAGCTGGAAGCCGATGACGGTCTGGATGGCCGAGAGTCGCGACGCTCAGCCGCTGCTGCGGGAGCTCTGGCGGGCCGCCGAGGCGTGGGAGAGAGGAAAACGGGCCGCGGGCTTGCTGTGGAACGAAGACCCGCGCCTGTCGCCGGCCGTGGCGCTACGCGAAGATCTCAACCGGCTGGAGCGGCAGTTCGTCAAGGCCAGCGTGCGACGCAAGAACGAGGAAGAGGATGCCCGGCGCGTCGCGGCGGCAGGCCTATGGATGTCGAAGGAACCGACTCTGGCAGCTTTGGTTCTCCACGAAATCGTGAATCCCGACCAGACGCCTGGTGCCGTCGCCAGAATGCTCGAGGCCCTGGCGGCTCAACCCTTGGCGGACCTGATTCTCCGGGGGCACGAAGAGGCCGTCGTTGCCGTCGCTTTCAGCCGCGACGGGAGCCAGGTCGTGACCGCGTCTCGGGACGCCACCGCGCGGGTGTGGAGCATCGATGTCTCCCACGGCGAACCGGTGATCTTCCGAGGACATCAAAGAGGAGTCCTGGCTGCCTCCTTCAACCGTGACGGCACCCAGGTCCTCACCGTGGGAGAGGACAAGGCCGCGCGGGTGTGGAACACCGACGGCTCCGGCACGGAGGTCGTTCGCAGGCTGCTCATCGACACGTTTGGGGAATACAACGCCGCGTGGAACGTCGACGGTACCTGGGCGCTCGTCACCTTGGGGAAGAGCGTGTGGTTGTTCCGCGCGGACGGCTCCGGCAAGCCGGTCGTCTTGAAAGGGCATGAGAAGGTCATCAAGACCGCTGTCTTCAACGCCGAGGGCACGCAGGTGGTGACCGCCGGCGGCAAGGACAAGACCGCGCGGGTCTGGGACGTCGACGGCTCCGAGCTGGTCGTCCTGGAACATGAATCCGGCGTGGAATGTGCAGCTTTCAACCCCGCCGGCACCCAGATCGTCACCGCCGCCGGAAACGCCTACGTGTGGAACGTGGACGGCTCCGGACCGGTCGTCCTGGAGCATGAACCCCACGAGCACGACGTCGGTAGCGTCACCTTCAACGCCGACGGCACCAAGGTCCTCACTCGCTTCTGGGATGAGGTCGCGTCGGACAGCTCGACCGGGGGCTACAACGTCGCCAACCACTGGAACGCGTACGTGTGGAACGCGGACGGCTCTGGCAAAATGGCTTTGAAGAGCGGTTCGGAGCCTTGGGGCGTGTGGGGGCCGGTGTTCAATGTGGACGGCACCCGTGTCCTTTGCGCCGACAATCACCACGCCGCCCGGGTGTGGAATGTGGAAGGCCGGAGCGCTGGCGAACCGCTCTTCCTGGCGCACGACGATCAGGTGGAGAGCGCCGCCTTCAGCCCCGACGGCACCCTGGTCGTCACCGCCTCCCAGGACCGAACCGCGCGGGTCTGGGACGCAACCGCCCCCAGCTGGCCCATCGTCCTTCGAGGACACCAAGCCTCGGTTCTGAGCGCCGCCATCAGCCCCGACGGGACCCGGGTCGTCACGGCTTCCGCCGACGCCACGACACGGCTGTGGAAGATCGCCGGCCCCGAGGGACGCAGCCTCAGCGTGCCCGCGGTTCTCCGGGGCCACCAGGACTACGTGGGGAGCGCCGTCTTTAGTGCTGACAGCACCCGGATCGTCACCGCGAGCTCTGACGGCACCGCGCGAGTGTGGAACGCGGACGGTTCCGGCGAGCCCATCGTCCTCAAGGGGCACCGAAAGGACTTGTGGAGCGCCGTCTTCAACACCGACGGCACCCGGGTGGTTACGGCTTCCTCGGACCGGACGGCGCGAGTGTGGAACGTGGAGCGCCGAACCCCCGATTCGATCGTCCTTAAAGGGCATAAGAATTGGGTGACCAGCGCCGTCTTCAGCCCCGACGGCACCCGGGTTGTCACCGTTTCTTTGGACAGGACCGCGCGAGTCTATCGCGTCGACGGCCCGGAAAGCCGGACCCTGGCGGTGCTGTCGCATGACCCCGAGGTGTCCGTGGTCAGTGCCGTCTTCAATGCCGACGGCACCCAGATTCTCACGGCTCACGAGAATGGATACGCCGTGGTGTGGAGCGCGGACGGTGAAAAGACGCTGGAGCTGGATCACGGCGAGGCGCTGAACCTCGCCGCATTCAATCGCGACGGTACCCGGATCGTTACCGCCTCCCAAGCCGGGAGCGTGAAGGTGTTTCCTTTCGACGCCTCAGAGGGTCGATCTCCCGGCGACCCAGTCGCCCTCGCGGGGCATGACGAGCTCGTTGCGAGCGCCGCCTTCAGCCCCGACGGCACGCGGATCGTCACCGCGTCCTGGGACTGGACGGCAAGGGTGTGGAACGTCGACGGCTCCGGTGAAGTGGTTCTCAAAGGGCATGAATACCCTGTTTGGAGGGTTGTCTTCAGCCCCGACGGCACCCGGGTCCTCACCGCTTCTTTGGACGGCACCGCCCGGCTGTGGAACGCGGACGGCTCCGGCCAGCCGCTGGTCCTGACTCATAGCACCGTATGCGAGAGCGCAGCCTTCAGCCCCGACGGAACCCACGTCGTCACTTCATCGGGCCGAACCGCCAAGGTGTGGCTGATCGACCCCGGCCGGCTGCAAGCCACCATCCGGGCCTCGACCTCGGTCAGCCTCGACCCCGAATTCCGAGTACGGTACTTGCGGGAATCGTCCGTTCAGGCCTGGAAGAATTACGCCGAGAGCGAGCTTGGCCTCGGTCGCTTTCCACAAGCGTGGGGCTTCGATCCGACGAATCCGGAGGAATCCGAGCGATTCCTGAGCCAGCTCTCCGACGAGGACCGGGCGACCTACGAGAAGGCCAAGGGCACGAGAGGGACCGTTGCACAGAACCGATCAATCAACCAACCAACCAACCACTAGAAGGAGGCAATCATGGCCATGGACTGGGAAAAGAAGGAAACACCTGCCGTCACCAAACTGGGCCAGCTCGTCGCCCGGCTGGCGCTCAACGAGAACCTTTACAAGAGGTATCTCAAAAACCCCAAGAGAGTGATCGCCAGCGCCGGGTTGTCGAAGAAAGAGCGGAAGGCTCTCTTGTCGGAGGACTGGTCGAGGATCTTGAAATTCCTCGGCCCGGGGACGAAACCGATTGGGGACGATCGCACGGGTGATGGCATCGTGAGCTCCAGCTAGCCTACGTCTTGCCGGTCGGCCAGACGTAGGCACGCGCCTCCTGGAGGCGCTCGCGGTCGAGGTCGCCATCCTGCCAGAGCTCGAGAAACCGCTCGAAGTAGCGCCGCGCCTCGGCGGCCTCGCCACGTTGCTGGTGGATGCGGCCGAGGAAGTAGAAGCTCCGCACGTAGGGCACCGGCGACTCCAGGTGCTCCGCACCGCTCGTCACGGCGTTGCGGAGCCAGCCGAGGGCCTCGTCCAGCCGTCCGGCGGCGAGCTCCGCTGAGCCCAGGGCATACCAGATCGGCACGTGGTCGGGAAAGACGTGCCAATGGACCTCGACCCCCTGCGGCGGTAGCAGCGATTCGGCTCGTTTCAAGGCGATGACGGCGCCCTCGGCGTCGCCCTCGGCGAGCGCCAGGAGGCCGGCGAGGTGGTGGAGCTGCCGTTCTTCGACGACGTTCGGATGCTCCGCCGCCCGCTGCCGGAGCTCCTCCTCCGCGCGTCTCGCCTGGGAAGGCTGACCCAATCGCTGCCGGGCCAAGGCGGCGAGGAACAATCCCTTGAGCTCCGGCCAGTCATCCCGGGCCAGCTCCTGGGCCAGCTCCGCCTCCGCCAGGCCCAGGGCGGCCTCGCCCCGCTGGAGCAGCAGCTCGGCCTTCCAGCAATGGGCCAGCGCCCGAAAGTCCGAGTCGGCGCGAGTGGCGACGTCGAAACGCAGAAGGGCTTCCTTCGTTCGGCCACGGTAGGTCAGATTCCGCGCCTGGGAAACGGCGCCGCGCCAGTAGGCGAAGGAATCGTCGAAGGCCAGGATCTTCGCCGCCTCGAGCTCTGCTTGCCTCCAGTCCTCTCGTAGAACCTGGGTTCGCCACCGGCCGTAGGGGAAATAGTAGTGGTCCGGGCGAAGGGTGGCCGCTCGCTCGAATTGCGCCAGGGCTTCGTCGAGCTTGCCCCACTCCGTCAGCTGCCAGCCGAGGAAAAACTGGAGCATCCAGTTGTCGGGATGGCGCTTCGTAAACTCGGAGAGGATTTGGTAGCCCGTCTCGAAGCGGCCCAGTCCCGCGTAGGCATTCGCGATGCCGGTGTAGTCCCCCCAGTATGACGAGCCGCTGTCGATGAGGGTTCTGAACTCGCGGATTGCCTCCTCATACCGCTCGAGCTCGGAGTAGCGCTTGGCCAGGTTGTTGCGCGGGACCATTCGGTCGGGGTGAAAGCGAAGCACCTCCTGAAAGGCTTCGACGGCACGTCCGAGGGTCGCCCACCGGGTGCTGTAATGGGTCGCCTCTATCGTAAGGCGCTGGTTGAGAGGCAGGCGTTCCGCGAGCTCGACAGCTCGCTGCGTATACTCTCGGGCCTGCGCGGTGTGAGCGAGGTTCTTGTGGATGACGCCGAGGGAAACGAAAGCGAGGGCGAAGGTAGGATCGAGATCCACCGCCTTCTCCAGCCGTGCGATCGCCTCCCCTGGCTTCGACTCCTCGAAGAGCACGAGGGCCTCCGAGTAGAGGCGCCAGGCTTGCAGCGACGACGTCGTCACCGCCTCGATTGTCGCCGGCACCTCGGGCCGCGGCGTCACCTCGAAGTTGTTGCGAATCGCCGCGCTGAGCTCGTCGACCATGGCAAAAAGGCTTTCCTCGCCCCGGCCCTCGACGCGCTTGGACTTCAAGATGGCGCCCTCCGCCGTCCCCTCGAGGGTCGCGTCGATACGGAAGACGTTGCCGATGCGGGCGTAGCTGCCCCGCACCACGACCTCGACGGCGGCCCGCTCCGCGACTCCCTGGACCAGGTCGAAGGAAAGCCTCGGCTCTCCCAGGATGTCGAGATCCTTCAGGATCTGATGCAGTCGGCTGGTGCTCAACACCTCGAGCTCGGGCGACTGCGAGAGGTCTGTCACCAGCATGTCGGTGATGCCGGTATGGAGCCACTCGAGCTCCGGATCGGAGCTGAGGTTCTCGAAGTAGAGCACCGCCACCGATGGCTTCGTAAGCTCCTCGCCGTCCGGTGGCTCGCGTGCCGCCCGCTCGCTCCGCTTGACGATCCCGGCATAGGCCGCGGCGAGGAGCAGGACCGCCAGCAAGCCGCCCGCGGCGTAACGCGCCCTACGGCGCGGGTGGGCGAAGACCGCAGAGACGGCAGTCCGACTGCCGGATTGCGAGGCGATCTCGCTACGTAGCTCCGCGAGCTCGTCACGCATCTCCCGGCTCGACGCGTACCGCTTCTCGGGATCTTTCTCCAGGCACCGCTGGACGATTCCTCCCAGAGGATACGGCAGCCGGGGATTGACCTCGGTGACCGGCGCCGGAGTGTCACGCAGGATGGTCGAGATGAGATCGGCCATGCTCTCGCCCCGGAACGGACGCCGGCCCGTCGCCATCTCGTAGAGGACGACGCCGAAGGAGAAGATGTCGGTCCTCAAATCCACGTCCGAGCCCTGGACCTGCTCGGGCGACATGTAGGGCAGGGTGCCCAGGATCTTCCCGCCGGTGGTCAGGGTGTGCGTCGAGTCGGCTTCGGCACCGCCGCCCGGCGGCTGCCGGAGCTTGGCCAGGCCGAAGTCGAGGACCTTGACCCGGCCGGGAGCGGCCTGTCCGTCCTCCGTCACCATGACGTTGGCCGGCTTCAGGTCACGGTGCATGATCCCCCGGTCGTGCGCCGCTACCAGGGCGTCCGCCAGTTGGGTCGCGATCTCAAGGACCCTCTGGGGCTCCAGGCCTTCGGCTGGGATCAGCTCCTTGAGCGTCTTTCCCTTGACGACCTCCATGGTGAGGAAGGCCAGCCCCTCGGCTTCCTCGATCGAGTGGACGGTGACGATGTTGGAATGGTTGAGGCCCGCCTCAAGACGCGCTTCCCGCAGGAAGCGCCGCAGCCGCTGCGGGTCGCCCGCCGTCTTGGGCGAGAGGACCTTGAGCGCCACGCGGCGTTCGAGCTTCGTGTCCTCGGCGAGGTAGACCTCGCCCATGCCGCCGGCGCCGATTTTCTCGACGATTCGATAGTGCAGGAGGGTCCCACCCGGCTTGAGGTGTCCCGGCGGGGCGAGCATCTGGTGTAGCTCCTCGTAGTCGCGGATATGCGCCTGGAGAGTCTCGAGGAGCTCCGGGCAATCCCGGCAGAGCTCTTTCGCGTCTGCGGTCGAGCCGTCGACGACGCGTTGCTCGACGTAGCGACCGAGCAGCTCTTCGACCCTCTCGTCCCGCTGGCCCGAAACGGGAGTACCACACGACGGGCACTCCGGCCTGTCGTCCGGTACTTCGCTGGCGCAGGAGGGGCATTTCATCGCGTCGAGCTTCCCCGAATCCATGGATCTGGTCGACCTTGAGGAGGAGCATAGCATGTCTCCACAGCGGCCTGCCAGCGGTCCATCGGCAGCCGGTGCGGCCCGGGACGGAGCCCCTACGGGGAACGGAATCGGCTCACCGCCTTCGGGGTTGGGCCCCTTGACCGTGGCTCCTGGTGCGCTGAGAGCCCCCTTTCAACCGCCTCGACATAGCTGGCCAAAAGCTCACGGGGATAGTGATAGAGAAACATCTCTCTGAAGTGGGGTGTCCTATCGAGCGGATTCTTCGCCACCCAATCATCAATCACCAAGCCGGCGTCTCGCCAGCGAGGATCCTCAAGCTCGCGGCGGCAGGAGTCGATGTCCTCGCGGCAGGCTCTGGTCAAACGCTCAAGGAGCAAGTGAGCCATCAGCCGGGCTGTACGGCGAGCTTCCAAGGCGACGGTGCAATTCGTCGGATGAGCTAGAGGTCCCCGCGGGGCCTCCACGGTCACCATCTTCTCGAGCTCTCGGAGCAGGACCGGAGCAAGCTCCCGGTCGAGACCGGTGCCGCCGGCCAGCGCGGGAAGAATCGCCACGACAATCCATGACCCCAACGCCACCGTTTTCCATGTTCCTTTCATCACACACCTCCTAGGGGTAAGAAAGAGCGCTGCCGTCCATGGCACCGACCGCCGCCACCCGCACATGTCGTTCCCTTTCGCCCAGGGAGCTGCGCAGGTGCTCTCGTAGGATGCGCTTGACCTCGGCGATGGCCAGCGGGTGCGAGTAAGCGTCGTGCCGTGCCGGCACGACGAGCTCTGAAGCCGCCTCGTCGAGGTGTGCGCTGGCATAGGTCACCACGCCGTCGGATCGCCGTGGACCCTTGCCGCGCGCCAGGCCACGGTCGCCGACGATGGTGTGCACCGTGACGCCGGGGTCGATCGGCAGATCGGCCAGCTTGCGCAAGATCGGATACTGCGGCGAAAGCGCCCGGATACTGGTGGCCCCGCCCCGCGCCAGGAGCTTGCGCATGTCGGGGCGAATCAGCGCCTCGTTGTTCGCCGCAATACGCTGAAATGTCGACTTGAGGGCACGGGCACGCCTCACGAGGGCAGCCCCGAGCCGGCCCACAAAGCCGTTCGCCCGGGCGCTGCCGCGGTGCGGGGTGGAGATGAAGACCACCCGATCGACGTAGGGCAGCGGGTCGAAGAGGAAACAGCGGCGCAGGGTTTCGATGTCCTGCGCCGTCGCGTCGAGCTCTTTTGGCGACACCGCGATGGCCTCCTCCCAGATCGCCTCTCCGCTTTCGGCGATCAGTGCCTTGCTGATCAGACCCCCCATGCTGTGGGCGACGATCACCAGCGACTCGAGGGCGTCGTCGGTGCCGGAGGGATCGAGGGCCAGGCGCAGGGCCGCGAGCTCGTCGCGAAGCAGGCTGGCGGAGTAGAGATACGGCAGACCGGTAGGATAGAAGTAGTGCCAGACCTGGAAGTCGTCACGAAGCTGCGGATCGCCCCAAAGGTCGTTGGTGAGCTCGAGCCAGGCGCCGGGGTTGGATCGCAGGCCGTGGATCATGAGCACCGGAGTCTTGTGGGGATCGTAGGCTTCCAGCAGGAGGAGGCCCTGGTGGGCCAGCGCCTCCTCGGTGGCGGTGAAGGGGATCCGGCCCAGGTCGCGGAGCCAGTCCGAAGTCGCCTGGTAGGCGCAGGGCGCCGTGAAGTCGGCGGCCAGAGGCACGACGGCCGTGCCGATGCGTAGCGTCGACGTGCGCCGCGGGTCGTGGAAGCTGAGCACCGCCAAACGGGATGTCGTGTCGCCGTCACGGTGTGCCGCGTTGCCGCTTTCGAAACGCAGTACGGCCGTGAGTGGTCGTGCGAGACCGGAGGGCGGGTAGAAGTGCTTGACGGCGGAGAGCCGGCGGTTCTTGCGGATGCCGACCAGGGGTACGCCGACGCCAGCGCGCCGGTGACGGTTGCGCAGTCCCTCACCGGCCAGCTCCTCCGCCAACACGACGCGGTCGAGCTCCCCCAGCTCGGCACGGTCATCGACTCGCACGCTGTAGGAGGCCGCCAGGACCTGACGTTCGTGGTCGTGCCGCCAGTCGCCGGAGAAGGAAATCGCCGAGAGGTAGCCGCTCGTCGCCCGGCGATAGACCTCCCCCGGACGCCGACACGGCGCCTCGGCGAGGCTCCGGCAGTCGTGTCCCGGACCGAAGAGGTAAGCGTAGGCCTGCGCCGCGGCCATCAGGTACCAGCCGCTCGCCGCTTCGGAGCCGCGCCCGTCGACACGCTGAGCCTCGGCCAGTGCGAGCTCGGCGAGGGCGACGAGCCGCTCGCGATCCCCGGTGTCGGCGTAGAACCCATCCATCGCCTGCGCCACCACGCTCCCGCGCGCCGGAAGCGGCCGAGCGCCGGCGGCGAGTGTCAGGAAGAGAAGAAGAAGACCGGAGACCCTGCTGGCCCTCCAAGGTCCGGCGGGTCTCTTGGTAGCTCTTGTTTGCCTGGCCATCGCGATCCGTCCTTTCGGGTCGTTTTCCTCGTCGCAGCTCTCTTTCCTAGGAAGCGGCATCGGCAAGCCACAGCGAACGTTTTGAGCCGCGCCGCTCAGCTCGCCGTCGGGATCGAAGAAATGGATAGATCCGATTTCGTTCGCTTCTGCTGCCGATGCCGCTTCCTAGATGAGCGAATGTGGAGGAGAACGGCAGGCCGCGAACGTCATGAAGAGTCACGCTGCGGTTCTTCCCGAAACCAAAAGAGCTCAGCCGCTACCAAGAAAACCGGCTGAACGAGAACCCGAAGGAGGTCACGATGGACACCAAGTTGAAGAAAGCACTCCTCACCCTGCTGCTGATCGCTGTTTTCGCTTTGCCGGCGGCCTACGCGCAGTCGGACGCCACGATCCGCGGCTATTACCAGGCCGGAGAAGGCCCTCAGCTCGAGGTCTTCGCCTCGGCCTTCGACGGAGCGAGCAGCGAGACGCACTTCGGGCTGCGCGGCTCCTACCCGATCGGCAAGCGATTCGCCCTCGAGGGCAGCCTCAGCCGGTTCGGTGACTTCGACGTCTACCTGACGGACCTGTCGGTCAAGTACTACTTGAAGAGCCGCGGCCGGACGGGCGTCTACCTCCTCGCCGGGCCGGGAGTGGCCTTCGACGGGGGCTTCAAGGACAGCCAGGCCACGCTACACGCCGGGCTGGGGCTTGAGGTCGTCGTCAGCAAGCACCTCTACCTGCGCCCCGAGGTGCGGGCACGCTCGCTCACGCTTGACGTCAACAACGTCAACGCCGATTTCGCTCTGGGAGTGGGTTGGCGTTTCTGATCTCAGGCCGGCGATCGAGCCTGGCTCGATCGTCGGCGGAACTCAGGTCAGCCTGCCGGAGGCCGCCTCCGGCAGGCCGACCCATTGGAGGTGTGTGATGCAACCAACGTGGAAAACGACGACCCGGTTGTCGATCCTGGTAATCGCTGCTTTCTTTGCGGCCGCGACCGATCTCGCCGGACAAGGGCCGGTCGAGACGTGTGAGCAAATAAGCCTGTCGATCGAGCCTCCGCTCCGGCCCACACTACCGCGGCGGCTACGCCTTTCCGTGCCGAGTGCCCGGCCGGCGCGCTCATCTGGTTCCAAGCTCGCCATGGACGCTCAGCGCGCCGCCTCCCAGACGGCCCGTCGCCTGGCGGAAGAAGGTCATCGTCAAGCCTATCGTTTGGGTTTCTACGACGGTCTCCACACCGCGTTCAAAGACGCCGGCCCGGAGCGCATTTTCTATCGTTACGGACTTGAATCCGGCCGCCGGTCACCGGGTGCCCGGCGTACGGGCTCCGAGCTCGGTTACGACGCCGGACGCGAGGCCGCGGAGGATGCCGCTCGCCGAGGTGTCCGAGAGGAGCGCCATAAACCGTGGCGCCGGACGCGGGCAACGGTTTCAGACCCTTCCTTTTTCCTGCCCGAAAAGCAGGCGCCGTCTCTGGAAGAGATCTTTCGGGAGTATCCGCTGAGCGACTATCTGCTGCTCGTCCTCTTGAACGTCAGCGCCAACCAGTACCTGGATCCCTGGAGCCTCTACCTGAAGCGAAGCCACCGCGAGGTCTACGACTCCGGCTGGCAGGAGGCCGCGGCGGCCCTCGAAGACTGGATGAAAGAGCATCCCCAGGACCGGCGACGCCGCGGCTTCCAGGAGCTTTACTTTTACCACTACCCGCGCGAGCTGGCCCGCATCTCGTCCCACGAGCCCGAGCATGGCTACGCCAAGGGATTCACCGCCGGCTGGCGCTACGGCTTTGTCGTCCAGTGGACATCGAGTTGCCGCCGCGGATTCTCCAAGGGCTGGAACGAGACGGCGCGCTCAAGCGCCCTGGTGGCCTTTCGTCGAGGCTTCCAGGAGACCCAGGAGAGACGGACCTCGCTTAGCAGCCCGCGGTAATCGTCTCTTCGCAGGGCGGGATCAACCCGCCGGCTTGATCGGTACGCGCACGGTCGTCGTGATCCAGCTCAGCACTATGTCGGCACCACCCTCGGTCTCCTCGAAGGAGATGGTGAGCTGCTCGACCTCCTCTTCGAGCGTGCCCGACGGCACGGTCACCGCGACGGCGTCGTTCTCGCCCTTGTAGGCTCTCTCGAACTCTCCCGTCTCCGGGTTGCGGGCAAAAGCACCGCTTAGCCCCAGGGTCGTGTTGACGTGGATCTGCCAGCTCTCGGGGCCGGGGGTGCTGAAAAGCGAGTAGTTGCCGGCTTTGAGCATCTCGCCGCCGAAGTTGACGTCACCTGTCACGGTGAGCTCGGTGGCCTCGTTGGCGCCGGTGCGCCAGAGCTCGCCGAAGGGCACGAGGGCCTCCGACTCCTTGGTGCCGAAGACGTTGTCGCGGTCCCGCTTGTAGGGACGCGAGTAGACGACACGCACGTAGGTGCCGTCGTCGAGGGTGATGCGGGCCATGCCCATCGGGCTCGGACGGCGCGAGGGGTGCAGGTCCTGGGCCTGGACGAGGCACGGGGCGAGTACGGCGGCGACGGCCAGGGCCACCGCCAGCTTGACGATCGGGTTCTTTCTCATCGGGTTCCTCTCTGTGTGGGTCGGGATGTGTGGGGCGAGGCGGCGAGATCAGAGGAGCTTCATCAAGGTGGCCAGGAGTCCGATGCCGATGAAAAGGAGGCTGCCGAGCCGAGTGAGCAGGCGGGTCTCCAGCTCCTTGAGCCGGATATCGAGCTCCTTGAACCGGGTCTCCAGCTTGCTGTCCAGCTCCTTGATGTCCCGCTTGAGCTCGACCTCGAGCGCCTTGATCTGGGCCTCGAGCTCCTTGCTCCGGGTCTCCAGCTTGACGTCAAGCTCCTTGATGTCGCGTTTGAGCTCCTGGGTCCGGGTTTCCAGCTTGACGTCAAGCGCTTTGATGTCCCGTTTGAGGGAGATCTCCTGCTCGGCGAGCTCGCGGCGGCTGGCCAGGAATCCGTCGAGCAGGGCGACGAGAACCTCGGTCTGGATCTCGGCCTGCTCCTCCGTGACACCAGCGTCCCGAAGCTTCTTGATGTAGGCATGTGTGTCAAAGGCTAGAACGGACGCCATAGCGATCCTCCGACCTTCAGCCTACCCTCTCCGGGGTGTCTGAGGCAAGAAGCCCGCCCGTCGAGGATCTGGGCTACAGCGCGATCCGATATGCTCTCCCCTCGGGCGGGCTGCTGCCCTACTTTGGGAAGAGTCCCGTCGCCACCGTGGCGCGGTTGTCGGTGGCCTCCTGGAACTTCGAGATCCACCGGTGGCGGTAGAGATCGAGCTGGGCGATCGACTCGGGCGACGGCGGCCCGCCGTCAGTGACCAGGACGAAGGCCATGCGAAAGGTCCTGGGCGCCTGGCCGGAGGCCGGGGCCCGCGGCCCGTGGACCGCGATCACGTCGTCGACCGAGACGTCGTGGCGGGTGCCGGCGAAGGTGTAGTCGAGGCGCGGCGGGTCGGTGGCCACGGCCTGCGACGAGGTGACGTAGAAGAAGTCGGGCACGGCCGACGCCGGCCGGAGCCCCATCAGGTACTGGTCGAGCTCGCTGTATCGGGTCGAAGCCTTGTCGGTCGTCGTGAAGGTGCCGTCGCCGTGGTCGACGAGCCAGTTGCCTTCGTCAAACGACCCCGCCGAGTGCATCATGAAGCTCCAGTGGGCCTTCTGGCGTCCGAGGAGCCTATCGCTCGTCTGCCCCGAGCTGTCGCGGAAGCGGGCGAAAGCCAGCCAGCGATGCCCGGCCTCGTGGCCGATCAGGCCCAGCGTCGAATAGAGCCCGCCCCGAAAGACCCGGTTGGGGTCCTCGTGGTAGCGCGCCAGGCTCCCCATCTGGACGTAGCTCTCCAGGTTTCCCGGGCTGCCGTAGAAGGCCGTCCGGTCGACGACGTTGCGGCCGTAGCCCTGCCCCTCGTTCTTGACCAGTTGGTGAAAGGCGAAGGCCCCCGGGATGACGTAGGGAAAGTCGAGCCAGATGACGAGATGGGAGTAGCGGTCTTGGAAGCCCTGGAAAAACGCCCGCGAGATGGCGAGGTCGTTCAACGACGTGCTGTCGGGGCTGAACTCCTCGGCGATCGCCACGCGCTGCGGCCGGAAGGGCAGCTCCTCGTCGTAGTCCATCAGGTGGATCTGCCCTTCGCTGAAGGCCTGGACGCCGACCACCGCCCGATCGAGCTCGACCGTGTCGCCGAAGACGAAGGTGACCCGCCCGGTGGTGAAGAGCGTCACCTGGACCGTGTTGCGGTTCGTGGTCCCGAAGGCCGGGACGTCGAGCCAGGTCAGGCGCACCCGGCCCGGCAGGAAGTTGAGGTAGACGCCACCTTCGCCGGTCGCCGCCGACGGGTCGAGGTCGGCGTAGAACGGCGCGATCCGCGGCGGACCGTTCAGGAAGCTCGAAACGTCGTAGGACGCGGCGGCGGGCGCCGCCTCGCCAAAGGTCAGGCTGCCGTTCGAGTTGACCCAGGCCTCGGTGTAGACCTCGTCGCCGAAGGGGTAGGCGAAGCCCTCGGGGAGCTCGACGAGCACCGAGGCGTCGTCGCCGAGCTCCAGCCTTGTGCCGAGGGTGCTCTTGAAGTCGAGGTGCGAGCGCACGGCGCTCATCCCTTTGGGACGGCGCAGGAACTGCATCGAGGCGCCCTGCAGGTCGAAGGCGTTGGGCAGGCTCAGGAGGCTGCCGTCGTTTTCGATGATGGCGATCTGGCCGTCCTGGTAGATCGTGGGGCTTTTGGGCCGCAGCACTCCGCCGGGGGCCTCGCGGCGGAGCCGGCGTTCCTGGAATTCGTCGCGGGCCCGGGAAAGCTCGAAGGTGATGCGTCCGGTCCCACACCACGAGCCGTCGCCTTCGACGACTTCGGCGGCGAGAGCCGGCGCCATGAGGGCCGCCGTCAAAGCGGCGAGGAGCAGGCTACGTAGCATCTTCATGAGCTGACCTCCCGGGCGGGAACGAAGGCTCTAGCGGGGAAAGAGCCCCGTCGACACGGTCCCCCGGTTGTCGGTGGACTCCTGGAAGTAGGTGATCCAGCGCTGGCGGAAGGTCTCCAGGTGGTCGATCGACTGCTGCGACACCGGCCGGCCCGGCTCGCCGACGAGGAGGAAGCCCGTGCGGAAGTCCTTGCGCGACTGCCCGAAGGCCGGACGCCGGGGTCCTTCAGCGGCGATGATGTCGTCGACGGTGACGTCGACCCGGGTCCCGGTGAGCAACTGGCTGCCCCGTGGCGCCGAGGCGCGGCTGAAGGACTGCGTCCCGGACACGTAGAAGAAGTCTTCGACCGCCTGCGCCGACCGGAGCCCCATCAGGTACTGGTCGAGGGTGGAGTACTTGGCCGAGAATCCCCGGGTGGTCCGGAAGGTGCCGTTGGCGTTTTCCTCGATGAAATTGCCCTCGAGGAACGATCCCATGGAGTGCATGTAGGCGCTCCAATGGGCCGCGGTGGCCTCGTTCGAGCTGTCGAGGAGACGGCCCGAGGAGCCGCCGTTGGTGTCGATGAAGTGCACGTGTGCCATCCAGCGGTGCCCGAACTCGTGGGCCAGGAGGTCCATGGCCGACTCGCCGTTGCGGAAGGTGTTCTCCTCGGGGTCGGTGGAGTACTTGCCGAGGTGCCCCATCATGGCCATGCCCGAGAGCCGCCCCTCGCCGCCGAGGAAAAAGCTGACGTCGAAGATGTCCTCGTGGATGCCTAGCACGTCGTTCTTGAGCGTGATGTGCCAGGCGATCGCCCCTCCCTCGCGCTCCAGGTCCGACTCGAAGTCCGTCCAGATGATCACCGTGTCGTAGAGGTCGCGATACGCTCCCATGAAACGCGCGACGGCGCCGAACTCGTCGATCCGGGCGGCGTCGCTGAACTGCTCGGCGATGGCGACTTTCTGCGGTGGCGTGAAGGGAAGCTCCACGTCGTAGTCCATCAGGTGGATCTCGCCGTTGGTGAAGGCGTTGACGCCGACGATCGCGGTCTGCGCCTCGACCGTGTCGCCGTAGACGAAGGTGATGCGGCCGGTGCTGAACAGCGTCATCTGGACGGTCGAGGAATTCGACTCGCCGAACTCCGGCACGTTCACCCAGGTCACCCGGAAACGGTTCGGGATCTGAGCGACGTAGACGCCGTCCTCGCCCTGCGCCTGCGTCGGGTCGAGGTCGGTGAAAAGCGGCGCGATCCTCGGTGGGCCCTGGAGGAACCGGTTCAAGTCGCGCGCGAACGACGAGTTGTCGCCTTCGCCGAAGGTCAGGTTGCCGTCGGAGTTGACCCAGACGCGGTCGTAGACCTGGTTGCCGAAGGGAAAGCGGAAGCCGTCGGCGAAGACGAATTCGATCGAGTCGTCGTCGCCGATGTCGATCTTGTCGCCGATCACGTCCCGGTAGCCGATGATGACACGCACGGTGCTCATGCCCCTGGGCCGCCGCAGGTACTGCATCTCCGCGCCCTGGAGGTCGAAGACGTTGGGCGGTAAGACGACCGAGGTGTCGTCGTCGAGCACCGCGAGCTGGCCTTCGGCGTGGAGGTCGCCGATCTGCCGGGCACGCCCGGAGCGCTTCTCGCGCAGGTTACGGCGTAGCGACAGGTCGTGGGTGGCGATGGCGATCGACAGCTGCTCGGGACCGCCGGTACCGCACCCATGGCGTGGCGGCTCGGACGCGGCGTCGGCGGCCGGCGCGAGGATCGGGAGGAGGAGGGCGAAGGCGAGGACGATGTGAGCGGCTTTCATGCGTGTCTCCTGGCAGAGCTTGAAGATGGGGTAATACTATACACCGTTTGGGGCGACTGCGCACCTTGATTTGTGGCTCTTCTTGCCGTGGCTCTACGGAAGCAGGTTCCGGACGATCTCGGCGATGCCCACAAACGATCCCAGGAGGCTCCCCCAGCCCGTCAGGACGAAGGTCAACAACAGCCTCAGGAGCTTCGAGCTCCACCAGCGCTTGACGCGGACGACGTCTTCTCCCAGGGTCTGGAACTCCTTGACCACCGGCGGCACGAGAAGCGCCTGGACGAAGACGCAGACGTAGCCGGCGCCGATCACCGGCGTCAGGCTCGTGATCGGGGCGGCGACAAAAGCGGTCAGGATGGTCAGCGGGTGGGCGAGGGCCATCAGGCCGCCGGCGGCCGAGGAGATGCCGTTGGCGAGGATCCAGTAGACGGCGTTGTCGCCCGCCGCCTCTGCGCCCTTGGTCCAGCCGATCCAGCCGATCGAGGCGAGGATCAAGATCGGGACGCCCCAGCCGATCACCTTCCAGACCGGGGCGACCGGGGGGATGACGTCGAGCTCGTCGAGGTTGGTCTCGCGGTCGGCTTCGAGGCTCTCGCAGATCCCCTGGAGGTGCCCGGCGCCGACGACCGCGACGATGCGCCGGCCTTGCGAGCGCTTCATCTTCTCGGTCAGATACGCGTCGCGCTCGTCGATCAGGACTCGCTTGAGCGACGGCAGGGTCCGTCCGAGCTCCGACATGAGCTCGTTCAGGACGTCCTGCTGGCGGAGCTCCTCGAGCTGCTCTTCGGAGAGCTTCGGGTTGTCGAAAATCGACGCCAGGAGCTCGGCGCTCAGCAGGAAGCGCCGCCACAGGGGCGTTGCCCAGATGGCGCGGCGCAGCGTCACCCGGACGTCGCGGTCGCACAGCTCGATGGGGATGTCGTTTTCCTCGGCCACCCGCGTCGCCTCGAGGAGCTCCTGGCCGGGCTCGACGCCGAGCTGGCCGCCGAGGCGCTTCTGGTAGGCGGCGAGCAGGAGGTTGACCATCAAGGTGGCGAACTGTTTCTTGCGGATCACCTGCTTGATGTCGAGCGCCTCCCATTGCTCTTTTTTCGACAGCGCTTCGTAGCGCTTCGGATCGAGCTCGACGCAGACGCGGTCGGGTTTTTCGCGCTCGATGACCCGGCGCACGAGCTCGACCGAGCTCCGGGAGACGTGTGCGGTGCCGACGAGGACGAACTCGCGTCCTCGTAGCTCGACACGGCGAACCTCGCTCGGATACTCGCCCGCCGCGCCGTCGCCGGGGGCCGGATCGCCGGCCGCCGGATCGCCGGCCGCCGGATCGCCGGCCGCCGGCGCGTCGGGCGGGCTCTTTTCGATCTCCGACATCGTGTCGCTTCCCTAGCCGGCCTTGTGGCCTTGCCAGGATTCCATCGAGGAGGAGGCGCCGAAAGCGTCCGAGAGCAGGTCGGTCACCACGGTCGGCAGGACGTTCTGGAGAATCGGGGTGAGCTTGACGATGAAGGGTTCCAGGACCCAGACCTTGCGTCGCTCGACCGCCTCCACGACCTTTCCGGCGATCATCTCGGGAGTCAGCATGTTCGCGGTCCTCGGGGGCTTGGCGCCCTCGAACATGCCGGTCGAAACGTAGGTCGGGCAGACCGAGGTGACGTCGACGTGGCGGTGGCCGAGGTGCCTGAGCTCCAGGCGGATCGACTCGGAAAAGCCGATCGCCGCCCACTTCGACGAGGCGTAGGTCGAGCCGTTGGGGAGGCCGATGAAGCCCGAGGCGCTGCAGATGTTGACGAGGTGCCCGCGGGGGGCCGAGATCAGGTCCGGGAGAAAGGCGTGGGTCATGGCGACCACGCCCTCGATGTTGACGCGGTAGGTCAGGCGATGCTGCTCCAAGGGTACGTCGAGGAACGCTCCGCCAAAGACGACGCCGGCGTTGTTGACCAGGATGTCGACCGTTCCGGCGTCGCGGTGGATCGCCTCGCGTACGGCGGCGATCTCTTTCTCGTCGGTGACGTCGAGGCGGTAGGTCCGGCATACGGCGCCGGTCTGTGTGACCTCTTCGCGGGTTTCCTCGAGGTTTTCCTCGTTCAGGTCGCTCGCCACGACCTCGGCGCCGCCGCGGCCGAAAGCGAGCGCGATGGCGCGCCCGATGCCGTGGCCGGCACCCGTGATCAGGACGCGTTTCAAACGAATGGCACTCATGGGTGTTAGCTCCGATCAATCGACGACCGCGGTGTCGACGTTCTCCTCACCCTCGGAGCGGGCGATGATGGCGGCGCCGCAGGAGTCGCTGAAGACGTTGACTGTGGTCCGGTACATGTCGAGCGGCCGGTCGATGGCGAGCATGGCGCCGACGATGGCGTCGACCTCAGGGCCCCGGAGGTTGATGGCTTCAAGCACCAGGAAGATGATGACGAGACCCGCCGACGGCACCGCGGCGGCGCCGATCGAGGCGAGCAGCGCCGTCATCACGACGATCATCTGCTGAAAAATCGTCAGATCCGCCCCCAGCACCTGGGCGATGAAGAGCACCCCGGCGCATTCGTAGAGCGCGGTGCCGTCCATGTTGACGGTCGCCCCCATCGGCAGGACGAACGACGAGATGCGGTTCGAGACCCCGACCTTGTGCTCGACCGCCTCCAGGGTCACCGGCAGCGTGGCGGCCGAGGAGCTGGTCGAAAACGCCATCAAGGCCGGGTCCGTCATGTTGCGGAAGTGGATCGAGGGCTTGATCCGGCCGAGCAGCAGGAGCAGCAGCGGCAGGGTCACGAAAAGGTGGATGGTCAACCCGGAGGCGATCGTCAGCATGTAGTAGCCGAGAGCCTTGAAGGCGCTGAAGCCGGTCGTGCCCACCACCCGCACGATCAGTCCGAAGACCCCCAGGGGCAGCACCATGATCACGTAGCGGGTCATCTTCATCATCGCCTGGAAGGCCGCATCAATGACTCCGAGCAGCGTCGTCCGAGGCTTCTCGGGAAGCGCGGCGATCGACACGCCGAGCAGGATGCAGAAGAAGATGAGCGAGAGCATGTCGGGCTTCGCAGCGGCCGCGATGACGTTCTCGGGTACGATGGCGAGCAGCAGGTCGACCGGCGAGTCGGGGGTTTCGAGCTCCGGTAGCTTCTGCGTCTGGCTGCCCACCAGGTTGGCGCCGACGCCAGGCCGGATCAGGTTGACGAGGATCAGGCCGATGACCGCCGCCAGGAGGCTGGAGAGGACGTAGTAGCCCAGGGTCTTCGAAAAGAGCCGGCCGAGGCTACGACCACCCCCTACCGAGGCCACGCCGGAGACGATCGACGTGAAGACCAGCGGCACGATGACCATCTTGAGGCAGCGGATGATGAACGTGCCCAGCCAGGCAAACTTCGGTACGACGGCCTCGCCGCCGAAGTGTCCGACGAGGCTGCCGGCGACCAGCGCCGCCAAGATCTGCCAGTGGAGCTTCCGGTACCATGGTAGATTGGGATGGCTTTCCATAACGGCCGACGTTATGGCATCTTGAGGGGCTCTGCAACCCCGCCGGAAGCGATCCGTAGGGTGAGAGACCGTAGGAGGCTCAGATGTTGTCGAAGTCCGATTCCCCCGCGTCCATCGACCTTTGGGAGACCCTGGAGTGGGGTGAGGCGACGGATTTTCCCGTCTTCGCGGTGCGCGAGGTGGTGCGGCGCTCGCCGCGGACGGGGCGACCGGGCTCCTACACGGTGCTTCACGTCCCGTCGTGGACCAACGTCGTGGCGTTGACCGAGGACGACGGTGTGGTGCTCGTCGAGCAGTACCGGCACGGTATCGACTCCGTCACCCTGGAGATCCCGGGCGGCGTCGTGGAGCCGGGAGAAGAGCCGTCTGCCGCCGTGGTCCGCGAGCTGCTCGAGGAGACGGGCTATGCCGGGAAGGCGCCGGAGCTTCTGGGAACGGTCCATCCGAACCCCGCGATCCAGGACAACGCCTGCACCACCTGGCTCGTCCGCGGCGCCCGTCGGGTGGCCGAGCCCGACCCCGATCCCGGCGAGCACCTCGCGGTCCACACGGTGGCGCGCAGCGAGATCCCGGAGCTCCTGAGAAGCGGGCGCATCACCCACTCCCTCGTGGTCGCCGCCTTCCAGTGGCTGACGCTCTACGAATCCGCGGAGAGTTCCTGCTAGAATCCTTGGTTATGTCTGCGGGGAGCTTTATGACGGAGCAGATCGAGCAGATCGGCAAGTTCAAGGTCACCGACAAGCTGGGCGAAGGCAGCTTCGGGGTGGTCTACAAGGGCAGCGACCCGCATCTGAAGCGCGAGGTGGCGATCAAGCTGTGCTCGGTCGAGGACGAGGGGCTGCGCAAGCGCTTTATGCGTGAGGGGCAGATCTCGGGCAACCTCCAGCACAAAAACATCGTCACCGTCTTCGCCGCCGACGCCGACGAGAACGGCGTCCCCTTCCTGGTGCAGGAGTTCCTGGCCGGCGAGGACCTCCACGACGTCATCCAGCGCCGGGAGCGGCTGACCTCGCAGGTGAAGATCGACTACCTCCTGCAGGTGGCCCGGGGCCTCGCCCACGCCCACTCGCAGGGCGTGATCCACCGCGACATCAAGCCCGCCAACGTCCGCGTCCTGGACGACGGTACGGTCAAGATCATGGACTTCGGCATCGCCAAGCTGGCGAGCGCCGAGACCCAGCTGACCCAGAAAGGGGTCACCATGGGGACCGCCAGCTACCTGCCTCCCGAGCAGGTCCGTGGTGGCGAGCTCGACCATCGGGCGGACATCTTCTCCTACGGGGTGTTGGCCTACGAGCTTCTGACCTACGAGCGCCCGTTCCGCGGCAACACCCTCTCGGCGCTCGTCTACCAGATCCTCTACAAGGTGCCGCTGCCGGTGAGCGCGGTCTGGTCCGAGTGCCCGGAGGCGCTCTCCGAGCTCGTGGCCCGCTGTCTCGAGAAGAAGCCCGAGCGGCGCTTCGCCAGCCTCGAGGAGCTGATTCCGGAGCTGGAGCGGATCTGTGAGGGTATCGAGGCCGGGAAATGGCCCGCTCTGCGCGAGGTCTCTTCGATGCAGCCGGCCCCGCCGAGCGCCGTCGAAGAGGAGGATTCGGTGCTCTCCGAATCGCAGATCTCTCGCACGGCCGTCGACCTCGAGGGCAACCTCGGCGACGACACGATCGCCCAGAGCTCGGCGGGCGGCTCGTCCGAGCCGGTCAGCGGACCGCTCGACGCCGACGCGACGGTGCAGGTCGACGCACGGGCCAAGACAGAGCTCTTGCCCAGCCTTCCGGCGTCGTCGCTGGTGCCGTCGGCCGACGCGACCCTGGCAACCCCGCCCTCCGGGAAGATCCCGCCGCCGCAAACCCAATCCCCGGCGGTAGGGTCTCGCGCCGGGGTGGCGACTTCCGAGGAGAAGGCGGCGAAAGCGCCGACACAGGTGATCCCTCAAGGAGGGCTGGAGTCGCGGGCGCAACAGATCGGCGCCCTGATCGCCAAGGGCGATCTGAAAGCGGCGAAGAAGCGTCTCGAGGAGACGATGACCGAGGGCGGCTCCTTTCCGGCGCCCCAGTCTCCTCCTCCGCCGACGCTTCGAGGCTCCTCGCTGCCGTCGTCCGAAGTCTCTGCTTCGGCGCCTACCGTGCGGTTGCCGATGCCGCCCATTCCCAAGGCGCCACCGCCGCCGAAAGCGGCGCAAGCTCTTTCGCCGCCGCCACCACCGGCCGCGGTTTCCGAAGCGACGCCTCGGAAGACCTCGTCGGGTTCTGGAAGCGCCGACGAGAAGACGGCGAGAAGGCCCACCTCGGACCTCCTGGCCGAGATCTCCGCCGAGCGTCATCCGGAGCTGGCCCGGGTACCGCCACCTGTAGGGCCCTCGGAGCGCCAGGCGAGCGCGCAGGGCGACGGCGCCCTGGCGGTGTGGAAAGAAGCGTTCCTGAGCCTGCCGAGCTGGCAGCAGTGGGGTGCCTTGGCAGCCTCCGGGCTCCTGGTGGTCGTCCTCTTGCTGATCGCCTTCGGAGGTCGTGAACCGCCGCCGCCCGAGCCGCCGCCGCCCGAGCCGCCGCCCGTCGTCCCCCAGCGGCCGACGGCCGTGGTGCCGCCCGCCGTCGGTGTCGTCACGGTGGCCGCGCTGCCCTGGGGTGAGATCTCGGAGGTCAACGACAGCGAGGGCTACCTCCAGGAGCTGCCGGACGATCCCTTCACGCCGTTGCGCATCGAGCTGCCGCCGGGCCGCTACACGCTGCACCTGCGCCACCCCGACTACATCGAAACTCTAAGCTGCGAGGTCGAGGTGAGCGTCGGGTTGGCCTCGGCCTGCGACGTCGACTTCGGCCGGCCGACGGTGACCGAGTTCTTCAAGGAGGGCGACTGGTGGCCATAAGAGCTTGGGCGTTGGGTCTCTTGACGGTGGCGGTGCTCGCCGTCTTCGGCGCGGCGCCCTCGTCGGGCCAGGCGCGGGAGAGCTACCGCAAAGGCGTCGAGGCCGTGGAGGCGGACCGTTTCGCGGCGGCCGAAGCGGAGCTGCGTGCCGCGATCGCCGAGCGCGGCGAGGAGAGGGTCACGTCGTTGCGCCGTGACTACCTGCCCCATTACTACCTCGGCATCGCACTTGCCGGGCAGGGCGACTGCCTGGGCGCCCTTTCCGCCTGGGCCGTGTCGGAGCAACAGGGGCAGATCCAGCAGGCGCGCCGCAACGAGCACCAGGACCTGCGGACGCGCCGGAAGGGTTGCGTCACCCGCATCCGGGAGCTCGACGCGGCCAGGACCGCGGCCGAGCAGGCGCTTGCCGGGGCCCGCAAGGCTGCGTCGTTCCTCGAGGAGCTGCACCGAACGGCGGAGCTCGCCGCGGCCTGGGAGACCGGCGATCCGTCGTTCGCCTCGCGGCAGCGTGACGCCGAGGCTCGTCTCGAGGAAACGGATCGTCAGCTCCGGAGCGCCTCCCAGGGGATCGATCCGGTGCCGTTGGGCCAGGCCCGAAGCCAGGCTGAGAAGGTGGCGGAGGAGCTCGACGCGATCGCTTCCGACGCCCGCGAGCGGCTCGGAGAGATCACGAGCGCCGCCGCCGATGCCCTCGACAACCTCGAAACCCTCGAGCAGAGTGCCCACGGCGAGTACGGCTCGGTGGCCTACCTCTCGCCCTTTCCCGAACAGCTGGGACGCCGGGTGGCCGCCCTCCAGCGCGATTTGAACCAGGTGACTGAACGTAAGGCGAGCGCCGGATCCGACGAGCTGGCCCGCCTGACGAGCGCCCTGCGCGATTCGCTCGCCAGCCTGCGGCGTGTCGCCAAGGGGCCGCCGCAAGAGCTCAAGACGGCCGCCGAAGCCTATTTGGGCGGCGATTTCGAAGGAACCCTCGTCGCCCTGGCCGAGGCCGGGTTTCGCGAGGCTCGCGCTGCCGGCTACGCCTGTCTGCTGAGAGCAGCGTCGCGGCACGCGCTCTACGTCTACGGTGGCAAGGTCGAGGAGGAGCTCCTCGCGGAGCTTCAAGACGACATTGCCACTTGCGGTGCCCTCGAGCCACCGCCGAAGATTCCCCCCCGGTTCTTTTCACCTCGCTTCGTCCGTTTCTACGAATCCACTCTCGAGGCCCAGGCCCGGAGTGCGGCGGAAGCAGGTGGAGGATCGGCCGAGGAGCCGGACGACGGCACCGGCGACGGTTGACGCGGCGAGCCCCTGGTGGATTTTCTCTGATGAAACGCGTCAAGAGCCGCAAGAGGACGAAGCGGCGCCGGCGAAGCCTCTGGCCGCTGCTCGGCCTTGGAGCGTTGGGCGTCGCCGCTGTCTGGATCGGCCGTCGACGTCCATCGACGCTCCGGGGTGGCGACTCGTCACCGGCGCCGAGCCCGGCGCCGCCGCCACCCTTCCTCTACGATCCCCCCGAGGACGCCGAGGTGGCGTGGATCCCGGGTCCGTCGGGCTCGCTTCGCATCCTCGAGCGCCATCCCAACGGTCCGCTCGCGGTCGTTTTCGTCCACGGCCTCGGCGGACGCCTGGAGCAGTGGACCCAGCTCGTGGCGGCCTTGGGCCCCGGGCTGCGATCGATCGCCGTCGACCTGCCGGGCCACGGAGGCTCCGACGCGGCGTCGGACGGCGACTATTCGATCGCCGCGATCGCCGCGGCGCTCGGCGCGGTGGCCGAGGGCCTGGGGCTGCGGCGCATGGTCCTCGTCGCCCACAGCCTGGGCGGCTCGGTGGCCCTGGAGTACGCCGCCCGGCATCCGGAGCGCGTCGCCGGGGTGTTGCTCGTCGACCCCAACGGTGACCAGAGCCACGTGCCGGAGGAGCAACGGCGATCCTTCCTCGAAGTGCTGCGCGGCGATCCGGCGCGTGAGTTCCCCTGGTATTTCCGGCAGATCCTCCACGGCGCGCGGCCGGAGGTGGCGGAGCGCGTCCTCGAAAGCCTCGAGGCGACGGGCGACGAGGTGTTGATCGGCTACATGGAAGAGGTCGCCGAGCATTCGCCGATCGCGGCTTTGAAGAGCTTCGGTGGTCCGGTGCTGAGCGTCGTGAGCGAGCTCAACGTCCTGCCGCAGAGTCTCCACCGGCTTCAGCCGGAGCTCCCTGTGCGGCACCTCTACGGGGCCAGCCATTGGCTCATGATGGACCGGCCTGAGGAGGTCCTGGAGATCCTCTGGGATTTCCTCGACGAGATCGCGTAGCGGACGAGGTCCTCAACCTCGCGTTTTCTCCAGACCCCGGCCGGGGGCAAAAGGGTTAGTGCGTCGTCGACTGGCGTCGGGTTTTCGGAGCTCTTCACTCGTGCCGTAGCTGAAACTCCACCACCGCGACGGTCCCGTCGTCCCCCTCGGACGGCGCAAAGTAGACGTGGAGGTCCCCGTCCTGCCCTCCGGGATCGAAGAAGACGCCCCGCCGTCCCGGCTTCTCGAGCCCTCGCACGACATACTGGACCTCTCTGCGGACCTCGTCCTCCGCGACCGGCTCCGGCCGGCTGCGAAGAGCCGAGCCCGGATTCGGCGCCGAGCGGATCGCCACGTAGAAGCTCTCCTCGCCGACGGCTTTGTCGAATGCGAAGGCCTGCGGGCTCGGCGGGATCACCGACACGACCTGCGCCTCGACCAGGCTCGCCGCACCGTCGCGCGGCCACAAGACCTGTGCCTCGCCGTCCGGCGGGCCATGTAGGACGTAGAGCCAACCCCGGACGCCTGAGGTGACCTCGAAGCGGAACCGATCCCCGGATTGGAAGGCGTGGTCGAGCCCGACCTGCCGGGTGCCGTCGCCCTCGACGAGCAGCAAGCCAAGCCGTCCGACGACCTTGCCGGTCTCCTTGCCGTCGTCGAGGAACGCGCCGCGCAGCAGCGACTCCGGCGACGGCTCCTCCCGAGGTCCGGCCTGGCCCTGGCCGGAGACCTGCCGCGGTGACGGCAAGGACGCCAGCCGGGGACCTGGCGGCGTCCGCGGATCCGCGGCGCTCACCCTGCGCTCCAGCGGTCGGACGCGGTAGCCGAGGACGACGCGTCCTGGCGCGTCGATCACCGTCCTGTTTTCTTCGCCCGCCGTGGCGCCGACGTCGACCTGGCCGCCGGACGGTGTCTTCCCCCCTTGATCCCCCCGAGGGGACGGTGTCTTCCCCCCTTGATCCCCCCGAGGGGACAGTGCCTTCTTCGCCTCCTTCTGGAAGCTCACGCGGGTTTCGGCGGAGGCGTCGTGGGTCCATTCCATCTCCAGATGCAGGCCGTCGGCGACCACCGCTTCGACGACGATTCCGTACCATTCGAGGCGGTCGCCGTCTTCCTGGACCTGGTCCAGCACTTCGACGCAGCGTGGCGAGAAGTGGCGCGACAGGTCCGCCTTGGTGAACGAGAGGATCTGCGTCTCGCCGGGCTCCAGACGGTAACGGGCCACCGCGGTGCTGTCGAGCCCGATCGAAAGAAACCTGGCTAGCAGGCTCAGCGACGCGTTCGACGTCCCGGTCGTGGACGGCAACGGGAACGCCCGGGCGTCGGGCTCGCGATCCGGGAAGCACTCCGCGGCCCGGACGAGCCTGAGAGGCGTCGCCAGGCGACGCTCCCCGCCCGCGCCGTCGCCTTCCGCGAGTTGGAGAACGGTGCCAGGCTCATAGAAGGGGGAGAGGCCCTCGTTGGGAGTGAAGCCCTGTGCCTCCAGGCGCCGGGAGAGCGCTTCGCTCCGAGCTGGACCTCGACCACGATGCGCTCGACCAGGTGATTCGCGAGTTCATCGCCGCCAAGGGCCAGGCGGAGAACGCCCGCGTCCTGATCTACTTCGCCGGCCACGGCTACTCGCTGCCGCATCGTTTCGTCGGCCAGATGGGCTACGTCGTGCCCGCCGACGCGCCGCGGCCGGACCGCGACCAGGCCGGGTTCGTCCGCCGCGGCCTGCCCATGGACCAGGTCGAGGTCTACGCGAAGACGATCCAGTCGAAGCATGCGCTCTTCCTTTTCGACAGTTGCTTTTCCGGCTCGATTTTCGACCTCCGGCGGACGGGAACGACACCGGCGCACATCAGCGCAAAGACCGCGGAACCCGTGCGGCAGTTCATCACCTCGGGCCGCGCCGACGAGACGGTGCCCGACAAGAGCGTCTTTCGCCGTCAGCTCGTCGCCGCGCTCGACGGCGAGGGGGACACCAACGGCGACGGCTACGTGACGGCGGCGGAGCTCGGGGAGTTCCTCTTCGAGAAGGTGGTGAATTACTCCCGCGAGACCCAGCACCCCCAGTACGGCAAGATCCGCGACGCGCGGCTCGACAAGGGCGACTTCGTCTTCCGGTTGCCGCCGCCCCCGGTGCCGCCGGATCCGCCGGCCACGTCCTTTTACCTCGACGACCTGGAGAGACGGGCCGCCTGGGCGGACTATCTGGGCAAGATGAAGGCGGCCTTCGCGGGCGCCGAGGGCTACGAAGGGAAGGCGACGGACGCGTCGCTCAAGGCGAAAGCCTGGCAGCGCTTCGCAGACGCCTTTGCCGACGACGATCCCTTTTCCGAGGAGGACCAAGCCTTGCGGAGCCGGGCGGCGGAGCGTCTGGCGCACTGGCGGCGAGAGGCTACGAACCTGCGGACCGCGCCGCCGCCGCCGTCGCCTGGACCGTCGCCGCGGAAAACGCCAGAGCCGGGAGACGAGCGGACCGAGCTCGGGATGCGCTTTCACTACGTCCCGGCGGGAACATTCCAGATGGGGAGCCCGCCAGGTGAGGAGGGCCGCGATAAGGACGAGAATCTCCACGAGGTGACGTTGACTCGGGGTTTCTGGATGGCGGAGACCGAGGTCACCCAGAGCCAGTGGAAGAAGCTCATGGGGAACAACCCGTCGTTGAACCACGGCTGCGTCGAGTGTCCGGTCGAGGAGGTCAGTTGGTGGGACGCGGTGACGTTTGCGAACCACCTGTCGAAGGCGGCACGGCTGGAAGAGTGCTATGAGCTCGCCTGCCAGGGAGCCGCGGGAACGGATGGCTACACCTGCCAGTCGGTGAGCTTTCGTGGTCCGGACTGCAAGGGCTATCGGCTGCCGACGGAGGCGGAGTGGGAACGGGCGGCGCGGGCCGGGACACAAAGCGCGACGTATGCTCAGGATCTTGGGGAGATCGCCTGGTACTCCGGCAACAGCGAGAGCACGTCGCATCCCGTCGGGGACAAGCGGGCCAACGCCTGGGGGCTGCACGACATGTTGGGCAACGTGTCGGAGTGGGTGGAGGACGCTGCCGAGCAGGAGTTCCTTGCCCCCGTCGTGACGGACACCTACGCCGAGGACATGAAGGACCCGCTCAGCAAGCGCGGCTCGAAGCGGGTGCTCCGCGGCGGGGCCTGGGCGCACAACGACCGCGCGGCGTCACGCCACGCGTATGGCCCCGACTATCGCGACTGGCACCTCGGGTTTCGTGTGTTGAGGACCTCCACCGATCTCAGGGCGGAAACGGGACGTCTGGCGCTCTCCATCTCTCCGGGAAAGGCGTCGGTCTACGTCGATGGCCGTTTCATCGGCGTCGCTGCCGAGCTCGCGGCGGTCCGCGCCGGCCTCCTGATGGACCAGGGCGATCACACGCTCCAGGTCTTTCATCCCGGCCATGAGAGCGTGGAGCGGCCCTTCGTCGTCGAGGCCGGCAAGACCCTGGAGCTCACACTCGAGCTGCGGCGGCCCTAATCGTCCCCCCGATCCACGGCGGCAACCGGAGGGCTCCGGTGGCCGCCGCTTCGGGCCAGACGGTGACGCGGCGTCCGTGCTGCCACTGGATCACGGCGGGCGGCTCAGCCGTCGGACGGGGTGCCTTCGTCGGCTTCATCCGCAGCCTTCAAGTAGGCTTCGATCAGGGCCTGGCTGTACCAGTCCCCGGCGCGGCAGATCCGCTCGACATAGGGCCGAACCGCGGGGATGATCTGCAAGTTCTTGGCGCGAAGAAGCAAGCCCAGGCTCCCGACGACTTCGAGCCCCACGGAGCGCGCTGCTTGCCGTCCACGTCGTTCGTCGATACAGACCCTCCGGATCCCTTGTTCGAGAGCGAGTTGGATGACCGCCGCTTCGCCCGGGTCGAGAGTCGCCCGAGCCACGAGATCCAGCGGTCGCTCCAGCGGGCGGACTTCGAGCCACGAAGGCTTGATCTCAGAAAGCCCCTTGCCGACTCCGGCGTCGAGCTCAGCTCGAACCTCGGGCGGGCAAACGAGCTTCACCGGAAGCTGGCCGACAACCTCGAGGGCTTCGCCCTTGCTCAGGGCAATCAAAGGACCGGTGTTGACGACGATGAGGTCAGCCGGTTCGGGCGAAGTCGATTTCGGCTTGGACATCTTCGACTCGCAGATTGCTTACCGGGATCCCGACCCGAAGCAGGGCAAGGAGGAACTCGGCCCGTTCCTGACCACAGAGCCGTGCCGCTTGCCCGGAGCTGAGCTTGCCCAGGTCGTAGAGCTTGGCGGCGAGCAGAAAGCGGGCCTCACGGGCGAATTCGTCGGGGCTCAGACCGAGGCCGAGAAGGACTTCGTCGCCGTATTCGATGGTCATTTGGTGGCGCATAAGGCGTCTCGGGGGGAATGAAGTCTCTCCACGAGTCATCATAGCACGTCGTCGAGAGAAGGCCGAGGCGGCCCGACCAACCTCGCCAGCGAGACTCTCGGCGTTCGTCGCCGACGTGGTGAGGTGTGAGCTCCCGGAATCCTCTTCTCTTTGCCGGAATCGGAATATTGTGCTAGCCTATCGACGTTTCCGGATGTGGAGGCGCCGTCATGACGATGTCGAAGACCCAGCTCACCCAAAGCTGCCGCCGGTCGGAGAAGGCCACCGAGGCCTACGCTCCGGTCGCCGGCGACGCCCTGGAGCAGGCCGGACGCCCCCTCCTGACGGACGAGGAGGCGCGGATCCTTACGCCGGGAATGATTACCCGGATCCTGTGCTTCTTCGGCAGCCGCCGGATCCGGGAAGCCCGCGAAGCCTTCGACGAAGCCGATCTCGCCTGCTCACGGCTCGACGAGGAGTACGGCCGCCTCACCCGGGAACGGGACGCCGCCGCCGTCGCGGCCTACGACCAGCTGGTCGACTTCCGCAAGCAGTGCCGCATCTACATGGACGCGAAGCAGGAGAAAGTCGATCTCGGCACGAGCGGCCGGACGCCGCGCCAGCCCGAGGCCGTCTGCCGGTGGGGCAAGTTCGTCGTCGGCATGGTGAAGGGTCATGAGTTGGAGCTCCGGGTCGACCACCGGCTCTTCGACCCGGCCCCCTATGTCCGCGAGCTCGAGAAGCGCGTCAAGCGTCTCGACGCCGCGCTCGACGCCGTGGAGGCCGGAAAGCTCAGCAAGCAGGTGGCGGTCCGGGAACGGCAGCTGGCCTTCGAGGAGTGCAAACGCGTCCAACTCCACGGCTCGCGGCTCGTCGAGTCGGCTCTGGGCCTGGCCGGCCGGCCGGACCTGGCGCTCAAGATCCGCGGGGTCGGCCTTCCCGGACGGCGCCGCGAGAAGGCCTCCCGGACCCGGATTGCGGTCGAAAACGCGGTGCGAAGAGCCCGGAAGGGTTTCTCGCGGCTCGCCGACGCGGTGCGAAGAGCCCGGAAGAGCTCCTCGTCGCGCTCGCGCGGTGTGCGAGAGTCCCGGCAGAGCCTGCCGTCGCGCTGGCCTCTGGTGCGAAGCGCCCGGCAGGGTTTCTCGCGGCTCGCGGGCGCGGTGCGAAGAGCCCGGCAGAGCTCTTGATTCCGACCTCGGCTCGTCGGCAGCCGATTTCTCCGTCCCTCAAGACCTCCGACGCTGACCAGGAGCCGATTTTTCGGCTCCTGGGACGTCCCAACTCGCCGTGCCTCCGGCTTACACCGGAGACAGACGTTCCTCGCTCTGAGGCGGGAGCCTTTTCAGCCCTCCTCGTCCCCGAGGAGCTCGCGCGGCGCCTTTTGATGGGTCGCGAAGAGGAGCAGGTCCTTCTTGCGACCCGCTTTTCGCTTCGATTCGACGATCTGCGCCAGCGACGCGACAGGTCCGGCGGCAGGAGGAGGTCCTTGTCCTCGGCCAAGCGTCGCCTGCCGACCTGACGAGTTTCGGCCATTCACCTTCGGAGGCTCCGGTCATGGATACTCGGTGCTTGACCTTGCCACCCAAGAGAGCCACGGGTTCATTCCCTGAAGCCCGCCCGTTTCAAGATGTGCTTCCAGTGACGCTCCTCGACCGTCTGGACCGAGAGGCGCTGTCCTTTCTGGATCAGAGGCAGACCCTCGAGCTTCGCGTCCTCCTTGAGCTCCGCCAAGGTCAGCGGATGCTCGAAGCGGCCGGCGAACTCGATGTCGACCATGAACCAGCGGGGTTTCTCCTCGGTGGCCTTGGGGTCGTAGTAATGCGACTTCTTGTCGAGCTGCGTGTAGTCGGGATAGGACTCTTTCACCACCCGCGCGAGGCCCACGATCGCCATCGGCTGGACCCGGGAGTGGTAGTAGAGGACACCGTCGCCGATTCGCATCTCGTCGCGCATGAAGTTTCGCGCTGTGTAGTTGCGCACGCCCTCCCAGCAGGTGGTGCCGTCTTTTTCCAGGTCATCGAGGCTGTAGACGTCGGGCTCGCTTTTCATGAGCCAGTACTTGCGCTTCGCCATGCTCTTCTCCTCAGGAGGCCTCGGGAAGAGGCCCGAAGCTCTCGCGGTAGCGCTCGGCGAATTCCTCGCGCGTGAAGGTGTGGAGCTGGGTCCCGTTGCGCTCGACGGCGTAGGCCGCCGTGACGCTTCCCATCCGGCCGCAGACGTCGAGGTCGTGTCCCCGCATGAGGCCGGCGATGAAGCCGGCGCGAAACGCGTCGCCGGCGCCCGTGGGGTCGACGAGGTCCTCGACGCGAGCGGCCGGGATGCGGATCTCGCTGCCGTCACCGAGCAGGATCCGCGAGCCCTCGCCGCCGAGGGTGACGATCGCCATGTCGACGAGGTCGAAGATCTTGCCGCCCTTCTTGCCCGTTTTTTCCTCGAAGACGGCGTGCTCGTAGTCGTTCAGGACGAGCACCGCCGCACCCTCGGCGGCCTCGGCGAGCGGTCCGCCGTCCATGGCCGTGACCTGGAACGACGGGTCGAAGATGAACGGGATGCCGGCCTCGCGGGCCTCGCGGCAGTGGCGCACCATGGCCGCGGGGTCGTCGGGGGCGACGATGGCGAGCGCCGGACGATCGCCGGCGCTCTCTTTTAAGCTCAGCTCGCCCGCCCGGCCCATGGCGCCCGGGAAAAAGCCCGTGATTTGGTTGTCCGCCTGGTCGGTCGTGATGAAGCACGAGGCGGTGCCGACGTCGTCGTGGACGACGACTTGAGAGGTGTCCACACCGTGCTGGTCGAGCCAGGCCCGGTACTCGGCGAAGTCGTTGCCGGCGGTGGCGACGACGCGGGCGTCGACACCGTGCAGCGCCAGCGCGTAGCTGATGTTGCCGGCGCAGCCGCCGCGCTGCTTGCGCATCTCGCTCACCAGGAACGAGATGTTGATGACGTGGAGCTTCTCCGGCAGGATGTGGTCCTTGAAGTTGCCGTGGAAGACCATGATCTGATCGAAAGCGATCGAGCCGGCCACCAGGACCTGGCCGTCGCGACGCACCGAAAGCGCTCTGAGGGTCACACAGGACTCCTTTGGCTACGAAGGATCGAATTCAGGGGTTTCCACCGGACCGGGCCGCGCCCCAGGGACGGCCTCGGGGCGCGATTCTCGCAGAAACCTACGGTGAAGGCAAAGGCGGCAGCTGGACGTCCGCGTCGCGGCGCACCACGACGAGCGTCATGTCGTCGTCCAAGGCCCGGCGGCCGAGGTGGCGCTCGACGTCGGTGAGGATCCGGTCGTGGACGACCTGGGCCGGGCCGGGAACCGCCAGAAGGCTCTTCAGACGGTCAAAGCCGAAGGCCTCCTCGGCACCGCCGGCTGGGCCGCCGATCGCCTCGGGGAGGCCGTCGCTGTAGAGGAGCAGGAGGTCGTCGACCTCCAGCCGGACGCTGGCGCTCGTGTAGCTGCCGCTTTTCTTGAGGCCCAGGGGAAGGGACCCGGAGCCGAGCTCCAGGACCTCGCCGTCCGAACGCCGCAGGAGCGGAAAGGGATGCCCCGCCGAGGCGTAGTCCAACGTGCCGCTTTCGGGATCGAGCACGCCGTAGAAGAGGGTCATGAAGGCGCGGCGTCCGCCGCTGCGCGCGAGCGTCCGGTTCATGAGCTCCAGCACGGCCTCTGGGGCCGGATCGAGGTCGATCGCCGTCTTGAGCGTCGCCGAGGAGATCGCCATCAAGAGCCCCGCGCCGATGCCGTGACCGCTCGCGTCGCCCACCGCGAGGGCGACCCGGCCGTCGCCGAGCGGCAGGAAGTCGTAGTAGTCGCCGCCGATCTCGTTGGCCGTACGATAGGAGTGGGCGATCGAGTAGCCGGGGAAGCGGGGGGGCTCCAGCGGCAGGAGCTCGCGCTGGAGCTCTCGGGCCACGTCGAGCTCGTCGCGCACCCGGAGCCGGTCCACGAGCTCCAGGGTGAGCAGCAGAATGAGGCCCGCGATCGAAAGCAGGAAGTAGAAAGGGGAGAAGTCGAGGTAGAGGCTGTAGCGGCCGAGGTTGGCGTCGACCGTCAAGAGCCCCAGAAGCGGTACGAGGATCGCCACCGTGAAGAGCAGCCGCCGGGCCGGCGTGAGCTTGAACGCCAGGCCGAGGAAGAAGGCCTTCAGGTGGACCAGGAAGTGCTTGAGGTTCTCCCACGGGTCGTCGCTCGCGGTGCGCTCGCCGGCGAGCACCTTGACGGCGTGCCCGGCGTCCTCGCCGAACATACGTTCCAGGTCGCGGCGGGAAAGTCCCGCCGTGTACTCGCGGGCGAAGTCGACCAGCGAACGGCTCCATTGCCGCAGGCGTTCGACGAACGGCGACGACGGCGGCGGAGGGGGCGGGGGCGGCACGGATTGGGGTTCGGGCACGGCGGACCTCTTGTGCGGCGAAGCGAGTTGGACGCTCGTGGCATCGTATCAGAGCGCCGCGCTGCCTTGACGGCATCCCGGGTCGTGGATAGGGTGCGCCGCATGTTTGGCGATGGACCTGCAGGTAAAGCGGGAGCCGAGATCCCGACCGGCGGGGAGGTCGAGAGGCGCCGCGAGCGGGTCTTCCTCGTGCTCTGCGGCCTTTTCCTGGGCTCGATGACGATGCTCAACATCCTGGGAGTGACGCGTTTCCTCGACTTTAGCTTCGACGTCCTCGGCTTGACGATTCCGATGCCGCTGGCGGTCGGGGTCCTGCCCTATCCCCTGACCTTTCTCTGCACCGACTTCATCTCCGAGCTCTACGGCAGGAAGCGCGCCAACTTCCTGGTCTGGGTGGGCTTCCTGGTCAACGTCTGGCTGATGCTGGTGCTCTGGGTGGGCGGGTTGCTGCCGGGCTTCGACGAGCCGGTGCCGGGCGCCGACGGGCGGCTGCCGCTTTTCTTCGAGGTGCGAAAGCTCACCCTCGGCGCCGTGGTCGCCTCGATGGTGGCCTACCTCGCGGCGCAGCTCGTCGACGTCAAGCTCTTCCACTTCTGGAAGCGGCTGACCGGCGGCAAGCACCTGTGGCTGCGCAACAACGGCTCGACCCTCGTCAGCCAACTCGTCGACACCGTCGCTGTGATCACCATCACCCACTTCTACGCCGGCGCCCTGCCGATCGACGGCGATCGGCCCCTGTGGCCGCAGCTCTGGGTCTTCATCCTGACCGGATACGTCTTCAAGCTGACGGCGGCGCTCGTCGACACGATCCCGTTCTACCTCGGCACCGCCTGGCTGCGCCGTTACCTTCACGTCGAGGAGGCCGAATCATGAGCGAGCAGAGATCGGGAATGTTGCCCAAGGTCCTCCTGGCGCTGCTCGTCGTGGCGGCGGCCGTCTGGGCGGTGCGCTACTTCCTGGGCGACGAGGCACGGATCCGCCGGCAGTTGGGCGAGCTCGAGGAGCTGGTGGGCAAAGCCGAGGGCGAGGGGGATCTGATCGGCGCCAACAAGGTCCGCAAGATCGGCGAGCTCTTCACCCAGGACTTTGAGATCACGATCCCGCCCTACTCGGTGAGTGTGCGTGACCGGGGAGACTTGATGCGCGTCGTCATGCTCTACCGCTCCCGGACGAAGTCGGCGACGCTCGGCTTCCGTGACGTCGAGACCACGATCGACGGCGCTTCCCGCAACGCCGAGATGGGCGCCGTCGCGATCCTCTCCGGGCATGACGGCACCACGACGCGGCGGGAAAGCTACCGGGTGGCGTTGTCCTGGAGCCAGGTCGAGGGCGAGTGGCTCATCCGGCGTCTGGAGGTGTCGGAGGTCCTGGAGGGGACGCCCCTCTTGTTCTAGCGGACCTGAAACTTGAGCCGGTAGAGGGCAAAGCGTTGGTCGCGGACGCGGCGTTCGTCGACGAGGTCGGCCGGGAAGCGTTCGAACATCCGCTCGCAGACGCTGGCCTGTTCCTCGACCTGGACGTTGCACCAGTAGCTCCAGTGGAAAAAAACGCCCCCGGAATAGCGCGGCGCCAGGTAATCCTCGACGTAGCCTTCCTCATCGGCGCCGAAGGACGCCTGGGCCGCGTTGGCGCCCCAGACCAGGAACATGTTGGGGTTGTGGGTCAAGACGATCGAGTTGGCAGGCAGCTGGTCGCGGAGCTGCCGCGCGATCGCGACGTCGGAGCGCGCCGCCCAGGACTCCTCACCCGCGGCGCGCACCAGCGGAAGAAAGGCCAGGAAGTTGAAGGCGACGAGCGCTACGGCGGCCCGGGACGCCTCGGCCCGCCGTGCTTGCGGGGCGAGGGCCAGGAGACCCGCAAGGCCCCGGCCCGCCAGGATCGCGAGCGGCGGGTAGCTCATGAGCGAGTAGCGCACGTCGGCCCCGTAGTCGTAGCTGCCCGCGTAGAAGAAGAGGAAGATGCCCCAGAAAAGCAGGAAGTGGACGATCGGTACCAGGACTTCGCGGCGCCAGCCGCGGACCGCGCCGAGCAGGGCGAGCACGGTGTAGAGGGCCGGAAAGCGGACGTTTTTGAGATAAAAGAGACCGTTCGTCCTGAGGTTGTCGAGGAAGTAGTCGGCCGACATCCGGGGCGCGTCGACGGCACCCCAGCTCTCGCCGCTCACCGCGACGAGGTGGCCGAGGATCGCCGCGGATAAGACGAGGCCGGCGAGCGCCGCGGCGAGCAGGCGCGGCCGCAGGAGCTCGCGCGGTGCCAGGAGCAAGAGGACCCCGGCGACCAGCGGGACGGCGAGGATCGACTCGGGCCGGAACTGGAGGGCGAAGCTTGTCGTGACCACCGTCCAGGCGAGGGCCGTCGCCGAGCGCTCGCGGACGAAAAAGAGCGCCGAGACCACCGCGGCGAGGACCATGAGCGCCGCCGAGGTCTCTGAGGCCGCGGTGTTCGACCACATCAGCTGCTGCGGGATCAAGGTGGCCACGAGCGCTGCCCAGAGCGCCGCGCCGCGGTCGTCGAAAAGCAGCCGCGACGCCGCGTAGACCGTCCAGGGGAGGAGCAGGAAGCACAGGTTGTTGACCAGCCAACCGGCCCACTCACCGACGCCGGCCAGGCGGTAGACGAGGCTCAGGAGGTAGGGATAGCCGTAGGGCTGCTTGTTGTATTCGCCGCGGTGGCAGACGACGGAGCCGTACTCGGTCGAACCCTCGCTGCACATCCAGGCCTTGTGCTCGTCGGCGAGGTTCTGGCCGATCGAGAGGTAGATCTGCTCGTCGAAAAAAATCCGCGGGGTACGTTCCACGACGCCCGTCAGCAGGACGAGGCCGGCGAGCGTCGTCGCGGCGAGGAGGAGAAGCGTCCGGCGAGAGTCGCCGAAGCCGCGGACGAGCCGCGGTAAAGCCAGCGCCGAGAAGGCCACGGCGGCGACGAAGCCGATCTCGAGGGAATAGAACTGAAGGGTGACGAGCTCCTGGCGCAGCTCCCACGTCTCGCGGCCGTGGAGCCACCCGTAGAGCCCCGCGCCCACTCCGGCCCACCCCAGGCCGAGCGCCGCGAGCCACTTGGCGGATCCCGCCGCCTTCACCGCGGACGCTCCGTCAGGTAAGGACCGAGGACGAGCGCGTCGGCGCCGCTGCACAGGTAGACCTCGACGGCTTCCTCGGGCGTACACACGAGCGGTTCGCCGTGGAGGTTGAAGCTGGTGTTGAGCACCGCCGCCGTGCCGATCCGTTCGCCGAGCGAGCGGACGACGCCGGCGTAGGCCGACGCCTCGTCGTCGGCGAGGATCTGCGGCCGGCAGGAGCCGTCGACGCTGGTGACCCCGGCGAGGCGGTCGCGCTCGCTCTCGCGAACCTGGTAGCCCATCGTCATGTGGCGGTTCGTGCGGCCGTCGAGATCCTCCAGGAGCTCGCGGGCGGCGCTCTCGAGGATCGTCGGGCAGAAGGGCTGGTACCAGGCCCGGCGTTTCAGGACCCGGTTCAGGCGGTCGCGGATGCCCGGCCGGTCGGGCCGTGCCAGGACGCTGCGGTGGCCGAGGGCCCGCGGTCCGTACTCCATGCGTCCTTGAAGCCACAGCACGACCGACTCCCCGGCAAGGAGGTCGGCGACCGCACCCGGCAGGTCGGCCGGCTCGCGGTAGGGGAGCGCCGCGGCTTCGAGGGCCTCGCGGAGGGTCTCGTCCGGGTACTGCGGGCCGAGGCCGAGGTCGTCCATGTCGAGCCGCGGTCCCTCGCCGGCCGCGAGGGCGGCGTCGAGCGCGGCGCCGAGGGCCAGGCCGCCGTCGCCCATGTGCGGGAAGACGTAGACGTCCTCGACCGTGTCGAGGAGCCGGATGCGGCGGTTGGCCTTGATGTTCGAGGCGACGCCGCCGGCGAGCGCCAGGCGCCGGACGCCGGTGACCTCGACCGCCGCGCGGGCCAGCTCGACGAGACGCTCCTCGACGGCCCGCTGGGCGAGGTAGGCGAGCTGCTCGTTCGGATGACGCCACTGGATGCGCCGCAGCCGCTCGTAGAGCGCGTGTCCCGCGACGGCCGTTCGAATCCGGAGCCCTTCCACACGGATCAGGTCGAGGCAGGGGTTCTCCGCGTCGGGGATAGGGAAGGTGTAGTCGGCGAGCGCCATGACCTTGCCTTCGTCCTCGAGCTCGCGCAGGTTGAGCAGGTTCGTTGTGTGCTCGAAAAAAATTCCCAGGGAGAAGCGGGCGGGCGAGGAGGCGATCCGCTCCAGGACGCCGCCGCGGTAAACGGAGACGGTCGACGAAAGCCCGTCGCCGACGCCGTCGACGGTCAGGACGAGGCACGGATCGAAACCGCTCCCGAGCGCCGCCGCCACGGCGTGGGCGCGGTGGTGCTCGGCGAGGTGCAGACGCGCTGCACCGAGTCCGATTCGCTTCAGGGAACGGCGCAGGGCGGCACGGCTCAGCGGCGTCGTCACCGCGTTCGGACCCCACTCGGTGATCCGGTACTTGGCGCGCTTCTTGAGCGCCGCGGCGCGTCCCGGGTCGGCCTTGCGGCGCCGGATCCGGTAGTAGCTTTCCTTGGCCGAGGGTACCCAGCGCCCAAACGTCTTGGCGACGTCGCTGGTCGAGGCGGCGACGACGTCGACCTGGTCGGCCGTGAGCCCCGAGATGTCGAGGCACTGGCGGATCGAAAGCTCGGGGAAGGCGACCTCGAGCTTGCGACGGGTCAGGCGCTCCTCGTTGACCGCGGCGAGGAGCTCGCCGTCGGCGAGGAGAGCGGCGCCCGAGTCGTGGCCGTCCCAGATACCGAGGATTTTCATCCGAAGAAAAGATACTTGACAAGGGTGTAGACGTAGCGCGGGGCGACCTTCCAGATCTTGATGTGGGAGACCCCGTGACGGCGGGCGTGCTCGTGCGCCGGGACCTCGGCCATCCGGTACCCCTTCCTGAGCGTCTTCATGATCATCTCCTGCTCGATGGTCGTGATGTCCTCGACGAGGCCGAGCTCGCGCAGGACCGACGTCCGAATCGCCCGGAAGCCGTTCTGGCTCTCGCTCAGGCGGACGCCGAAGCGGACGTTGATGCAGGCGGTGATCAGCGAGCTTCCCGCGAGGCGAAGGAACTCGTCGAAGCCGCCGTGGAGCTCGCTCGAGCCGCCGATGAGCCGCGAGCCCGAGACGTGGTCGGCGCGGCCCGCGAGGATCGGCTCGACGAGCCGTGGGATGTCGGCGGGGTCGTGGGAGCCGTCGGCGTCGATGAAGACGGTGACCTCGCTCGTGAGGTGCGGGATGACGCTGCGGATGGCGTCGCCCTTGCCGCGGCCGCCGTCGAGGACGATCTGAAGGCCCGCCGTCTCGGCGATCGCCTGGGTCGAGTCGCGCGAATGGCCGTCGACGACGAGGAGGCGTCCGGCCACCTTCTGGCAGCCCGCGATGATCTCGGAGATCGTCTCCGCCTCGTCCTTGGCGGGGATGACGACTGTGACGTCCTGGGGTTGGTGCATGAGCACCCTGAGTATATCAGCGCGTGGGCGAGATGCTGCTCGAGATCTGGGAGCGCAGGCGTCTTGCCTGCTTTTTCGTCCCGAAGGAACGGAAATCTCCATGAACGAGGTGCTATGCTAGGTGTCAAGGCTCCCTTCCGGGCCGTGGAGAAGCTCTGGCCGTGAAATACCTCTTCGAGTGGGACCCAGCCAAGGATCGGTCCAACCGGGCGAACGGCGATCAGCGTCTTCAGAGGGAGACTCGAGGAGCACGTCGTGGTCGGCGCTGTCAACCTTGAGGGCGACCTCCTGCCCAACCAAGCGCTTTTTTTGTCCTGGCCTGCGCCCTCGACCTCGCCCATGCCCTCGCCCTCGACCTCGCCCTCGACCTCGCCCTCGACCTGGCCCTCGCCCGCGACCTCAGCCGCGCCCTCGACCACAATCTCGTTCGCCCCTTAAGAGCGGCAATTGACCTGCAATCCGGCAAGAGATTCAAGAAGTTTTGCTAAGGAATTATGAAGTCTTGAAGAGGCTCTCTTCGCCAAACATCAATCGCTCGTCATCTTGGACGGCCGCCGCCAAGGCAAGCTCGACGCCTTCGAAGGCCTTCGCATCGTCCAAGAGCTTCGAGAGGACGAGTGACGTCGGCTTTCATTGGGTGGTCAGCTGAATCGACCGCGCCGGAATCCTACAGGGGGTCAGTCCACGGCCTGAGCGTAGCAAGAGCGCAGGCGTCTCGCCCAGGGTTAAAACCCTGGGCTACCTTCTGTCGTCCCTCCGGGACTAAAGATGGCAAGAAGACAAGAAGAGCACGGCCCACTTGCTGGGAGCGCAGGCGTCTCGCCTGCTTCTTCGGCCCGACCAGCCCTGAGTTTCAACCCAGGGTTTGCGGCCATGTCGTCTTCAGAAGTCCGGCAGGATCGTCGGAATGACACGGCGGCCATGGATCCGGTAGATCCGGAAGTCGGAATCCAGGGTGAGAACACGGCTACCGGCTTCGAGCTCAGCCATACGAACGAGGCACGCGTCGGCCATCGAGATCGGGAGATCGGCGTAGCGTTTTAGGAGCTTGCGGAGGGCCGCCACCTCGGCCGCCGCTTGAAAATCCACCTGCACCAGTTCGCGCTCCAGCAGGTCGAAGACCGCGATCTGACCCTGTGGCAGATGACGTAGTAGGAAACAGGCTTCGGAAAGGACGGCTTCGCAGGTGAAAAGCGGCGGCTCGAGGACGGCGAGTTGATCTTTGACCCATGAGTGGTATCGATCGCGCTGGTTCAGAAACGCCACCAGCGGACCTGTGTCCAGGAGGACCTTGACCTTATCGGCCATAGGCGTCCAGGTGGCGCGGGTTGCACGAGAGGTCCTCGGGACCCTCGACGCATCCGGCCAGGTCCTCGGCCAGAGTCAGGAAAGAGGCCTTCCCGGGCTTGCGCTTGCGGGTGAGGAACGCCGAGACGGCCTCACGAACCAAGGACGACTTGCTCACACCCTCTCGGTGCGCCAGCCTCGTGAGCTCGCCGTCCACATCTTCCGGGATCTTCAACGTCAGGGTCGTCATCGTTGCCCTCCTTGGGGTAATACCTTCAGCAGTTAGAGTAATACCGGGTCGGCGCCGAGTCAACTCGAGGTCGCTGGTCGCCCTCGAAGACAAGGCCAAGCCGAGGAGTCCCAACTCTCTGAGTCTCCGCCATCCACCCGCAGTGGCTTCGTTGGAAGGCTATCCGGTGCTTGACCTTGCCACCCAGAGCCTCGCCTGGGCTCCTCGGTTGGGCTAGCCGACCACCGGCAGCGATCTCCCCTCGCGACGCTTCCGCGCCGAAGACGACCACCCGCCCCACGGACGCAGCAGATTCCCGAGGATCGACGGATACGCCTCACAAGCCGTCCAGCAGCGAGGACAGCGGTCGTCCCAGATCTCCCCCTGAACCTGCCGGGTCTCCGTGGCGTTCCAGAGGGGCTCAAGCTCCATCCCGGTCTCCCGCAAGCTCCCGAGCGGACGCGAATAGGTGATGCAAGGGTAGAGCGTCCCCCACGGGTCGATAAAGCAGCTCGAGCGTAGCGCGTGGCAGCGCATCGGCGTGCGTCCGTCCTGGAGAAAGCTCTCGACGCCGCGGAGGTAGCTGTCCTCAAGCCACGACGCCGGACCCCGCGGACGCCCCCGCATCTGCCGGTAGCGCGCGATCTCCGCGGTCGTCGCCTCGCGTCCAGGTGTCACGTCGGCGAGCCCTTCGTTGTCGTAGTAGTGCTCGGAGAGCTGCATGACGTTCAAGTGGAAGTCCTCGATCCCGAGGTCCGGACAGTCGCGCTGGCAGGCGCGAAAGGTCTTCTCGAAGCGGCCAACGTTGGCCGCCGAGAGCGTCATCCCGAGCACCGTCCGGACGCCGGGGATCCGGCGCAGGGCACGGAATGTCTCCATCTGGTGGCGGTAACCGCCCTCGACGCCGCGGATCTCGTCGTTTAAAGCCTCGTCGCCGTCGAGGCTTACAGTGACGACGAGCTGTGCCGCTCGCCGCCGCGCCAGCTTTTCTGCCACCGGGACGATCTTGCCCGTCAGATAGCCGTTGGTGGGGAAGTGGAGCAGCACGAGCCGCTTCCAGTCGAGCATCATCGCGTCGAGGAGCTCGCCGACGTCCTGACGCAGGAAGATCTCCCCGCCGGTGACATCGACCCAGGAGAAGCGGCGGTTGCGGCGTACGAATTCCAGCAGCTCGTCGGTCGTCAGCTCGTCTTGGGGGCGCTTCTGCCAGATGTTGCAGGTCTGGCAGCGGTACTGGCACCAGTAGGTGACGGCGAGGTTGAGCTTCAAGGGGTAGGCGCCGCGTCCGAAGTTGGCGCGCAGGACCCGGAGGCTCAGGTGCCCATGGCGCGGTAGACGGACAAGCGCCGTCTTGATGGCGTGTAGCGGTCCCATCTGTTCCCTCGATCGTACTCCAAGGTAGCGAAGGGTGCCGGAGATGTCCAGTTGGGGGTAGAATGCCCACAACGCGGCCAACATGAGTCTCGCCCGGCGGTTGCTGGCGCCACGATGGGCTCGAATCGAATCTGAAGGAAAAGGACGTGACCTTAGAGATCGGTCTGGTGCTCGTCATCCTGGCCTCGGCGGCCGTGCTCTTCGTGACCGAGAGAGTACGGGTCGACGTGGTCGCGTTGATCGTGCTCCTGAGCCTTGCCCTAAGCGGCCTCGTGACGCCGACCGAGGCGCTCTCAGGCTTTGCGAATCCGGCCGTCGTCACCGTGTGGGCCGTTTTCATCCTCAGCGGCGGGTTGACGCGGACCGGCGTCGCGCGGCTCCTCGGACGCTACGTCCTGCGCCTGGCGGGCGAGAGCGAGATCGGGCTCGTCGCCGCGATCATGCTGAGCGCGGGGGCGATGTCGGCTTTCATGAACAACGTCGGCGTGGCGGCGCTCTTGCTGCCGGTGGTCATGGACATCTGCCGCCGGACGGGCGTGGCGCCTTCGAAGATCCTGATCCCCCTCGCCTTCAGCTCGCTTTTGGGGGGGCTCGTGACCTTGATCGGCACTCCGCCCAACATCCTGATCAGCGAAGCCGCCGAGGAGCTCGGCCTCGGCGCTTTCGACCTCTTCGACTTCACGCCGGTGGGCCTCGCCGTGCTGCTCGCCGGGGCCGCCTACATGGCCTTTGTTGGCCGGCATCTGCTGCCGCACCGCGGCCGCGCGCGGCCGGTCAACGGCAATGCGGTCTCGAGCGACCTGAGCGAGCTCTGGAATCTGAAGGAGCGGTTGAACGTCCTGCGGCTGCCACAGGGCTCGGCGCTCGCCGGCCGGACCCTGGGCGAGAGCCGCCTGGGCTCGGCGCTCGACCTGCACGTGGTCGGCATCCGCCGCGGCGAGGAGAGGGTCCTGGCGCCGGGTCCGACGACCGTGCTGCGGGCCGAGGACCGGCTGGTGGTCCAGGGCGAGCTCGAGGCGCTCGAACGGCTGAGAAAAGAGCAACGCTACCTCGACTACGAGGAGGAGTCGCGCACCGTCGTCAAGCTCTTCTGGCACGAGCTCGGGCTCCTGGAGGTGCGGTTGCCCGGCTCGCGCCGCGTCGGCCGGACACTGCGGCAGCTCGACTTCCGGCCTCGGTTCGGTTTGAACGTCCTGGCGATCTGGCGCGACGGCAAGCCCTACGGCGTCGGCGCGGGTCTGCCCGACGTCGCCCTGGCGGCCGAGGACGTCCTCCTGGTCCTGGGCTCGCAGCAAGAGGCGGCGGCGTTCGCCGACGATCCGAGCTTCACGGCCGAACCG
Source organism: uncultured bacterium (assembly GCA_965371445.1). Lineage (GTDB taxonomy): Bacteria > Acidobacteriota > Thermoanaerobaculia > Multivoradales > J023 > DASWIG01. Next base: position 5,961 of record CBDUYN010000063.1, on the reverse strand, counting down.
GCCAACAAAGCGCGCTACTCCTGCGAGGAGCTGCTGATGATCGTCCACCTGCCGGAGGACTCGCCGCTGCTCGGCAAGACCCTCCCCGAGACCCGTCTCGGCGACGCGTTCGGGTTGACGGTGCTCGGGATCGTCCGCGACGGCACGGAGGGGCTTCTCACCCGCGCCGACGTCGGCCTGGCGGTGGGCGACATCCTGCTCATCGCGGGGCAGCCCGAGGACCTGGCGGCGGTCCACGGCCTGCGGGACCTGGAGCTCGATCTGGATCCACAGGTCGACCTCGGCCGTCTGGAGACTCATGAGATCGCCCTCGCCGAGGTCGTGATCGCGCCGCGTACGACGCTCGCCGGGCGGACGATCCGCGGCCTTCACTTCCGCGAGAAGTACGGTCTGACGGCGCTCGCCATCCTCCGCGACGGCAAGGTGACCCGCCGCGAGGTGCGCTCGACGCGGCTCAAGTTCGGCGACGCCCTGCTGCTCTACGGCGCCCGCCGGCGACTGCGGCTCCTGGGCGGCGAGCCCGATTTCATCGTCCTGACGGAGGAGGCCGAGGAACCCCTGCTGGTCGAGAAGGCGCCGGTGGCGGCGGCGGTCATGGCGGCGGTGCTCCTGCCGGTGATCCTCGGCTGGATGCCGATCTACATCGCCGCCATCGGCGGGGCGACGCTCATGGTCCTCCTGCGGTGCCTGACGATGGACGAGGCCTACCAGTTCATCGACTGGCGGGCCGTCTTCCTGATCGCCGGCATGCTGCCTCTGGGAGTGGCGCTCCAGAAAAGCGGTGCGGCGCGTTTCTTGACCGAGGGCGTCGTCGCGACGGTCGGCGGCCTGGGGCCCCTGTGGATCGTCGCGGCGCTTTACCTCGTCACCGCCTTCGCGGCGCAGGTGATGCCGACGGCCGCGGTCGCCATCCTGATGGCGCCGATCGCCTTCAACACCGCCCAGGACCTGGGGCTCTCGCCCTACGCGCTCTTGATGACGGTGTCGCTGTCGGCCTCGGCGAGCTTCATGAGCCCGGTGGCCCACCCCGCGAACGTCCTCATCATGGGACCCGGCGGCTACCGTTTCGCCGACTACATCAAGGTCGGCCTACCGCTGACCGTGGTCTGCCTGGTGGTGGTGCTTCTCGTCCTGCCCCGGGTCTGGCCGCTCACCTGAAGGCGTCTCCCCGATGGATTCCCTCCTGCGACGGCTCCGCCGTCGCCAGCGCCCTGACGCCTCCCTGCTCCCACCCGTTGGCGCGGGAGAGCCACACCTTTGGGTATCTTGTCCGGCGGGCGGATTCATGGATAATCAGACAGGGCGTCCGGTCACCGAGACCTTCCCTCTCGCCATCGACGGCGCCAGGTCCGGACCTGCCCTACACCGCAAAACGATCGGTCAGGAGACCCTATGAACCTGTTTGAATCTCTCGCCAGAAGGGGCCACGAAGAAGTCGTCTTCTGCCACGACAAGGACGCTGGCTTGAAGGCGATCATCGCGATCCACAACACGGCCCTGGGCCCGGCGCTCGGCGGCCTCCGGATGTGGCCCTACGAAACCGAAGACGAGGCCGTCCGCGATGTCTTGCGCCTCTCGCGCGGCATGACCTACAAGGCGGCGGTCGCGGGCTTGAACCTCGGCGGCGGCAAGGCGGTCATCCTCGGCGATCCGAAGAAGGACAAGTCGGAGATCCTCTTCCGCTCCCTCGGCCGGTTCGTCAATTCCCTGAACGGCCGCTACATCACCGCCGAGGACGTCGGCATCGACGTCAACGACATGGAGATCATCCTCCAGGAAACCGACCATTGCGTCGGCGTCCACCAGGTGCACGGCGGTAGCGGCGACCCGTCGCCGTTCACGGCCTATGGCGTCGTGCAGGCGATCCGGGCGAGCCTGGAGCGGAGCTTCGGCAACGACGAGATCGGCAAGCGCTCCTTCGCCGTCCAGGGGACGGGGCACGTCGGGTACCACACCGTGAAGCTCCTCCACGACGAGGGGGCCAAGGTCTTCGTCTGCGACATCGACGACGAGGCGCTCCAGCGGGTGGTCGACGAGCTCGACTGCGAGGCCGTCGGCACCGAGGAGATCTACGACGTCGACGCCGACGTCTTCACCCCTTCGGCCCTGGGAGCGGTCCTGAACGAGGAGACGATCCCGCGCCTGAAGTTCAAAGTCGTCGCCGGGAGCGCCAACAACCAGTTGGCCAACGAGGCCTGCGGCGACGAGCTCGACAAGCGTGGCGTCGTCTACGCGCCGGACTACGCCGCCAACGCCGGTGGCCTCATGAACGTCTCGATCGAGCTCGAGGGCTACAACCGCGAGCGGGCGATCCGCATGATGCGGACGATCTACTACAACGTCCGGAGCATCTTCAAGATCGCCGAGCGCGATTCGATCCCCACCTGGAGGGCGGCTGACCGGATGGCGGAGGAGCGGATCGCGGCGGTTTCCAAGCTGAAGGTGCCCTTTCTCGGCAATTCTCCTTTGCGGTTTCGCGGGCGGCAGCGCTCGGAGGCCGCCTAGCTAGGAGCCTGTAGGGCATAGATCCGGCAGGCTGCGTCTGCCAAGAAAATCCCCCCTGCCCCCTTTCCTAAAGGGGGGGTTCAGAGAAGAATCCGGAGTCTTGTCCCCCCTTTAGGAAAGGGGGTTAGGGGGATTTCCCCGGCGGACGAAGTCCGCCGGGACAGCGGTCGAGCCTATGCCCTACAGGCTCCTAGCTTCCGCTTGAGAGGCGAGGCGCGCTCCTGCTACGCTGCGGCCGCTTTGTACCAGGTTGCCTCGATCACCAAACCGCGCCTCTCGGACCTGGAGCACGAGCTCAAGCTCGTGCTCCCGGCACGTCGTGCTCCGGCTTTGGCACGTGTGCTCGGAAGCCTCCTGCGCCGCGATCCCCGGTATGCGGAGGGGATCGTGGAATCGATCTACTTCGACACGCGGGACTTGCGGCTGCTGGCGGAGAAGGCGGGAAGCGACTACCTGAAGACCAAGGTCCGGGTGCGGTGGTACCCATGGAGTGGCAGCGAGGCGCCGTCGTACCTGGAGCTCAAGCGGCGCTTCGGGACCCGGCGGCACAAGATCCGGGTCGAGACCCCCTATCCGGCCGGCCGGCTGGCCGACGAGCCCCTGGCGAGCGCCGAGCTGGCGCGTCTGCCGCGGCGGCTTCGCTCACAGGGAGTGCCGGTGCCCGAGATCCTGCTTCCGGTCCTCGTGGTGCGATACCATCGCCGGCGCTGGATCGACCCCACGAGCGGGGCGAGGATCTCGCTCGACACGGCGATCACCGCGCCCAGGTTTTCTCCCGGGCTCGGCCTGACGGCGAATCCGGCACCGCTTCCGCAAGCGGTCCTGGAGGTGAAGTCCGCGGCGGCCTACCTGCCGCCGCGGCTTGCCGCGCTCACCGGCTTGGGGCTCCGGCGGGCCTCGTTCTCGAAGTACGCCGCCTGCTCGGCCCATCTCGCCCCGCGCGACCGGTTCCCGATTGCACGACCCATGAGGATCGACCATGACACCGAGTGAAAACGTTCCGAGCCTCAACTCAATTCTCTCCTCCCTGGGCAACGAGGAGATGGCAAGGATCGGCGTCTGGCCCCTCGTCTTCGTGCTGGCGGTTTCCGTCGTGACGGCGCTTCTGATCGCCTTCCTCTACACCCGGCTCTATGCCGCCAGGACGACCGGTAGCGAGATCCACCGCGCCTTCCCTCTCCTGGGGCTTTCGGTGACGGCGATTTTCATCTGCATCCAGTTCTCGCTTCCGCTCTCCCTGGGGCTCCTGGGGGCGCTTTCGATCGTACGCTTCAGGACCCCGATCAAGGAGCCCGAGGAGATCGGCTTCATCATGCTGGTCATCGCCACCTCGCTCGCCGCGGCGACTTTCAGCTTTCCGCTGCTCATCGCGATCCTGGCGATCGCGGTGGTGGCGCTACTCTTGAAGGAGAACCTGCCGCCGATCTTTCGCCGGCGGGGGCAGAGTGGGCTCGTGATCCTCACCTTCTCGGAAGAGGGCTACGAGGAGAAGCGCGAGGCGATCTTCGAGCTCCTGGCGCGCGAGCTGCCCCGGGGCGAGCTCGAGTCGATCTCCCGCGGCAGCGAGGAGGTGGTCGTGAGCTACCGGTTCCAGGGCTTGGCTTCCTCGCGGGTGCCGGCCGCGGAGGCGGCGATCCGCTCCGCGCTCTCGGCCCGCGACACGACGCTGGTCTGCGGCGCGCCGGGGCTCGCATGACACGAGCCGGCCGCCGTCGATGGGCCGCGGCCGCCTGTTTCGCCGCGCTCTTGGCCGGTGCCGGAGCCCTGGATCCGGAGGGTCTGCTGGCGCTGCGGGACTATCTGGGGCGCGGCGAGGTGCGCTTCACGGCCTTCGGCTCTGCGTCGACGATTCGGCTCTTGAACCGCATCGACGCCGTCCAGCTGACCCCGGCCCCCGGAGCCACCTTCGAGGTGCCGCCGCCCGCCCGGGCGGAGGTCTACCGCCGCCAGGAGCTTGAGGAGTGCGGCCGGCCGTTCTATGGGCCGGCCGAGAGGGGGGAGGAGCTGCCAAGCACCGCCCTGGCGGATCGTGACTGGGTCGAACGGGGCGTCGCGGTGCTTTCGATCGCCGTCGAGCGCTGCCGTCTCCTGCGGCTCCTCGCCCATCCCCAGGCTCGCGGACGGGAATGGGAGGAGCCCGCCTTCGTCTCCTATTTCGACGCCGGCGGGCTCCGCTACGCCTCGCCGGTGGGCCTTCGCATCCACGGCGGCGGCAGCCGCAAGGCCTACCGCAAGAGCTTTCGCCTTTACTTCCGCGACGTCTACGGCGAGGCGAGCTTTTTGCCGGGAGTCGTCTCCGATCCCGGCGAGGCTCCGGTACGCCAACTCGTCGTCGAGCGCGACATCCGGCCCGACGGCCGGAAGCGGAAGTGGCACTTCATCAACCCCATGGCCTACGACGTGGCCCGCCGCCTGGGTGCCGTCGTGCCGCGCACACAGCCGGCGATGTTGATCTTGAACGGCGAGCCGCAGCACGTCTACGTCCTCGGCGAACGGATCGCCGAGGGATTGTTCGAACGGCGCTTCGGCCATGGCGAATTCACCCTGATCCGTGGCCGCAGCGAGGACCGTACGCCGGAGCTCGACGAGATCTACCAGGAGATGCGGCGCTGGGTTCGACAGACGCCACGCGTCGACCGGGAGAACGCGGGCCGCCGCTTCGACCTGGAGAGCCTGTCGAGGTGGTTCGCCTCGGTCGTCTTCTGCGCCACCGGCGACGCGTTTCAGGCGGCCATGGTGCGTGACGCAAGGGACGGCGGACCCTGGCGGTGGATCGGCTGGGACATGGACATCAGCTTCCGCGTACCGCGGCACAACCCGGCGCACGGTTGGCAAAAAGACCTCCTGCGGGCCGCCTTTCAGGGACCGGCCGGTTACCAGGACGTCGGCCGGGCGCTTCTCTGGCGTTTGATGAAGGACGACCCGGCCTACCGCCGCGACTTTGCCGAGCTCCTGGTGGATTCTCTGAACCACCGCCTGAGCGCGGGCTTCTTTGCCGAGCGTCTGGATTACTACGAGGGGCTGCTCGGGATCTACGACGTGCCGGAGCGCGAGTTCATGGCCGAGATGCGGGACTTCTTTCGTCACCGTCCGCGGGTGGTGCGCGAGCAGATCGTCCGCTACCTGGCTCCGGAGGGAGGACACCGGCTCGGGGTGCGCTCGCCGGGCGACGGCTACCTCACCGTCGACGGCCGTGGTGTTCCAGCGGGATATGACGGCTGGTATCTCGCCGGCTCCCAGGTGCGCCTCGCCGTCGACGAGAAGCGCCGCGCCTCGTTCGCCGGCTGGCGGATCGGGGACCGCGAGGTGGAGGCGCCGGAGCTCGAGGTCCGCTTGACCTCGGACGTCGAGGTCGAAGCGGTCTTCGCCAGGTAGGGCAGGCGGCGCCTGCCTTCGCCAGGCTAGGAGCCTGTAGGGCATAGGCTCGACCGCTGTCCCGGCGGACTTCGTCCGCCG
>CBDUYN010000062.1:0-49387 GCA_965371445.1 uncultured bacterium | reverse complement strand
GGCGGGGGCGCCGCGGGGGACAGGGGGGGCCCGGCCCCCACCCCCCCGCCGGGCTTTTTGGGGGGGGCTGGGGTGCCGGGGGGTGTAATACGCGCCCCCCGCGCGGGCGACGGAGCGGGGGCCGCCGTACCGGAAACCGCGCCCTCCTCGCCCGGGTGTTTTTTCTCCAGCCGCTCCTTGATGTGCTGGCTGACGAGCTTCAGGATCATCTGCCGATCGCGTTGCTCGAGAAAACGGAACTTGATCCCCATTTCGGGCTCGCGTTCGGCGTTCGCCGAAGGCCGCATCCAGATGACCTCACCGAGGCCGCGGATCGAGAGCCCTTCCTCGATCTCCAGCTCGAAGCGCACCAGGGTGCCCTGGGCACGCGGCTCCTGGACGCCGACGAGCATGCCGCCGATCGAGATGTTCCGGCACAGGCCCTGCGTCACGTTGACCGAGTCGTCAAACTGGAGCTTGACGGTTTTTCGTACCGGAGCGCGGGTGGCGATACGGGCGGGTTGTTTCTCCTGGCTCAGCTCAGCTCACCTCGTAGGGTCTGTCGTGCCGGCGGCCGCGGCGCAACATGCCGGCGGCTTCACGATCGCCCTCGGGTCCCGATTCTCCTTTGTTGATGAGGACTTTGCAACTCCTTACGGTCCTGGTATAAGCACTTCGAGCCGCCGGGCGCCGATCGCGGCCGCGCTGAACCTCCTGATCCGGAGACCCGAATCCATGTCCCAGATTTCAAAGCCACTCTACGAAAAGCTCCTCTCCCAGGGCCAAGAAGGGGTGGCTGTGCGGCCGCCGCGAGCCTCGGCCTCCATCGTCCCCTGGCGCCGGGGCCTCGACGCTGTCGAGGTCTACTGGGTCCGCCGTTCGCCGGAGCTTGCCTTCATGGGGGGCTGGCACGCCTTCCCGGGTGGCGGCCTGTCGCGTCGCGACGCGGCAGTCGAGGTCGCCGGAAGCCCCGCCGGGACCTCGGAGGGACAGATCACCGATCCGTTGCCCGGCCTCGACGAGGCCGCGCGCCGCAAGCTCGGCCCGGACCTGATACCGGGGCTCATGACCTGCGCTCTGCGTGAGCTTTTCGAAGAAACGGGGCTCGTGCTGGCACACGGTGCCGACAGGCTGGACGCCGAAGCCCTGGAGGGTGCCCGGCGGCGGCTCCTCGACAAGGAGACCGACTTTGCCTCCCTCGTCGCCGCCGAGGGCCTGGCGCTTCATGCCGCGGACCTGGTCTTTGCCGGCCGGTGGCTCACGCCGCCCCTCTCGCCGATCCGCTTCGACAACCGCTTCTTCCTCCTCGAATGGCCGGTGGAGCGCAAGCTCCAGCCGGAGGTGCTGCCCGGTGAGCTCGCCTCGGGCGAGTGGATCGCCCCGGCGTCCGCCCTGGCCCGCTGGGAAGCGGGCGAGGTGATCGCCGCGCCGCCGATCCTGCATCTCCTCCGCGTCCTCGCCGAGGACGGTCCCGAGGACGGCCTCGGGCGCCTTCGCGCCTCGGAGGAGGTCAACCTCGGGCCGATGCGGCGAATCGAGTTCCGTCCCGGCGTCGTGATCCTGCCGCTGGTGACCGCGACGCTGCCGCCGGCGACCCACACCAACGCCTACCTCCTGGGCCGCGACGAGGTCGTGCTCGTCGATCCGGCCCCGACCGCCGAGGCCGAGGTCGAGCTCTTGACCCGGGCGCTGCGGGCCGCCGAGGAGCAAGGGCGGCGAATCCGCGCCATCTGGCTCACCCACCACCACCCGGACCACGTCGGGGCGGTGGGCGCGATGCGCGAGCTCCTGCAGATCCCGGTGGAGGCCCACGAGCACACCGCCGAGCACCTCAGGCGACGCGGCATCGCCGTCGACTCGACGCTCGCCGACGGCCAGCGCGTCGAGCTCGGCTCCCCACCCTTCCCGGTGCGGATCTTCCATACCCCGGGACACGCCCGCGGGCACCTCTCGTTCTACGACGAGACCTATGGCTCGCTCCTGGCCGGAGACCTGATCGCCGGCCTCGGCACGATCGTCATCGACCCTCCCGAGGGGGACATGGACGACTACCTGCGCTCCCTCGAACGGATGATCGAGCTACGGCCAAAAACGCTCTTCCCGTCGCACGGCCCGGTGATCCTCCAGGCGGTGGAAAAGCTCCAGGAGTACCGCGATCACAGGCTGTGGCGGGAAGCGCGGATCGCCGAGGCCTGGCACGACGGCCTGCGCTCTTTGGAGGAGATCGTCCCACAAGTCTATGAAGACGTCCCGGAGCAGCTCCACCCGGTGGCCGCTCGCCAAGCCCTCGCCCATCTCGACCGGCTACGCCGGCACGGCGAGATTGACGGCTAGGAGCCTGTTGGGCATAGATCCGGCAGGCTGCGCCTGCCAAGAAAATCCCCCCTGCCCCCCTTTCCTAAAGGGGGTTCAGAGAAGAATCCGGAGTCTTGTCCCCCCTTTAGGAAAGGGGGTTAGGGGGATTTCCCCGGCGGACGAAGTCCGCCGGGACAGCGGTCGAGGCTATGCCCTACAGGCTCCTAGCCCATGTTTGACACGAGGTGGCGCCGCCGGTCAGGTCCTCGGGGAGAGGCGGCTGGGTAGATGCCTCACGCCGGAGAGCTCGCCCGTCACGCCGCCCCTTCGAAGGTCGAGTAGCTTCGCCGCACGAATCGTCCCACCGAGCTCGTCCGGGCCGGCGGCAAAGACGCGCACGTAGTTGTCGGTCAGCCCCGACCAGTGGCCGTTCTTACGCTCCTCCCACACGACGGCGAGGGTCGCGCCGAGTTGGCGGCGGTAGAAGGCTTCTTCGCTCTCTCGCGCCACCGCCAGCATGGCGGCCGTCCGGGCCTTTTTCTCCTGCGGCGAGATGTGTCCCGGGAGCTCGGCGGCCGCGGTCCCGGGCCGCGACGAGTAGGTGAAGACGTGGGGTTTGGCAAACGCCATCGTCTCGAGGAACGCCAGGCTTTCGGCGAGCTCTTCGTCGCTTTCCCCCGGAAAGCCGACGATGACGTCGGTCGTCACCGCGACGCCCGGGATCGCCGCGCGAAGCTTCTCGACGAGCCGGGCGTAGGCCGCGGCCGTATAAGGCCGGCGCATACGGCGTAGCGTCGACGTGGAGCCGCTCTGAAGCGACATGTGGACGTGACGGCAAAGCCGCGGATCGCGCCACAGCTCCAGGAGCCGCTCGTCGAAACGCCAGGGGGCGATCGAGGTCAGCCGCAGCCGCGGCACGGCTGTGCGTTCGAGGAGCGCCGCCACCAGGTCGTAGAGACGCCGTCCTTCGTCGTCGTACTCCGAGATCTGGACTCCGGTCACCACGACCTCCTGGAAACCGCCGTCGACGAGCGTTTTTACCTCGCAGACGACGTCGTCCACGCGCCGGCTTCGCTGGCGCCCGCGGGTCGACGGGATGATGCAAAAGGAGCAGCGCATGTTGCAGCCGTCCTCGACCTTGACGAGGGCGCGGCCCCGGCCGCGGCCGAAGCCCATGGGCACGTAGGGTACCGGGACGCCTCCGCCGCCGCCCGGCGCCAGGTCGGGAAAAGCGGCGTGGACCCGGGCGAGAAGATCGTCCTTGCTCTCGTTTGGAACCACCAGGTCGACGCCGGCGAGCGCCGCCGCCTCCTCGGGCGAGCCGGTGGCGTAGCAGCCGGTCAACACGGTCCGCAGCGCGGGGTTGCGCCGGTGGCCGCGGCGCGCGACCTTGCGCGAGTCGCGGGCCGCGAGATGGGTCACCGTGCAGCTGTTGACGACGTGCAGGTCCGCTTCCTCGAGGTCCGCGGCCAGGCTGTGGCCGGCGGCCAGGAACTGGCGTGAAAGCCGCTCGACCTCGGCTTGGTTGAGCTTGCAGCCCAGGTTGGTGAAATGGATGCGCATCTTCTCCTCTCCCCAGAGGGAGCCAAAGTCGGGGCCCAGGATAGCAGCTTCCGTGCCGTCGCCGTTTCCCGGGGTTGAAACCCCGGGTTACATCTTAAAAGGCGCCCTTCGGGCTTCGCGGCTGAAGCCGCGGGATCTTCCGGCTTTAGCCGGTAAGCCGACACGTCGGACCGCCGCAGGGCGTCCTTTTGAATGTAGCCCGGGGATTTATCCCCGGGTGTCGGCGACGCTGTTCACCGAACCAGGCTCGCCACCGCGGCGCGTACCATTTCCTCCGGCGTCGGACGCTCCGCCGTCGCGATCCGCGCGACGCCGTGGCTTTCGAGAGCCCGGCTCGTCAGGCGTCCGATCGAAACCGCCCGTAGCTCGGCGCGCCGCGCCTCCCAGCCGGCGCCCAGGAGCGCGACGAAATGACGCACGATCCGCGGGCTCGTGAAGCTCACCCAGCCGAGGGGGACGCCGTCGAAAAGCTCCGCCGCGCGGGCCGCGCTCGCCGCGGGCAGACGCTTCGAATAGGCCTCGACCGCGACGATCTCGGCACCGCTTTTCCGTAGCCCTTCGACCAGGGTCGCCCGCGCGTCGTCAGCCTGCGGCACCAGGACGCGCCGTCCCGGGGCGAGGCGTGGGCCGAGGACCCCGAGGAGGCCCTCGGCGTCGGCGCGCACGGCCGTCTCCCCGACCGTGAAGCCGTGCTCCACGACCGCCTCCGCCGTCGCCGGTCCCACCGCGGTGATCTGCGGCATCTTCGCCGACGGCGAGAGCCGCGGCAGGAAAGCCCGGACCGTGTTGGCGGAGGTCAGGACCAGGTGGTCGAACGTGGCGATCTGCGCCGCGGCACGCGCCAGAGGCCCCGGGTCCGGCGCCTCGACGACCTCGATGAGCGGCAGGAAGACGACTTCGGCGCCAGCCTGGCGAAAGGCAAGGCCTAATTCCGCGGCCTGGTGCGCGGCACGGGTGACGACGACACGCTCGCCGGCGAGCGGTCCCATGCTCATGAGCCCAGGGCGGCGAGGATCTCCTCGGCGCCGGCGGCGCGCATCTCCTCGACGCAAGCGGCGGCGACGGCTTCCGGATCGCTGCCGCTCGTCTCGGCGCGCGCCACTTTCTTGCCGTCCGGCGTGGCGAGGACGGCGACGAGTCGCACCCCGTCGCCGTCGAGGCGTGCCCAGGCGGCGAGCGGCAGGGTGCAGTCGCCCCCGAAAGCGGTGACGATCCGGCGCTCGGTCTCGGCCGCCACGGCCGAGGGAGGATGATTCATGGCCTGGCAAAGCTCCGCGGCCCCGCCTCCCTCCTTGACCTCAAGGGCGAGGATCCCCTGACCGGGGGCCGGCACCATGATCTCGGGATCCAGGGGATGGGCCGGGATCTCCAGTAATTCCGGCCTGTCGCGGCCGAGCCGTTCCAGCCCGGCGGCGGCCAGGATCACGCCGGCGTGGCCGCTTTCGCGCCACTTGCGCAGACGCGTGTCGACGTTGCCCCGCAAGGGCTCGACGCGGACGTCGCCACGGCGGGCGAGGATCTGCGCCCCGCGCCGCAGCGAGCCGGTCAGGACGACCGATCCCGGCGCCAGGCCGTCGAGGTCTTCGGCCACCTCGCTCACCAGGACGTCGCGCTCGTCGACACGCTCGGGGTAGGCCGCCACCACGAGCCCCCCGGGGAGCACCACCGGCAGGTCCTTCAGCGAGTGGACGGCGAAGTCGAAGGTGCCGTCGAGCAGACCCGCTTCGAGCTCCTCGGTAAAGAGCCCCTTGCCGCCGATCTTGGCGAGGTCGCCCTTCTCGCGGTCGCCGCGGGTGAGGATCGGCGCGAGCTCCACCTCGAGACCCGGGTGGCACGCCATCAGAGCGTCGGCGACTTGCTGCGACTGGGTGAGCGCCAGAGCGCTCTGGCGAGTTCCGAGCCGGAGTTTTTTCACGGGCTATTCTCCTCGTCGAGCCGGAAGACGTCCTTCACGAGCTCGAGGGTGCCGTCGGCGGCCGCCGAACGGAGCTTTTTCGTCGGGTGGTGGAGGAGCTTCCTGACGATCGACCGGGTGAGCCGCTCGAGCTCCTCGTGGGTCTCTTCGGGAAAGCGGTCGCGGACCGCCTCGAGCTCCTGGCGGCGGAGCTGCTCGCCCATCTTCTGGAGGCGGGCGACGACCGGCTCGGCCGCGTGGTTCCTCTGCCACTCGTTGAAGAGGCTGAGCTCGCGGTCGAGGATCTCCTGGACCTTGGGGATCTCCTCGCGGCGGCGCTTCAGGTTGCGGTTGATGAGGCCTTGCAGCGAGTCGATGTCCTGGAGGAAGACGTTCTCCAAGTCGGCGACGGAGCTGTCGATGTTGCGCGGCACGCCGAGGTCGGCGAGCAGCAGGGGCCGGGTCTTGCGTTCCTTCATGGCAAACGCGACGTCGTCGTAGCCGACGACGGGCTCCTGGGCGCCGGTCGAGGCGACGGCGATGTCGCAGCGGGCTAGGGCCTCGCGGCGCTCCTCGAAGGGTACGATGTGGGCCTCGGGGAAGTGCTCCTTGAACGCCTCGGCACGCTCGCGGCTGCGGTTGGCGACCCAGAGCTCGCGGGCGCCGCGTTCGGTGAGGCTGCGGGCGCTCAACCGCGCCATCTCGCCCGCTCCGATCATCAGCACCGAGCAGGTCCCCAGGTCCTGGAAGATGTTGCGTGCGAGGTCGACCACGGCGTAGCCAAAGGAGACGGCACCGTGCCCGATGGCGGTCTGGGCCCGGACCCGGCCGCCTGTGGTGATCGCGGTCCGCATAAGCTTTTGCAAGACCTTGCCCGTCGCGCCGACGGTCTCCGCCAGCCCCGTCGCCTGCTTGACCTGCCCCAGGATCTCCGGCTCGCCGAGCACCATCGACTGGAGCCCGCTCGCCACCTCCATCAAGTGGCGTGCCGCCAGCTCGTCGCGCTCGACGAAGAACCGGCCTTCTTCCTCGATCTCCGGTGCCCGCTCGAGGAAGGTGAGCTCCAGGCCGGTGCGGTAGGCCGCCGCCCCGTCGTGCTTCGGCTTGAGATAAAGCTCGGTGCGGTTACAGGTCGAGAGCAGGCAGGCTTCTTCGATGTCGTCGCTCGCGACGAGCCTCGCGAGGAGCTTTTCGGCCCGAACCGTGTCGTAGGAGACTTTCTCCCGCAATTCCACCGAGGCCGAGCGGTGATCGACACCGATCGCCAGCAGGTGGAACGAGTCGTCGTCGTAGCCCTTGGGAGGAGTCATCGGTAAAGACACGTCCAACCTCACGACCTCACATGAAGTCGTGCATCTGGGAAACGGCACTCACGGCGATCATCGAGAACATGATGGCCGCGATGCCCGCGAGCGACGCGATGGCAAGTTGGCGGGCCTGCCAGCGGCGCAGCTGGCGCAGGCCCAGGGCGATACCGTAGAAGGCCAGGATCACGAGGGTCCCCAGGATCTTGGGATCGCTCTGCCACGGCTCCTCGAGCGCCTGGTAGGCCCAAATGCCGCCGGAGACGACCGTGCCGCAGAGCGCCACGAAACCGGCGACGAGCGCTCGGGTCATCATGCGGTCGAGGGTCTCGAGCGGCGGCAGGCGGTCAAAGAAAAGCGAGAAGCGGTGCCGCTTCAGCTCGTAGTAGAGCCGCAGGAAAAGGAAACCGTAGCCCGCCGCAATGACGAAAGCGGCGTAGCCCAGAAGCGCCAGGCCCGTGTGGGTGGCGAAAAGCGGGCTGTGAAAAATCTCGCGGTCCGGCGGGCTCTGCGTCCTCAGGAGCGAGGAGAAGATCTCGAACGTGGCCGCCGGCGCCAGCATCCAGAAGCCGGTCGACCTCTCCTCGACCTGCCATTCGACCAGGGCGTAGACCGCAGCCACCGCGAAGGCCACGGCCGAGAGGGCCTGCGAGACCGTGGCCACCGGGAACTGGCTCCAACGCAGCGTCAACAGGACGAGGTAGGCGAAGTGAAGCGCCAGGGTCGCATAGAGCGCGGGGCGCGTCAGCCGGAGGGCGCGCTCGTTGCCGGCAAAAAAGAGGAAGCCGTAAGCCACCGCCACGAAGAGGTAGGCGAGCGGCAACAAGGCCGTCCCGACGTTCAAGCTGGTATCCACGTTCGGTTCCTTCACTCGCCGCATCCTCGGCGGCAGGTGGAACTCTAGCACCTTCCGGCGGTGGCTGTGGCCCCCCGCTCAGGTTGTCCTACGCGGCACCTGTGGGGTAGAAAAAAGCGCTTCGCGTCTGCCCCGGCAGGCGGGACGCCCCTACCCGTTGGGCTCGGAAGGGCCTGGCTCCTCCTGGCTCCTCCTCTTGTCCCGGGCCTCCCCTTCTGCTAGGGTTTGGCGTCTTTCTCCACGAACCCACCGGAATCCAATAGAGCTACTCTCCGTCATGGCCAACACGATCGTCCTCGGCATGCAATGGGGAGACGAGGGCAAGGGCAAGATCGTCGACTTGATCTGCCCGGCCTTCGACGGCGTCGTCCGTTTTCAAGGGGGTCACAACGCCGGCCACACGGTGAAATTCGGCGACCAGCACTTCGCGCTTCACCTCCTCCCCTCGGGGATCCTGCGTGACGGCATGCGCTCGGTCCTCGGCAACGGCATGGTGATCCACCCGGAGGCTTTTTTCAGCGAGCTCGACGGCATCGCCCGTGCGGGGATCGACGTCGACGGACGCCTCTTCGTCTCTGACCGCGCGCCCCTGATCCTGCCGCTCCACGTGGCGCTCGACGCGGCCCGGGAAGCGGCCCGGGGCGAGCGCAAGATCGGCACCACGGCGCGCGGCATCGGCCCGGCCTACGAGGCCAAGGCGGCGCGCAGCGCCCTGCGCACCGGCGAGCTCGAAGGCGCGGACCTCGACGAGCGGCTCGGCGTCCTCCATCGTCAGCTCGCACCGCAGCTGCGCGACCTCGGAGCCGAGGTCGCCGAGCCGGCCGAGCTCGCCGAGCTCTGCCGCGCCTGGGGTGAGCGCTTCCGTCCCTACCTCGCGGACACCGCCGCCCTTCTCGGAGGCTGGATCGAGGAGGGGCGCTCGCTGCTCTTCGAAGGCGCCCAGGGGACGCTTCTCGACGTCGACCACGGCACCTACCCCTACGTGACGAGCTCCAATTCCACCGCCGGCGGCGCCTGCACCGGCACCGGGGTGGCGCCGAGCCGCATCGACGGCGTGATCGGGGTGGTCAAGGCCTACACCACCCGCGTCGGCGGCGGACCTTTCGTCGGCGAGCTGACGGACGAGGTCGGCGAGCACCTGCGCCGCCGCGGCAACGAGCTCGGGACGACGACGGGCCGCCCGCGACGCTGCGGCTGGCTCGACCTCGTCGCGCTGCGCTATGCACGGCTCCTAAACGGCGTCGACGTCCTGGCCTTGACCAAGCTCGACGTCCTCGACGAGCTCGACGAGATCCGTGTGACGACCGGTTACCGCTACCGGGGCGAGGTGCTGCGCAGCTTCCCGGCGTCGATCGAGGTCCTCGAAGGAGCCGAGCCGGAGCTCCGGACGCTTCCCGGCTGGCAGGTGTCGACCGCTGGCGCCCTGGCGCTCGAAGACCTGCCGCCGGCGGCACGGAGCTTCATCCGTCTCGTCGAGGAAGAGGTCGCCGCGCCGGTGGGACTGATCTCGACCGGACCGCGGCGCGAGGAGACGATCGTCGCCGATGCCCCGGCGCTGGAAAGGCTTTTGGGGAATCACATCCTGCAACCGGCTGGATGAGCGGACGAGGAATCTGACATGAGTCTACACTTAGAGGCGAAGCCGGGGGACATTGCCACGACGGTCCTACTGCCGGGAGACCCACTGCGGGCAAAACACGTCGCCACCCATCTTCTCGACGGTGCCGTCTGTTACAACGAGGTCCGGGGCATGTACGGCTTTACCGGCGAATACAAGGGAAAGCGCGTCTCGATTCAAGGGACGGGCATGGGTGTCCCGTCGATCTCCATCTACGCCGAGGAAATGATCTCGGAATACGGGGTGAAGAAGCTCATCCGGGTCGGGTCCTGCGGCAGCATCCGGGAGGAGGTTCGACTCCACGACATCCTCCTTGCCATTGCCGCTTCCACGGATTCGAGGATCAACCAGCTCCGCTTCCAGGGCCGGGACTTCGCTCCGGCGGCGAGCTTCTCGCTGCTCAAGAAAGCTCATGACCTGGCGGCCGGAAAGGGCTTGCCGGTCCGGGTCGGCACGATCCTGACCTCCGATCTTTTCTACCACGACGATCCCGAGTACTGGAAAGTTTGGGCAAGCTACGGGGTCCTCGCTCTGGAAATGGAGACGGCGGCGCTTTACACCCTGGCCGCGAAGCACGGGGTGGAAGCCCTCTCGATCCTGACGGTGAGCGACGACCTCGTGCGCGAGGAAAAGGTGAGCTCCGAGGACCGCCAGAAGACCTTTACCCAGATGATGGAGCTCGCTCTGGAAATCGCCTGACCGCGCTGACCGGAACCACGTGGAGCCCCAAGCTTTAGGGTCCCAAGCTCTAGGGTCCCACCCAAGTTGGGAAACCTCCCGCCACCGTGGCGCCGCGGCAGGGCCAGCCCGGCGGTCACGGTCATGGATCGGACGAACACAGCCCACACATCTTGACGGGCCCATCGACTCGTGCTACGTTCATCCCCGGCAAGTTTTTGGTAAGCCGCCGAACGGGCTTTGACCTTGATCCAGGCATGGAGGTCCTGTATGCAGCTGATTCGTAGAGCTTCGTCCCTGCGCGGAGCAGCGGTTGCGCTGGCCGCCTCGACCGCTTTTCTCCTTTTCCCGCTGGCGGCCTCCGGCCAACAGCCGGACCTCTCCGAGAGCTCGTCCGGGCCGGCCGTTCTCGTCGATGACTTCACCGAGCACACCTATAGCGTGCGGGCAGGGCCCATCGGCAGTTTCGCCGACCTGCTGGTCGAACGGACCTTCCCCGAAGCCATCATCGGGATCACGGTCACCATCGTCTCCGGCCGGGCCGACGACATCGGCTTCGTCGGCGGCATCCAGGTCACCGACGCGCCTCCCCGGTGCTCCGATGTCGGCACGGTCCTGACTCCCGTAGACGTCACCAGCCAGGTGAGCGTCGACGGGAACACCGCGAGCCTGCTGCTCCGCGCCCAGGAGAACTGCTGCTGCGTGACCGGTTGGGGAAGCGCGACCCAATCCGACCGCGCGAACGCCCGGCTCCATTGGGAGGTGATGTTCGGCGGCGAGCTCGAGGTCACCCTCGATCCCGCGCCGCCAGATGATCGCTACGTCATCGAATCCGCACCGGAGATGCCCGAGATTGGCGCGACGGCGAAGCTCGTCGGATTCACACCCGATCCAACCCCCACCACCACCTTTACCTGGACCGTCGAGCTGTCGACCAACGAAAACCAGCCACCCGGCCCGGTGCCCTTCGATCAGGATATCGTGCAGGATGCCACCACCGTGGGGGAGGACCGCTACGTTCTGGAGCTGGTCAGCCCCGGCGATTTTCGCGGCGGCAGCTTGAAGATCAAGGCGAGCGCCGAGGTCGACGGTGAGACGGTGGAGGGCGAGACCCCGGACGGGTTGCGAATCGAAGGCAGGAATCCACAGCGCACGGCGATTCAAAGCTACATCGATCAGGAGGTTCCCAACAACGGGTTCGTGAGCCTCGCGGCTGCGGATCTCCGCGACACGCTGAAACGTATGGCATGCCGCGAGGGCCCCGGTCAGCGCCAGTTTGCAGCGAGCGCCAACGGCGGGGTGGGGCCTCCCATCGTCTCTTTCGACGACGGGGTCGGAATCTTTCAGATCACGAATACCGCTCGCTGCAGCGATCCCTTCCGGGTCTGTCCGAACTTGATCTTCAACTGGCAGGCCAACGTCGAGGAGGGGATCGCGACGCTACGCGACAAGGCGGGCTCGGCCAGGAGGTATCCGAGCCGCCTGCGAGGGGGTGCCGGAGGGCAATATCGAGACTACATCAGAAACACGATCAACCCTCAGCGCGAAGCCGCAGGCTTGAGACCGATCCCCGGTGCTCCCGCCCCGCGCTTCACGAATGAGGGGAGGCTCGGGTCGGAGCCGCCCAACCAGCTGCTCGAGGATGCCGTAAGAGGGTACAACGGATTCAATGGCTCGCTCTTCGGCATCGCCGGGTTGCACGAGTTCAGGCCGAATGAGGACTTCCTGATGACCGTTCCCGATGACCAGCTGCGAGGTCTCAACCGGAACCCCGCGGTCTGGCGTCGGGTGCAGCCGCACGAGCGTCCCGCCAGCGGCGATCGCGCGTACGTTACCAACGTGACAGCTCTGGCGCCGGAGTGTGGCGGCTAGGGGGTGGCTTATGAAGAAATCTACAAAACGGACGAGTCGGAATCGGTCAGTCGCCGCAACGCTTTTGGCCATGTTGCTGAACACCGCGGCGGTGATGGCGGAGGACGCCGAAGCGACTTCCCGGCCGGAGATCCTGCTGGTGGACTGCGCCGGCAGCTACGTGCGGCTGGACGCTTCAGGAGAGCGGATCGTCACGGCGGGGAAGATCTGGGATGCGCCGACCCTGGGGGAGCTGCGCCCTGCGGTCACCAGCAAGTTCGACGGCTGCCTGGTGGAGGATCTCGAGTCCGCGCCGGATCGGGGAGTGGCCTACATGGTTCTGGCCAAAGAGCCCTTTTCAGATCGGCAAGGCCGCAAGCGCTTTCGTCTCGCTGCGGTGACCCTGGCCGAGCTGCGCCTGGTGGGCGACTTCGAGATTCCGGAGAAGCTCGCCGGAGCGCCTGCCCTACTCCTCGCCCCCGACGGCGAGACCCTGCTCGTCACCTATGATCGAGTCCGGCAAGGCGGGGGTGAGCCATGGGACACGGTCATCGATCACTACTCCGTGCCGGACTTCAGGCGGATGACCTCGAAGTCGGTTCCGCGCCAGCCGGAGGTCCTCGATAGGGAGCCGTTGTACGCCAGCATTTCCCGACGTGCTTACCGGGATGCTCGTGGTAACATCATCGAGGGCAACGCGATCCTCGACGGAGAGGGCAGGTTTCTTCATCGGATCAACCCTTACGAAGCGATTCCGGCGGCCGTGAAGGAGCAGCTGCGTCCGTTGGAGAGAACCGGCGTCAGCGGGCGGAAGTTCCTGGCCCTCGCTCTCGCCGATTCCGCCGGAGGGCGGATGCTGTTCGCCGTCAATCACGATCTGGGCAACGTCGCCCGCGGTGGCAGCGGCCTCTGGCTCTACGATGTCGGGAGCGGCCTTTCCTTTCCTCCCATTCGGACGGCGAGGAACGTCGCGGCTTACAATCCGGGCTCCCGGAGCACCCCGACGGCCCACCTGACGCCGAGCAGCGATCGGGTCATCGTGGAAGGGTATGAGTGGCGGGAGGTGCGCGCGGTCCCCGGCAGCGGCTCCGACACGCTGCGGGTCCGCTTCAAGACCGGCGAGATCGAGGTGTATGATGCGGCTTCAGCACAGCTGGAGCGCACCCTGTCGCTGGATCCGGCTCCCGGTTTCTACGCCCGCGTCCTCGGCTTCTCGCCGGACGACAGGTTTCTGTATTACGGCTCTCGGGAGTTTCTCTATGTCGTCGACCTGAAAGGGGACAGCGCACCGAAAGCGCTGCCCAGCCCCGGGAGATTCGACAGCTTCTGGACCATGGGGTTCGCGTTTTTTCGCCGTTAGGCCCCCGCTTAAGGTGTGCCTTGGCCCCCGGACCGTCATCGATTTACCGATCCGCCTTGAGCGCCGGCAGGAGCGAGACCCGAAGCGACCGGTTCGCCGCGACGGCACAGGCGACCAGGCCGAAGACGAAAATCCCCACCACCGTCACGGCGATCGCCGTCCACGGGACGACCTCGGCTTCCGCCACGAGATGCGGCGCGCTCGTCAAGAGCGCCGCACCGGTCCCGATACCGAGGCCCGTCAAGAGGAGGAAGGCGTTTTCGATCACCACCATCCGCGTCAGGAGCGAACGCCGGAAGCCGAACGCCCGCAGCGTCGCCAGCTCCTTGCGCCGCTCCAGGACGTTGCGCGCCAGGACGACCGCGAGACCCACCGTCCCCAGCAGGAGCCCCAACCCGCCCACCGTCTGAAACGTCGCCAGGTAGGTGTTCTGCACCGCGTGGAAGGACGCCAGCTTCTCGGCCGCCGTCAACGCGTCGAAGCCGTAGGCGTCGAGGCTCGACTCCAGAGCCTGCGAGACCTCGGCCGCGCGCTCCGCCGGCGTGTCGACGAGGAAGTAGGAGAACCCCGAGCGGCTCGGGAAGTGCCGGAGGAAGCTCTCCTCGGAGATCAAGATCTCGCTCTGAAAAACGCTCGTCGCGAGCGTCGCCACGAGACGGAGTCGAACCGTCTCGCCGTGCTCGTCTTCCATTTCGAGGTCCTTGCCGAGACCGAGCTTCAGGATCCACTGGGTCGAGTTGGCGTCGCCGATCGCCGGGATCACCCCGGGCTCGATTTCCTTCTCGAGCAGCGTCCAGGGGTTCTCGACGTCCTCTACGGCCTTCTTGAATCGAAAGCCACCGCGCTCGACGTGCTCATGCGGTACCGCGAGGACGCGCGGCTGTCCGGGTTGATAAAGGTTCAGACAGCTCGTGTCGTCGCCCGGTAGGAGCCGGAATGAAACGATCGACGCGTCGGCCAGGGCAGAGGAGGCCTCTGGGTCGATGCCGAGCTCGAAGCGTCCGTCCTTCGTCCCCGGATCCTGATAGAGGGGAATCGCCGACTCCGCGACCAGGCGGTAGCCGCCGGTGCCGGAATCGCGACCCAGCTCTCCCGAAAAACCTTCCTGAAAGGACGCGACGGTGACGATCAGAAAGCACGCGCTTGCCACCAGCGTCGCCGCGAGGAGGCTGCGCCGCCGGTGGCGTCCGCTGTTGACGGCCGCCATGCGCAGCTGGCCGACAAAGCCCGGCCGTAGCGTCGCGCCGCCTTTCTTGACCCGTGCCGCGCCCGTCAACCGGACCGCGTAAAGCGCCAGCGCTCCGACGAGAAGCGCCGGGCCGATGGCAAAAAAAAGTGCCGGGTTCGTCGTCTCGCCGGCCACGAGCGCGTAGGCGAGAAGCACTCCCGCGACGACGAAGCAGATCCTCCACGTCCACGTCGTGACCTTCCCCGCCTTCTCGAGCCTCGGCTCGACGACGTGGGAGAGGAGCTGTGGCGCCGAGACGCGCCGCACGCGCCGCAGCGTCATCCAGATCGAGAAGACCACGACGGCCACCGAGCCGACGTAGCCGCCGACCAGGCTCCCCGCGCCGACGTGAAGCTCCAGGCGCGAGGTACCGACCGCCGGCAGCCACCAGGTCCGCAGCCCATGCATCATGAGCGCCGCGTAGCCCACCGCGCCGGCGAGGCCCACGAGCGAGCCGACGGCGGCGAGCAGCCCCCCTTCCATCAGAAAGCGTTTCCGGACCTTCTTCGGCGGCTCTCCCACCGCGAGGCGCAGGCCGAGCTCTGCCGAGCGCTGCTCAACCCCGAGGCTGAAGAGAAGCGACGCCAGGATCGCCGCCGAGGCGATCAGGAACATCGAGAAGCCGATGAACATGCCCCCGAAGTCGGTGGCACCGCCCGAGGCGCCGAGGCCGAGGCTCTTGACCGGCTGGAAGCGCAGGCCGTAGGCGCCGAGCCGGAGCTTCGAGACCAGCTCGGAACGAAAGGTGTCGAGAAGCTCACCCACCTCCGTGTCGTCGCCCGGCGCGACGCGCACCGCGGTCAGCTCGCCCCAGCGGTTGCGCCACAGCCGCCGTCCCGCCGCTGCCGAGACGAAGGCCTTGGGCGTGCCGCGGTAGAGGTCCCAGTACTCCTCGTCGGCGGAGCGGATCTTGCCGAGCTCGATGGGAAACGGCGGATCCCAGTCGGCCATGCTGTCGCTGCCGGCGATTCCCGGGTACTCCTGCGCCAGGGTCGCGTCGCTCCCCAGGCCCTTCATCTCGACGACGCCGCGGACGCGAAAGGAGCTCGTCTCTTCGCGGAGGTCCTCGCGCGGCCCGACGACGAAGTAGGTGAGCTCGACCTCGTCGCCCACCGACGCGCCAAGATCTTCGGCGGTCCATGCGTTGAGCAGAATCTCCTCCTCGGCCAGGGGGGGAGCCGCGGTACCGTCGGTCAAGACGAGCTCCCCGAAGGAGGCCTCGCCGGGCGGATCGAGGGCGGTGACCGTCGAGTAGGGCACCTCGGCCCCGGAGGTCGAGATCGAGTTCGAGAGGTAGGTCAGGAGCGGCAGGAGCCTGGCACCGTTCGCCTCGGCAAGCTCCGCGATGACCGTCTCGAGACCGGGCTTCAGGATGAATTCCTCGCTCTCGATCGCAAAGAATCCCTCCTGCTCGCTCAAGACGAGCCCCAGGTCTTCGGGCACGAGGACGCGGGCGAGCTCGGCGCCGAGCTCCTCGGCGGTGGCGGCCGCATCGTCCGTGGCGGTAGCGCTGGCGAGCAGGAGGCCGTTCGCCTCCCCCTCCTGGCCGAGCGCTTTCTGGAGCGCCGCGAGCGGCACGAAGACGTTCAAGGGCAATCCCTGGTGCGTCTCCAGTCCGAATCTTCCAAGGCCGCGGTCCTCGACGACGGCGGCGACGGTAAGCCGCAGGGTCCTTACGACGCTGCCCGTGTCCTTGCGCGACAGGAGCGACCCCTCGGGGACCTCGCTCCAGCGCTTCAGGTGGAAGAGAATCGCCTGCCCAACCTCGACGCCGAGCTCGCGCTGCAGCCCGGCGTTGATCGCCGCGGACGGAAAGGGCGAGGACGGCGCGCTGAGGAGCTCCGAGCTGAGCCCCTGGTCGTCGTCAAAAAAGGCGAGGAACCTCTCGTCGACGCCCTGGAGGCCGACCTGGGTGGCGCGGGCGCGAGTCGAGGCGTTGACGACCGTGCCGCGTAGCAGGATCGCCGGTGCGGCGGTGAAGCTCTGGTTGAACTCAGGCACCTCGGCGAGGCGTCCGGCGACGTCGTCGGGGAAAAACGTCTGGCCGGCGAGCGCGTAGTCGATCGCGCCGAGCCGTTCGAGGGTGAGCTCGCGGAGGCTGCCGCGGACCGAGTCGCCGACGAGAAGCGCCCCGGTCAGGACCGCCGAGGCCACCGCGGCGCCCAGCGCCACCGCCAGGCTCATACGCCAGTAGAAGGTCAGGCTGCGGAGCATGTCCCCTCCCGTAATTCGAGCCGGCGCCCGGCGCGTCGGGCGAGCTCCAGGCTGTGGGTGACGATGACGAGGATCGTCGGCTCCGCCTGGTGGAGCTCCAGCAGGAGGTCGGCGACCGCGGTGGCGTTCTTCGGGTCGAGGCTGCCGGTGGGCTCGTCGCAGAGCAGCAGCTGGGGCTCGTTGACGAGCGCCCGAGCCACCGCGACGCGCTGGCGCTCGCCGCCGGAAAGCTCCGCCGGACGGTGGTCGAGCCGGTGGCCCAGGCCGACGCGGTCGAGGAGCGTGCGCGCCCGTTCCTCCGGGCCCTCGTGACCCGTCGTCTCCGGCGGAAAAGCCACCGTCGGCACCAGGACGTTTTCCAGGACGGAGTACTGGGGCAGCAGGTTGTGCTCCTGGAAGACGAAGCCGATCGTGCGGTTGCGGAAGTGGGCGAGCTCTTCCTCGCCGAGCTCGAAGGGGTTCTTGCCGCTGATCGAGATCGTCCCCGAGGTCGGCTCCTCGAGGGTGCCGATCAGGTGCAGGAGCGTGCTCTTGCCCGAGCCCGACGGTCCGGTGATGGCGACCGACTCGCCGGCTTCGACGTTCAGGGTGACGCCGCGCAGGACCTCCACGCAGTCGTGGGGAGTTTCGAACTCCTTGGTGACTTCCGAGACTTTGAGGGTTGCAGGGTCTCCCAAAGCGGGTTCTCCTTTTGGACCAGTAGGTTTGCCTCCCATTCTACTCCTCTGACTTGCTCTGGGCGAGCTATTGGACGTAACCCAAAGCACGCAACCTCTCCCGCACCTCCGGATCGATCCCGGCGGCCTTGTCCGTGGCGAGCTGGCGGTCGAGGGCGCCGAGGCCGTGGGTCTCGACCCACGCGTCCAGACGACGGCTCAGCCGTTCGACGACGTCGGGGCGCTCGTCGGCGAGGTTGACCGACTCCGACGGATCGACGAGGGGCTCAAACAGCCATCGCTCGCCCGTCGAGTCGACGATCAGCTTGAACCCGTCCTCCTCGAGAGCGCGGTAGCGCACCCGGAGGCGGTCGAAGGGGCTGCGGGGCTTGAAGTCCGGGGCCTCGAGGCGGCCGTCCTCGGCGTAGCCCTCGGCGAGCAGCGGCGAGCCGGCCGCGCCGGTGCCGTCGAAGAGGGGGGCGAAGCTGCGGGTGTGGATCCCCGGCGGCGCGTCGAGGCCCACCAGGTCGAGGAGCGTCGGCAGGAGCGCCGCCGTCGTGATCGGCGAGGAGATGCGCACGCCCGCCGGGACCCGCGGCGGGTAGCGGACGACGAGCGGCACCGAGAGCAGGTAGTCGACCAGCGAACGGGTGTGCTGAAAGAGGCCCCCATGCTCGCCGAGAAGGTCGCCATGGTCCGAGACCAGGACGAGGACGGTCCGGTCGAGCTCGCCGCGTTCGCGCACCGCCTCGACGGCACGCGCCACGAGCTCGCCCTCGTAGCGGATCGAGGCGTCGTAGAGCTCGCCCACCCGCGCCGCCTGCTCCGGCGTGACCCGCCAGCCGTGGAGCTCGGCCTCCATCACCGCCAGCGACGCCTCCGCCAACTCGCTCTCGGGAGTGCCGGACGGCGAAAAGGTCCCGAGGTACTTCTCCGGGAGGAGGTGATAGGGAAAATGGGTCTCGAGGTAGTTGAGGAAGGCGAAAAAAGGCCGCTCGCCGTCCCAGCCGTCGAGCCAGCCGAGCCACTTGCGGGTCACCGCGCGGCCGTTGTTGTCGGGCTCGATCCAGCCCAGGCTCCAGGCGACGAGCCAGGCGAAGGAGACCTCCGGCGCCGTCTGCTCCAGCCACACCGGGTCCTGGACCGCGAAGCCCTGGGTCATGCCGGTCGAGGGCGAGATCCAGGGGTTCGCCGAAAATGCGGCGGTGTCCCAGCCGTGGCGGTGGAGGATCTCCGCGAGAGTGACTCGTTCCTCGTCGAGGAAGGTGTTCTCGTGGTGGGCGCCGTGGGCCGACGGATAGAGGCCCGTGAACATCGAGGCATGCGACGGAAGGGTCCACGGGGCCGGCGAGACGGCGCGCTCAAAAACGGCGCCTTCGCGCGCCACCTCGCTCAGGTACGGGAAGGTGGGGCGCTCGTAGCCCATCAAGTCGAGGCGGTCGGTGCGCACCGTGTCAAGGACGACGAAAAGGACGTTCGGCGCACCGGCTGGAGCCGGCGCCGAGCGCGGGCCGAGCACGGGCTCGAATCCTCCCGTCAGCGGGGAGAGTGCCAGCAGGGAGAGTGCCAGGACGACGCCCGCAGCCACCACCCACCGCCGCATGGCGGGACGGCGCGAGAGCACGAGCCCCGCGGCGTAGAGGAAGGCGACGGCGGTAGCGACGCTTGCGGCCTTGACGAGGAAGGCCTCCCCTGCCGGAGCGGCGAACGCCAGGAGCAGGGTCGCGGACGAAGCCGACAGGGCGAGCGGATGCCACAAGCCCCCCCGGGCAAGCTTGAGGACCCCTCCCCAGGCGAGCCCCAGCAGCAGGCCTACGGCGAGGAGGACGGCCACCGAGATGATGGCCACCGTCGTCCGTGCCACGTAGCCCGTTTCCCAGGTGACGCGCAGCCGGTCCGCGGCCTCGATCAGGATCCATGCCAGGGCGAGTCCCGCACCGCGGCCCAGGGCCCCCTGCGTTGGCTTTCTCATCACGCGGCTAACCGGTGTGCCGCCGGAGCGCGTCGAGGAGCTTCTTGCGGTCGACCGGTTTGACGACGTAGTCGTCCATGCCGGCGTCGAGCGCGCGCTCGCGGTCGCCGGGCATGGCGCTTGCGGTCATGGCGATGACCGGTATGCGGTGGCTGCCGTTCTCGCGGCGGCGGATCTCGGCCGTGGTCTCGTAGCCGTCGAGGCGCGGCATGTGACAGTCCATCAAGATGGCCGAATAGGAGATCGACTCCAGCATGGTCAAGGCCTCGCGGCCGTCGGCGGCCACGTCGGCGCGGCATCCGAAGCTCTCCAGGAGCCGGACCGCCACCCGCTGGTTGACGACGTTGTCCTCGACGACCAGGATCCGGCGCCGCCGGCCGTTTTCGTCGCGGCCGATCCGGAGCTCGGCCTCTCCCCCCCGGCCGCCGCGCCGCGGCTCGGCTCCCTCCTCGGCTGGCGGCTCGAAGCGCGCCGTGAAGTAGAAGGTGCTCCCCTCTCCCGCCGTGGATTCGACGCCGCAGGTGCCGCCCATCGCCTCGACGAGGCTGCGCACGATCGCAAGCCCCAGGCCCGTCCCCGAAAAGCGGCGGCGGATCGTGCCGTCGACCTGGTAGAAGGGCTCGAAGAGGTGCTCCTGGTCCTCGGTTGTGATCCCGATCCCGGTGTCGCGGACCTCGAAGCGAAGCACGGCCTCGTCCACCGGGTAGACGCTCACCTCGACCCCGCCCTGCTCGGTGAACTTCACGGCGTTGCCCATCAGGTTGATCAGAATCTGACGGAGCCGTCCGACGTCGCCGCGTAGCCTTCGCGGTGCGGTGCCGGTGTCGTAGGTGAGGCGAAGGCCCTTCGTCCGCGCCTCGAGGGCCATCAGCTCCAGGACGTCGTCGAGCGCCCGGTGGAGGTCGAAGTCCACCGGCTCGAGCTCGATCGAGCCGCGTTCGAGCTTCGAGAAGTCGAGGATCTCGTTGATGATCCCGAGCAGCGCGTGGGCCGAAGAGCGGACCGTCTCGGCGTACTCCTTCTGGCGGGAGTCGAGCCTGGTGTCGAGCAGCAGCCCCGACATGCCGATGACGCCGTTCATCGGTGTGCGCAGCTCATGGCTCACCGTCGCCATGAACTCGCTTTTCGCCCGGTCGGCGGCCCGCGCCTCCTGCTCGGCGCGCTTGCGGACCTCGACCTCGCGGCCGAGCTCCTCGTTGACGGTGACGAGCTGCTGCTCGGCCTTGCGCTGGGCGGAGACGAAGCTCATCGACAGGATTCCGATCGCGACGAGCGCCGAGAGCCGGTTGGCGAGACTCTGCACGGCGTGCGATTCGGGCGGGATCAGGTCCGCCACCTCGAACCCAAGGACGGCGAGGACCCAGAAGACGAGACAGGTGACGACGACCGTCACGAGCCAGCCCCACAACGCCTTGACGTCGACCGCCACCCCGGCGGCGATCGGCACCACGTAGAGCCAGGCGAAGTTCGGGTCGTAAAAACCGCCCGAGATCGAGTTCGACAGCACCAGGAGCACGAAGAGCAGGAACGTCGCGACGTGGCCCCCCAAGACGACGTCGTGCCTACGGCGCAGCCACAGGAGGTTCGCGAAGCACAGGCCCATCGTGGCGACGAGGGCGTAGGAGATCACCCGTACGCCCATGCTCCAGTACTGGAAGGTGAACGGGATGCCGATGAAAAACATCGTCAGCGTCCCGACGCTGACGATCCGCACGCGGCGCAGCAGCTCCGGATCGGCGCTCTCAGGGTCCAAGCCCGCGTCGATCAGGCGGAAGAGCCGGGTCCGAAAATGGGCTTTCGTCATACCTCGCGTTCGCGGCTTTCGCGTGGCGAGCTCAAGAAAGTCCTCCAAGGGGCCTGGGAAGCCACGGCGAATAGGGCAGGATACCGTCCCGCGGGCTGGGAGGCAAGGAGACTCTGCGCCGGCTGCGTGTTACAATGCCCGCGGACGCCATCACCGGCGTCCGCACAACGATCCGGATCCGAGATCAGACATGACGACGAAGCAAGCTGAAAGTGTCCGTGTACGCGGCCTCGACACGATCGACATCGGGGCCCTGGTGCGCATCGACGAGAGAATCGGCGGCGAGTACCGGCCCGAGGTCTGGGAGCGCCGCGTCGCCTACTACCTGCGGCGCGATCCCGACGCGGCCATGGTCGCCGAGTCGGACGGCGAGGTCGTGGGCTTCATGCTCGGCGAGGTGCGCTCGGGCGAGTTCGGCCTCGAGGAGACGACGGGCTGGATCGAGGTGGTCGGCGTCGACCCCGACCGCCGGGGCCAGGCCGTCGGCCGGCACCTGGGCGACGCCATGACCGCCCACTTCAAGAGCCGTGGAGCTTCGAGAGTGCGAACCCTCGTCGACGAGAAGATGGAAGGCATCGCCGGCTTTTTCACTTCCCTGGGCTTTGAGCCCGAGCCCTTGCGGGCTTTCGCCAAGGACCTCGACTGAGGGCCTGGAGAGAGACACACCATGAGAACCCGTGAAGCCCTTCTTCCCCCGCAGCTCCACCAGGCCGTCGAACGCTGGCGCGAGACCTTCATCCCCGACTACGACTACCTGCTGGAGCATTGGGATCAGTACTTCCCCAAGGAGCCTGTCTTCAGGCTCTGCGCCTTCCGCGAGCTCGGCATGTGCGACGAGATCGAGTGCGGTGACGAGTTGGGCAAGCCCAAGCTCACCCGCGCCTGCGACTTGAACGAGGAGCGCGGCCATCACCTCTTGGCGGCGATCAAGGCCCAGGCCTCGACCGAGTTCGGCTCGATCCAGCAGCATCGGTTGACGCTCGCCCGGGCGCAGAGCGCCGAGGAGCAGATCTGGGTCATGCGCATGATGGCCGAGGAGCTGCGTCACGGCTACCAGATGCTCCACCTCCTGGCCGAGGACGACTGGTCGGCCTACACCGAGCAGTCGAGCGAGGACATGGCCGAGGAGATCCTCGCCATGCAGACCGGCTCGCACGTCCTCGGAGCTTTCAACGTCGACTTCGACTCCTTTACCGACAACATCACCTTCTGCGCCCTGATCGACCGGGTCGGGAAGTACCAGCTCACGATGCAGCGCATCAGCGCTTACAAGCCGATGGCCGAATCGATGCCGAAGATGCTTCGCGAGGAGGCCTTTCATCTCGCCACAGGCGTCGTCCCGATGCGCCGCTGGATGACCGCGGCGGCCAAGGGCGAGATCTTTGTCACCACCGAGGTGTTGCAAAAAGTCGTCAACAAGTGGCTGCCTCGGGGGATGGAGATGTTCGGCGACGAGCGCGGCGGCGGGTCGAACGTACGCATGGGTTTGAAACCCATGAAGAACGAGGAAGCGCAGAGCGAGTACTACGAGGAGGTCTCAAAGCTCGTCCATGACTTGAACATGCGCTTCCTCCGTACGCGTATCCCGAAGCTCTCCCAGGGCGACGCCGACAAGTTGTACGAAAAGCTCAAGAGCGACGGCGGCCGGGCCGAGGGCGTCGACGCGGACGAGCTCCTCTATACACCTCATCGCGACTTTTTCCGCCGTCGTGGGGTTCCCGCCTTTCGCATGAGGGGAGCCCGGGGCGAGGCGTTCGACGAGTACGGCGCCTACCTCCAGCACCTGCGCCGGCACTTGCCCGAATCCTATCTCGCCTCCTCGGACTTCAAGGAATACGCCGAGAAGCTCGGCGAGGTGGTGCGGGGCGAGATGACGGCGGTCGAGGCGGGCCGCAAGATGCGGACCCTGCGCCGGGTCGCCGCCACCTGTCCGTGCTCGAAATCGGTGCGCTGGGTGCGCGACGAGCCCGAGGGCAACGGCGGCAACGGCTCACCGTCTTGAAGGCCCACAGTCTTAGAAGTCGCGTCCCAGCGGAGGCTGGTCCTACATGTCCGTGATGAGTCGTCTGATCGTCTGGACGCTGCCCGTCGTACCGAAGCTCGTCGTCGGGCGCGTCGCCTCCTCCTACGTCGCCGGCGAGACCCTCGCCGACGCGGTCTCGATCATCTGTCGCCTCAACGCCGAGGGGGCGATGGCGACGATGGATCTGCTCGGCGAAGAAGTCTTCGAACGCGACAAGGCTGAGGCGGTGGTCGAGGAATACCTCGGGATCTTCGACGCGATCCGCGACGAGGGGCTCGACTCGAACGTCTCCGTCAAGCTTTCGCAGCTGGGCCTCAAGATCGACGAAGGCCTCTGTTTAAAAAACACCCGCCGGCTCGCCGAGGCCGCCGAGCGGGACCAGAGCTTTCTGCGCCTCGACATGGAAGACCGTACGACGACCGACGCGACGCTGCGGATCTATCGTAAGCTCTATGAGGAGTTTGGCGGACACCTCGGTGTCGTCTTCCAGTCGTACATGCGCCGTACTCTGCAGGATATCGCCGAGTTGCCGGAGAAAGACGCCAACGTGCGGCTCTGCAAGGGCATCTACATCGAGCCGCGCGAAGTCGCCTGGAAGGGCTACGAGACGGTCCGCCACAATTTCGTCGCGGCGCTCCGAAAGCTTTTCGACCAGGGCGTCTACGTCGGTATCGCCACCCACGACGAGTACCTGATCTGCGCCGCGGTTGCGCTCGTCGACCGCCTCGGCATTCCGCGCGACCGCTACGAGCTCCAGATGCTTCTCGGAGTCGAGCCGCGGCTGCGCCGGATCTTGATCGAGGATGGCCATCGGCTGCGGGTCTACGTGCCCTACGGCCGCGACTGGTACGAGTATTCGACCCGCCGGCTGCGTGAGAACCCCGAGGTGGCGATGAACGTGATGCGGGCGATGTGGTCGCGCGAGTAGGGCAGGCTATCCCGGCTGTGTCGCCTCCTGGGAGATCGGCGAGAAGGTGGCCCGCAGCAAGGAGACGATCTCGTCGGGGTTGCCGATCTGGTACTCCTCGTAGATCTGCTGGCGAAAGTCCGCGTCACCGCTGCGGATCTCGAAATGGGTGGCGGTCTGGCACACGGTCTCGAGTTTCTTGTAGCGCTCGATGCCGACGATTGAGATCAGCCGTGCCGCGTCGATCCAGAGGTCGACCACCTCGGGCTTGATCGGCAGCCGGGCCCGTAGACGCCACGGTTCGGTGCTGGCCAGCGCCGGGATGTCCTCGATGCCCTCTTCTTCGAGCCGCAGGGCCTGCCAGCGCGAGATACAGGGCAAGTCCATCAGCGTCGCCTCCTGCTGTTCCTTATTCTTCTGCGCCGACTTGGCGGCGAGCTCCTGCACGGTCTTCAACGCCGAAAGCGGAAAAAAGCCGATCAGAAAGGCGACGATCTTCGCCGAGTCCGAAGGAACCACGGCGATCATCAGGCTGATTCCGTAGACGAAAAGGAGCTTGCGAAACAGCAGCCCGTAGACACGGCTACTCGCCGTGTCGTGCTGGTAGAGCTTCTTGAAGAAATAGCCCAGCATGTGCAGGTACCAGCCCAGGAAACCGCATGCCGTGGGCGAGATGAGGTTTTGCGAATCAAAAGCGAGGGGCAAAGAGCTGGTCGACAGCAGGTTCGAGGTCTGGGCGAAGGTGTAGACCAGGGTGGCGCCGCGTCCGATGGGATTGACGACGTAGGTCCAGCCGGCCATGATGACGCCGCTGAATAGGAGCTTCAAGGCCCAGCGTTCACGGGCCAGCTTCCACTTGTCGGAGATGGAGAGGCCCGTCTTGCCATTCGGACCTTTCTCGCCGCGCCGGTCGAAGGCGAGAGCGCTCCCCAAGAGCAGGAAGGGCAGCAGCGTCATGGTAATGACGATGACCGCCTGGCGCCACCAGATCTTCTCCACGCTGGCCCGAACGCTCTTGTCCTCTTTCTTCAACACAAGGTCGCCAAGAAAGTGCCTGAGGTGTCGTTCGTCCTCGGCGTCGGCTTGGTCGGCTGCTCCGGGGGTGAGCGCGGCTCCAGCCGGGCCGGCGTGCTCCTCCACCTCCCTGTGGACGGCCAGATAGTCGAGCAGGGCCTGGGCGATCTTGTTCCCGTCGTCGCCCTGCGCGAAGTCCTTCAAGGCCGCCACGAGGTCGTCGTCGGAGTCGACACTCTCGAGGAGGTCCTCGAGCTTCTCCGCAACGCCCAGAGCGCGATCGTAGCTTGCCCAAAGGCTAAAACCGACAGCGACCAAGGCCGGCAGACAGTACAAGAGCAGGATCCCGATACGCTTCAGCATGGCGACCTCCGGAGCTCGTCCTGGGAATGGCGGGGGCGAGAGCCTATCAGCCTCGCGGGCGCCTGGCGAGCCCTAGAAGCTGGATTTGGTCGTGACGAGCCACTGCACCGACTCGATCGAGGGGTCTCCGTCGAGGGGCATGGCCACGTCGAGATGGATGACCGACCCGAGCCCGGAGCGGCTGGAGGAGAGGCGCAGGCCGACACCGACGTTTTTCAAGAGCCCCTGGTCGTAGCCCTCGGTGTCGCCCCAGGTCCGGCCGACGTCGAAAAAGACCGCGGCGCCGACGTAGAGGAGGCGGAAGGGGTAGAAGTCGGTGAAGAAGCGCTGCTCCAAGGTGAGGAGGAAGCGCTTGTCGCCATCCTGGTAGCGCAGCGGATAGCCGCGCAGGCCGCCGTCGCCGCCCAGCAGCAGCTGGTCCTCGGGGTCGAGGTCGTGGACGGCGTCGACCTCGAGGTTGACAAAAAAGAGGTGATCGCCGAAATCGCGCCAGTAGAAGCGCCCGCGCCCGCTCAGGCGGACGTCCTCGGCTCCCGACGAGCCGAAGCGCCCGGAGGCGTTGGCCTGCAGGAGAAGCGTGTGCTTGGGGCTGGGCCGCAAGCCCGTTCCCACTCGCGCTCCGAAGACGAACGCATCGCGCTCGGAGCCGAAGGCCTTCGCGGCGTACCCCAGCTGGAATCGATATCGCCCCCCCAGGGCCAGGTCCTCGATGCGGCCGATCTGGTCCAGGTCGTGGGCCTTGACGTAGCGGTCGGCGAGAGCGCTGTAGGCGACCCAGGGATAGACCAGCGTCCGGTCCCCGGGCAGGACGGCCGGGGGCGGCGGCGCGGTGGAATCCTGGTCACCGTAGGAGACCTCCGCGAAGCTGTGCTCTTCCAACGTCACTCCGGCGCTCCAGCGCCGCACCCGCTCGCCGACGAGGCCTCGCGAGAGCCCGCCCTCGATCTCGACCGCCGTCTCATGGTGCCGGAACTCGGAGACCTCTTCTCCCAGCAGGTAGTGGGTGTCGATCCGGTCGTCCTCGAGGAAACGCAGGCCGGCTCCCCAACGGCTGTCGAGAGAGAAAAAAGGCTGCCGGACCTCGAGGAGCTGCCGGCTTCCGTCGCTCAAGTCGGCGTATTCGAGGCGCAGCCGGACCCGGCTGCCGAGGAGGTTGCCGTCCTCGTAGCGCAGGACCAGGACGTCGCGGTCGATCTCCGACCCTTGCTTGTAGGTCAGGGCCTTGCCGTAGCCCAGGAAGTTCTGGTCCTGGAGCTTGAACGTCGTCGTCGACACGCCGCCGCTGCGGCCGATCGAGAGCCCCGGCTTGAGCGTCCAGACATCGCGCGTCTCCACCACCACGTCGACCCGGTTGCCGCGGTAGCCCACGACGTGGACCTGGGCGTCGTAGAGATATCGGTTCTGGCGTAGGAGCCGTTCGGACTCCTCGATCACCCGCCGCGAGAAGGCGTCTCCGGAGCGAAAGAGCAGCTGACGGCGGATGACCGAGTCGCGGGTCGTGCGGTGCAGGCGGTTCGACAGCTGGTAGATGCGGTTGCTCTCCCCGGGCTCGTCGGGGTCGAAGATGTCCTGGGTGACGACCAGGATGTCGCCGAAGACCGCTCCCCGGGCCGCCAGCACCTCGTCGCTCGGCACCGGCCGCCGCGACCGCCGCCAGCTGGTCCCCGCGTCCTCGGCGCTGTCCGCTCCGGCCGCTGTCTCGACGCCTGGAGCCGCCGGGGGTGACGCCGCGTCCGTCGGTGCGATTCGGAAGAATCCAAGGATCAGGACGGTGAGCCATGTTCGACGGTAGTTGGGCATGGTTTTCGACCATAACATGCTCCCGGCCCGGGTGCAACCCCTGGCTCTCAATCTTTGTTGACTTTTCGGCTCAGGTCTCCAGACGAGCGCTTTCCATGGCCGTGGGTGCGGCGAAGAGGAGGTCTTCGGTCTCGAACCGGGCCAGCTCGCGGATCGCCACGGGTCGCCCGAGGAGCTCTTCGAAGTGCTCGACGAGTTGCTCGGCGCGCTGCGGGAAGGCTTCGAGGAAGCGGCGCTTCTGTTGCTCGGAAGCGTCGCCGCGCAGCCCCAGGTGGAGGAGGACGACGTCGGTGGGCCGGCCGCCGAGGAGGATCGGGAAGACGAGGAGCCGGGCATTGTCGCGGATGCCGCGCACCACCAGCGGTTGACGCCGCCGGACACTGGCGAGCTTGGTGCCGTTTAGGGTCGCGCCTTCGTCGAAGCGGGAGCGCGCCTGGGCGGCGAGGCCGATCTTGCGGGCCACCTGGAGACGCAGCTCGCCGCGGCCGCGGTGGACCTCGTAGCGAATCCCGGAGGGCACGTCGGCGAGGATGTCGTCGATGGCGCTAAGAGGTGGTTGCAGGGGTCTCGGTAGGTCCTCGACAGCGATGCCGAGCTCTTTTAGGGTGCGCGAAAGCACCGAGGCCGGCGAATAACCGGAGCGCGACGTGCCGACCGTGATGGTCTTCGCCTGGTGACGGATGGAGTCGATCGGCCGCGTGGCGTCGGCGATGGCGGTCGAGAGGTGGCCGAGGCTCCACTCGTCGGCGTCGTCGGTGGCGTTGCCCTGGTCGCTTTCCATGAGCAGCATTCCCAGGTTGATCGAGGTGCGTAGATCCGCCGCCATCAATTGAAGGACGGCGCCGAGGCGCGACGTGGTGCCAGCCGGCCACAGGGCGTCGAAGTCGCCGCGGAAAAGCTCGGAGAGAAAAAGCCGGGCTTCGCCGCTGGCCTCGAACCCGAGGGGATGCGTGCCGGAGAGCCGTGGGTCCTGGGTGGAGCGCAGGAGGGTCTTGCGCAGGTGTCGAAGGCGTTGCGCCACCTCGTCCATGGCCACCGCCGTGTGGTAGGCGAAGAGATGTCCCATGACCGCCGTCGTCACCGCGCCGAGCCCGTAGCTCAGAGGGGGGACCTCGAAGACGAAAGGCGTGTGGCTGCGATAGAGGTCGGCGTCGCGGTCGCACAAGACGACGGTGATGCCGCGGTGGGCGGCGAAGATCGAGACCTCCTTGACCGCGTCGACGACAAGGTCGCTTCTCAGGTCATGGAGAGCCGCCAAGATGAGCGGCTCGGCCGAGAGGTCGATGTGTTTCTTGTTCTCCAGGTAGTCGACGGAGACCGACTTGTAGCAGAGCTCCGAGAACTTGATGCGGATCTCCTCCGCCGTCGCCACCGAGGGACCGCTGCCCAAGAGCGACCAGTGGCGCCTCTTCAAACCCACCTCGCGGGCCACCTGGGCGATCTCGCCCTCCAGGGCAAAAGCCGAGCGCATCACTTCCGGCAGGCGCTCGAGGTCGGCGAGGGCCGCGGAGACCTGGGCCTGGACGAGCCCGCCGGTCAGGAGGCCCACGTGCTGGGCCAGCATGAACGTCGCTGCGACCTGGGAATAGAACGCCTTGGTCGACGCCACGGCCATCTCGACGTCGCGGCCGTCGGAGGTGTAGATCATGGCGTCGCAGAGCTCGACCATGGCCGAGTTGCGGCGGTTGACGATGCCGACGACCCGCGCGCCCCGCTCCTTGCCCAGGGTCAGGCAGCGGTTGGTGTCGGTGGTGGTGCCAGACTGGCTGATCGCCACCAGCCAGGTCTCCGAGAGGTCGGAACGCAGCTCGTGGGCGCTGAAGTCGCCCGCCGTCATCGCCGTCGCGACGATGCCGGCCGGCTCGACGGCTTCGGCCATGAAGCGGGCTCCGACCTTGCCGGCGACGCAGGCCGAGCCCTGGCCGAGGAAGACGATCCGCCGGAGCTTGCCCTCCTCAATCGTCTGGAACAGCTCTGCGGAGCGCTCACCGTAAAGCTCCGAGAAGTCGACCTCGGGCTCGGCCGCCTGCGCCGAGGTCCGCCGATAGCGGCCGCGGATCGTCTTTTCGACCGAGCCGACGGCCTCCTCGAGCTCTTTGCGAAAGAAGTGGCTGAAGCCGCGGCGGTCGACGTCGCGGGTGGTGATCTCGGCGCTCTTCATCGCCGGCTCAAGATCCGCCGGCCGGGCGCCGGAGACGCGCCGCACACGCGTCGCGCCGCCGGTCGCCTCGATGCGCAGCACGACGGAGTCGAGCTTTTCCTCGCGCGCCGCCTCGACGTTCCAGTAGCTCTGCGTCAGCTCGGCCGAGCCGTAGACCTCGGAGGTCGCCACCACGACGTCGGGCGCCGTGGCGAGATAGAGGGCCTGGCCCGTCCCTTTGAGGGCACACCAAATCGTCCCCGGACGCTCGGCACGCGTCAGGACCGTGGCAAAGGAACCTTCCAGGCGGTCCATCATGTCGGCGAAGGCACGGTCGACGTCTCCTGCCGGGTCGAGCTCGGCCAAGACGGGGATCGCCTTGGCGTCGGTGGTCACACCCCAGGGGAGCTCCCCGTGCTTGCGGATCAACTTCGCCACGTCGACGTAATTGTCGACGTCGCCGTTTAGGACCGCGAGGCTGCGCCCCGGCACGGTCACCGGCTCGCCGCTTTGGGGATCGTCGATCCGGCCGTCCACGGGATGGGCGTTCTGGAGGCTGATGATGCCGTTGGAGGCCCAGCGGGTATGGGCATGGAGGAGGACCTGGGTCGGCTCGGCGCGCACCGCCTCCTGGAAAAGCGGGTCCTCCTGAATCAGCCGGCGCAGCGTCCCTTCGTTGTAGCCCAGGGCGCCGACCTCCTCGGCGACCCGATAGGTCAGGACCAGGCAGCTCGTCCCCTCGACGGCCTGGTAGAGGACCTGGCCGTCGGCCGACGAGCGTCCTTGGACCAGCTCGTCCCGGCACTCCGCATCCTCGAACCAGAGGAGGATCGAGATGCCGGCCGAATCGCGGCCACGGACCTCCAGGCGGCCCAGCGCGCGCAGTGTCAGCTCCAGCTGCCAGGCCACCCAGACCGGGGCGCCCCGCTCGCGCCGGTCGGGATCGGTCAAGAGCGCCGCCGCGGCGCCGAGCAGATGCAAGAGGTCATGGTCGATACGCCAGGCGACGTCGCGCAAAAGCCGGAGAGCGCCGCCGCCTTCGGATTCGCCGCCGCTGAACGAATCGACCTCCCCCGAAAGCCGCTCGGCGAGCGCCCGCCATCGCCCCGCGGCCTCCGCTTCGACGTAGGCCTGATGGAAACGGGCGAAGTCCAAGGTCATGAGCGAGCTCTTGAGCTCCTCGGGGCTCTCGTCGAGCTCCGGCAAGGGCGCGGGCTCGCGCTGGAGCGCCGTCATGATCGGGGAGGAGACGACGGTGAAGATTCCGCACACGATTCTGGATCCCTCTCTGGTCAAAGGGGAGGCTCGTCCGGCACGCCGTCCCCGCCCATTCGCTGGGTCATGAGGCGGCAAGCGTACTAGACCGTGCTATCCTGTTTCCACTTCAGGACTTCCAAGAAGGAACCTACCATGTTGAAACGAGCCGCCCTTGTCGTAGTCCTTCTCCTCCTGGTGCCCGTCGTAGCGAGCGCGGGACCGCTCAACTTCTATCTCGGAGCCTCGCTCGGCGAGGAGGTCACCGCCAACGCCGACGACCCGAGCTTCGACATCTCCGGCGACTCGCCCTACAAGATCTTCGGCGGCCTCAAGCTCGGCCGGATTTTCGGCGTCGAGGTCGCCTACCACGACTTCGGGACCCAGGTCTGCTGCCCGGGTCTCTCCGACGCGGGCTTTCGCCTCGACGTCGACGGTGTCTCGGCGGCGGGTGTGCTCGGCATCTCGATCAGGCGCCTCAACCTCTTCGCCAAGCTGGGCGTCTTCTCCTGGAACGAGGACGGGGTCTTCGAGACCATCGCCGGCCTCGTCGAAGTGTCCGAAGACGGTCAGGACCTGATGGGCGGGGTCGGGGCGGCGTTCAAGATCACCGACCACTTCTCGGTCCGCGCCGAATGGGAGTACTTCGAGGTCGCTGGCGACGACGTCGACTTCCTTTCCCTCGGCGTCGAGTACAAGTTCTGAGATCGCCTCAAGGCCGGCGTCCGGTCGCGATCTTGTGCCCCGGGATGAAGATCAGGAGCACCACCCCCAGGACGCAGACGATCGCCGGTCCGGCCGGCATGTCCCAGCGATAGGAAGCGACGAGGCCCATGGCGCTGGCGAGAGCGCCGGCGCTCCACACGATGGCAAGCCGCACCGGCCAGCTGCCGCTCGTGGCGATGGCCACGATCGCCGGCGCCACGAGGTAGGTAAACACCATGAGGACTCCCGCGGTCGCCACCGCGAGAGTGATGACGACGCCGAAGGAGACGTAGAAGAGGAAGTCCCACGACCGGACCTTCCTCCCCTCGTCGAAAGCGCCTTCCGGATCTTCCGAGATCCGGATGAAGGTCCGCCGGAAGACGAAATGCAAGACGCCCACGGCGGCGAAGACGAGGAGGTCTCTTAGCACCGTCGGCCAGCTCACCCAGAGGATCGCCCCCGCCAGGAGCTCCTTGATGTGCTCGGCCCCTTCCGGGGCGCGGTCGGCGATCAGGATCGTCGCCGCCGAGGCGACGACGTAGGTGATGCCGATGATCGCCTCCTGGGGCACGCGCTCGCGCCGCGACCGCGACCAGCTGAAGATCGCGGCGCCCAGGATCGCGGCGCCGAGGGAAAAGGCGAAGGCGGCGGCGCTCCCCGGCTCGTGGCCAAGAGTGAACGCCACGACCGTCCCCATGGCAGCGATCTGCGCGAGCGCCAGGTCGACGAAGATGACCTGGCGCAAGAGAACGTGGAGGCCGAAGTAGCCGAGGCTCGCCACGAGGATCAAGCAGGCCGCAAACGGGGCCGCGAGGAACTCCATAACGTCGTACATCTCGCCTCTCCTACCCGGAACAGGCCCGGGCGAGCGAATCGACCCAAAGGTCCATCAGCTCGAAATAGTCGCCGGGGCCTTGGCCACCGGGCCCGAGCGGCACGGCGACCGTCGCTGTGCCCAGCCGCTCGGCGATCTTTCCGATCTTCGACTCGCCGAAATAGCTCGCCGCAAAAAGCACCCCGACGTCCTCTTTCTTCACCATCTCCACCAACTGGTGGACGTGCCGCGCCGAGGGCGGGATCCCCGGCTTCGGCTCGACGTAGCCCACGACCCGGAGGCCGAAAAGCTCGGTGAAGTAGATCCAGTTCTTGTGGTACGCGACGATCTTGCGGCCGCGGAAGGCAAGCCCCTGGCCCAGCCAGCCGCCGAGCCGCTCGACGAGCTTTTGACCCTGGTACTCCTGGCTCGTGAGGAACGAGAGGAGCTGACCGCTGCGAGCCAGGGGATCGAGGGTCTCGCCACCCAGGAGCTCGGCAAGCTCCTTGCCGTAGACGGCCTCGTCGAGGCGACGCTCGAAAACCGCCAGGTTCTCCCGGTACTCGGCGCGGCCCTCGGGGTCGACCCGCTCCAGGCCCGAGGCGATGTTCCTGGCGACGAGCTTGGCGTTTAGGGGGCTCGTGAAGATGTGCGGGTTGCCGTAGACGTGGACGTCGCCCGCCGAGCGGTCGACGGTCTCCGGCACGTCGGCGAGCGGCACGCCCGTCGCGGCGCTGACGTAACCCGGCGAGCCCTCGCGGATCGCCTTGTTGCCCGACTTGTCGATCAGCGTCGGCGCCCAGATCTCGAGGTCGAGGCCGGTGGCGACGAACAGATCCGCTCGCTTCAGCATCAAGGCAAACGACGGCTTCGGCTTGACGAAATGGGCGTCCTCGTCGCCGCGGGAGATCGATGCGGCCTCGACGCGCTCGCCGCCCACCTCCCGGGCGATCGACGCGTAGACCGGCAAGGTGGTGACCACCCTGAGCGGCGCTGCGGCGGCCGCGCCTACGAGGAGCAGGCCGATCAGGAATACGTTCAAGAGGGGCTTCATGGTCCTCATCCTTCTCAGTAGGTTTCGTGCTTGTGGGGGCCGGCGGCCCAGGTCAGCTGCAGGACGAAACGGCTCTCGTCCTCGCCGCCGTCTTGTTCCAGGTGCTCGAATTGCGCCCGCAGCCGGACGAATTCGCTCTGCCACCAGGTCACGTAGGGGACGACACCCCAGCTGCGGAGCGCCGGCTCCAGGGGGTCTTCCACCCGGTCGACCCTCACGCCCAGGTAGAGGTTGCGCCGCACCAGGCCTTCGAGGTAGCTGTAGCCGCCCCAGGCCTCGACGTGCTCACCGCTGCCGTCGTCACGCTGAGAGAGGAGGAGCTCGCTCCGCCAGGTCAGCTCGCGGTACTTGGCGCGCGCCGGCGGCTGCCAGTGGTAGGTCAGGTCGGTACCCCAGACGCGGTTTTCCTCGGGTCCGTCGCTTTCGCCGACGATGCCGGAAAGCCCCCACTCGAACCAGGACGCCTCGCCGATCTCCCAGTAGCTCTTGACCTTGGCGAGCACGGCCAGGCTCTCGAACGCCTCGCCGCCAAAAGCCTCGCTTTCGCCGTCGGTCAGCTGGAGGGTGACCTCGTTCGCCGTGGCCCATCCCCGGGGCAAAAGCCATTCGAAGGAGAGACCGGTCTGGCCGAGCCCTTCCTGGTCAAAAAACGTCGTCAGGACCGCCGGGTACTCGGTCTGCGGCAGGGCGTGCAGGTGCTGGCGGTTCAAGGCGCCGAAAGACTGGCGGAACTTGCCGGCGGTGAGCGTCAGGCCCCCGGGGAGCGAGGCGTAGGTCACGTAGCCTTCCTCGATCTCCAGCTTTCCCTCCTCACCGACGGCCAGGGTGAAGCGGGTGCGCGAGAACGGGTCGAGCGCCGCCTGCAAGTCGAGCTCGAATTCCTGGACGGTGAGCTCCTCGCGGCCGCCGTCGGTCGCGACGCCGAGGAAGATGCCGGTGAACGACACCTCGGGGTTCAGACGGTTGAGGCTCAGACGGCCGCCGCTCGCCTCCGGCGCCGCCGGGGGCGGCGTTTGCGCCGCGGCCTGAGCCGCCGCGGCCTTGATGCGCTCGAGCTCGTCGGCGGCGGCAGGAGGCGCTTTCTGCCCGGCTTCGAGCTCGGCCAGGCGACGCTCGAGCTCGCTGATCCGTGCCTCGTAGGCGCTCCGGAGCTCGGCAAGCTCGTGGCGCAGCTCGGCCACGGCGTCGGTGTCGTCGCCGTGCGCGGGGGGCGCGGCAAGAGCCGCGGCCAGGATCGCCGCAGGTAGAAGGAACGCCGGCAAGTTACGGCGTCCCGAGGGTCTGCAACGGGACAGGTGCATCGATACTCTCCTCTGTGGCTGGGAGCGCAGGCGTCGAGCCTGCATTCATTCCAGAGCTGCACCACCGTTCGTGGAGGCGGTGGGCACGGGCTCTGGGGCGAACGGCGGCGCTCAGAGGAGAGGCGGTGCACGAGAGGCCGGGAGGCGGACCGAAAACGCGGTGGCGGAGGGCGTCACCGCCGAGCTCGAGAGCCCTCCCTTCGTGGGCTGCGGCAGCGCGGAGGTTCCGGCCAGGCCGTCTGCGAGCGTCCTCAGGCCGAAGAGGCAGGCCGTGCAGGGCAGATCGACGATGCCGGTCGCGGCTTCGAGATGGTCGGGAGCGTCCAGCGCGTGGGGGCAGGCGATCCGGGCCCCGGCTTCGGCACGAGCCCGTTCGTGGAGCCCCCCCCGGTGGAGGTTAATCGCCGGAAACGAGAGCCCCGCGGCCACGAGAGCGACGAGACCCTGAAGGAGCAGGATTCGGTGGTGCGGTTTCCTGGTGGCGCTCGCTTCCATGACACCCCAATCATAGCAGATCCTGGCGGCGGCCGATTTTCTGCGGCCGGCGGGGTGGATTTTTCCGTCCCGGTCTGATGAGATAGGCCCTCGACGAGGAGTGAGAGGAGCATGCGCCTGGTAACCCGAGCAGATCTCGACGGATTGGCATGCGCCCTGGTCGTCGTAGAGAACGAGGAGTCGATCGACGACATCGTCCTGATCCACCCGCAGGAGATCACCGACAAGAAGGCCGACATCCGCGAGGGCGACGTCGTCGCCAACCTTCCCTACCACCCGGCCTGCTCGCGGTGGTTCGACCACCACCTCCTGACCGAGTCGAACGAGAAGCCACCGCCCGACTTCGACGGCATCTACCGCATCGCTCCCAGCGCCGCGCAGCTGGTCTGGGAGTACTACGGCAAGCCGCCGAAGTACAAACAGCTCATCGAAGAGACCGACCGCCTCGACTCGGCCCAGCTGACCGAGGAGGACGTCTTGAAGCCCCGCGACTACGTCCTGCTGGGCTTCACCCTCGATCCCAGGACCGGCCTCGGCGACGAGGAGGCGTACTTCCTGAAGCTGCTCGCATGGCTGCAAGAAAGGCCGCTCGAGGAGGTGCTGCTGGAGGACGAGGTGCGCCAGCGGATCATCCGCATGTTCGAGCAGAACGAGGAGTTCTGCTGGACGATCGTCGACGTCTCGCGCCTCGACGGCAACGTCGTCTTCACCGACCTCCGGCGCGTCAAGGACCCGCCGGCGGGCAACCGCTTCCTCGTCTACACGCTTTTTCCCGAGGCCAACGTCTCGATCCGCGCCCAATGGGGACCGGAGCGCGAGTCCGTCATGGTCAACGTCGGCCACTCGATCTTCAACCGCACCTGCCAGACTTCGGTCGGCGAGCTCATGTCCGACTACGGCGGCGGCGGCCACCGCGGCGCCGGCTCGACGCCGCTGCCGGTCATCGAAGCGGACACGAAGATCCTCGAGATCATCGAGATCCTGCAGCGCAACGGCTAGGGCCCCCGGGGTTCTAGCCCCGGGGCCCTAGAACATCCAGAGGCTGCGGCTCTTGCCGCGCAGCGCCACCAGACACCTCGACGCCGCCAGGCGAATCTCCTTGACGCGGTCGTTGGCGGCTTCGCGCAGCGCTTCCTCGAAGCCGTCGATCTCCGGCGGCGTACAGGTGAGGCCCT
This sequence comes from uncultured bacterium, assembly GCA_965371445.1. GTDB lineage: Bacteria > Acidobacteriota > Thermoanaerobaculia > Multivoradales > J023 > DASWIG01. The sequence continues at coordinate 13,070 of CBDUYN010000062.1, read as the reverse complement.
CGATCACGTCGGCGAGCCGGCGCAGGGTGAAGGCGGGCTCAAAAGGCTCGCCATGCCGGATCCAATGCCGCGCCAGGGCGCCCAGCGACGAGAGACCGCCGATGTGGGCCAGTGCCTCGACGGCCAGCGGCTGGAGGTTCGGGTCTTCCAGGAGGTCCTCGAGCTGGGGGACCTGCTCGGAGCTGCCGAGCCGGCCGATCGCTTCCAGCGCCGCCGCCTGCACCCAGGGGATGCCGCTTAATTGACGTACGATCGCCGGCAGCGCACGGAGGTCTCCGAGCCGTGCCAGGGCGAGGATCGCCTCCTGGACGACGTTGGGGTCGTCGTGCTCCAGGGCTTTCAGGAGCGGCTCGAAGGCCTTGCGGTCGCGCAGGTGCGAGAGCACGACGATCGCCTGTAGGACGACGTCGGGGTCCTCGTCGTCGAGCAGCGTCAAGGCGAGTTGGAGCGAGCGCCGGCGGCGCAGCTTCAGCATCTCGACCGCGGCGTTACGCCGCACGTCGTCGTCCTCGTGGAGGTATTCCAGAAGACGCGAGTCGGAGAGGATCGCCGCTCCCAGCCCCAGGGCCCGCTGGCGGACCTGCGGGCGAGGGCTCCGGATGATGCGCTCGAAGACCGCCAGTTGCTCGTCGGGATCGAGCTCCGGCAGGAGATCCAGCAACTTAAAGTTGCGGATCATCGACTTGGTTGCGTGCTCCTCGTTCAAGCTCTTCTCTCCCGAACGCCGTGGCCACCTGACCTCAGCCACTATATACTGACGGCCCCGCCTTGCGAAGGAGATGACGCTTCTTTCGAAGCACTCTTTACGGGTTTCAGACGGAATGAGCGTTCCATTTATCGATCTACGCCGCTTCGAGGACGGTTTCCTCGACCGCTGGCACGAGAGGTGCCGGGAGATCTCGGCCGGAACCCAGTTCGTCGGCGCTCCGGCGGTCGCGCGCCTGGAGGCGCGCCTCGCCACCGAGAGCGGTGCCGCGGCCGCCGTCGGCTGTGCCAACGGCACCGACGCGATCCAACTGGCCCTGCGTGCCCTCGGCGTCGAGGCGGGCGACCGTGTCGTGGTGCCCGACGCGACGTTTTGGGCGACCTTCGAGGCGGTCGTCAATTGCGGCGCCTCGCCGGTGACCGTCGACGTCGACGCCGAAGACCTTCAGATGGACTTCGAGCTCTTCCGCCAGGCGGTGGAGCAGGAGCGACCCAAAGCGGCGATCCTCGTCCACCTCTACGGCTGGGGCTCGGCGCGCCTCGCCGAGATCCGCGCTTTTTGCCGCGAACGCGAGTTGCCGCTGGTCGAGGACGCGGCCCAGGCCTGGGGCGTGACCTTCCGAGGACGCTCGATCTTTGCCGACGCCGAGGTGGCGACGCTTTCCTTCTATCCGGCGAAGGTCCTCGGCGCCTGCGGCGACGCCGGCGCGGTGCTCTGCCGTGAGGCGGAGCTCGCCGAGCGCGTCCGGACGCTCGGCAACCACGGCCGTACCGGACACTACGAGCACGGCCTCGTGGGCTGGAACAGCCGCCTGGGCGGTTTCGAGGCCGCTTACCTCGACCTCTGCCTCGACTACCTGCCCGAACGGCTCGCCTCGCGCCGCCGCGCCGCCGCTCTCTACCGGGAGCGCTTGGCGGAGATCGGAGTGCGCACGGCCGGTCCGCCCGAGGGCTACGTCGAGAACGGCTACCTGAACGTCACGCTGGTCGATCCCGAAAAGCGCGCGGCTGTCGAGGCGTTCTTGAAGGAACGCGGTATCGGCTTCGCCCGCACCTACCCGATGGCCGTCTCCAAGCAACCGGGTACTGCCGGCTGCCTGGCCGCGGCGATCGGAGGCGAAGAGGCCGAACGGCTGGGTCGAAGCGTCTTGAACCTGCCGCTTTTCGCCTACATCTCCGACGCCGAGATCGACGAAGTCGTCGCCGCCACGGCCATCTCCACCCAGGGCTAAAATCCCGGGTGGTGGGCGTGGCATCGATCGTCAAGTCGCCGAGGCTCACCCTACGGACCGAGGACCGCCGTCCTCTGGCACGAGCCTGGCTCCTGTGGTAGACAAAAGGTGTCATGAGGATCCCCTACGGTGTCGCCGACTTCTACAGCCTCCGGACCCGAGGCAAGCTCTACGTCGACCGCACCGACCGAATCCCCGTAGTCGAGGAGCTTGGCGAGTCCCTCCTCTTCCTGCGTCCGCGTCGTTTCGGCAAGTCGCTGTGGCTCTCCACGCTGGCCACCTACTACGACCTGCGCCACGCCGACGAGCACGAGCGCCTCTTCGGTGCCCTGGAGGTCGGCAAGGCTCCCACCGCGCTCGCCCATCGCTACTTCGTCCTGGAATGGGACTTCTCCGACATCGACCCGGATCCTCCCTTGGGCGAGGGGCCGCGGGCCCGACGCATGGCCGCCGAGATCCACCGCTACGTCCTCAGCGCCTTGGAGGTCTTCCTCTCCCGCTACCGCGATCACCTGCCTGTCGGTGTCGAGCTCGCGAACGACGCCTTTACGAGCCTCCACCGGGTCCTCGCCGCGATCGAGCAGACCCCCTACACGCTCTATCTACTGGTCGACGAATACGACAACTTCGCCAACGAGATGATGGTCAGCGATCCGCAGACCTACGACGACCTGGTGCGTAGCGACGGTCCTTTCAAGAGACTTTTCAAGTGGGTCAAAGCAGCCCTCAAAGGCCCCGTGCTCGACCGCCTCTTCCTGACCGGCATCTCGCCGGTGGTGATGTCGGACGTCACCAGCGGCATGAACGTCGCCGAAAACATCTACCTCTATCCCGAGCTGAATTCTCTCTGCGGCTTTACCGACTCGGAGGTCCGGGGCTTGCTCGAAGAGCTCCACGCCGAGAAAGCCGCCGTCGCGGAGCCGCCTTGGACGGCCGAGGCGGCGCGCGACATGCTTCGCGACTGGTACAACGGCTACCGCTTCGCCGCCGGTGCCAAAGAGGCGATCTACAACCCGACCCTGGTCCTCTACTTCCTCAAGCACCTTCAGCGTACCGACACCTATCCGGAGCAGATGCTCGACGCGAACCTCGCTGCCGACGAGGGCAAGCTCGACTACCTCGCCCGGGCGGCGTCGGGGCAGGACGCCGTGGTCAACGTGATCCGCAAGGAAAGACCTCTCGAGATCCGCCAGCTTCTCGACCGCTTCACTCTACGCGCCATGCTCGAGCGCTCGGGCCAGGATGCGAGCTTCCTTGGCTCGTACCTCTTCTACTTCGGCATGCTCACCTTGAGGATGGGAAGGACCGCGACCAAGACGCTGGAGCTCGTGGTACCCAACGAAGTGGTGCGCGGTCTCTACGTGGAGCGCATCCGGGAGATCCTCATGCCGCTGGGCGCCTCGCGCACCGCCGCCGACGACCTCCTCTTCACCTTCTTGCGCGAAGGTGAGCTCGAGCCGCTGCTGGATTTCATCGAAGCGACGCTTTTCCCGACCTTCTCGAACCGCGACGCCACCTGGGCCAACGAGCTCACGGTCAAAACCGTCTTCCTGACCCTCTTGTGGAACCAGGCGGCCTACATCACCCACTCCGAGCCGGAGCTCGACCACCGCTACGCCGATCTCTGCTTGCTGCGCCGTCCCGACGCGCGGGCATCGAGCCTGTGGGATCTTCTCTTCGAGTTCAAGAGGCTCTCCTTGAAGAAGCTGGGTATGACCGGCAAGGACGTGAAGGCGGCGTCGCGCTCGGAGCTCATGGGTCTCTCGAAGGTGAAAGACGCCCTCGATCAGGCCGAGGCCCAACTCGCGGCCTACCGGACCGCCTTGAGGAGAAGCCGGGGCGAAACGCTGAAGCTGCGTAGCTTCGCGGTGGTCGCGTTGGGCTTCGAGCGGCTCGTCGTCCGGGAGTAGAATCAGAGAATCATTGGACCGAGGGAAAAGGAGGGCGGAGCGCCTTCTCGCCCGCTGAACAAGATATGCGTCGTCTGCGAGTCGAATCCGAAAAGGGCGTCCGGACCTTCCCGCTGCCCTCCTCCGGTGAGCTTCACCTGGGGGCGGCGCGCGACAACGACATCATCCTGGCCGTGGCCGGGGTGTCGCGCCGGCACGCGCGGCTCCGCGTCGACGGCGACGGCGCCCATCTCGTCGACCTGGGCTCGAAAAACCGCCTGATCGTCGAGGGAGAACGCCGCAACGAGGTCTTCCTGGCCCCCGGGCGCTCGGTCCAGATCGGCAACGCCCTGGTGGCCCTGGAGGAGGTGGCGACCTCCGACGGCGAGCTCGCCTTCGCCCTCGACGGCTCCTCGTCGGTCGCCGCTTTGGCCGCCGGCGAGACCGACGAGGTGGCGAGCCGTCCGAATCCGCGTTCCCCGCGCTCGGCCCTGGGGCTCGTGCGCCGTTTCGAGAGCGTGCCGCTGGCGGGCGAGATACGCCGCCGCTTCCTCGAGGAGGTGCGCCGCGTGCTCGGCGCGGCGACCTTGCTGCGCTTTGACGTCGCACCGGAACGTCCCGGAGCCGACGGCCTGGTGGTCGAGGAAGTCGCGGGGCCGCTACCGCCGCTCGACGTCTGTGCCGATCTGACGCGCCTCGAGGCGGTTTGCGAGCCGCGCTTCACGTCCCTCGACAGCGGCCCGGCGTGCCTGTGGCTCGGCCCCGGCCGCCCGGTCGACGGGGAGCCGCCGGCGTCGCCCTCGATTCTGGCGGCGCTCGGTGAGACGGCGTCCGACGGCGAGGAGGCGACGCTCTGGATCGCCGACTTCCTCGTCTACGTCGCCGAGCGGCTGGACCGTGAGGAACCTGCCGAGCGGCCCGGAGAAGCTACCCGGCAGACGCCGTCCGCCGGTGAGATCGACGTGCCGCCGGGCATGATCCTCGGTTCCTCCCCGGCGATGCGGAACCTCGTCGACGAGATCCGTGCCAGCCTCGAAAGCCGCCACGACGTCCTCCTCTACGGCGAGACCGGGACCGGCAAGGAGCTCTTCGCGAGACTTCTCCACCGGTCGGGTCCGAGGCGCGACGGCCCCTTCGTCGCCATCAACTGCGCCGCGATCCCGGCGGAGCTTCTGGAAGCGGAGCTCTTTGGCGTAGAGAAGGGTGTGGCGACGGGTGTGGACCCGCGTCCAGGCCTTTTCCGCCAGGCCGAAGGCGGGACGCTTCTCCTCGACGAAATCGCCGACTTGCCGGCGCCGCTTCAGGCGAAGCTTCTGCGGGTCCTCCAGGAACGCGAGGTGCTGCCGCTCGGCGGTGCGCGTCCCGTCAAGGTCGACCTGCGATTGATCTCGACGTCGAACTGCGACCTGAGCCGCCGCCTCGACGACGGCGGCTTCCGGGCCGACCTCTACTACCGGCTCGACCGCCTGCGCTTCACCATCCCGCCGCTACGCGAACGCCTCGCGGACCTGCCGGTCCTGGCCCGCACCTTCGCCCGCCGGGCGGCGGTGGAGCACGGCATCAAAATTCGGGGCCTCTCGGTGCGGGCGCTGAGGATCCTCGAGGCACACCGCTGGCCCGGCAACGTCCGCGAGCTCGAGGCGGCGGTCGACCGGGCGGTGGTGCGCTGCCGCGGCGGGGTCCTCGAAAGCGAACACTTCAACGACCTGACGGCGACGCGGACGACGGCGCCGTCGGCGTCGCCGGAGCGAATCCGGCGCGACGACGGCGAGCCGCGTCCACGGACGCTCAAGGAACGGCTCGACGCCGAGGAGCGCCGGGCGCTGCGCGAGGCCCTGGCGGCGACCGGCGGCAACCGCAGCCAGGCGGCGCGTCGGCTGGAGATCTCGCGTCAGGGGCTGATCGACAAGCTGCGGCGTCTGGGGCTTGACGGGAAGGACGACGGCTGAGCGCGGCGCTCGACGCGATAGGATGACGGACATGCCGAAGAGCTTCAACACCGCGGGGCCCTGCCGTCCTGGCAAACACTACATGCTGCCGCCGGAGGCGCGGCTGGCCGAGCTCCGGCCGTTGATCGAGGAGGAAGCCTACTTCGTCGTCCACGCGCCGCGTCAGACCGGCAAGACGACCTGCTTCGAGAGCCTTGCCCGCAGCCTCACCGCCGAAGGGAAGTACGCGGCCGTCCTGACCAGTTGCAAGGCCGGCGAAAGCGCCGGAGCCGACATCGAGCTTGGCGTCCAGGCGGTGGTCCGTGCCCTCCATCTTGACAGCCAGGAGCATCTCCCGGAAGAGCTCCGGCCGGAGCCTCCCGAAGAGCTCGCGGGCATTGAGGGCGTCTCCCGTCTGAGGGTTTACCTCGACCGTTGGTGCAAACGCTGCCCGCGGCCGGTGGTCCTCTTCCTCGACGAGATCGACGCCCTGGTCGACGAAACTCTCCTCTCCGTGCTCGACCAGCTCCACTCGGGCTACCGCCTTCGTCCGGCGTCGTTTCCCCATGCGGTGGCGCTCGTCGGCCTGCGTGACGTCCGCGACTACAAGATCCGGCGCGACGGCCGTCCGCGGACCGGGTCGTCGTCGCCGTTCAACATCAAGCTCGAATCGCTGCGGCTTCGCAACTTCAACGCCGAGGAGGTGGCGGAGCTTTACGGCCAGCACACCGAGGAGACCGGCCAGCAGTTCACCGCCGAGGCTGTGGAATTGGCCTTCGTGCTGAGCGGCGGCCAGCCCTGGCTGGTCAACGCGCTGGCGCGTCAGGGGGTGATGCGGGAGGCTCCCGGCAAGGAGACGATCGACGCCCGCACGATTGAGGCCGCCAAAGAGGCGCTGATCTTGCGCCGCGACACCCATATTGACTCGTTGATCGAACGACTGCGCGAGGAGAGGGTCCGCCGGGTCGTCGCCCCGATCCTTGCCGGCGAGATCCTGGGCGAGGACGTTATGAACGACGACCTGGGATTTGTCAAGGACCTGGGGCTCGTCCGCTCGGCGCTTCAGGGCCTGGAGATCGCCAATCCGATCTACCGCGAGATCGTGCCGCGGGCGCTCACGTCGATCATGGAGGAGTCGCTGGTGTTGCCGCGTCCGTCCTACGTCGATGAGGAGGGACGGCTCGACTTCGATCAGCTCCTCGACGACTTCCGCGTCTTCTGGATCGCCAACGCCGAGGCCTTCTTGAACCGTGCGCCCTATTCCGAGGCCGCTGCCCAACTCGTCTTCATGGCGTTCTTGCACAAGATCACGAACGGCAGGGGCGGCTTCGTCGATCGGGAGTACGCCGCGGGCCGCGGACGCCTCGATCTCTGTATTCGCTGGCCATTGCCGACCGGGGAGGTCGAGCGCTGGGCTCTCGAGATCAAGGTCTGGCGCGACACGACGCCTACCGGCAAGGGGATCTTGGATCCTGCCGAGCAGGGGCTTTGTCAGTTGAGCGAATACCTGGAACGTCTGGACCTTGACCGGGGGTATCTTATCCTCTTCGACGCGCGCTCCGACGCCGAGCCGTTGCCGGAGCGCGTCTCGCGCGAAGAGCTTGAGCACGAGGGACGTACAATCGTTTTTTGGCGTTTGTGAAATTTACCGACACTGAGCCACGCCGCTCTGCGCGCTTTGAAAGGGAGATGATGAGCTCTCCGACCCAGACGGTAGGACCGTTCCCGAACGGCACCCCGGGCCGGCATCTCCAGCCGGGCGACGTCGTCGACGGAGGCTACGAGGTCCACCACGTTCTGGGGACGGGCGGCTACGGCGTCGTCTACCGGGTCCACGACCGGCGCCTCAAACGAGACGTCGCCTTGAAGGTCCTGCGGCCCGACCGGCTGAGCAAGTCGGCGCGGATCCGTCTGCGCCGCGAGGTCCAGGTGGCGCGTACCGCGGCGAGACGTGCGTTCAGGCCGCCAGGCGTTCGCCCAAGCGCTCGCCGTGCCGCCGGCTCCTCCCGGAAGGCCCCGCGCCTCGCCCGGCCCAGCGGAGCAGGGCTTCCAGGAAACTCGTCTGGAAGCGCCCGGCATCGACTTCGAGGGCCACGTCCGCGGTCGGGGCGCTTGCCGGAGCGCCGCGCCGGTCCGCCACGGTCATGCCCCGGGTCAGCTCACCGCGGGTCTCGACATCGACATGGAGCTTTTCGGTCAGGACCAGATCGGGGTCGAGGCAGACACCGGCGGCCAGCGGGTCGGCGAGCACGCACTGTGGCCGCCGAACGTTCTGAGCGTAGGCTGGACGATGTCGTGAACGTGGGTGGCTGGCGCATAATAGGTCGGCGACTGCCCGCCTAGTTTAGCCGCGTTATCCGCCTCAGCGGCGTGTGCGGCATCGTTGACCAGCTCCGCCCGGGTTGCGAACAGAGCATAGGGCGCAGGCGTCAGCTGCTGGGCGGGGAGGACCTCGAAGTCCCCGGGGCCCGCAGGCCGTACACCAATCCGCAACCAGCGTTCCTCACCTGTGAAAACTTCCTGGCCGCAGTCCACCTGCACCATGAAGAGGCCGTTGCTCACCGGAACATCGAGCTCGATTCCACAGGATGTCAAGGAATTGCCGGAGGCATCGTATAGATTGAACTCCATGTCAAACAAGCCATTTGCAGGTTCGCCGCTGCGCAAGAGTTGACCCTGATAGGTGAAAGCAGTGCTTGTGGGACCCTGAGCCATCGCAAGGCCCGTACTCACTGAGAGAACGAGAGCGCAGCAAATAGCCGCCGGCCTAATCAACGCTGATGACATTCTGCCGGCAGGCAGGGTGCACGACGATCCTTTTTTCTGCCTTTCTTTACTTCTCATGATCCCGCTCCTGTTCACTGAGTTTCAGAGCCATCGGCGTCAGGATTCGTTCAGCGATAGATCAAGACGGGCAGCACTCACCGTTTGACGCACTGCTCCAAGCGCAGCAATCACCCGATTCGAAGCCGTCGCTGAAAATTTCTCCAAGAGATGCAAAGACTGGCCAGAATCCGCCTCTCAGCTCATAAGCGCCGACGACGACATCAGCATCCAGTTGACCGATAGTGCCGTTCAGTTGATACTGGGTTCCCTGGCCGGCTTCACCGTAGACTTCACCGCCACAGTCCAGGGTGTACCATTGGATGTCATACTCCGGAAAATCCTTCTCGAAGATCTCCAGACCCTCGGCCACCAGGAGATCTTCTGGCGTCTGGACGGCGGCAAGGGCGATGCCGGCCAGATCGGATCCCTGGGCGAAGGCGGTGGCTTGTACGGAGGTCAGCGCCTGGTGCGCCTTCCGTTCCGATGGGAGAAGGGTTCGGCTGCCTTCCGGAGCGATCCGCAGCAAGGCGTTCCAGGCGCTCTCCTGGACCGGGTGGACTGAGCTTGTCTGCGCCCAGGCAGACAAGGGAAGGAGTAGATAAGAGAAAGAAACAACCAATCCCGGGCTTCAACATCGAGACTTCACTCTTACTACAGTGGTTCCGTCCGTGCATGGCTGGACACCCAGGTGCAAAGGTGTGGTCCAATCCCCGGCTGGGCACTTGGACGTGTCGCAATCGTCACCCCATAGTTGCCCAGCATCGAAGCGCAACGCTACCGCGGTGTAGCTTTACAGATCCGATCTACAGTCACCTACACCCGTGCAGGTGGTTTTCTGATTTCCGCTGGGTAGTGCTCGACTACCTCCATAGACGGCGAAGAAGCCGCTGGTACCACCCGTTCGGGTGGTTATCGCTCGGCGACCGCTATCGAAGCCGCCTGACACTGGCAAGGCGGGGCGCCGGTTCAACGCCCCGCTCATCAGGCCCAGCGACGAGGCTGGGCATTGCCACCTCACCCTATAGGTCTCCGTCGCCCGGGTCTCGTCGCTCTCCCAGCGGAGGGCGAGGCCGAAGTCGGCGAGCTTCACGCCCCCGTCTTCGTCGAGCAGGACGTTGCCCGGCTTGACGTCGCGGTGGACGATCCCCTCCCCGTGCAGAAGCGCCAGGGCACGCAAGACCTCGCCCGCGAGGCGAATGGCTTCGTCGATCGCCAGGCGTCCCCGGCGGACGCGCTCGCGCAGGGTCTCGCCGCGTACCAACTCCATCGTCAGGTAGGTGAGGCCGAGCTCTTCGTCGTCGCCGATGTCGAAGACGCGCAACAGCTGGGGCGCCACCACGTCGCGCGCCACCTGCACCTCGCGCCGGAAGCGGATCTTCGCCGACTCGCTCAGGCGGTCGGCGCGCAGGACCTTCAAGGCGATGTCGCGACGCAGCCGGCGGTCGCGGGCCCGGTAGACCACGCCGTAGCCGCCGGCCCCCAGGGTCTCGGCGACCTCGTAGCGGCCGGCGACGAGCGTCCCCGGGACCAGCTCCCTGGGGGGTGCCGTCAGGGGCGCGACGGTTTCTGTCGGAGCTTCTTGCACGCTCACAGAATCTAACACCTGGAGCGGCGGATCCTCCGAACGGCACCCGTTGTGAGGACTTTGAGCTTCCAAGTCCTCCGGACGGCGCCCGTTAAGAGGGCTTAAAATCTCCAAGTCCTCCGGACGGCGCCCGTCAAGAGGGCTTGAAATTCTCAAGTCCTCCGAACGGCGCCCGTTACGAGGGCTTGAAATTCTCAAGTCCTCCGAACGGCGCCCGTTGTGAGGGCTTGAAAGCTCCAGGCCCTCACAACGTCACCCTTGTTCTCCGGCTTCGCGGCCCTTGAGGGGCCGCTTATATTTCGCCCTGCGTCTCTCGCGCTCGGGCTTCACCGTCTTTTGGTAGTGCGTGCGACTGTGGACGCGATGGCCGCAGTTCCCGGCGCACCACTTGCGAGGGCTGCCGGCCGTCCGGTCGACGAAGAACAGCCCGCAGCCTTCGCCGGCGCACTGGCCCACCCGCCCGGCCTGCTTGGAGGCGAGCAGGTCGGCGGCGGAGATCAGGACCTCCCAGAGCATGCGGTCGCGGTCGTCGCCACCGCGGTCGCCCCAGGCCCAACTGAAGCCGACGGCCGACGGCACGAGGCAGCGGAGGGGGAAGATCGCGGCGAGGCCCGCGTTCAATGCCACGATGTCGTCGGTCGCGGGCTTGCGCCGAGCCAGCAGAGCCCGGACGATACGTTCCAGAAGGGCCCGCACCTCCTCCGCCCAGGCCACGACGTCCTCGCCGCCGTCGCCGCGTTCGGCGGTGACGCGCTCCAGCCGCTGGGCTTCCCCGGGCGTCAAGGTGCCGGCGCTCTGCGCCCAGGCGAGGAGATCCGCGTAGGTCCGCAAGGACTTCCGCTGGCGGTTCGCCGTGTTGACGAAGGCTGTGACGAGGTCGCCGTCACGACGGACGAGCTCGGGTTTCGGGGGCTGTCTTCTCACCCTTGGCTTGGCCATCTGCTTCCTCCGCTGTAGCCGAGCGTCAGGTGGATCTTGGGGGCTCCGGAGCGGTTTCCTCTCGCTCCTCGACGACGAACGGATTGACGACCTCCACCTGATCGTACAGATGACCGTGCCCCATGTCTTCGGAATAGAGGATCGTCGTGTTGGCCATCTTCGCTGCCTGAAGGATCAAGGCATCCCAAAAAGACAAGCAGTAACGCTGCTCCAAATCGAGAGCGCCAAGGATCGTTCCACCGTCGTTGGCAACGACCTCCCAACGGAGATAGTCTTCCACCAGCCGCCTTGCTTCGTCCGGTTCAATGGGGTTCTGCGCCTTGCGGCGCACGTTGACGTAGAGCTCCTGGACGACTTGAGTGCTGATCACCCCGCTGCGCTGGGCCCAGAGACGCCCGACCAGAGCCCAGGCCTTCTCGTAGCGCTCCCCAGCGCCGCGGTCGTGGCGTAGACCAGGATGTTGGTATCGACGAAGGCCCTATCGCTCATAGAGCTCGTCACGGCTTGCGGGCGGGGTCCATCCGAGATCAAAGCCGCTCTCCAGGCGCGCCATCGCCCGGCGCTTCGCCGCTTCGTAATCGCGGTCGCGTCGGATCAGGTCTTCGAGTTGCTCCGCCAGCAACCGACTCAGAGAGGTTCCTCGCCGGGCCGCGAGCACCTTGGCTTCTCGCGCCAGCCCGGCATCCATTCTCAACGTGACGTTCGTCTTCATAGAGTCCCCGCGGTTGCACGAATACTGTGCAGCACGAGATTACGACGGACGGCGATGAAAGTCAACGACAGGTGTGGCCAGGTAGTGGGTCAGTTTGAACCGAGAAGGCCGATTACGTCCTCCAGCGTCCATGGCCGCATAGCAACCCCGGCCGCCAGTGCCGACCAGCCAGGACGGGATCAGCTTCGTCTCGGCGTCGATGGGTGGGGCTCGTGTCGCCGTTGGGAAAAAGGGGAGCCTTGACGGCCAGCCAGAGAGCCCGTAGCTCGGTCCTGTGGTCGGTCTTATCAGACACGTCGTCCACCTCTTGGAGCTGACGCTACGGCACGACGGGCCGGACGGGGCTTTTCGCGGAGGTTTTCGGAGGGTGGAAAGGCGAGGACGGCCTTTCCATGGGCGGAAATCGGGTACGGCCTTTCCAGCCGGGGAAACCGGTACGGGTAGAGTGCCCTGTAGAACCCTCTCCGGCCGGGCAATCCCGCCCGGCCCGAAGGGGGCTGGAGGACGCTGCTATGCTAGCTCAGACGCACCTACGCGCCGGTAAAAGCCCTCAGATCGAGATCGCGGGATAGGCGGGATCGGGGACAGGGAATCCTTGCCCTGTCCCCCGGTTTCTTGTATCCTTCTAGCCATGAGAGAGAGAGAGAGACGAAGATATCGGAAGCCGCAATCCTCCTGGAGACTGCCGAACGGCTCGCGACCAGCGATCCCGCCGCCGCTCTCCCCGATCTACAGCAAGCCCTCCTCGCTTGTCGAGAGGCCGGAGGGATCCGCTGTGTGGAAGGCCGGGCGTTATCCCTCCTGGGGTGGATCCTTTCGAAGCTCGGAAGGATGGACCACGCCGCGGCGGCTTTTCGTCGAGCCTACGCCGCGGATTGCTCCTGCTGTCGTCCGGCGATAGACCGACGCTTCGCCCATTTCCTGGACCATCAAGAGCGAGAGCCGGAAGCCCTGGACGTCGCGGCTACCACGTAGGGGACACTTCAGGGGCCGTACAAGCTCTCAGGGAAGCCCTGGCCGTGATTCCCGTTCAATCCCCACACCACGCCATAGCCTTGGCCAATCTGGGAGACGCCCTCCGCGAGTCCGGAAAGCTCGAAGACGTCCGGCGATCCGCGGACATTCTCCTCGGGCTCCCCGACCGGTTCAAGGGCCTGAAGTACATGACCGTGGAACGGGCCAAAGTCGACTGGTCGTTAGGCCAGACGTTGGCCCTACTCGTTCGGCTCTCCCCCGACATGCCACCCGAGGAAG
>CBDUYN010000061.1:0-49570 GCA_965371445.1 uncultured bacterium | reverse complement strand
CTCGACAGCTCGATGATCTCGTCGATGGCGAAAAGCGCCCTCTACCTCCAGGTCTCGGCGCGCCGCGACCTGGACCGCTCGCTCACCGAGATCAACCGCATGATGTGCGACACCCTGGGACGGCGGCGGCTCATGACCCTGGCGCTCTGCGAGCTCGACACCGAACGGCGCATCCTCACCTGGGCCAACGCCGGACAGGTCTATCCGCTCCTGCGGCGCGGCGGCGAGATCCGCGAGCTCGTCCAGCCCGGCTATCCCCTGGGCGTGCGCCGCGAGATGAGCTACGAGGTCCGGGAGGAGCCTTTGGAGCCGGGCGACTTGCTTCTCTTCCTGACCGACGGCTACGTCGAGGCGGCGGGCGAGGACGGCGAGCCCTACGGTTGGGGACGGCTCAGCGAACGGTTCCGCGCCGTCAAGACGAACGACCCCGAGGACGTCCTCGGACACCTCGCCACCGATCTGACCAACCACCTGGGCACGGCGTCGGTCCAGGACGACGTGACCCTGATCGCGGTCGCCTTTGAGCCATGAGCCTGCGCAAGCTCTTGAAAAGGCCCCTCGCGAGCGCGGCAGAGCTCGCCGAGCTCGAAGCGCGCTTCGCCCGCTCGCGGCGCCGCTGGCGTCGCTTCGGCTACGTTCTCGCGGCGCTCGCGGCCTTTCTCGTCTTCGTGAACCTCATGACGACGGCGTTCCAGCCGGGGGTGTCGCTCGCTGACCGGATCTGGTCGCTCAACGTCGTCACTTTGATCGCCGCGTTCTGGACGCCGTTTTTCTTCCGTGCCATCTGGGGACGGCGGCGCCGGATCCAGGCCCAGCGGCGACTGCTCCGTCAGCGGGGCCTCCTGAGCGACGGCACGAGCGACGTCGCGGAGGTGGCCGAGGCCCTCGATCTCCTCGTCGAGCGGATCGCGGCGCTTCTGGTGGGGCGAAAGGACCTCGCCGACCTCCTGGCCGACGCCACGGAGCGGGCGCGCGCGATGTGCCGTCGCCTGGAGGAGGGCTCTCTCGACGAGGCGTCCGCGGAGCACGACCGGGCCGTCCTGACGGCGTTTCGATTCGCGCTGGCCACGTTCGAGATCGACGCGTTCACCCGTCCGGGGTACGTGGCGAGCGCCAAGGCGGCGAAGGCGTTGCGGCGGGCGGCGGATCTGCTGGTCGCCACCGGTGTGCGCCGCGGGTGATCGCTGACCGTTAGGGTGTCGGGTGTCGAGACGACGATCTGAGCGCGTACAGGTACAAACGGATGAAGCAATCTCTAGCCCTGAGAGCAGTCGTCGTAAACGACTACGACGAGGCCATCGACTTCTACGTCAACACCTTGAGCTTCGAGTTGCTTCCGCGAGAAAGTCCGCTCACAAAAGCCGTTTCGCCTCAATGAGGTCCGCCGTCTCGAAACCCTCGTCGTAGCTTTCGTAAAGCGCCTTCAAGGTAGCGTGGGCCTTCGTGTAGCGGTCCTCGTCGTCGCGCCACAGCTCGACCAGGCTCATGCTGGCGCGCAGCTCCAGGGCTCGTTCCTTGCGGAAACGCGCCGTGTGAAGCGCTTTCAGGAAGGCGTTTTCCGCCCGCTCGCGGTCCGGCGTCGGCATCGCGAGGTAAAGCTCGCCTCGCTGGCGATAGATCTCCGGCTCCCACCAACCGCCGCCCCGTCGGTCGAGGTCCTCGAGCGCCTCTTCGATCGCCTCGAGCCCGTCCCCGGGACGTAGCGCCAGACCGTAGGCCTCGGCGAGCAGCGACATGAAGAACGGACGAAAAAGCTCCGAGCCCGCCGCGCGCAGACCCTCGAGAATCTTTTCGATACGGGCGATCCCCTCCTCGACCTGGCCTTTGCGGGCCATCGCCCAGCCCTGAAAAATCGAGCTCACGGCCAGGAAATAAGGGAACCCCTGGGCCTTGGCGAGCTCGACGGACTCCTCGGCCGCCTTCTCCGCCGCGGCGTCGTCGCGGCGCAGGATCTGGAGCCAGGTGACGAGGGTGCGGGCAAACGACTGGCTGAAGGGATGCTTCAGCTCGTCGGCGAGAGCGAGGCCGAGGCGGTTTTTCTCCATCGCGGTGTCGGGATAGCCCAGACACCAGAGGGCCCAGCTCGCGTAGTCGTAGGCCGCCACACCCGGATTCTGACCGAGGAAAAACGCCGCCGCCGCCACCTCGCGCTGCGAGTCGGCGTGGAGCGTCTCGTAAAGCTCGATGGCCTCCTTGAGCTCCCGCCAGGCCGGCTCGGTTTCGCCGGGGAAAAGGAGCGTCGTCCCCATCACGTAGCGAGCGAGCACCAGGTTCGCCATGTTGCCGCTCTCCTTGGCGTGAGCGAGCATCTGTTTCGCCAGGTCGCGGGTGGTGTCGAGCTCGCCACGGACGATGTAGAAACGCCACAGCCCCAAGAGGGCCGGCACGAGCTGCGAGGTCTCGCCCGTCTCGTCGCAAAGGCTCTTGGCCCGTCCGAAGGCCTGGCCGACCTCCGGCGCCGTGAAGCCTTTGCGCATCAGGCACGCGGCACCCAGGTCGACCTGGATCCGGATCTCCTGGCGCTGGCGCTCCGGCGTCGAAGGAAGAGTCCCGAGCAGCTTCAGGCTCCCGACGAGGAGCTCTTCCGCTTCCTCGTTGAAGCATTGCGCCATCGCGGCGGCTCCGGCGCGCTCCAGGAAAGTGACCGCTTGTGCAGTCGCGTCGGGATCGGCGACGTCCGCCGCTTCGCGCCAGTGATGGGCGAGGGCCGCGACGCGCTGCGGCAGGTCGCCGTAGACCGCGGCGATTGCCTCCGCCGCCTGCCGGTGCGCCTCCCGCAGCTCGCTCGCCGCCATGTCGTGAATCAACCGCTCCCGCAGACGCTCGTTCGTCAGACGCCAATGCCCGTCGTGCACCTCGAGGACGGCGGCGTCGGAGCAGGTCTTGAGCCACCGTTCCAGGTCTTTGCCGCCGGCGAGCGCTTCGAGCAGCTTGAGGTCGAGCTCGCGCCCCAGGACCGCAGCCTGACGCAGCAGCGCCCGGTCCCCGCGCGGCACCCGGCCGAGCCGCCGCTGGAGGATGCGCTCGATGCCGCCGGTCGAGATCTGCTCGGGCAGCGGCGCGTCGGCGACCGCGGCGAGGCCGCCGGCCTCTTCGGCCAACGCCCGCACCACCTCGACGAGGAAAAGCGCGTTGCCCTCGGTCTCGCGCTGCAAGAGCTCCAGGATCTCCGGTCTCTTGCCGGCCTCGCCCAGCATCGACTCCGAGAGCTCCGCGATCGAGTCGCCGCCCAGACGGTCCAGGCGTAGGTGCAGGGCTCCCGGGATCTCCTCGACCAGGTCCGGCCGCTCGTCGTCGCGGAACGTAGCGACGAGAAGGATCGGCAACTGGCCTACCACCTGCTGGAGCTGCGCCAGGAGCTGAACACCCGAGCTCATCGCCCGATGGAAATCCTCCAGGACGACCACCACCGGCTGCTCGAGACGGCTGAAGAGGTTTTCCACCGTCACGAAGAAACGCTGCTGCGCGGCCTGCGGATCGAGCTCCTCGGGGTCGTCGACCTCGCGGCCCAGGAGCTCCTCGACGTCGGCCACCAGGGGTTTCAAAACCGAGGCGGAAGGGTCGTCGACCTCGGTGAGGAGGCACAGCCACCGCAGGATGGCGCGCCACATGTGGTAGGGGCCGCCCTGGGTACCGACGGCATGGCCGTTTAAAACCTGCGCCCCCTCGACGAGACAGACCGTGCGCAGCTCGTCCATCAGGCGCGACTTGCCGACGCCCCCCTCGCCGGAGACGAGCATCACGTTGCCGCGGCCCGCGATCGCTTCCTTGACGAGGCCCGTCAGCTTCTCCATCTCCCGGTCGCGGCCCACCAGGCGGGCCGCCTGGAGGTAGCTGTCGCGGATCGCCGAGGTCCCTTCCTGGAGCGAGAGCCCCGTCGCCTGCGTGAGGTCGCGAATCACCTCGTCGGCCGTCCTGCAGCGATCCGCCGGATCCGTGGCCAGGAGGCGCTGGAGCACCGGAATCAACCTGGCGTCGAAGTCGCTCGTCGAGATGACCGGGGCCTCGCGCACCGCTTTCATCATCATCACCGGGATCGAGGCGCCGGCGTAGGGGTGTCGTCCCGCGAGTAGCTCGTAGGCGATCACCCCGACCGAGTAGAGGTCCGAGGACTGGTCGAACGGCTGCTGCTGCAAGACCTCCGGGGCGAGGTAGGGGACCGAGCCGCTCACCCGGGAATCGCCTTTCGTGCGGCCACGCAGCTCCGAGATCCCGAAGTCGAGGAGCTTGACCCTCCGATTCTCGACGAGGACGTTCGACGGCTTGACGTCGCGGTGGATCACGCCACGCCGGTGGAGGTAGGCGAGCGCGTGGAGCGTCTGGAGCAGCAGGTCGACCTGGGTGGCGAGCGGCTGTCCTTCGCCCGCTTCAAGCAGCGTCAGGGGCTCGTCGAGCACCTCCATCGTGTAGAAGGGATGCCGGTCGTCGTCGAAGCCGTAGTCGAGGACGCTGATGATGTTCGGGTGCCGAAGCGACGCGAGAAGGCGAAACTCCCGCGCCAACGCCAGCCGCTGCTCCTCGGAGGCCCGCGAGTCCATCGTGTCCGTGATCCGGCGCGCACCGGAAAAGGAGATCTCGACCGCGGTCGCGTGCACCTGCTTCAGGGCGACCTGCCAGCCGCTCAGACGGTCGTGGGCACGGTAGACGGTCCCCATCCCGCCACTGCCGAGCTCGTCGAGGATCTGATATCGTCTGCCGATCACGGGGCCTCCGTGGTGAATACCGTGTTTGAATGAGAGCCATCGCAGACTTCACTTCAAGCGTGAAGGTGCGCCCATTCTGGACTTTCTTCCCCTCTACAGCAACCGGTCGACCCATGAGCCGCCGCCTCGCCAGCCGCCTCGTTTTACCCTTCGTCCTCACCGCCGCGGCGATCTGGAACGCCTGCCAGGAGCCGGCGGCCGAGCGCATCGGCCGTCCCTTCACGGCAGAGCTCGCCCGCGGGGCCTTTTTCTCCAGCGCTCTGTGGATCGACGTCCGCGACCTCTACGTCGAGCGCGCCGCGCAGCAGTTGAACGACGCCTGGCGCGTGCCGGCGACCCGCTACCTTGTGATCGAGGACGGCTGGGGCGGACCCGAGGACTGGGGCGCCTGGGGCCTCGGAGAGTCGACCCGCCTGCGCTTTTACCTGCCGAGCGTCAAGCCCTACGACTTTTTTCTCCGCGCCATGGCGGCCGACGACCCCCAGGGGCGCACCCAGTCGGTCACCGTCCGGTTGAACGGCCGCGACGTCGAGTCCTGGAACGTCCCCCGCGACTGGCTCGAGCGCCGCTTCGCCCTCCCGGTCGACGCGCTGCGCCCCGGGATGAACGAGCTCGAGCTCGTCTACGGCTTCCACATCGAGGGCATTGAGGGACACGACGACCGTCCTCTGGCCCTGGCCTTCGAACGGCTCGGCCTTCTACCGCCGGACGAGGAGCCCGGCGAGGAGCGGCGGGGGACAGGCTTTCTCGTCCAGGAGGAACGGGAGACGCTGCTGCTGGCGGCGCCGGGGAGCTACGTCGTGCCGATCGAGGTCGGCCCGGGCGACGTCGCCGTCGAGATCGAAACGAAGGCCCTGCGCCGCTTCATGAGGAGCCGCGAGATGACGCTTAGCGCCGGAGTCCTCGACCTCGAAGGCCGCGAGCAGGTCGCCTTCGAGCTCGACGGCGACACCGGCGACGACACCCTTCACCGGATTCCCCTGGAGGCTTACCGCGGCTCGCAGGCCTTCCTCTTCTTTACCGCCGTGCTGGCCCCGGGCAACCGCTTCCTCCTACGGCGCCCGCGGCTCGTGAGCGAGGAAGCGACGGGGCGCGAGGCGACGGAGGAGGTCAAGCCGCCGGCCGGGCGTCCTCATGTCGTCCTGATCGTCCTCGACGCGGCGCGCGCCGACCACTTCGGCCTCTACGGCTACTCCCGCGACACGACGCCGGAGATCGACCGCCTGGGCCGCGAGTCGCTCGTTTTTACCCATGCCGTCGCCGAGTGCTCCTACACGGTGTGCTCGATGCCGAGCCTTCTGACCGGCCTTTCCTACGTCCAGCACGGGCTGATCGGCAAGCACCTCTTTTTAGGCGCCGAGGTCGAGACCCTGGCCGAGCGCCTCGCTGCCGCGGGCTACCTGACCGTGGGCTACACGGGCAACCCCAACAACTCGACGGTCACCGGCATGGAGCGCGGCTACGAGCAATTCCATGAGATCTGGGACACGGATCCGGGCCAGATCACCGGCGAGGTCACGAAGCTCCTCGCGGCGAAAAGCGCCGAACGGCCGCTTTTCCTCATGCTTCACTACGTGCCGCCGCACGAGCCCTACGACCCGACGCCGGAGTTCGACCTCTTCGGCGATCCGTCCTACGCCGGGCCGGTCAATCCCGACCGCGACCTCGCCCATGCCATCTACGCCAAGGAGGTCACGCTCGACGAGGCCGACCTGGAGGAGCTCGTCGCGCTCTACGACGGCAACCTGCGCCGCGGCGACGCCGCCGTCGGCGAGGTGCTCGCGGCGCTTCGCGGCGCGGGGATCTATGACGACGCTCTCGTCGTCGTGACCTCGGACCACGGCGAGGCCTTCATGGAGCACGGCTGGATCGGCCACAACACGACGCTCTACGGCGAGATGCTGCGCGTGCCGCTCGTCGTGAAGCTCCCGGCGTCGTGGACGGCGCAAGGCGTCGCCACCGACCGCATGGTGGGCCTCGCCGACGTCGTCGCCACGATCGACCGCCGGCTCGGGCTCGACGCCCCCGCCCAGGTCCGCGGACAAGACCTCCTGGCGCCGGCCTCGGGCGGCGAGCGCGTCCTCTTCCTGCGCTCGGCCCACGCCGCTTTTCCCTACTTCGGGGTACGGACCCGGCGCTTCAAGGCCATCATCCAGGAGGGACGCCTGCCGGAGCTCTACGACGTCCAGGCGGATCCGGGCGAAGAGCGCGACCTGATCGCCGAGCATCCGCTTCTCCACGCCGGGTTGATGGTGCTCCTGAGCCGCGCCATCAAGGAAGACGACAAGCTGCGCGCCGGGGTGCGGGAGGGGGATATCTCCGAGGCGCAGCGGAAGATGCTTGAGGCGCTCGGCTACCTGGGCAACTGAGGCCTTACGAAAAAACGCGGCGTGGCGTTACCGTTCGGCCGTGGCGGGTACTTCACTCACGATGGACCTTGAAACGACCCTCCACGACCTGGCTCCGAGTCTCCTGCGCTACTGCGTCGGCCGCTCCGCGGACTCCTCGCTTGGCGAGGAGGCGGCGCAGGAGGCTCTGACCGCGCTCGTCACCCGGTGGCGGCGGCACGGTCCGCCGGACTCGCCGGAGGCGTTCGTTTTCAAGGTGGCGCAGCGACGGTTGGGCCGGGCGCTCTTGCGCCGCAGCTTGCTTCAGCCGCTGGAGACGCTTTTCCAGCGGCGCGACACCGCTCCCGATCCCGAGGCGCGGACGATCGCGAGAAGCGAGCTGCAGGGGACGCTTGAGCACCTCGCCCGCCTCGGCGAGCGGGAGCGCGAAGCGCTCGTCCTCGTCGCCAGCGGCGAGCTCGACCTGGCCGGCGCCGCCCGGGTCCTGGGGATTCGCAAGTCCGCCTTGAAGATGCGCGTTCACCGCGCCAGAAAGCACCTCAGAGAGTTGCTGGAGGAAAAGACATGGAACGACACCACGAGAGCGACGACCAGGAGCTCGACGAGCGGCTCCGCCGCGTCCTCGAGCCCCATCCGCTGAGCGTCGAGCGCCTCGTCCGTACGGCGCTCCAAGAAGGCGACCGCGGCAAGGTCCGAACCGGCGCCAACGCCTGGCCACGCCTGGCCGTGGTGACGGTGCTCCTCCTCCTGGCGGTGGCTGCGATCCCCTTCTTCGTCAAGTCCCCGCCGCCCAGGGATCCCACACCGATCGCCGAGGAGGTCCCGGAGCGCTCCACGCCTGTGCGCATCTCGATCTCGAACGCCGACGGCTACGTGAAGATCTCGTCCACGGCGGGTCCTACATGGATCGTCCTCCCAGGAGATGAATCGTGATGAGAAGCCTTGCCAAGTCCTCTTTTTTCCTCTTCCTCGCCGCGGCGCTGGCCGCCAGCTCGTCGGCGCGCCAGATTCCCGACGACGAGGCGATCAGCCTCGACCTCGTAAAAGCGCCGCTCGGCCAAATCCTCGAATCCTTCGCCAAGATCAGCGGCAGCGAGCTCGACGCCGAGCCGGGTCTCGAGGGTTTCGTCACCATGAAGACGACGGCCCCCTGGACGGAGCTCTTCGACCAGGTGTGCCGCGACCATGGCCTCTACTGCGAGATCCTGGCCGGCGAGCCGCGGCAGCTGCGGGTGCGGCGCGCCGAAAGCGCGGCCGGCGGCAGCACCCTGCCGGGCCGGATCGCCATGCCGGCCGGGTACAAGCAGGCCGTCAACCTGAGCTTGAAGTCCGCCGACCTGGGCAAGACCCTGGAGTCGTTCGCGGCGATCTCCGGCTATTCGATCGACCTCCCCGACGGCCTTGTCGGCACGTTGACCTTGAACGTTCAGGGTTTCCCTTGGCCCGTCCTGGTGAGCGAGATCAGCCGCCTGAACGGCTACCGGGCCGTCTGGGGCGAGAAGTCCATCGACCTCGTGGAGCTCACGGACGACGAGAAAAAGGAGCTCCAGCTCATCAACATGTCGCTCAAAAACGCCAGGGCCTCGGAGCTGGTGAGCTCGGTCGGCCAGATCCCCTACTTCTTCGGCTTCGAGGAAGTCGAGGTCGAATTCGACGAAACGCTCGCCGAGCGCACGGTGACGGTCGAGCTGCACCAGGTCAACTACATGCAGACGCTCGACATCCTCTGCGGCCAGCTGGGCTGCGACTGGGGCCTGCGCTACGGCGATCCGGTCGTGCTGTGGATCGAGCGCTCCACGGACACGGCCGTGGCCGCGGCGGCCGAGGTCTCCGCGCCGGCCGACCGGATCCCGGCGATCCAGCACGCCGGGGCCGAGCCCCGGGAGCTGGGCTTCCGCTTCGTGCCGCTCGCCTCCCCGGCGGTCGAGGGCAACGTCCGTTTCGGCTGGGCGAGCCCCGTCCAGGTGCTGGCGCCGACGGAGGGTCTTCAGGCGGTGCTTTCCTGGGTGCCCTTCGACTCCCGGCTGTCGGTCGTGCTCGTGATGGTGCGCCGTTGTGCCGGTGAAGGAAGCTCCGTAAGGCTTTTCGATCCGATCGTCTTGCCGCTCGAAGAGGAGCGCCGCTTCGAGGCCGACGGCGCGACGCTCGAGCTCCGTGGCGACCGCCGCTTCGACGGCTACCACCCCAAGACGGCCGTCTCCGGCTGCGGTCCGGAGCGCCAGGTACCGATCGACGTGCTGGTCCGGCGCGTCGAGGCAAAGAGCAAGGTGAAGCTGCCGGCGCGTGGCTTCGTCCTGGAGAGCTACGTCCTCGTCACCCCGATCGACGCGCGCCATCCCGCCGCCGCGGTGATCGATCTGGGTCCCGACGCCAAGGGACGCCAGCTTCTCGCCATCGTCCGGCCCGACTCCGAGCGCACAGGAGTCGAGGTCGAGCGCTTCGCCCTGGGGCCCGACGAGGAACGTACGATCGTCCTCGGTGCGGAGGGCCTGGAGTTCGAGATGGTCGTTGGGTTCCGCAAGCCGAAAGACGGCTGAGCTTGGCGCGCGGCGCGCGGCTTCGTAGAATGCCAGGGACGCTATCCACCTTCCGGCCCCCTGGCCGGTCCCTAGGAGACCCTCTACGTGAAAGCCATGACAACCCCGAGGCCCTGGATCGTCCTGGGCCTCGCCCTGATCCTCGCCGCCGGTGCCGCCGGCGCCACCGAGGGCTACCACGACCGCGCCGCGGTCGAGGCGGCGCTCGTGGAATGGGCGAGCGAGCACCCCACCCTGGCGGAGCTCTTCGAGATCGGCACCTCGGCCGGCGGTTACCCGCTCCAGGTGCTGCGCCTTGCCGCCGACGGCGACGTCGATCCCGCCGAGCGTCCCGCGGTCTTCGTGGGCGCCAACGCCGCCGGCTACCACAACGCCGGCACCGAGGCCGCCCTCGACCTGGTGACAACGCTCCTTGAAGGTGCCGAGGGCGAGACCGCCGAGCTTTTAAAGAGCCGCACGTTCTACGTCGCTCCGGTCTTGAATCCCGACGCCCACGACGCGCTTTTCTCCACGCCACGCGTACGCCGCCGCGGCAACGCCGAGAGAATCGACCGCGACCGCGACGGCTTCGTCGCCGAGGACGACTGGAACGACCTCGACGGCGACGGCCGTATCACCTGGCTACGGATCCCCGACCCGGCGGGCACGTGGCTTCCCCACCCCGAGGATCCGCGCCTCATGATCCGCCAGGACGCGGCCAAGGGCCATGTCGGCGCCTACCGCCTGATGCGCGAAGGCGACGACGACGACGGCGACGGCGAGCACGACGAGGACACCGCCGAAGGCGTCGTTCTCAACCACAACTTCCCGCACGTCTTTCCCTACACGCCGGAGGCAGGCCCGTGGCCCGGCTCGACAAGCGAGGCGAAGGCGCTCTTCGACTTCTTCTTCGCCCACAAAGAGATCGCCCTCGTCGTCGTCTACGGGCCCGCCAACAACCTCCTGGCGATGCCCGAGAGCCTCGGCGGCGGCGGCGAGCTCGGCTCGCTGACCTTCAAGGTGCCAGCGCGCTTCGCCGGATTCATGGGCCTCGACCCGGAGGTGGAATACACCCTCGACGAAATCTGGGAGGTGGCAAAAGACCTCCCGTTTGTGCGCCGGAACAACATCACCAAGGAACAGCTCGGACAGTTCCTGGGTGCCGGTCCCGCCACCAAGCTCGAAGACGACGACCAGAAGGTCTTCCAGCGTTGGGCCAAGGCCTACAAGAAACGCCTCGAAGAGGCCGAGCTCGACAAGGAACGCGACGGCGAGCAGTACACCAAGGGCGGCTTCACCCCGTGGCTCTACTACCAGTTCGGCGCCATGGCGATCGAGCTCGACGTCTGGGGCGTCCCCAAGCCCAAGAAGGAAAAGGAAGAGGGCGAAGGCGAGGAAGAGGAGAAAAAGCTCACCGTCGACACCCTGGCCGAGATGAGCGCCGACGAGCTCCTGGAATTCAGCGAGGAGGAGATCGCCGCGTTCCTTGGTGAGGCCGGTGTGCCTGCACAGCTCACGGCCTCAATGGTGATCCAGGGCCTCAAGGCGGGGCAGATGACCCCGGAGCGCATGGCCCAGATGATCAAGTCTCGCAGTGGCGACGACGAGGACGGCGACGAAGAGGAGGACAGCCCCGAGGTGAAGCGTCGCCGCGAGGTGCTCGCCTGGCTCGACGAGCACGCACCCGGCAGCATCGCGCCCTGGACCGAGGTGACGCTCGATTCGGGCGAAAAAGCCGAGGCCGGCGGCATCGACCCCTTCGCTGAGATCGCTCCGCCGATCGAGATCCTGGAGCCGTCGATCAAGGTCCACACGGCGACGGTCCTGGAGCTGGCGGGCGAGATCGCCGACCTGGAGATCGTCTCGCTCGAAGCCGAAGAGCTCGGCGGCACCCGTCCCCTCGGGGGGATCGAGGGGGGAGCTCGGGTCTACCGCGTCGAGGCGGTAGCCGCGAACCGCGCCAAGCTTGCCACGCACACCAAGATGGCGGAACGGGCCCGCGCCCGGCTGCCGGTCCGCCTTGAGATCGACCTCGGCGACGGTGCCGAGCTCGTCACCGGACGCCGGGCTAAAAGCTCCGAGCGACTGGTGGGCGTCACCGGGACGCTGAAAGGCGAGTGGCTCGTCCGTGCCAAGGCCGGAACGAGCGTCGAGGTGGCCGTCCTCTCGGAGGCCGCCGGCAACGACCGTCAAACGATCACCCTGGGAGGCTCGCGATGAGCACCATGAAAAAAGCCTTTCTGACCTCTCTGCTCCTTGCCGTGATCGTATCTTCCACGCTCGCGGCACCCGTCCCCTCGGGGGGATCGAGGGGGGAAACCGCAGCGCTCGTTTCGAAAGCCGATCCGCCAACGCCACCGTTCAACCGCCTTTCCGACTTCGACGACGTGGAGGGCTATCTGAAAGGTTATGCCGCCGCCTATCCCGACTGGGTGACGCTGGAGTCGATCGGCAAGAGCGCCCAGGGACGCGACATGTGGCTCGTGACCTTGAACAACGACTCGACCGGCGAGGAGTCGTCGAAACCCGCCATGTACGTCGACGGCAACACCCACGCCAACGAGGTCCAGGGCACCGAGGCGGTGGTCTACACGCTCGACTTCCTGCTCAAGAGCTACGGCCGGCTCGAGCGGATCACGGAGCTTGTGGACCGGGCAGTTTTTTACTTCGTCCCGGTCGTCAACCCCGACGGCCGCGCCCGGTGGTTCCGCGGACCCTCGACGCCGGGCTTCCCGCGCACCGTCATGCAGGCGGTCGACGACGACCGCGACGGCGTCGCCGACGAGGACGGCTTCGACGACATGGACGGCAACGGCGTCATCACCCAGATGCGCATGAAAGTGCCGATGGGCGAAGGGCGCTACCGGCTCCATCCCACCGATCCGCGCATCCTGGTCGAGATCGAGGACGACGAGCAAGGAGACTACGTCTACCTCGGCTCCGAGGGCTACGACAACGACGGCGACGGCCGCATCAACGAGGACACGATCGGCTACGTCGACCCCAACCGCACCTGGGGCTACGACTGGCAGCCGGAGTACGTCCAGGGTGGTGCGGGCCTCTATCCGCTGTCGATCCCGGAGACCCGTGCGATCGCCACCTGGGCGCTGACGAAGTCGAACGTCGCCGCGGCCCAGAGCTTTCACAACGCCGGCAAGATGATCCTCCGCGGCCCGGGTGCGAAAAGCGAGCCGAAGTACACGTCCTTTGACTTGAAGTCCTTCGACCTGATCGGCGAGCAGGGCGAGCGGATCCTGCCGGGCTACGAGTACATGATCGTCTGGAAGGACCTCTACACCACTTTCGGCGCCACCGACGACCACTTCTACCGCATCCACGGCGCGGTCGCCTACACCAACGAGCTCTACGAGCCGCCGACCGACCTCGACGGCGACGGCGAAACGAGCGACGAGGAGGAGATGGAGTTCAACGACCTCCTGACCCTCGGCCGCCAGTTCGTCGACTGGACCGAGGTCGACCATCCGCAGTACGGCAAGGTCGAGGTCGGCGGCATGCGCCACGACGTGGGCCGGGTGCCGGAGGGCTGGATGCTGGAGGAGGAGACGCACCGCAATGCGGCGTTCGTCCTCTTCCACGCCCACCAGCTGCCGATGCTCGCCTTTGGCGAGCCGGAGGCGGTCGAGGTGGAGAAGGGTCTCTGGCGCGTCGAGGTGCCGGTCAGAAACGAGCGGGCTATTCCGTCGGTCACCGACTGGGCGCGGAAGGAGAAGGTCCACCGCGTCGACCTGGCGACGGTCGAGGGGGCGAAGGTGGTGGCTAGCGGACTCGTCGAGGATCGCTTCCTCGACCAGATCGAGCTCCAGCGGCACCGTCCGGAGCGGTTGATGGTGCCCGGCATCCAGGGTTTCTCGACCCGGCGGCTTTTCTTCCTCCTGGAGGGGAAGAAGGGTGAGGTGACGGTGACCTACGACAGCTTGAAGGGAGGTCGGATCTCGACGACGGTCGACCTACGGTGAGGGTCCATCCGGCTCAGGACTGAACCCAACGTCTACTTTCATCCTGAGGTCGTGAGCCGGCTTCACCGCCTACCGTCCGTAGGACTCCAGCCGCAGAAGCGAGCCGAGATGCTCCGCCTTTTCGCAGTATTGCTCGTCGGCGCTGATCAAGGTGGCGCCGTGCTCCAGGGCGACCGCATGGTAGAGGGTGTCGAAGACATGGTGACGCAGAGCCTCGCCGAGGACGACCGCTCTACGAAAGACTTCCAGCTCTTGCGCCACAGGGAGCTCCATCGCGTAGAGAAGCTCGACGGATCGCACGGCGATCGAAGGATGAAGGCGATTGATGACGGCGGCGACCTCCGCCAGCCAGTGAGGCGGTTGGAGGGGAGCGACGTTGCCGTCTCGGACGTCTTCCAGCAACAGAAGAGCCCGGTCAACCTCGGGCTCTGCCCCGGGATCCGGTAACAGCCACTTCAACACGACACTGGCGTCGACCACGACGTTCACGGCCGGTCCGCCCGCCGCGCCTCGGCGATGACGTCGTCCGAGGCCGGGGGCTGCTCGCGGCGCAGGTCCAGGAGCGCGTCGACGGCGACCGCCCGCCGACGCTGACGCTGACGCTCCTCCACCGCCTGCTTCATGAGCCGCGCGACGAGGGCGCTCTTGTTCTCCCCGTCGAATGTCCGGTTGAACGCCTCTTTGACGCTGTCCGGGACGCTGAAATTGACTGTGGCCATGCCTTCACCTCTTCCGCTGTTGAAATCTTCAACAGTCAGTCTAGCTCAAAAGAGGCCGCGGGCCTTGAGATCCGCCGGTCCGCCAGCTTCTTCGAAGCTGGCGGCAGGCTGCGCGCCCCGGGACACAGCCTGCCCTACTCCGCCCGGTACGCGACCTCGCCACCGACGATCGTGTAAAGCACTTCCGCGTCGAGGATCTCCTCGTCGCCGACCGTCAGGACGTCCTTCGACAGCACGACGACGTCGGCGAGCTTCCCGACCTCGAGCGATCCCTTGACGTCTTCCTCGAACGCGGCGTAGGCGGCGTCGATCGTGTAGGAACGAAGCGCCTCCATGCGGCTCATTCTCTGCTCCGGGTAGAAAAGCTCGCCGTTTTTCATCCGCCGGGTGACCGACGAGTGATAGCTCTTCAACGGATCGACGTCCTCGACCGGTGCGTCGGTGCCGTTGACGACTTTGGCTCCCGACTGGAGGAGCTTCTGCCAGACGTAGGCGCCCTCCCCCGAGCGTTTCTCGCCGAGGCGGTCCGGGACCCAGGGTCCGTCGGACGTGCAGTGGACGCCCTGCATCGAGGCGATCACACCGAGCTCGGCAAAGCGCGGGATGTCGTCGGGGTGAAGGTGCTGGGCGTGCTCGATTCGAAAGCGCAGGTCGCTTTTCTCGGGATGCGCCTTGAACGTGTCCTCGTAGACGTCCAAGACCTCGCGGTTGGCGCGGTCGCCGATGGCGTGGATGCAGAGCTGATAGCCGTTCTCGGCGGCGAGGCCGGCGACGCGGCGGGTCATGTCGAGCGGCGCGGTGTTGAGCCCCGTCGACTCCGGGCTGTCGCTGTAGGGCTCCAGGAGCCAGGCGCCGCGCGAGCCCAGGGCGCCGTCGAGCGAGATCTTGATGCCTCCCACCGCCAGGCGTTGGTCCGCGTAGTCGCGGGTGAAGTAGGCGGGGAGCTTCTCCTTGAGCTCCTCCTCGGAGGCGCGGATCATGAGCCAGAGGCGGACGCCGAGGAAACCCTCGTCGGCGGCCTGCTTCAGGAAGTCGATGGTCGCGAAGCTCGAGCCCGCGTCCTGAAAGGACGTCACGCCCTTCCGGAGGCACTCCTCCGAGGCCAGCTCGACTTTCTTGCGCATCTCGGCGGGCGTCCCCTCGGCCGGCCGGGCGCGATGGATAAGGCCCGCGGCTCTCTCGCGGAAGAGCCCCGTGGCGCGGCCGTTCGCGTCGCGCAGGACCTCTCCGCCCTCGGGGTCGGGCGTCGAATCGTCGACGCCGCCGAGCTCCATGGCCTTGGCGTTGGCAAAGAGCGCGTGGCCGCTCGCGTGGGTGAGGAGCACCGGGTTCTCCGGCGAGACGGCGCTCAGCCCATCGTGGATCGGAAAGCCCTCGACGTTGGGCTCGGGGACGGCGGTCCACTTCTCCTGGTGCCAACCGCGTCCGCGGATCCACTCGCCGGGCTCGGCCGCGGCGGCGGCCGCGGCGACCATCGTGACGACGTCGTCCCAGGTCGCGGCCTCGCGCAGGTTGAGCTGGATGCGTGCGTCGCCGATGCCCATGAAGTGAGCGTGGCTCTCGATGAAGCCGGGAAGGGCGAGGCGGCCGCGCAGGTCGATCACCTCCGTTGAAGCCCCGATGTGCTCGGCGACGTCGGCCTGGGTGCCGACGGCGACGAGGCGTCCGCCGTCCGCGGCCAGGGCCTCGACCACGCCGCCGGTGACCGTTTCGATCTTGCCGTTCAAGAGCACCAGGTCGGCGCCTTCGCCGTCGGTGCGCTCGAAGCTCGCGGCCGGGGCGAGGCCCGGCTCGGCGGTGTCGCTCGTCGTCGTGGTGTCGTCGGCGGCCTGGCAGCCGACGAGCGCAAAGAGAAGCAGGGCAAGGGTCGAGAGAAAGGACGTTTTACTGTCGGTCATGGGCGATTCCTCAGGGTTAGAGACGTACGAAGATCCGTTTGTACCAGGGGACGCCCCGGGCCTTCATCTGCTCGCGGGCCTCGCGCAGGCGCACCTTGTCCGCTTTGCGGGCGAGCTTCTCGAGGAACTCCGAGCCCTCACGCTCGTGGCACTCCTTGTACTTCTTGCCGCTGCCGCAAGGACAGGGGTCGTTGCGGCCGATCTTGGCGATGTGACGCGGCACGGGAACGTTGGAAAAACCAGGCCAGACGACCTTGTTGTGTTGCTTCAGTCCTTTTCCCATCGCTGGGTCCTCCTCAGAGCTTGAAGGTCCATTCTCACGGGACGTCGGAGGAAGGTCAAGCGCCGGGCCGCGTCGGGATATAGAATCGCCTCCCAGCTTCCACGGAGGTCCCAAGATGCGTCTTCTCTCGTTCGTCCTCTGCCTCTCTCTTGCCGTGCCGGCCGCCGCCGAGCGGGCCCGGGTGCTGCTGCTCGACTACGGAGCGCCGGCTGTCCACGACGTCCTTCAGAGCTACCTCTGCGTCGAGCCGTGCACTCACGACGCCGGCTGCCCGGAGGAGCTGGTCAGGAGCGGTGCCGACGCCTGGAGTGGTGACTTCGTCGTCTATCGCCCGCCCTACGTAGGCACGAGCGCCGCTTTCGTCGTCCGGGCCTTCAAGGACCGTGGCGTCGTCCTTCTCTCCTTCGCCGGGGCGCACGACGCCGGCTACGGCGAGGGAAGCTTCGACCCCTGGAGCCTCGAGGACGAGATCGCCGGCATCGACGGCGCCGAGCTTTTCTTTACCGAGCCGAAGCTCGTCTTTCTGAACGGCGTAGGCGACGACGAGCCACCGGAGCTCATGGGCGACCCCGAGGCCTGGCTCCGCCGCATCGCGGAAACGGGACGCGTGGTGCCCGCGGACGTCGATCCTTTCCTGTGGGCGATGGAGCTTCTCTCCGGGACGCCGCAGCTGTACCGGGTCCTCTTCCCCAACGCCTGCCTCGCCGGCTTCGACGCTCCGGAGGACGGCGAGGACGTCCGAAAAGCCGTCGACGGCGTCTTGCGCCGCATCGCCCGTCACGAGACGGGCACCGAGGTCGCCGAGGAGGGCGCCGGGTGTCCGGACGGCTGGCCGTGCAACCTCTGCCGCGCTGGCGGGGCGCGTCATCGGGCGCTGGCTGGCGCCCTGGCGTCCTTTCTGCGCGGCGAGGCGCGAGGTGACGACGGTGACGAGGTTTTCGGCGAGGCGGCCTTCGATCGGGCCGGGGACGCATGTCCGGGCACCGTGGCGGACGCCTCACCAGCATTTTCGAATCCGGCGGCCGCCGCTCCCTTCGCGCGTCTCTTCGTCGAGCTCCTGTGGCTTGAGACCGACGAGCTCGAAACGGCGGAGCGGACGCTTTACTACTCGGAGCTCGTCGACCGGCTCGGTCCGACGGAGCTCGTCGGGCTGCCGGCGATCGAGCTGCGGGCCTGGGTTCACAACCCGCGCCACTGGGAAAAGCTCGACGCGTTCGTGCGCGGACCGCTGCTCAAGCTTTCCAGCTTCCGGCAACGGGACCTCTTCACCTTCTTCGCGAGCCTGAGGTGTGGCGACTGCCTGGAGCTGGCGATGGCTGAGGACGTCCCCTCGATCCTGCGGGAGAACGCGGCGCGGCGGCTGGTGCCGGAGCTGGGAGCAGGTCCCTACCGGCGGGCTCTGGCGGACCCGGATCCGCGGGTGCGTCATGCGGCGGCCGACCGTCTGGGTGCAGGGCTGGATCCGGAGCTCTTGCGCGAAGCCGCCGAGCATTCGGATCCCGAGGTGCGTCGGCTGGCGGCGCGGGCGACGGGCCGTTAGCGCACCTAGGGAAAGAGATCGGCTACCTTCAGCTCGAAACCCCCGAGGACCACCGAACGGACGACGTCGTCGACGCCGAAACGTCCCAGCTCCTGGTACACGTGGCGCGTGGCGTCGAGATGGTAAAGCAGGATGATCCGGCGCTTCGGGTTGACGATCCAGTACTCCGGCACCCCGGCCTGCTCGTAGGCCTTGAGCTTCACCTCCAGGTCGACCCGGCGGTTCCCCGGCGACAGCACCTCGACGAGGAGGTCCGGAACGCCCTGGAAGTTCAACGCTTCCTCCACATCGGGAAGGTTGTCGTTCGCCAGGAAGACGATGTCGGGCTGGACGGGACTGGCGATCCCGGGCAGGAGGACGTCGAGCGGAGCGGTCAGCACGGCACCCAGGCCGCGTTCGAGGACGAAGACGCTCAAGAAATGCGCCAGACGACTCGCTACGAACTGGTGGATGAAGCGCGGGGCAGGGGACACGTAGAGGACTCCATGGATGATTTCGTAACGCTGTCCGTCGTCGGGCAGCCGGAGGTAGTCGTCCCAGGTCCAGGAGCCTTGCTCGGGCCAGGTTCCGGCGTCGTGGTATTGGAAGTCGTAGGCGGGCTCGGCCATTGGGGATCTCCTGGGGAAAGTCGTCGTCCGGAGTCTAGCACGGACGCCTGGGAGCGTCGTACGGCCGCGGAGACCAAGTCGGTCGCTCCAAGCTTCGAGCGCACCGGGGACCGGCAGCCCTGCGCCGACTTGGTCCGCGTGCGCTTTGCCGACGGCGGGCTGTTCCGCGACGTCTTGAGCGGGCGGCGGCCCTTCCTGGTCGTGCCGGAGGAAGAGACGGCGACGAAGGTGGGGAGCCGGTACCTGGTGCTGGGGATCGAGCACATCCTGCTCGGCTTCGACCACCTGCTCTTCGTGCTCGCCTTGCTGCTCCTGGTACAGGGCGACGCTGGCCGTCTTCTGGATCTTCGAGCGCACCGCCTGGCTCTTCCAGGCTGGGGGGTGACGGTCAGAGCCCCGAAGCCTCAAGGCAGGCGGCCTGGGCCTCAACCTGACGGCGGCCGACTACCTCTTCATCCTCGATCCGTGGTGGAACCCGGCGGTCGAGGCGCAGGCCATCGACCGCACCCCTCCGCGACGAAGAGCGCCCGCGGCTCCTGGGCTACCTCCACCACCTCTACCGGGACGACCGTGCTGAACCCACGGCCGTCAGTTTGACGACCAACCGGACACGTCGCCCAGCTCGAAGCCGTCGGAGAAGATCAAGGCGCAGCTGGGGCGTACGGTGAGAGCCAGGTAATCGACCTTGGTATCGTCCTGGACCAACACATCGAGCTTGCCCTCGACGAGAAGGTCGAGGATGCTCTCGCCGTCCGGCGGCAGGTTCCCCAGGTCGAGATTGAACACCGCGGTCTGGCTGCCGGTCCAGGTGCCGCCCGACTCCGGTAAGCTCATGAAGCTCCGGCACCAGCCGTACGCTGGCGAGGCAGGATTCGGGTCGACCAGCTGGAAACAGATCGAGTCGTTCGACGAGCCGGCTCCGGTGACCATCGCCCGCAGCTCCAGCCGGGCACCGTCGATGCAGCCGGGCAGATCGGTGAAAGTGTGACCGAGCCACCGGTTGAGGATCGCCTGGTCGAAGTCGAGCGGCTCCTGACCGCTGATCGCATGGATGAAGCCCGCCACCTCGGTGCTCGGGAATGCAGGCTCGGTGGAGCCGGCGAACTGGTCGTCGGCGCCGGCGAGAAAGCCGTTCTCGGGTGCGTTGGCGCCGCAACTACAGCAGCTGCGAACGGTCAACCGAGCGACGTCGATGGCGGTATCGTCCTGCACATAGAAGTGCAGCTCCCCGCTGGCCATCAGGTCCAGGACGCTGGTCGTGGTCCTCAAAGAGTTGGGAGTCAGATTCCCGAGGTCGAGGGTGAACGTGGCGGTCTTGCCGGTGGTGCTCCAGCTGCCACCCGCTTCCGGCAGGTCCGCGAAAAAGGTCCCCCAGGCGAGCTGGGCGGTCGGCGGGTTGTCGGTAATGTCGTGGATGCCGATCCACAGGGCGTCGTTGCTCGAGCCCCCTCCCGCCACTCTTGCGCGGATCTCGAGCTCCGCCCCCGTCACACAGGCGGGGTACTCCGTGAAGGTGTGGGCGAGAAAGCGGTTGGTGATGAGCTCGTCGAAGTCGATGAGCGGAAACGCAGTCAGCGTTTGGATAAAGCCCGCCAGCGAGACGCTCGGCGCCGCCGAATCCGCGCCGCCGGTGAAGTTGTCGCTGACGCCGCCGGTCCAGGTGGAAGTGAAGGTCTTCTTGGCCTGGTTGAGGAGCACCGATACGGTTGAAGTGTTCTGGCTGGCTGCCACCAGGTCGGGGGAGCCGCGGTGGTCGAAGTCGCCGGCGACTACCGAGCGCGGATCGGCGGCGACGGCGAAGGTGACGAACGGCAGGAAGGTCCCGGGGCTCGCGGGGTCGTTGCGCAGCACAGCGACCCGGCTGAGGTTGTTGTTGTCAGCCACGAGGTCCGGCAGACCGTCACAGTCGAGGTCTGCCGCGTCGACCGACAAGGTGCCGCCGCCGACCCCGTAGTCGGTGCGGTCGCTGAACGAAGCGGCGCCATCGTTGCGGAGCACTGAGACGTTGTCGGAGGAGCGATTGGCCACCGCCAGGTCGAGGTCGCCGTCACCGTCCAGGTCGGCGGCGACGACCTCCTCCGGGCGGATGCCGACCGGGAAGGAGGTCTGGGGCGTGAAGGTCCCCGGGTTGGCGGACACGTTCAGCAGGATCGACAGGTCGTCCGAGGCGTTGTTGACCACCGCCAGGTCGGGCAGGCCATCGTTGTCGAGGTCTCCCACCGCCACCGCCAGCGGCTCGGTGGCGACGGCGTGGGCGACGCCGGCGGCGAAGGTGCCGTCGCCGTTGTTGCGCAACACCTCGACGACGTCGTCATCGACCCGGGTGACTACCAGATCGCTGAAGCCGTCGTCGTCGAAATCGGCGCAGGCGATCCAGGTGACCCGGGACCCCACTGGGTAGAGAACATGCGAGAAGCTCGGGGCGCCGACGGTGGCGGTGGTGTTGAGCAGCACCGAGACCTGGTCGAAACCGAAGCCGAAGTTGGCGACTGCGAGGTCCGGACGACCGTCGTTGTCGAGCTCGCAAGCCGCGAGGTGGACCGGCAGGTCGCCAACCGTGAACGACGCCGGTGCGGCGAGAAAGGTGCCGGCACCGTCGCCGAGCAGGACCGACACGTCGCCGGCGACGACATTGGCCGTCGCTAGGTCGAGGTTGCCGTCGGCGTCGAAGTCGGCGGCGGTGACGGCGGTCGAGCCATCGCCCGCGCCGTAGCCGACGAAGGGGTCGAAAGCCACCTGGGCGCCGGCCGCGGAGGCGGCCAACAATCCTGCCAGGATCCAACAAGCTCTCATCTCTGTGTGCATAAGAATCTCCTTGTGTGTCTGGGACTTCCTGGAGGCGACCCGTCGGCCGCCACCGTCATCGAACGCCGCCTTCGGTTGCGTATCTCTGGTTCGGGTCGCGACATCTCGCGCGGCGGCGATGGCGACCGCAACAACACGCTCGCTCGCTCTCTACGCGCCAACGGCGGCGAGAACGGCTAATGGACGGCAGACGATCCGCAGGAGAGGACGATCCGCAGGAGAGCCGTGGCCGTCCAACGACGGCCTCGTCGAACCTCGACCTCGACCTGGCGTTCGACCGACTCGAGGCGTGCCTTTAGTCAGGCTACGGTACGTTGTCCTTTGAGCTCGCGGAAAAGCCAGGCCTTGGCCAGGTTCCAGTCCAGCTTGACGGTCGCTGGCGAGATGCCGAGCGCCACGGCGGTTTCCCGGATGCTGAGGCCGCCGAAGAAACGTAGGGTGACGATCCGGCTCTGACGCGGCGAGAGCTTTTCAAGCACCTGGAGGGCGTCGTCGAGAGCAACGAGGTCCGGGGCCCGCATGTCGCCGACGCCGTAAGCCTCGTCGAGCGACAGCAGCACCGCTCCTCCACCCCGTTTCAACCGCTGCCGGGAACGGGAATGGCTGACCAGGACGCGCCGCATCACCATCGCCGCGACGGCGAAGAACTGCGACCGGTTCTGCCAGCGGACGCGCTTCTGGTCGACGAGCCTCAGGTAGGCCTCGTGGACCACGGCTGTCGCCTGTAGGGTGTGACCGCAGTCCTCGTGCGCGAAACGACGTTGTGCGATGCGCCGCAGGTCGCCGTAGACCAGGCTCATCAGACGGTCCCGCGCGGTGGTGTCGCCGGCGCTCCAACTCAGGAGCAACTGGGTGAGGTCGTCGGACAAGGCGGCGCCGCCGCACGTCGCCGGGGCCGCCGAGAAGGGCGGCTCGGACATCGAAGGCATCACACGTCCTCCGTGGTATTCGTCCGAGTCGCCGTGGGCTGGATCCCCAGCTCTTTGCGAACCCCGACGAGACGTTCGAGGGTCTTGCGGGTGTAGCCGGAATCGCCGGTGACGGCCTTCAACGCCTTGTAGCTGCGGTCCAGGAGAGGCTCGGCTTCGGCGAAGCGTTCGAGACCGATCAGGCAGGCCCCGCGCAGGCTCTCGGCATAGCTGGGAAGCCAGTGTCCTTCGGCGTGCTGGGCGCGCAGGATCCCGAGGGCCTCGCGTAACTGGTCGTCAGCGGCAGCGAACCTCTCCATCTGGATCAACACGCTGGCGTGGGTGACGAGACTCCTACCGAGCTCGGGGTGCTGGTCTCCCAGGCTGCGACGGAGGATGGCGAGCGCCTCACCGTAGAGACTTTCGGCGCCCTCGAGATCGCCGCGGACCTGGAGCAGGCTGGCCAGGTTGTGCAGACTGTTGGCCACCATGGGATGGTCGCTGTCAAAGAGCCGGCGGCGCAGCTCGAGAGCCTCGCGCAAGAGAGGCTCGACGGCGTCGAGATTGCCGCGGTGCTGGTGGAGGACCGCCAGGTTGTTGAGACAGGAGGCCACCTGGCCGTCGTCACCGGCGCGACGGAAGAGCGCCAGCGCTTCGCCGTAGACACGCTCGGCCTCGGCGAGCTCGTCCTGGTACTTGAGCACGCCCGCTAGGAGGTTGAGGGTCTCGGCGACCTCGCCGTGCTCGTCGCCGAGGAGTCGGCGGCGCAGCTCGAGGGCCTCGCGCAGCAGCTCCTCAGCCTCGCTGTAGCGACCTTGGTTGAGCAGCACCTCCCCCAGGTAGGCCAGGTTGGTCGCGACCTCCAAGTCGGGCTCCCGGCGCAGCTCGAGGGCCTCGCGCAGGAGCCGTTCGGCTTCGATGTAATCCCCCTGTCGGCCGTAGATCTTGCCCACCGTGCCCGTCAGCCGGGCCCGGGTTGGACCGTGGGGAACGAATTCCGCCTGCAACCGGTCTCGACCGCGGTCGAGGATCTCTTCGAGGCTCAGCAGCTTGCGCTCCCCCATTCCGGGGTCCGAACCCTCGAAAAGGTCGACCAGGAAGTCGGTGACGAACTGCTCGCGCGCCAGCGCGTCGCGCAGCTTCACGGTCTGCACGGTCATGACGAGGCCGAAGCCGAGCACTGCCGCGACGACGGTGGCGGCCGCCGCCACCGCGCCCCGGTTGCGGCGCAGGAGC
Organism: uncultured bacterium; assembly: GCA_965371445.1. Taxonomy (GTDB): domain Bacteria; phylum Acidobacteriota; class Thermoanaerobaculia; order Multivoradales; family J023; genus DASWIG01. The sequence continues at coordinate 26,029 of CBDUYN010000061.1, read as the reverse complement.
TTGTGCCAGCGGTAGCGCAGGGAATCGCCGGAGGCGAGCACCGGCAGGCCGTCGAGGTGGCGGCGCACGTCGGCGGCGAATTGCTCCACCGAGGCGTAGCGTCGCTGCGGCTCCCTGCGCATCGCCATGGCGACGATGTTTTCCAGGTCGCCCTGAAGGCACCGGCACAGCTCCGCGGGCTCGACGCCTCGCTGCTCGCTGACCAGCTCCGGGGTGAGCGGACGGGACGCGGCGTCGCCGCCGGGGCTCTCTTCGTGACGCCGCACCGCGGCGCTGAGCGGTTCCGGCTTCGTCTCGCAGACCCTACGCTCCATCTCGAGACGCGACGCGCCGCACAGGTGGTAGGGGCGGTGGCCGCTCAGCAGGGCGTAAAGCACCACGCCGAGCGAATAGACGTCGCTCGCCGTCGTGATCGGATCGCCGCGCACCTGCTCCGGGCTGGCGAAGTCCGGGGTCATCAGGGCAAACCCCGTGGCGGTTCGCGCCTGGCTCTGCGCCGACAGCTCCGGGTTGAGCAGCTTGGCGATACCGAAGTCGAGGAGCTTGGGGTTGCCGTCGGCGGTGACCAGGATGTTGGCAGGCTTGAGGTCGCGATGGACCACCAGGTTCTGATGGGCGTAGTGGACCGCCGAGCACACGCGCTCAAAGAGGTCGAGCCGCTCGCGGATCGACAGCTTGTGGGTGTCGCAATAGACATCGAGGGGTTGGCCTTCGACGTGCTCCATCACCAGGTACGGCAGGCCGTCGCCGGTCGAGCCCCCGTCGAGGAGCCGGGCGATCGACGGGTGGTCGAGGGCGGCCAGGATCTGGCGCTCCGTCTTGAACCGACGCACGATCTCGTCGGTGTCCATGCCCCGCTTAAGCAGCTTCAAGGCCACCCGCTGGCGGTATTCGTCGTCATTCCGCACCGCCTCGTAGACCGTCCCGACACCGCCGCTGCCCAGCCGTCCGACGACCTTGTAGCGGTCGAAGGTGAGCTCGTCCGCCGCCGCCAGGGGCTCGAGGAAGTCGCCGGACTCCCGGCCCGCTTCGAGCAATGATTCAAGCTCACGGCGCAGCGCCTCGTCGTCGCCGACGTGCTGCTCCATGAACGCCCCCCACTCCTTGGGGTCGAGCTCCTGCGCCGTGGCGAACAGAGGTTGAACTCGCTGCCAGAGCTCAGGCTCCATCTTTTCCATCTCCACACCTCCTTTAGATCCCGCGGCGCCACAGAGGTATTACCTGGTGCCAAAATAAAAAATCAGGACGAAAATCAGCCTTCCGGGCTCCGATTGGAGCGTCGTCCTGAAGCTCTGCGTCCGCGCGGCGAGGAACGCGAACCGTCGGGATCTCCCCACGCCAGACGATCGTACACGCGAGAGAAGATGCGCAGATCCGGAGCTAGAGGGGGTGGCGCCGTAGACAAGATTCGGCGTGAGGAGATCGCCGGTGGTCGCGGAGCGCGCCCTTCGCCGCCAAAAGCCTCGCGTCTCGGTTCAGTTTCACCTCGGCTTAAGCTCGAAGGCAAGGGGGGCGAAAAGGAGCTGCCTTCGCCGGGTCCAGGGCCAGCGCCCTGTGCTATCGTGGACCAGCGGCCCGGAGCCGCAAGGAGGCCCTCATGAGCGCCAAATCCGCCCTCGCAGATCTCGACTTTGACCTGGTCCTGGACGACGGAATCCCGATGGAGACCTACTACCACGTCCTCCAGATGATCCTGTTCCTGGAGCTGGCCGGGTGGCGGATGAGAGAGCTCGGCCACGACGACGCCTTCGTCGGCGCCGACATGTTCGTCTACTACTCGCTCGAACAGGCCCGCGCGGTAGCCGAGGAGGAGCGCCAACTCGCCCTCTTCGAGAACGGCCTCCGGCCCGACAGGCCCAAGAAAACCGCCTTCCGCGGTCCCGACGTCTTTCTCCTCAAAGAGGCCGTCAAGCGTGAGCGGGCGATCTGGGTGGCCTGGGAGGAGGACGGCCGCCTCCCCGACCTGATCCTCGAGCTGCTCTCGCCGTCGACTGCTGACGCCGACTACGGCGAGAAGAAAAGGATCTACCAGGACATCTTCAAGACCTCGGAGTACTTCCTCTACACGCCGCGCAGCGAGGTGATCGACGGCTTCCGTCTGCTCGACAACGCCTACCAGCCGATCGCGGCCCGGCCGATCGCGGCCCGGCCGATCGCGCGCTCCGCCGAGCGCCGGCTGTGGAGCCGTGAGCTGGAGGTGGAGGTCGGCGTGTGGCACGGCGAGTACAAGGACGTGACCGGCCACTGGTTGCGGCTCTTCTATCCTGACGGTCGCCTGGTGCCGACGGAGAAAGAGCACGCCGAGCACGCCGAGCAGCGCGTCGAGCAGGAGCGGCAGCGCGCCGACGCGGCCGAAATCGAGCTGGCACGCCTGCGGGCCCTGTTGGCCGACCAGGATGGAAGGTATGAAGACCACCTTGACCCTTGATGACGATCTCGCGGAACTGCTGAACGCCGAGGCGCGGAGCACAGGCAGATCCTTCAAGGCAACGGTGAGTGGCTTGTTGTCCTGGGCCCTCCAGGCTCGTGGCCGAACGACCGTTTCCGAGCCATTCGTGGTGGAAGCCCGCGATCTCAAGGCTCGTCCGGGAGTCGATTACAATCGGGTCTCCGAGTTGCTCGAGAAGATCGACGGCCCCCTCCACCGGTGATCCTCGTCGATGCCAACCTCCTGATTCACGCCTATAACAGTGGGAGTCCGTTCCATTCGCCAGCGAGGGACTGGCTCGTCGAGAGGCTGAACGGTTCATCCGGTGTCGGTCTTTCGTCGACCAACATCCTGGCCTTCTTGCGGATCACGACGCATTCTCGACTCTTCGATGCTCCGCTCACCTGGGCCGAGGCGACGGCCAAGGTCGAGGCATGGTTGAAGCGCCCTTGCGTCACCATCGTGGAGCCCGGTAACCGGCATTGGACGATCCTTCAGTCGTTCTTTGAAGACGAGGAGCTGCCCGGACCTCTGGTGATGGACGCTCATCTGGCAGCTCTCGCCATTGAGCACGATGCGACCTTGTGCACAGCCGATCGTGACTTCAGGCGCTTCAAGGGATTGAGGCTCGAGTACCCCCTCGCCACTAAGGGCGACTCTGAAGGTCAGTGAGTACTCACACCCCATGCGCAGAAGAGGCTCTCCCTTCCCCCGCGTCGCCGACCGCTTCGTCCACCAGGTGGAGGACGTCGAGGCGGCGGCCGGACGCGATCTCCTCCTCTACCAGCGGGTCCGTATCCTGGCGGCCGACGTCGACCGGCTCGTCACCTGTGTGCGCGCCGCGGACGAGCGCGAGCTCGAGGTCCGGCTGTGCTGGGAAAAGGCCGACGACGCCGTCGTCGAGGCGACGTGTCCCTGCACGGCGGCGCACCGCGGACGGCTCTGCCGCCACGTCTGGGCGACGATGCTGCTCTTCGAGGAGCAGGAGGGCCGGATCCCCGGCAACGCGCCGCTCAACGTCGAGATCACCGAGGAGGAGATTCCCTGGCCCGAGCAGCGGCGCTACACGACGCTGCGCAGCGGCCTCAAGGGTTACTTCTATCGCCACGACCCGGAAGAAGAGGACGACGAGGAAAGCGAAACCCCCTGGCGGGAGGAGCTGCGCAAGCTCAAGGAGCAGACCCGCCCGCGGCTTCGTCGCCTGGAGGTCCACTACCGGCTCGACAGGTGGAACAGCCTGGACGGAGAGCTCTTCGTCTCCCTCTACCAGCGGGCGGTGAAGAAAAGCGGCAAGCTCGGCGCCTTCAAGTCGCTCAAGATCCACGAGGCCGAAGCCCGGGAGCTGCCGGACCCGGCGGACCGCGAGATCCTGGCGCTCCTCCTTTCGACCGCGTCGACCGAGAAGGTCGACCGGCGCTACGCCTCCTACCACGACAAGCCACGACGCTACGACGTCGGGACCGTGCCGTCGCTCGCCTACCGCACGGCGCTGCCGCTCCTGTGCTCCACCGGACGCTTTCACTGGTGGCGGGGCGACCACTACAACCACGAGCTCGTGGAGCTCGCCTGGGACGAGGAGCCGTGGCGCTTCGTCCTCGGCGTCGAGCCGCACGAGACCTTCGGGGAAGGACGCGTCCACGGGATCCTGGAGCGGACGACGGAAGAAGGCGTCCTGCGGCGTCCGCTCGCCGAGACCGACCTCGTCCTGACCCACGGCCTGGTGCTCCTCGACGGCACCTTCTCGCCGCTCCACACCGGCGACGCCAAAGCGTGGATCCGGCGCCTGGACGACGACGGCGACATCGTGCTGCCACTCGACGAGGTGCCGGCTTTCGTCGACGAGCTACGCGCTCTGCCGTCGTTGCCGCCGCTCGACCTGCCGCGCGACCTCGACTTCGAGCAGGTTGCCGTCACCCCCGAGCGCGGCCTCACCTGCCGCCTGGGCCTCAACCTGACGGCGGCCGACTACGTCTTCATCCTCGATCCCTGGTGGAACCCGGCGGTCGAGGCGCAGGCCATCGACCGCACCCACCGCATCGGCCAGACGCGTCCGGTCTTCGCCTACCGCCTGGTGACGCGGGGCACGGTGGAAGAGAAGATCCTGACCTTGCAGGACACCAAGCGTCAGCTCGCCGACGCGCTCCTCGCCGACAGCGCGAGGGGGATCCGCAACATGACGGCGGGGGACCTAGAGGTGTTGTTCAGCTGAGGGATCGTCCACCGGGAAATCCCCCGCTTCAGCACTCGATGACGTTGATCGCCAATCCCCCGCGCGAGGTCTCCTTGTATTTCTTCTTCATGTCCTCGCCCGTCTGACGCATCGTCTTGATGACGTCGTCGAGCGACACCTTGTGGGTACCTTTGCCGCGCAGCGCCAGGCGCGCCGCCTGGATCGCCTTGGTGGCGCCCATGGCGTTTCTCTCGATACAGGGGATCTGGACGAGACCGCGTACCGGATCGCAGGTCAGCCCCAGGTTGTGCTCCATGCCGATCTCGGCGGCGTCCTCGACCTGGGCGACCGTGCCGCCCTGGACCGCCGCCAGGCCGCCCGCCGCCATCGAGCAGGCGACGCCGACCTCGCCCTGGCAGCCGACCTCGGCGCCCGAGATCGAGGCGTTCGCCTGGTAGAGGAGGCCGATGGCGACCGCCGTCAGGAGGAACGTCCTGAGACCCTCCTCGCTGAAGCTCGGGACGAAGCGCCGGTAGTACTCGGCGACCGCCGGCACGATGCCCGCCGCGCCGTTGGTGGGCGCGGTGACCACCCGTCCGCCGGCGGCGTTCTCCTCGTTGACCGCCATGGCGAAAAGCGCCACCCAGTCGAGGACGGTGAGCGGGTCTTTCAAGGCCTCCTCGGGACATTCCATGAGCTCCTGGTAAAGCCCCGGCGCCCGGCGAACGACCTTGAGGCCGCCGGGTAGGACGCCTTCGTTGCGGCAGCCGGCCTGGATCGTCGAGCGCATCGCGGCGGCGATCACATCAAGCCCGTCGCGGATTTCCTCAACGCTACGCCAAGCGGTCTCGTTGGCCATCATGACCTCGCCGACCGAGAGGTTTTCCCGCCTACAGGTCTCGAGCAGCTCGTGGCCGGAGCGGAAAGGGTAGCGGAGCTCGGTCTTGTCCTCGACGATCCGGTCGTTCGAGGCCGCGTCCTCGTTGACGACGAAACCGCCACCCACCGAGTAGTAGACGCGCGAGCCGAGCGTCGAGGAGTCCTTCGCAAAGGCGGTGAAGCGCATGCCGTTGGGGTGGTAGGGGAGGGACAACTTGTAGTGGAAGAGGAGATCGCGCTTCGGCACGAAGGCGAGCGGTGAGCGGCCAAGGACGCGAAGCGATCCTTCGTCCGTGATCTTCTCGACGCGCGGGAGGACGCAAGACGTGTCGATCGTCTCCGGCTCCTCACCCTCGAGGCCCATCAGGACAGCACGGTCGGTGCCGTGGCCCTTGCCGGTCAGGGCGAGGGAGCCGAAAAGCTCCACCAGGAGACGGGAGACGGCAGCGAGGTGGCCGCCCTCCTCCAGACCTTGGGCGAAGCGCCGCGCGGCGCGCATGGGTCCTACGGTGTGCGAGCTCGACGGACCGATACCGACGGTGAAGAGATCGAATATACTGATGGCCATCCTGGTTCCTCCGGCGGGAGACTCTAGCCCAAGAAACGTCAGCGTCCGAGGCGGACGATCGCCGCGATTCCGGCGGCGGGTCCGAGCGCCAGGAACGGAAAGGCCCACGCCCATCCCCAGGAGTCGACGAGCCTGGGGACGAGCTGGATCGTCGCCATCGTCAGCAGGAAGCCCAGCGACGTCTGGAGCGTGAGCGCCGTCCCTACGGCGTGGGAGGGAGCCACCTCGGTAACAAGCGTCGAGAACTGGGCCGAATCGGCGACGACGAAAAAACCCCAGACGAGGGCGATCGGCGCCACGAGCCAGGGGCTCGCCCCGAAAGCGGCTCCGATCAGGAGCGAGCAGGCGCCCGAGGCCGCCATGGCCGCGTTGACGAGGCGTCCGCGGCCGATGCGGTCGGCCATCCAGCCGCCCCAGAGGCAGCCGAGGCCGCCGGCGGCGATGGTGCCGAAGGCGATCACGTCGCCGGTCCAGGCGCCGAGCGCCGCGCCCTGCCGGGTTTCCCAGGCCGCGAAGCTCGCGGCGAGGAACGCCGGGATCCACGTCCACATGGCGTAGAGCTCCCACATGTGGCCCAGGTAGCCGGCGACGGCGAGGCGCGTCTCGCGGTGGTGGAGCACCGTCCCGGCGAGCCGCCAGGAGAACGGACGCTTGGCAAAAGCGTGGGGCCCGTCACGGTAGCCGAAGGCGACGAGCCCGGCGGCCACCACCGCGGCGCCCGACGTCGCGGCGACCACCGCGTCGAAGCGCTCGCCGGCTGCGGCGCGGATGAGGTACGGCGTCGCCTTGCCGACGGTCAACGCTCCGACGATCGTCCCGACGGCGAGCCCGCGGGCCGAGCGGAACCAGGTGGCGATCATCTTCATGGCCGGCGGATAGACCCCGGCGAGGAAGACCCCGGTCAGGAAGCGCAGGACCAGCGCGGCGCCGTAGCCCGGCGCCACGACGAGGCCGTAGTTGACCGCGGCTCCCAGAAGCGCACAGACCGTGAAGTACCGGCGCGCCGGGACGATGTCGGCAAGGTTCAAGACTGCGGCCGCGGCCGTGCCGACAACGAAGCCCAGCTGAACGGCCGTCGTCAGCCAACCGACCTCGGTGCCGTCGAGCTGCCACAGGGCCTTCAGGTGCTCGGCACCCGCCGAGGCCGTGAACCACAGCGACATGCCGAGCAGCTCGGCCGCCGAAAGGATCGCGAGGATCGTCCAGCGGTGAGGGTCTTTGTCCGTCAAAAGGCCCGTTCCACCCCGATCGTGAGCGATCCGAAGTCGTGGATCCCGTCGAATCTGCCGCGCCTCGGGAAAAACTCCTCGCTACGCCGCACGAAGGTATAGTTGAAGCGCCAATTGTTGCGCCGGACCGAGAAGCCGGCACGCAGGTCGTAGACGAAATCCTCCTTCTCGACGCTGTGGCTGTCGCGAAAGACCGTACCGTCGAGGAAGATGTTGTGGGCGATCGCACGGCCGTCGGCGCCGACGAAGAAATAGAATTCCCATCGGGGACGCGCCACGCCCTCCTCGCTCGGCTCGGCGGTGGTCGGGATCTCGGTTTGCGGGAAGCCGCTGATGTTCCAGCCCGCCCGCAGCGTAGCGCCGGCGTTGGCCATCACCATGATGGTGCCGACGGCACCGCCGACGTGAGGCACGAAGTCGAAGCTCTCACCCCCGAAACGCCGGCGGTAGCGATAGATCAGGTTGATCCCGGGCTCGTCTGGTAGCTGGTTGTCCCAACCCTGGGGCAACTCGTCGTCGATCAGCTTGTGGATCTCCGTCTGGAGCCATTCGCCGCCCGCCGCCGGGCCGATGACGCCCAGCTGCAGCTCGAAGGCATGCTGCTTGCGCAACCGGAGGTCGGTGATCTGGAGCAGCAGGGCACCGTAGAGCCAGGCGGCGTAGGGCCGGTCGTCCGGGATGAGCGCGGCCACGCTGAGGTCGTCGGGGGTGTAGAGGTTCTGGCCGATCGCGAAGCCGAAGCTGTTGGCGACGAGCGGCAGCTGGGGGCAAGCCCAGCTACACCACCAGTTGCCGAAGCTGTCGGCCCAGCGCGGAGCGAAATCGGGGTGGCGCAGACCGAAGAAGCGCAAGCCGTTGGTGTAGTGCTCGTCGGAGCCGCTGAAGGCGGCCAAGGCGTCGTTCTCGCCTTGGAAGATCCAGGTGGTCCATTTCGGGGTGTCGGTGCCGTCCTGCGCCGCGAGGGGGCTCACCCAAGAGCAGCAGAACAGAAGGGCGAAGAGAATGGGAAGTGACCATTTGCAATTCATGGCATACGCTCCGGGTTGGAAGGGTCTAACATCCGGTAAGGTGAAGTCGGCGACGAGGTCCTGGAAATGGGCCCCGCGGCCGCGCGCGTTCGGCCCCATGCCGGTGCGGGCGAAGGCCTCGCGGACGGCCCGCTCGATCACCGCCGGGTCGACGGCCGCACGAAAGCTGTCGCGCCCGGCGAGCGCGGCGAGGGCGTGCAGGATCGAGTCGCGGGCGGCGAGGAAGCCGGGCTGGTCGAGGCCGACCGGCAAGAGCGTTAGCGAGTCGACGACCAGCTGCCAGCCGATCTCGTGGCCCCGGTCGGCGTCGCCGAGGGCGCGGCCGATCGCCCGGTTCATGCGTACGAGCGCCGCACCCCAGATTTCGCCACCGGCGTGGGGTGCCTGGTTCTCGGGTTCGGTGAGGTCGCCGAAATGGAGCGGGAACGCCTCGTCGTAGGCATGGCGTCGTAGCCCGCGTCGATCGTCTCCGGCCAGCCAGTCGCCGAAGACCACTTTCTCGCGCCCCAACTGCCAGCTCTGGATGGTGAGCGCGAAGTAGTCGCTGTAACCCTCGCCAAGGGCGCGGCTTTCGGGATGGCGCAGGGGATCGACGCTCAGCCGGCCGCCGACCAGACGGTTCGAGACGCCGTGGGCGTACTCGTGGTAGACGAGATCGGCGTCGAGCGCGGCGTGGCGGTCCGAGCCCTCCTTGAGACCGAGCAGCAGCTGTCCGGGCCGGCCGTCGCGGCGGCTGCGCAGCCGGGCCGTGCCGGCGACGGTGCCCTCGAAGACGCGGATCTCAAGCTCGTCGCGCTCGCCCGCCGCGCCGGTGAAGTTCCGGCGCTGGAAGGCGCCCTCGGCTTCGCCAAAGCCCAGCAGGGCGAAGAAGTCGTGCAGGAAATTGCAGTAGTAGAAGGCGTTGAGCAAACGCTGGTCCTCGCCCTCCGCCTCCTGCGGAGCGAAGACCACGACGCCGTCGTCGCGCTGGCCCTCGAGGGTCGCTCGGCGGCGGTTGCCACGGAAGGCGACGGCGTTGTTGCCCCGGGTCCGCCGGTCCTCGATCCACGGCCGGCCGAAGGGATCCGTGGGCTCGAGGGTGGCGAGAGGCGGATAGGCGCTGCGCGGCAGCGGCAGGTCCAGCTCCACACGTCCGCCCTCGTCGTCCGGGTTGTGCCGAAAGATCCGGCCGCGGCCGGCGGCGGTGTGAAAGGAGCCTTTGCAGTACAGGACCTCCTTGGCGCCCTTGCCGTTGGCGGCGACCACGAGGTCGTACTCTTCGTCGTCGTCCGGCGTCGCCAGAGAAACCCGCCAGGCGAGCCGGAGGTCCCCGGGAGCGCAGTAGAAGAGCACCAGCTGCGCCGTGACGGGCTCGCGAAACGGCCGTTTGGCGAGTAGGGTGGGACGGCTCGGCAGGGGAAAGCAGGCGATGGTCCTGGGAGCGATGCCCGAGACGCGGATCGGTTCTCCCTCCGGCGAGGCCTCGGCGCCCGCGTCGGCGAGGCGGCGCGCCGCGACGAGGACCGCGTCGGCTGCCGAGACCACCGGCCGGAGGTCGATCGCGCCCTCGATCGCGACATGGTCGCCGAGGACCTCCCCGGCGGTGCCGTCGGGGTCGAAGCGCACGCTGCGCACCGCCTCGAAGACCGGGATGCCGCGATGGTGCTGGTGGAGATGGACGACCGCGCTGCCCGCGCTGGTGCGCTGCACCTCGGCGTCGGGGACGAGCTCTGGGGGCGTCACGCCCAAGCCCGACATGGCGGCGGCGGCGCAGGCCAGGGCCCGCTCGACCAGGGTACCGTCGGCCGGCACCGGCGCCGTCAGCTGGGCCGGGGTACCGGTGAAGGCGTTGAGCTCCTGAGCAGAAACGCCCGCCGTAGCCCGCAAGCTGCCGACGGCACCCAACCGGCCGCCGGACGCGAGAACCGGATCGGCCGAGGGCCGAACCCGTGTACGGGTGACATCACGGAAATCGTACTCAACACCCATTTCAAGCGGTCCTTTCGTTCCTGGTCCCGTGACTCGCGCAAGCGCCGGGGGGGACCTCGTCCCGGGCACGAGGAGGGCGGTGGTCTACTTGCTTAGAGTCCTCGACAGGCCGTTTTGTTTATCACGACGAAGCTCGGCAAGCGCCTCACTCCTCGCCGCGCATCAGAGCGTAGTACACCCCGAAGGCGATGGCGAAGGCGATGAACCAGGCGTAGGCGTAGAGCGTCGTCCAGAAAGGCGCGGCCTCGACGACACCGATCGTGCCCAGGAAACCCGGGACGTTCGGGGCCACCCCGAGGACGAGGGCGACCAGCGCCTTCCAGTTGTAGCCGCCGCGAAACCGGTAGGCGCCGTCGTGAAGGTAGAGGTCCGCGAGCTTCAGGTGCGTCCGGCGGACGAGGAAGTAGTCGCAGACGAGGATGCCGCCGATCGGGCCGAGCAGGGCCGAGTAGCCGATCAACCAGGTGAAGATGTAGCCGCTCGGGTCCGCCACCAGCTTCCACGGCATCATGACGATGCCGACGAGCCCGGTGATCAACCCTGATCGCCCAGAAGAGGAGGAAACAGACGAACTGCGCGACGTTGACCTCGATGTGCTCGTTGCTGAAGACGCCGATCACGGCGCTTTCGGCTAGCGCCGGCCACTTGAGCAGCGCCAGCTTGTAGATCGCGAAGCCCCCGATCCAGGTCTGGATCCCGAACCAGCCGCAGGCGACGACCGCCCGCAGCACCGAGGCCACGTGGGTGCCCGCCGTGCCGAAGGAGGCGCGGGCGAAGACCGGGAAGGTGATGCCGTACTTCGTGCCGGCGTGGCCGTTTAAGACCATGGGCACGAGGACGACGAGGTTCCCCAGGGTGATCGTCAGGATCGCTTGCCACCAGTTCATGCCCTGGGAGATGAGGCCGCTCGCCAGCATGTAGGTGGGGATGCAGACACTCATCCCGACCCAGAGGTAGGCGATGTCGACCATGCGCCAACGCCGCTTGGCGCTCGGCACGGGGGCCAGGTCGTCGTTGTAGAGCGGGCTCTCTCGGATCCGCGCCAGATCTTCGGCGCTCAGGTCGGAAGCGATCTCTGTCGGCATGTCTCCCCCTTAGAAGCTCGCGCCACTGTAGGGAGGGGTTCGTGGAGAGTCAAGCCTCGGGGCCCTCGGCCGGTGCGCGCAGGTGTAGGGCAGCCTTCGCCTGCCGCTCAGAACGCTCCAAGCCCCCGGGAAGCTCGGCTCGAGCTCCAAAAGGCCTAGAAAAACGACGTAGGGAACCGTGTCAAGAGCCGCCGACTGCCGAGCTCCAGGCCGACACGTCGCCCGACTCGAAGCCGTCCGCGAAGATCTGGAGCGAGGAGTCGACGGTGAACGTGCCCGCCACCGAGAACGGACCCGGACGCCCCTCCGCGTCAAGGGCCCGGACTCGCCAGTGGAGCTCTCCGTCGGGCAAGGGGCTCGGCGGCACGAAGCTCCTCGATGTCACCGTGTCATCGCTCACGAGCGGCGAGGAGAAGCCTGGGTCGTCGTCGATCTCGACGTGATAGCGCGCCGCGCCGGCGACCGCTTGCCAGGTCAAGGTCGGCCTGGGCGGCACCACCGGCGCGGTCGCGTCGAGCACCGGCGCCGCCACGCCGACGGTGAAGCTCCACACCGGACCGGCGGAGCCGGCGTCGAGCGCGTCGAAGGCCACGGCCCGCCAGTGGTACGTGGTGAGGAAGTCGAGCCCCGGCGCCGTCCACGCCGCCGCCGTCAGGTCCTGGGCTACCCGGACCGTGACGTCGAGCGCCGCAACCTGTGCCGGGTCGGTGCTCAGGTAGACGTCATAGGTCAAGGCCGATCCCTCCGGGTCGCTCGCCTGCCAGGAGAGGCCGACGGTGGCGCCAAGGACGCCTGCCGCGCCGTCGGCCGGAGCGGCGGCGCTCGGCGTCGACGGGGCGAGGTTCGAGGGCAAGAGCACCGAGACGACGCCCTTGTTCTCGTTGCCGACCGTGTCGACCGCGGTTACCGCGTAGTGGTAGCCCGTCCCCGGCACCGCGGTCGAGTCGGTGTAGGCCGTGACGGCGGCGTTCGTGAGGGAGCTCGTGAGCGGCACCATGCCGCTCACGTTCGTCAAGGGCGACGACGAACGGTAGACGTTCCAATGGTCGAAGTCGGCCGGCGGCACGGGGAAGGGACTCCAGCTCAGAAGGGCGTCGCCGCCCGAACGCATCACCGCCAGGCCCGTCGCCGCGGGGGGCGACGTCAGGTCCAGGGTGAACGTGTCGGCGGCCGAGTACGGGCTCTGGTTGCCCGCTGCGTCACGGCTCGCCACGCGCCAGTAGACATCGCCCTCAGGCAGGCTCGCGGCAGGCTCGTGGCTCGTCGCGCCGAGGGTCACCTCGACGAGCGGCGTCGCAAACGACGCCTCGTCGTCGATCTGGAGACGGTAGGAGGCGGCCCCGGCGACGACGTCCCAGTTGAAAAGCGGGCGGGCGTCGCCCGTCGGATCGGGTACGAGAGCGACGAGCGACGGCACCGGCGGCGGCGTCCGGTCGGCGGTGAACGCGTCGACGGCCGAGTAGGGGCCCGGCTGGGCGTTGCCGTCGCGGCTGCGTACCCGCCAGTGAAGCTCGCCCTCCGGCAGGTCCGACGACGGCGTGAAGCTCGTCGTCGCGAGGCCGCTGACGTCGACGAGCGGCGAGGCGAACGACGGATCGTCGTCGACCTGCAGGTCGTAGCCCGAGGCTCCGGCCACCGCCTGCCAGGCGAGCACCGGACGCGGCAAGTTGCTCGGATCGGGCAACAGCTCGAAGAGCTGCGGTGCCGGGATCGCCGCCGTCACGAAGCTCCAGGTCGGACCCGAAGTCGAGCCGCCGCGGCTGTCGAAGACGACGACCCGCCAGGCATAGGAGGTTAGGAAGTCGAGCCCCGAAAGCGTCGCGCTCGCCGCGGTGAGGCCCTGGTGGAGTCGGACGCTCGGGTCCTCGGCCGCCACCAGTGCCGCGTCGGTGCCGAAGTAGAGGTCGTAGGTGAGAGGGTCGCCGTTGGCGTCGGCCGACTGCCAGCTCAGGGTGAGGTCGAGGCTGCCGTCGGGCGCCTGCTGGTTGGCGGCGCCGTTGGCGGGGTGCGGCGAGCTTGGCGCATCGGGCGGCGTGTTGGGCACCGTCATGGCGACGGGGACGTCGGTGTCGCCGCCGCTCGAGCTGACGCTCAAGGTGGCGGCATAGACGCCCGGCACGAGCCCCGTGCGGTCGACCGAGACCGTGACGACCTCGCTCGTGAGCGTGCTCCCCGAGGCCGGCGCGGCGGAGAGCCACGGTTCGTCGCCGTTGGCCACCCAGTCGAGGTGGCCCGTGCCGGTGTTCGAGACGGTGAGGCCGAGACCCGTCGTGGCGGCGGCGAAGTCGAGCGAGGTCGGGCTCACGTCGAGCACCGGGGCAACGTTGCCGAGCCGGCTCCCCACGACGTCGACGCCGCTCCCGGTGTCGGACTCCCAGGCGACGAGCATCTCGTTTGAGGCGCTGTTGAAGGCACCGTCGGGACGCTGGCGCAGGTTCGCCGTGCCGCTCGCCACCTCCAGCACGCCGCCCCAGAGCAGGCTCGTGTCGGTGAGGGAGTAGCGCCGCGCCAGGATCCGCGGATCGCCCGCCGAGGACTCCTCCCAGACCAGCAGGTGCTCGTCGGCCGTCGGGTTGTAGACCTGGCGCGCGTTCCGCTCCTGGGCCGCCGTGTCGACGACGACGAGGAAGCCGTCGAGGAGCGTGCTCGGCGCGCCGGTCGTGTCCGTCTTCTGGCTCGCGACGCTCCAGTTGCTGCCGTCGCCGGCGACGTCGACGTCCCAGAGGGTCAGGTACTCGTCGTTGCCCGAGTCGTGGCCGACGTAAGGGTTCTTGTCCTGGAGATCCGCGCCACTCACCGCGTGGACGGTGCTGCCAAGAAAGAACGGTCCGCCCAAGTAGGCTCCGGCGCCGCTGTGACGGACGCCGAGGATGTCGAAGTCGCTGCCGTCGCCGTTGACGTCGACCTCGAAGGCAGTGAGGTATTCGTCGCCGGTGGCGTTGTAGACGAGGTGCGGATTCTGGTCCACGACCGGCGTGCCGCCCACCGAGATGCCACCGACGAAGAAGGCGCCACCGGACTTGGTGCCCGCGGCGCTGATCCGCTGGCCGACGACGTCGAGCTTGCCGTCGACGTCGCCGTCCATCTCCCAGACGGCGAGGTAGTCGTTGCCGGTCGAGTTGTAGGCGATCTCCGGGTTCGTCTCGTGGAGCGTGAAGCCGCCGACGAAGAAGGCGCCGCCACTGGGGGCACCGGCCGCCGTGAGCAGTTGGCCGTAGACCACGTAGTTGCTGCCGTCGCCGTTGAAGTCCTCCTCGAAGACGACGAGGTAGTTGTTGGCCGTCGAGTTGTAGGCGAGCCGCGGGCGGCGTTCGGTGAGGGAGCTCGCGGCGACGTTGAACGGCGAGCCGAGGGACGACCCGTCGGCGTCGATGCGCTGGCCGAGGACGTCGAGGTGGGTGCCGGCGTCCTTTTCGTAGACCAGGAGGTATTCGTCGTCGCTCGAGTTGTAGGCGACGGCGGGCCGGGTTTCGTCGCTCGCGCTCGAGGCGAGCGGCGTCTCCGGCGAAAGGACGTCGAAGGCGGTGAAATGGGCTACCGGGCCGACGGCGTCGACGGCGGTGGGCGCAAAGTCGGTGAACTCGGGCGTGACGGCGTAGTAGTAGCTCGTGCCGGGCTCGGCGGTGCGGTCGACGAAACTCGTCGCGTTCGAGTCGGTGAGCGACTCGTCGATCGGGACGAGACCGCCGACGTCGTCGCCGATCGGGCTCGTGCTGCGGAAGACGTTGAAGTGGAGGAAGGTCCCGCTACCGGGATCGAAGGGATCCCAGCCCAGCTCGATGCCGTCGCCGGCCGGCGTGGCGGTCAAGTTGAGCACCTTGACGGTACCGACGCCCGAGAGCGCCACGAGGTGCACGAGGTCGTCGGGATCGTCGCTCGTGATCGTGAGGTCGGCTGTGGCGTCGCCGACGGCGGTCGGGGTGAAGGTGACGTTGACGGTGAGGAAATCGCCGGGGTCGATCGTCGTCGCGCCCGGGAAGTCGGTCGAGAAGGGGGCCGAGACGGTGACGCCGGAGATCGTCAGGGCGACGCTGGCGAGGTTGTAGAGGTTGAGCGGCAGGGTCGCGGAGTCGCCGAGGCCGACGCTGCCGAAGTCGAGGGCGTCGGTGACGACGCCGAGGTCGGGGACGGGAGCGCCGACGCCAGCGAAGGTGACGATCGGGCGTCCGAGCTCGTCGTATTCGTACTCGTTGCGGGTGCCGTTGGGCAGGTCGACCGCGGTCAGGTTGCCGAGGGCGTCGTAGGCGTAGCTGGTCGTCCGGAGCGCAGCGTCCTCGACGGATGTAAGGTTGCCGTCGGCGTCGTAGGTGAAGTTGGTGACGTTGTTTTGAGCATCGGTAAGTTGAGTGAGCCTGTCATTGGCATCATAGGAAAAACCGACACTACCAGCCGCGTTCGTCAACCCGATGAGTTGATCCGCGTCGTTGTAAGCGAAGGCTACAGGGCTGCCGCCGAGGCCGAACGACGTCAAACGCGAGCGACTGTCGTATCCGAGATCGGTGACCAGCCCCGTGGGGGAAGTGGTGGTATCCAGCAAGCCACTGGCCTCGTAGGCGAAGGCACCCGTGTGGACCAGAGGATTGGTCACCGTCGCCAGGGTGCCGTCGGGGTTGTAGGTAAAAGACGTGACGTTGTTTGGATCATAAGAGAATCCGGTGAGAGACCCGTTTTCATCCTGTTGCAGGATCACCGTATGGTAGACGGTGATCAGGTTGTCGTTTTCGTCGTATGCGTAGGCTGTCTCAAGCCCTTCAGGGTCGCGGATCGCGACAAGGCGACCGCGGTAGTCGTAAAAGAGCTCACTCGTGTTGCCGGCCGCATCGATCACAATCGCAAGCTGGCCGCTTTGATCGTAGAACATCTGGGTGACGCCCCCTTCGGTATCGGTGAGCGTTTCGGGGCCGAAGTCTCCGTTGTAGCTGACCTTCAGGACATGGTCGAGGGGGTCGACTCGTTCGCTGAGCCGATACTGCTCGTCGAAGCGCTGGGTGATTTGTCTGGCGAAAGGATCGGTCAGGGTGGTAAGCCGCTGCTCCAGATCGTACGCAACGTCAAGGTTGGCGGCCGAGCTGAGGCGCCGCGTGGGGGCGCGGCCATAGTCGTCGTAGGTGGCCTCGAAGACCGTATCGCCGTCGGCGTCGACGACGAGCCTCAGATTGTGATCGGCATCGTAGGTGTAGGTGCGAGTCTGCTGGGCTGTATTGGTCACCGTCGAAAGGTTGCCGGCAGCATCGTAGCCGTAGCTGACCTGCCGCCCACCGGCGCCTAAAGCGCTGACAATGCGATCTTGAGCGTCGTAGCTCAGGTCGATGGCCCGGCCGTCGGAGGCCGCGATACGGGTCAGTCTTTGCGCGCCATCGTAGGTGTAGGTCAGGGTGTTGTCGTTCGCGTCCCGAGCCTCAAGCAGGCGGCCATCGGCGCTGAACAATTGCTGAGATCCGTCGAGCTTGGCCAACCGATACGAGCCGTCGGCCAGCCGCAGCAGCAGGTGCCCGGCTCCGGAGCGGGCGTAGAGCGGCAAATCGTCGTCGTCGATGCCGATCAGAAGGTACGCGGCCTCACGCTCGGCGAAGCGGTCCGCCAACCAGATCCGGGCATGAAGATCGAAAGCCTGGTTCTCCGCCCCGAAGGTGAATGTCTGCTCGGCGGCCGGGAAACGCAACTCGTAGGGCAAGAAGCGCCAGCCGGGGCCAAAAGGTTCTGGCCGATCGCTGAACGAGTCGTAAAAGCGCGTCAGGTTGAGCCGAAATGCGCCGGCTGTAGGGTAGTTGAGGTCCACCTCGCGAAAGCTGACGTTACCGTCCTTCCGGCGCCGGCTGAACGACTGCGCCAATGCAGTGACTGGCGACGCCTTCAAGGCGCCGAAGCGGCTCTGCGTGGCCGCCGAAGGTTGGAATGTCCACAAGAAATCGTTCTCCGACGGCCGGCTGCTCAAAGCTTCATCACGCAGCGCGTCGGTCGCTGGATCCACCGGATCGTCGGCCAGGTACTCGTTGGGAGGCCGGTAGGTGACGCCGCCGGTTATGGTGATCGTGCAACCTCCGGAGGTGCCCGAGGTCGAGACCACCGGCGTCGTGGTGGGGGTCGAGAAGAACTCGATGTCGTAGTTCTCGATGAAAGAGAGATCAATCGGGATACCGTTGTCTTTGATCCACTTCATGACCGCCACGGTCTTGCCGAGTCGTATAAGCTCCCTGAGGATCGGCCACTCCGCGGCGAAGAGGTCGTAGTTCTGGGTGAAATGCGCGGCGAAGGCGGCAGCCTGAGGATCGCTGACAACCTGGTCCCCCACTTTGCTCTCGTAGAGCAACTCCATACTGACCACGTCAAAAAGCATGGTTTGGCCATCGGCGGAGCGCACCAAGCGCACATCTTTGGGCTGGAACCACATGCGGGTCGAATCTGGCAGGCTGCTACACCCCACCTCGATCCGCCTCTGGAGCATGCTCTTGTAGCCGGGGACGTTGGAGCCGACCGGTTGACCGGTGAGATTGTCCTTACCAAGGCTCAAGATCTTGAGTACGCGATCGGACTCAAACATGATCCAGCCAAAATCGGTCTCCGCAGTTTCGCCTTCGTAGCGCACAGACATCTGGCCGTTTACGATCGGTGGATCGATGCTGACTCCGGGATCCTCACCAGAAAAGACAGAGTTAACCGCTACGGCCATGTCGTTGAAATCCATCTCGGGGAGAGCCACGTCCTCCTGGCCGAAAAGCACGAGTTGGCCTGTGGCTTCATCGTAGGTAGCGCCAGCGATGTCGTCGATTTGCAGCAGAAGAGTCGCCGTCTTGTTCAGTGACACCCCACCGAGATCGGCCGGGTTGACCGAGGCAAAACCGATGTCCGCGGCGTTGCCGACCGCGAAATTGCCCGCTATCTGCCCGAAGCTGTCGCCTGGAAAGATCCCATTTGACAGCCCTCCGCTGATCGCACTGGTACCCGCGCTGATCAATGTCTCTTTGAAGCTGAAGGGGTCCTGGCGAGTTCCGGTGAGAAGCTCCAGGCCTTGCTGGAGGGAGTTGCTGGCAGCCCCGGAGAGAGTCCCCTCGGCCAGGCCGCCAATGAAGCTGGCCGTACGGCTGGTGGCCTGTAGGCCGGTGAGCCGCGCCGCGCCGCCCGCGAACCGCGTCGCGACCCCAAGGCCGGAGGTAGCGGCACCTATCGCCGCCGAGGCGGCGTAGCTCTCCCAGCTACTCGTGGGAGTGAAGATCTCTCCGAGACTGTTGTTCCTCCCTTCGATGACGTTGAGCGCTACATCCTGTACATACTGGCTCAACAGGCCAAGACCTGCGCCAATCAAAAAATTCGCGATCTCACCGTCGCGATCCACATTGTTGACCGGATCGTTTTGCACGAAGGCGTAGGGGTTGAAGCTCGGAACCGCGTACTGGGAGCCGGAAAACGGATCGCGGGTCAAAAAACGGCCTAGGGTTGGATCGTAGTAGCGGCTCCGTAGATAGATGAGCCCGGTTTCCGAGTCCAACTGCTCCGCGTTGAAGCCGTAGGGCGAGAGGTTGGGCCCCGGGCCGCGACGGACGCCAAACGCCTCGTAGTCGTAGGTCTCGACAAGTCCGCCACCGTTCACTTCCACCGCCGAGACACTCTTTCGAGGGTCGCTGTAGTGATAGAGGTGAAGGACATCGCCGGGTTCGGAGAAGGCCACTCGCCGATCGGAATAAAAGTACCGCTTCGTGACGAGATAGTTGGCATCGGCCTCGATCAACACCCGTGACGGCACGCGATTGAAGTCGTTGACATAGCGAACATGGGAGGTGCCGTAGATTTTTTCGATGCGCCGACCATCGCCGTCGTAGACGAAGCGGACCTCTTCTCCGTCGTCAACGCGGACCAGGCGGTCGTTGAAGTCATACTCATAGGCGACGATTTTGTCGGCAACGATTCGGCGAACCAGCCTACCGTTGGCGTCATACTGGAAGAGCTCGTCGCCTACCTGTACCAAACGATGATCATCATCGTAGCGATACGTAAGGACGGAGACGTCGCCAGCATCATTGACCGTCTTCGTCAGCCGGTTCCCCATGGGATCGTAACCGTATTCAACGACCAGTCCGTCGGGATATGTCACGCGTTGCAGCCGCAACAGCGGATCGTATTCGTAAGAAGTCGTCTGCGGCCCACCCGCCGTCTCTCGGACGTAGGAAGTTCGCTGACTGTTCCCGTTGTAGGTGTAGCGATGTGCCTCGACGAGCTGTCCTAGGGAATCTTGGTAGGTGACACCGGTGAGGTTACCGTCGCTGTCATATCCGTAATCCGCGGTAGTACCACTGGGCAACGTTTCCCTGGTTAGAAGGCCTGTCGCCGGTTCGTATTCGTACGAAACCGTGGCACCGTCACTGGTGGCACTGAGAATGCGGCCGTCGCCATCATGAGTATAGGTTACGGATGTCAAATCGGGATATGTAATCGCCTTGATATGGCCCGCCAAGTCGTACTCATACTCGATCGGATTGAGTCCAGGACTGAACACGGCGACCAGGCGATTGAAATTGTCGTAGACATAGAAGGTGTCACCTTGGTGATCGGTCATGCGAATGCGGTTGCCATTGGCGTCGTACTCATACTGCACCGCGCCACCGGTCAAATAAGCGACCCCTACCAACCGGCCTCTGGCGTCATATCTATAGTCGGCGACCGAGCCGTCTGGCCTGATCACTCTCTGGGGTAGACCGAAGGGGTTGAAGCTGAAGAGCTTTGGCATGGCATGCTCTCCCAACAGGATCAACTTCACCCATATACGATGAGTATCGCTTGAGTCGGCGGAGTTTTCGAGTAGCAGGCTTCCGGTATACGGACCGTTCGCCGGGTCGAGACCCGTGGAATCTACGCTAACGACGATCACGGCGGGCTCACTCCCTGCCGAGCCACCGGTCGAGCTGAGGCTCAACCAGGGAAGGTCCTCGGTCAAGGTGAAGGTGAGCAGGTCACCCGTGGTCGTGGAGATTTCGAGTGTCTGTGACCCAGGTAGGAGACCTGATGCCGTCTCGGCGAAGACCAGATAGCTCGGGTGAGGCTTCAAGCTCAGCGCTGGAAGCGTCTTTTCGATCAGCGGACGGCGATAGCTTCTACCACGCTCGAACTGCGTTAGCTTGGGAAACGGCATCTGCCCAGGCTCACTTCGCTGCGACAGGCTTGCCGGTGGTAGCTGGTTCGACTGAAAGACGACGACGTCGGTCGGGCCGCTCTGCGACAGCTCCTCGTGCGGAGTCTCGGCCGAAGGTAAACCTCCGGACAGGCCAGTGACCTGCGCCAGACGATCGCTCAGAGTTGCGGATGGGTGCCGGCTGCCGTCGCCATGGGGCAGCCGGTAAACAGGCGGTTCCTCGGTGGTCAGGTAACGTCCGATCGCAGGATCGAAGTCACGGCCGTGCACCTCGAGCAGGCCCGTCGTAGGGTCGTAGGGCGAGGCGCCAAGGAGGAACGACACTTCCTCCCGCGGCTTGACGGGCACTCCAAAGACATCGTAGGCAAAGGGCCCGACAACCTCTCCTGACAGCGCCCCGATAGCCGCGACATTACGCGTAGGCCGGTCGTACAAAAGGAGCGTCGGTTCGCCTTCCAGATTGCTCTGGCTGAGACGGTCGAGACCGTAGCCATAAGAACGGCGAATCCGTCCATCTGTGTCCGCGTCGAAGAGCGCCTCGCCAAAGACACCGCTTGAGTCATACCCACGCCGGACCGTCTCGCCGTCCACCGACTCGACGCTCCGACGCCCGTCGCCGTCGTAGCCGTAGAAGACCTCGTGCTCGTCGTCCCGGAAGGACACCAGCCGATTGTCGAAGTCGTAGCCGTACTCAAGCGTGCGCCCCGGCGAGCGACGCATGACGACGTTGCCGTGGACGTCGTACTCCAAGGTCTCGTCCCCCACCTGGACGAGCCGGCCCGCCTCGTCGTAGTAGTAGTCCGTCACCACGAGGTCGGCGCCGCGGATCTCCGTCGTCCGCAGACGGTTGCCGAGATCGTCGTATTCGTAGCTCACCGAGCGACCGCCTGGGTAATCCGCCCAGGTGACCCGCCCCGCCTCGTCGTAGACGTAGCCCGTCACCTCGACGCCGTCCGGCGTCTCGCGCTCCGTTCGCGTCGTCCGTCCGTCCTCGTCGAGCTCGTAGCGAAAACCGAGGACGAGCTCACCGCCGGCGTTCTTGTGCGCCACCTCGACGATCCGTCCGCCGGCGTCGTAGCCGTACTCCGTCGCGATGCCGTTCGGCAGCGTCTGGCCCAGAAGCCGGCCGTCCTCGCCGTAACGGTAGACGGTCGTCCCGGCGTCCTCGTGGACGCTCGCGAGGCGTCCCGCTTCGTCGTAGCCGTAGGAGACCACCCGGCCGTGGGGATAGGTGAGCGCGGTGAGACGGTCCTCGTCGTCCCACTTGTAGCGCACGGGGTCGAAGCCCGGCGAGTAGACGGCGGCGAGGCGTCCCAACTCGTCGTAGCGGTAGACGGTCGTCCCCTGGCCGTCGACCATGCTCGTGCGGCGGCCGGCGTCGTCGTAGGTGTAGCCCACCGAGGTGCCGTCCGGGTAGCGGACGCGGGTGAGCTGCCCGTAGCCGTCGTACTCGTAGTCGATGACGGTGCCGTCGGCGCGGACGAGCCGTTCGAGGCGCCCGTCTTCGTCGTAGCTGCGAAGGGGCTCGATCGGCTCTCCCGGCCCGAAGGCCGCGAGATGAACCGGCACCCGGAGGACGTCCTCCGGGTCGTCGGTGTTGCGCAGCACGACCTCGCCGGTCAGGGCTTCGCCGACCCGGCGCTCCAACACCGAGAGCGCGATCACCGAAGCGTCGAACGAGGCGCGTCCCCGGCGGTGGCCGGCGGCGAGCCAGTCGGGCAGCTCGACGAGCTCGAAGCCCACACCGCGGCGGCTGTCACTCGTCACCTCAAGGGTCTGCTCAACGGGCAGGGGTCCGCCGGGCGTCAGGGCGAAGCGTAGCTCGCTCGGCCGGACCCGGAGCTTCGCCGCCGGCCGCGAGCCGGGCGGCGGGAAGGCGACGCCCGGCGGCAGGTACTCGTTGGGGAAGTGCTTTACGAGGTCGAAAGGCGAACGCGGCGGCTCGACCTCCTGGTAGAGCATCCGCTCCTTCGCGAGGGGCGTGCGCCGGATCCCGGGCTCAGGCGGCGGAGCGTCCGCGCCACGCAGCAAGCTCCGACCCCGGACGGCGTCCGGGGACGCGGTGTCCGGCGCCTTGGGCGGCGGAGGACCACCGGGGAGCGCCCGCGCGGTGAGGGGACGCTCCGAACGCTCCGGCGGCGTCGCGGCACGATGCAGGCCAGCACTCTTGAGGATCGGCGAAGAGCGTTCGAGCTCGGCCGCGGAGACGAGCTCCTGGGGGATCGACGGCCCGGCCGACGCGGGCGGCGGCGGCACAAGACCCAGCAGGAGCGTGGCGAGCAGGAAATGAGCGACAGCGGCTCGGGAAAGGCTGGGAGAGAGCATGGGGAAGCCTCCTTCTCCCGCCGGCCGGCTTTTCTGCGGCCGAGTCGGGATTCACCGGCCCAGGAGGTTCCCAGACTCCCAGCGAACCTCCTGGCGGCAAAGTGTTCGCGTCCATTATACAGACGCGCGAACGGGAGCCGAAACGGTTCACCCAAGTTGCGGAGCTTGCGGGGCCGTTCGGCGCTTGTCGAATCCGGCGAGGAGGCGCTCCTCCAGATCGAGCCTACGCCGGGTGCCGGCGTCAAGCCACTAGCTTGCGTTGCCAGACCAGGTGGCGTATACTCTCCCATACGAATGGCCAAGCTATTGGACAGATTCTACGCAAATACGGCAAACAAAGAACTTAACAGTCTCATAGAGGGGACCATCCGATGGGACAGGAAAGGCGCTATCAGAGGACCCACCCGTGGCTCACCTTCCGGGCAGACCTGGGCAAGGCTTCACCGCCCTTGTGGATGCTCCTTGGCGAGGTCGACACTCCCGGGGAAGGTCTGGTCGGCGCTGTCCTCAAGGCTGTAGTCGCACATCTCTACCTTGGATGGATCCATCCCTTCGGAGACGGCAACGGGCGGACTGCGCGCATGGTCGAGTATTATCTTCTCGCGTCCGGGAACATCCCGTCACCGGCAGCACACCTGCTCAGCAACCACTACAGCTTGACGAAGACAGAGTATCTGCGCCAGCTGCACCTGGCGAGCCAGTCCGGCGGCAACATCCTGCCGTTCGTCGAGTATGCCGTGAGAGGGCTGGTTGACGAGCTGACAGAGCAATTGACGACGATACGGTCACACCAGATTCTGATTGCATGGAGAGATCTCGTCACGGAGCGATTCAGCTCAGCGTCCGTCGTAGACGGGAGGCGTCGCGATTTATTGCTGGACCTTTCCTGGAAGGAGTTTGTGCCGGTCAAGGAAGTAGTCGACCTTTCTCCCCGGCTCGCTCGTGCCTATGCAGGCAAGTCCCAGAAGACGATCTCTCGCGACATTCGCCATCTTCAGGATCGAGGGCTGGTCGAAGTCAGCAGCGGCGGCGTCAGGGCACGGACTGAGATTCTTTCGGCGTTTGTCGCCGACATCCAGACTCAATTTGAAGAGGTCTAGATCTCTGGATCGAGGAGCCGGTGTCAGGAGGCCGGCGGTCCTCAGCACTCCGGCAAAGATCTCTCCCTTCCAGGAGGTCGCCGAGGCGTCAGGCTGGCTCGCGGTGCCGTTCATCTCTTCAGTCGACGCTCGTCGAAGCGATCAGCTCTTGGATGGCCGCGGCAAACTCGGGACCCGAATCCTCTTGCAGGAAGTGTCCGCCGCGCAGCGTCGTGTGCTTCTGTTCCTTGGCGCCCGGGTCCCGGCCTGCGACGCAGGTCCGCGGTGAGCAGACGACGCTGAGCTCTTGCAAAGGGCGGTAGAGCGGCAGCCTTGGGCAGCAGACGAAGCGGTAGACCCGGATCGTCGCGCACGGCGTCGGGGCCGAGCATGTCGAGCAGAGTGAGCACCCGCACGTCGATGCCGTCGGCAGCCTGGCGCAGGAAAGGCTCGGGGCGGCCGGAAGACGGGGGCTAGGAGATCTCGTCGAATACCTCGCCCTTCGACGCCGCGGACGTGGCCCGGCGGAGCCAGCGCCCGAGCCTCTCGACGTCGGTCGTGGCGCGGATCCGTTCGTCCTCTTCCTCGGAGAGCACGAAGCCGCGAGAGCGCAAAACGGCCAGGACGCCCTCCGCGAGTCCCTGGGCTTTGCCTTTCGCGAGTCCCTGGGCTTTGCCTTTCGCGAGGCCCTTGGCTTCGCCTTTCGCGAGGCCCTTGGCTTCGCCTTCCACGAGCCCCTCGGCTTCGCCTTTCGCGAGGCCCTTGGCTTCGCCTTCCACGAGCCCCTCGGCTTTACCTTGTGAGCGACCGCGCTTCTCGCCGCGCTTCTCACTTTTCTTCTTCATCTCGAGGATGCTGGGATCGCCCTTGGCCTCGAGCGCTCGCGCGATCTCCTTCTGGGCCCGCGCCGGATCGAGGAGAGCGGCGAGCGGTAGGGGAACAGCCAGGCACGGGTCCCGAAGGCTCCTACGAAGATCCAGCGGCTCGCCCCATTTCTTCTCGCTCTTCACCCACTCACAGACCACCTTCGTCCTGACGAAGACGCCGATCTGACGCGGTACTCCGCGCGCCGCGAAGCCCTCGGCCCGGGCGTCGGTCTCCTTCTTCGGGCGCTTGTGGACGACTTCGAAGACCAACTCCTCGAGGTAGCGCGTCCCGGTCGTCGGGTCGATCCCTGCCCGGCGCACGCAGGTGTCGCTGGCGTACTCGTGCTCGGTGTCGACACGGGTCTTGAGATCCGTCGAGCCCACGTAGCCTTCGGCCAGGTGAGCGTCGACGAGCGAGTCGAGCTTGAAGTGCGGGTCGGCGTGGCCCGCCGCAGCCGGGGAGGCCCTCTTCTTGAGGCCACCGATGCGCTCCAAGCGGTCGATCTCGTCGGGCTCGTCGCGGTACTTGTCGACCGGCGGCAGAGTGACCGGTAGCGGCAGAGTGACCGGCAGCGGCTCCGCTGCGGCGGGAGAAGGTTCCGGAGCGGACAACCCGGCCTGCTGCAGGACCGCCCCGGAAACGTACGGCACATCCTCCCCAGGGGCGCCAGGCGAGGACGCGGCTGGCGAAGCAAGGAGCCTGAGGCTGTCCGATTTCTTGTCCATGTAGTGATGTTACCAGATTCTACGGGGGTCCCGCATTCGAGATGGGGACTTCGTCCCCGGGGCGGAGCCGTTCGTCCTCCTCCTCGAAAGGCACGAAGCGGCAATCAAGGTAGCGCACCAGCAGCGCCCGTACCGCCGACTGAGGCTCCAGCTCCTCCTCGGCCCCGAACCACGCGTGGCTCAGAAGCAGCACCACCGGCTCCGGAGGACCGCCGCGCAACGTCTCCCGCAGCTTCTCCGCCGCCCGTAGCTTCTCCGCCGGACGTGCGGGCTGGAGGCTCCGCTGCCCTGGCGCATCCGGGGAGGCGCGGGCACAGCCGCAAACGCAAACGCATCCAAGGTCGACGTGA
Source organism: uncultured bacterium (assembly GCA_965371445.1). GTDB lineage: Bacteria > Acidobacteriota > Thermoanaerobaculia > Multivoradales > J023 > DASWIG01. The sequence continues at coordinate 204 of CBDUYN010000061.1, read as the reverse complement.
GCACGCCCGCGGCCGGCCTACGCCAAGCGTCGGGACGAAGAGGCGTCCCTCCGGGACGAAGAGCAGGCAAGACGCCTGCGCTCCCAGCGAAGAGTCACCAGGTGCGCCAGAATCCTCAACATCTTCACAGATGAGGCAAGTATGACCTCTGGGTGGCAAGCCACTCCACTCCGCCGCCGGAGGTACAAGGCCCCAAGGAACACC
>CBDUYN010000060.1:0-49682 GCA_965371445.1 uncultured bacterium | reverse complement strand
CCTGGGCGAGGAAACGCGACAGGATGCGACGGACGAACGGATGCTGAAGGTGCAGGTGGACCTGGGACACCCACAACCGCTTCATCATCTCGTACCAGACCCTGCGTCGTCCCGAGTACCGCGAGCCCCTCCTGCGTCACCTCGGCGAACGGACCAAGAAGAGCCTCCTGATCCTCGACGAAGCCCATACCGTGGCGCCCGCGTCGGCCAACAAGTACGCGATCGATTCCCGTCTGACCCGTGTCGTCCGCGATGTCGCGCCGCGTTTCGAGAACCGCCTCTTCCTTTCCGCGACGCCGCACAACGGCCACTCCAACAGCTTCTCGGCCCTCCTCGAGCTGCTCGACCCCCAACGCTTCACCCGTGGCGTCCCGGTCGAGCCCGCCGAACGCGACCGCATCATGGTCCGACGTCTCAAGGCCGACCTGCGACGGCTCGGCAGCAAATACCCCGAGCGCAAGGTCGTGCGCATCGAGCTGCGCCCCGAGTCCGCCCCCGAGCTTCAGCTCTCCACCCTGCTCGGACAGTACACGGACCTGATGAAGCCCCGGCTTGCCGGCAAAGTGGCAGAGGTCCTCGAACATTCGCGACAACCTCAGCTCCTCCCGGTCGTAGATCTCGAGGACCTCGTACTTCTTCTCCAGCACGGCGTCGATACGCCGCTTGAGGGTCTCGATGTCTGTGAGGGCCTGGCGCACCTTGTCGAGCGGCTTTTTCAGCTCGGCGGCGTGGACCCCGGGATCGTGTGCCGTCGCGAAGAGCAGCGGCCCCAGCATCCGCTTCCGGTCTTCACTCCCGAGCTTCTCGGTGACCAGCTCGACGTTGCGCACGAACGCCACCGGCTCCGACGGGGTGGGAGAACGCAGGCCGAGAGAGCTGAGATCCGGGGATCGGCGCGTCGAAACGGTTGAAGGCGATCAGGGTGGCGCTCGCCGCGCCGGCGAAGGCGAGGACGCTCGTCGCTCTCCCGAGGTGCCGATCCTGTCACAGGAGGCGGAGGACCGGAACGACGTAAGAAGCAAAAGGGACGCACCTTCGTGCGCCCCCGATGCCAGGCGCAGCTTCCTGCGCCCCCAGGCTTCGGCGCACGTCCGTGCGCCTTTTCGTCGTTTACTCGACAGCGCCGATGTAACCCTCACGCTCGAGGTGGAGGATGATGGACTGGGCAGTCTCCTCGGGGCTCAGGTCGCTCGTGTCGAGCGCCATGTCGGCGTCCTCGGGCACTTCGTAGGGATCGGAGATGCCGGTGAACTCCTTGATGATCCCGGCCCGCGCCTTGGCGTAGAGGCCCTTGCGGTCACGCTGCTCGCAGACTTCGATCGGTGTCGCGACGTGCACCAGGATGAAGCCGCCGCCGGACTCGATCATCCCGCGGACCTCCTTGCGCACCGAGTCGTAGGGCGCGATCGGAGCACAGAGCGCGATGCCGCCGTTCTTGGTGATCTCCGAGGCCACGAAGCCGATGCGGCGGATGTTGATGTCGCGGTGCTCCTTGGAGAAGCCGAGCTCCGAGGAGAGGTTCTTGCGCACGATGTCGCCGTCGAGCAGCGTCACGGGACGTCCGCCCGCCTCCAGGAGCTTGACCATGAGGGCGTTGGCGACCGTCGACTTGCCGGAGCCCGAGAGGCCCGTGAAAAAGACCGTCAAGCCCTGCTTGTGACGCGGCGGATGGGTCTTGCGCAGCGCCTCCGCGACCTCCGGATAGGTGAACCACTCGGGGAGCTCGCGGCCGGTCGCGAGCCGTTCGCGCAGCTCCGTGCCGGAGATCGACAGCGTCCGCATGCCTTCCGGGACCTCGTCGATCGTCATGTAGGCGTCGCGATCCTCGACGTAGGTGACCATCTTGAAGGGCACCATCTCGATGCCGAGCTCGTCCTGGTGCTCACGGACCATGTCCTGGGCGTCGTAGGGGCCGTAGAAGGGCTTGCCGTCGGCGCCCGTGCCAGGGCCGGCGTGGTCGCGGCCGACGATCAGATGGGTGCAGCCGTAGTTGCGGCGGATGATGGCGTGAAGCACCGCTTCGCGCGGCCCGGCCATGCGCATGGCGAGCGGCAGGAGCGCCAGCATCGCGGTGTGGCGCGGATAGTGCTGCAGGATCGCCTCGTAGCAGCGCACCCGGGTGTAGTGGTCGACGTCGCCGGGCTTTGTCATGCCGACAACCGGATGGACCAGGAGGTTCGCTTCCAGGTTTTTTGCCGCCCGCAGGGTGAGCTCGAAGTGGGCCCGGTGCATCGGGTTGCGGGTCTGGAAGGCAACGATCTTGCGCCAGCCCTGGCGGGCGAAGCGGCGGCGGACCTGCTCGGGAGTCAGACGAAGCCGCACGTAGTCGTAGTGGACCGGCAGCTGGACGCCTTCGAGGCGTCCGCCCACGGCGTAGTTGTTGGTGCGGTCGTAGAGGTGGGCGACGCCAGGGTGGGTGCGGTCGAGGGTGGCGAAGACCGCCTGGGCCTGGGTTTCGCGCTCCAGCTCCCAGACGTCCTCGACGTGGAGGGCGGCGAGCATGACGCCCTCTGCGTCGCGCAGCGCGAGCTTCGCGCCGTTCTCGAGGCTCTTCGCGAGCTCCTCCGTGACGTCGAGGGTGATCGGGATCGGCCAGAGGGTGCCGTCGGCGAGGCGCATCGACTCGCAGACCGGGTCGTAGTCCTTGTGGCTCATGAACCCGCGGAGCGGCGAGAAGCCGCCGTTTAGGATGAGCTCCAGGTCACAGACCTGTCGGGGGGTGAGGTCCCAGGACGGGTAGTCGCGGGATTCGCGGCGCAGCTCCTCGCTTCGGTCGTCGTCGGCCGTCAACTCGACAAGCTCTCCGCCATGTGGCGCAATCAAGTGGTCTACCACAGTAAGATCCTCTAGGAATTGTCAGGTTGGGGGGTGGAGGCGGGACGGGTGCCCAGGCTCCGAGTGGAGAAAGCCGCCGGACAATACACGGTCCCTTACGAGGATAGTACACGAGTTACCGTTGCTTCGCAAGCCTGGAGACTTAGTCCTTGAACATCCTCTTCATCGCCACCAAACCGCCCTGGCCGATCGTCGACGGCGGCCGGTTGCTGGTCCGCCACACCTTGGAGGGCCTGGCTGCCGCCGGCCATCGCGTGACGCTGGTGGCGCCGATCGCCGCTTTCGGGGTGGAGCCGGCAGAGGTGTCGCAGGCTCTCGCGGAATGGTGCACGCCGTGTCTGGTACCGGAGCGGCCACGGCCGCTTTGGACCTCGTTCCTGCGTTCTCGGCTTCGCGGTACCTCGATCTCGGTGGCCCGCCACACGCTGCCCGGCGTCCGGCGGGAGGTCGCCCGTTGCCTGGAGCGCGAGCGCTTCGACGTCGTCCACGTCGAGCAGCTCCAGGCCATGGCCCAGGCCGAGCCGGCTCGCCGGCGCGGCTTGCCCGTCGTCCTGCGGGCGCAGAACGTGGAAAGCGATCTGTGGTCTGGCGTCGCCAGCGGCGGGAACCGTCTGCTGGGGTTGATCGGCCGGCACGAGGCGAGCCGCATGGCGCGCTCGGAAAGTACCGCGGTCGCTCGTGCCGCCGCGACCATCGCCCTGACGCGGCGCGACGCCGAGCGGCTGGAACGTCTGGGAGGAGGCGGCCCGGTCCACGTCGTCCGGGCTCCTTTTCCGGCCTTGCTCGACGCCGCCGACGCGCCGCTTCAAGGAAAGCCAGCCATCGTCCAACTGGGCAGCGAGGGGTGGCTTCCGAACCGCGATTCCGTCGATTGGTTCGCCGCCTCGATCTGGCCCGCCGTCCATCGGGCGCTGCCGGAGGCGCGGCTTCACGTCTTCGGCAACCGGGGGCAGGAATCGGTTCCGGGGCTTGAGTGGCACGGTGCGCCTGCCGGCAGCCGGGAGGCTTTCGCGCCGGGCGCCGTCCTGGTGGTGCCGTTGCGGATCGCCTCGGGGATCCGTATGAAAATCCTCGAGGCCTGGGCACGGGGCCTCCCCGTCGTGGCGACGCCCCAGGCCGTCGCCGGCCTCGACGCCGAGGACGAACGCGACCTCCTGGTGGCCGACGCCGAGACGGCCTTCGTCGTCGCCTTCGAGCGGCTGCGTCGCGAGGACGGCCTCGCCGCCGCGCTCGTTGAAGGGGGCCGTGCGCGCCTTCGAGACCACCACGACCCGGCGACGGTCACGGCGCAGCTCGTCGCGGTCTACGAAGCGGCAACCCCGGACCGCCGGGCTTAGGTACGGCCGATCAGGGCGCCGCCCGCCGACTGCATGAACTCCATGTAGGCGTCGACGACCTCATCAGGCCCGGCGTCCGCCTGGAGGACCCCCCGGTTGAGCCAGATGCACCGGGTGCAGTGGTTGCGGATTTCCGGCATGTTGTGGGTGACCATGATGACCGTCGAGTCCGAATCGCGGATTTCTCGGAGCCGTTCGAGGCAACGCTCCAGGAAACGCGCGTCGCCAACGGCGAGAACCTCGTCGAGGATCAGGATGTCGGGAATCCACGCCGTGGCGACCGCGAAGCCCAGACGGGCGACCATCCCCGTCGAGTAGTTGCGCACCGGAGAGTGGATGAACTCTCCCAGGCCGGAGAACTCGACGATCGAGTCGAGCTTGGCCTCGACCTCTTTTTTCTGGCGGCCGAGCAGCAGGGCGTTCAGGTAGATGTTCTCGATGCCCGTGAGCTCGAAGTCAAAGCCCGTCCCGAGCTCCAGGATCGGCGCGATCCTACCCTCGACCCGGCAGTGGCCTTTGCTAGGTTTGAAAATCCCGGTGATGACTTTCGACAGCGTGCTTTTGCCGGCTCCGTTGGGGCCGATGATACCCACGACCTCGCCGCGCCCGATCTTGAGGCTGACGTCGCGGAGCGCCCACAGCTCTTCGTAGACGAGAGCGCCCTTGACCAGGTGGATGAAGTACTCCTTAAAAGAGCCAATGCGCTGCTTCGCCAAGCGATAGCACAGGGACAGGTCTTCGATTTCGATGACGTGGTCAGCAGCCATGTCCTTCCTCGATTCGCCGGAAGATCAGAGATAGAAGGGGATACGGGATTTCATGCGACGAAAGGAAGCCACGCCGACGACGAGCACCACGAGCGTCACGGCCAGGGCCAGTGCCAGGTGGGTGATCGGGGGGATCTTGTTGAGGTAGATCGGATCGCGGAAGACCTCGAGGATGGAGCGGGCCGGATTGAACCGAATCACCCAGGAAAAACGGTGCCCGGAGACGATCTCCATCGGGTAGAAAATCGGCGTCATGTAAAAGAACAGCGTCAAGCAGACGCCGATCAGCTCGACGACGTCACTGAAAAAAGCGGCCAGAGGCGACAGCAGGAGGCCGGCACCCAGGGTGAAGGCGGCGGCAATCAGGATCGACACCGGCAAGAAGAGCAGCGACGGACCGACCGGATGGCCGGTCAGCACCACGAGCCCGAGGAGCGGAATCAACGCGAAGAGGAGGTTGATGATACCTGAGAGGACCGTGGCCACCGGAAAGACCTCCAGCGGCACGGGCAGCTTCTTCAAGATGGACGCATTCCCTCGGATGCTGTTCATCGAGGCGGTGATGCTCTGCGAGAAGAAATTCCAGAAGAGGATGCCCGAGAGGGCATAGACCGGGTAGTTCCTGACGTTGAACCGGAAGAGCGTGCTGAAGACCACGTGCAGCACCAACATGGTCAGCAGGGGCTGCAGCATGGTCCAGAGGAAGCCGATCGCCGAACGCCGGTAGCGCACCTTGAGCTCACGGGCGACCAGAACCTGGATCAGGTCTCGATAGCGTAGGATCTTCATGTCGTCTTTGTCCACCACCGCAACGAGAAGCGAGCCCCCGGCTCCCGGGCCTCGTTCGAGGGCTCTCCGCGGTGGGTCGTGTGGGTTGGCTCCGGCCGGAGCGGCGGCAGGCTCTGCATGGGTGGAGAGTACTCGATGGGAGTGTCGGGCTCAAGGGCTCTCTGAGGGGGCAGGAGACCTCTCTACACCAGAGCCCCGAGGAAGGCAAGCCGGGAGAAAGCCGCGAGTGCTAGAATCCCGCCCGCGCTGTCGCGGCACACCCGGCAGCCTGGCGAGCGAATCCGATGGACACCACAAGAGAACCCTACGGCGGCCTGAAGCCGGGCGCGTGCCCCGCGCGGGTGCTTCACGTCGTCCACGGCTGGCCGCCGCACAACTACGGTGGCACCGAGCTCTACGCCCATTGGCTGGCGACGTGGCAAAAGGCACGCCGCGAGGTGGCGGTCTACGCCCGGGTGGCCGATCCCGGCAGGGCTTTCGGTGAGGCCACGGAGACGGAGGAGGACGGCCTGCGCGTCCGGCGGGTCGTCAACAACTTCCATCAGCGTTCGCCATTTTCCCGCAACGCGCTCAGGAGCCCTCGGCTGGAACGTGACCTGACGGCTTTCGTCGAGCGTTTTCCTCCCGAGCTGATCCACGTCCACCACCTGTCGGGACACGCTCTGTCGCTTGCCGAGCGCATCGCCGGCCTCGGCCTGCCGTTCGTCTACCAGGTCCAGGACTGGTGGGCGCTTTGTGCGCGAGCGAGTCTCCACCGGCCCGACGGCTCTCTCTGCCCCGGCCCGTCGCCGTCGCGCTGCGGGGCCTGCCTGCCGATGACCGCCCTGCCGCCGTCGACGCTCCTGAACCGTCTGCTCTACCGCTACCGCCGCGGTCTCGCCCGCCGTTGCCTGGCAAAAGCGGACGCCCACGTCATGGGATCGCGGGCGATCGAGGCCGACTACCGCGCGGCCGGCTTGCTCCGGGAGGGGGGGCGTGTCTACGTGTTGCCCTACGGCGTTCGCCTGCCGGAGGAGGTCCCGCCGCGGTCGGACGAGCCGTCCCTCCCCCTACGCTTCGGTTTCGTCGGCTCGATCCAGTCGCACAAAGGGTTGCACGTGATGGCGGAGGCCCTGCGGGGCCAGACGGTGGAGCGCGCCGTCCTCGACGTGTGGGGCGACCCGGAAACGGATCCGGTCTACACCGAGCGGCTGCGGGAGCTGGCGCCTTCGGGTATGCTTCGCCTGCGCGGACGCTTCACCGAGGAAGAGAAGAGCCGCGTCTTTACCGAGATGGACGTCCTCGTCTTACCGTCGCTTGGCCTGGAGAGCTTCGGGCTGGTGGCCCGTGAGGCTCTGGCCTACGGCGTGCCGGTGATCGCCAGCCGCCAGAGCGCGCTCGCCGAGCTCTTTCCCCGCGACGGCGCCGGCGGTACCTGGATCGAGCCGGGGGACGTCGCCGGCCTGCGGCGCGTCGTCGACGCCCTCGTCGAACGTCCGGCGACGGTGGGGGAATGGCGCCGCAAAGCGCCGGCGGTGGTCAGCGACGAGGAGCACGCCTGGGCGATCGAGCAGGTCTACGCCGACGTTCTGGCGCGCCGTGAGGAAAGCGCCGCTGTCGGAAAAGGAAAGACCACCGCATGAGCGAAGCGACCGCAACGACACCCTCTACGGTTTCGACGAAATACGGATGCCTGTTCCGGCTCTTGCTCCTTGCTGGTTTGTATCTGTTTCTGGAGGGCGGCTCGTTCATCGGTCTGGCCATCCTGGAGAAGGGGTGGCCGTCGCTGTCCGAGCTGAACGCCAAGAGGGCGAGAATCGGCGCCCGCGACACCCACGACCCCCAAGAGAGCGAGGCGCTCACAGCGGTTGCGCACCCCTTCGTGGGCTACGTATTGAACAGAGACGCCGGCTCACCTCTTATCGACTACCCCGTTTCGGAGTACGGCTTCGCCGACAGCACGCCGCCTTTCTATCGCCATTCTCCAGACCGCTTGATAGTGGCGATCACAGGGGGTTCGGTGGCTTTTCAACTTTCGACGACAGGTCTATCCGTACTCGAGCGAAAGCTCGCGACGGCGACCCCGTTCGTCGGCCGGGAGATCGTCTTCGTACATCTGGCGATCGGTGGTGTCCGACAGCCTCAGCAGTTGATGATGCTGCAATATCTGTTGGCGCTCGGTGCGGAATTTGACATCATCATCAATCTCGACGGATTCAACGACGTGGCGATCTTCCCGTCGATGAATCTGCAGCAGCAACTCTTCCACGCCTACCCCGTGCATTGGCCTGGCCTGTTGCAGGGGAAGCCGAGCCCGGAATCAAAGCTGCTCCTAGGCAAAGTTAGCCTCTACAGGAGCTTGCGGCGGCGCTGGGCTAACGGCCATTTCGCAACCGGACGCTCCATGGCTCTGAGCTTGATCTGGTCGCTGGGTGATCACGCTCTGTATCGCTTCGAAAGGAATGCACGGGTAGCCTTGACCATGACGGTGGACAGCGACCTCCCCTACCAGATGACGGGACCTTCCAAGACCTACGGCTCGGAGCAGGAGATGTTCGAAGATCTCGCCGCTCTATGGCTGCGCTCGTCGCTTCAGATGGGCCTCATAAGCCGCGCCAACGGAATCCAGTACTTTCATTTCTTGCAGCCAAATCAGTACGCACCGACCTCCAAGCCCATGGGACCGGCGGAGCGTCGGGTAGCCATCCTCGAAGACCATCCCTTTCATGTCGGAGCTCGGCAGGGATATCCACACCTGATCCGCGAAGGCGAGAAGCTCAAAGCCGCAGGCATACGCTACCGCGATCTGACCCCTCTTTTTAGCGATACGACCGAGGTGGTCTATCGGGACTCCTGTTGTCATTTCAACGTGCGGGGTTGCGAGATCATTGCCGCAACGATCGCAGAGACCATCATTGAGGCACAGGAATCAACTGGAAATCAGTGAAGTATGAATAACGACAAAGCGAAGGCGAACGTTAACGAGTGTCTTGTCATCAACCACTGGGCCGAGGAACGAAGATCACGGAGCGAATCGTCGGATCATCGGCGAGCTTCGTTACGATGGGGCCGGGGGCGCCGTCTACCAACAGACGGCAGTCATAACGTCGGCGGTCCATCTCGGCGAGGAATTCAGAAGGCTGGAGGCGCGAGACCTTGAACAATTGCTCAGGGTTGATCTCAGCCAGGATGGTGGGTCGATCGGATTGCAGGATGTCCTCTGCGCCGCGGAAGGCCAGAGGCTCAGCACCTTCAATGTCGGCCTTGATGAAGTGAATCGGCCGTCTGAGCTCGTAGTGATCCAGAGCGACGATCGGTGCACGCTTGAGCTCGTGCCCGGCCGGCGTCGGCTCGGCCTCTGGCTGGAGATACGATCCGCCGGAGCTCGCCGATCGTTGCGGATCGAGGAAAACGAAGCTCGCCGTCCCCGGTTCTTCACCCACCCCGGAAGGTTCTATGTGAGCTCTTTCCGTGAAGGCGTTTTCGGCGACCGAGCGCCGCAGCAGGTCGAGGTTCTGAGCCATCGGCTCAAAAGCGTAGACTCTACCGTCGGGGCCCACGAGATTCGCGATGTGGATCGTAAAGAACCCGATGTTGGCACCCAAGTCGAGTACCGTCTGGCCGGGCTGCAACGTGCGCCGGATGAAGTCGAGCTCGCTCTGTTCATAGCTGCCTCGCAGCACGTTGAGGCCGATGATGCAGTCCGCCAGGTCAATGAAGATTCGTAGACCGCCCTCAAGCTCCTTGATGACGACGTTTCTCTTAAAGTCGAAGAAAGCAAAACCCTGGGGATATTTCACCTTGAATTCGGGTGAGCTCAGGAAGTCGTTCCGAAGCTCCGCCGTATGGTCCCATCGGTCATATCTTGCGGTGACGATGGCATCGTTCTCGGGCTCACGGTCAAGGAAAAGGCGAAATGCCCAGACGACGTGCTCGGGTGTCAGGGTTCCTGTCGCGGCTGCAGACGGCGAGCCATGCAGTCGACTCCTGTATTCGGGAGAATTCAGGATTTCTTCGCGTAGCTCCCTGGTGGTGCTCTGGGTCGCGAGCTTCGCCTGGATGGTTGCTTCGCTTTCCGGCTCGCGATCGAGCAATAGGCGGTATGCCCAGATGACGTATTGTCGGTCGATTCTTCGACCTTCTTGCTCAAGCTTCTCAGGTTCCATCAGATCCATAGCAGGCCAGCGTCAGGTGAAGCGCTCGCGCGGGCGAAAGACCACGGAGCGGATGGTTATGTCCGAAGGATCGCTCAGGACGGGGCCAGACTCGCCGTTCGTCACCGCTCGGCATTCGTAACCGTATTCTCTCATTTCGTCGACAAGTTCTTTGGGGCCACAATTTGCGACAATCTTCAATTGCGGAGAATTTATTTCAGCAAGGACGATCGGTCGATCCTCTCGCAAGAGATTTCGAGCTCCCCGAAAGGCGAGAGGTTCGGCACCTTCAACGTCAATTTTGATGAAGTTGACTGGCCGGCGAAGGTTATATTCGTCAAGGCTGACGATTTGAGCCGTCTTGGTTTCATGTCCTGGCGGAAGTGGTGAGCTACCCTTATTAAGGTAAGCCCCCCCCGAGTTTGCCGAGCGTTCGGTCGGGAGAAAGACAAAATGGCCGACCCCCGACGCCTCGCCGACGCCGCAAGGCTCAAGGACAACTCGACTGTCGAATTGATTCTCGGTGATCGACCGCCGCAATAAGTCGACGTTGTCGGAGATTGGCTCGAAAGCGTAGATCTTGCCCAGCTCTCCCACAAGGGCAGCCATGTGGACCGTGAAGAAACCTATGTTGGCGCCGACGTCGAGCACCGTGTGCCCGGGTTGCACGTTTCGCCTCACGAAGAGGAGCTCTTCGGTTTCATATTGCCCGCGCAAAATCTTGAGGCCGACCATGTGGTCACTCAGGTTGAGAAAGATCCGCAATCCCCCGGTGAGCTCCGTAATGACGATACTCTTCTCGATGTCGATCGCTCCGAAGTCGTCGGCGTTGCGAGCCTTGAACTCCTCTGAGCTCAAGAAGTCGCGGCGCAACTCCTGAGTCGTCTGCCAGACCGTCAGCTTTCGCGACAGCACGCTCTCGCTCTCCGACTCTCGGTCAAGGAAAAGGCGATAGGCCCATCGGACGTGTTCGTGGGTCAGCGTCGACGAGGGCTGGAGCGCGGCGCCGTCGGCGGGGCTCTGCCCACCGCGCAGTCCTTTGAGGCGCTTCAACAGCATTCTCAACATCTCGAATCCCAGGAGATGGCATGCAACGCCTCTTCGGCCCCGCATGCCAAGTGGGTCCAGGCCAGGGTGGGTAGCGCGTCCCTGGGCGGCGCCATCGGCGAATTCGCCAAGCTCGGGCTCCGGTGCGAGGAGGGGACGCCGAAGGTCACAGCGGACCTCCCGTGCTGCCGCTCTGTCCGCCCGCGCATCCGCAGATCCAAAGGGGCGGCCGCCTTGGGATCCAGCTCATGAGCTTTGTGCAAGGACTCCTCCTGGCGGGTTGAGCGCGTCGGTCTCGGCATGCTGGAGCAGGGTCAGAGGGTTGGGTGCTACGGACTTCGCGACCGGCCGTCCACTCGGCACAACCGCCCCCAGAATACGGAGTATGCCAGATGGCCCGCCGCGTGTAAACCTGGCTCCGCGATCGAGCAGCTCGATGCCGACGTCCTGGCAACGAGCGAGCCGCCCTGAGGCTCGCGGATTCGCCGCTTCCAGCTGGAAGCCTGACGGGGTGACGCGGCCGTCTTGCACGATATGATCGCCCGATGCTATCTTCCGTCACGCCGACTGCGGACAGCGACCCCACCGCGTCGCCCCTCAACCAAGGAGAAGCCACGTCATGCGTTTCCGCCATCAATCTGACCTCGCACAGCCCACGGGCTGGCCTTGGCGTATCTTCGTAGAACGTGCTCACGGATCCACCTCGCCCTTCCGAAGGCTCGCCACGGTCGCGGCAACCAGGAGGAGCGAAGCCCATGGAAGAGCTTGACAGGCTGTACAAGCTACGATTCAACAGGCGTGAAAAGGCCGCAAAGGATCGGATCTGGAAAGTTCTGTGTGAATGCTTTTTCCAGCGATTCGTACCTCCGGACGGCGTGACTCTGGACTTGGCCTGTGGGTTTGGAGAATTCAGTCGGCACATCAAGGCCAGGAAAAAGTATGCCGTCGACTTGAATCCGGGCGCCGCCGACTATCTGCCCGAAGCCGTCGAGTTTCATCAGAGCTCCGCGGACTCTCTTCCCATGATTCAGGACGAGTCGGTCGACGTCTGTTTCACCAGCAATTTCTTTGAGCACTTGCCAGACAAGGCCGCGATGGACAGAGTCCTCAAGGAAGTCTTCCGGACACTGGTGCCGGGAGGCCTGTTCATGGCCATGCAGCCGAACATCAAGTATGCCGTCGACGCCTACTGGGACTTCTACGACCACAGTCTCCCTTTGTCGCACCTTTCAGCACAGGAGGGCTTCGAGAAAAACGGCTATGCCGTGGAGGTACTGATTCCCCGCTTTGTGCCGTTTTCGACCAAGTCGTCTTACCCCAAGTCTCCGGCCCTCGTCTGGCTCTACCTGAAGATGCCCTGGGTCTGGAGAGTGCTCGGCAAACAGTTCGTCATCGTCGCCCGCAAGCCGCGCCTTCCTTGAAGACCCCGAGGTATCCTCACCCATGCTCACCGAGTTGGCCAGCTTCGACGGAAACGAAATCGTGCGGGGCGAGCTTGTCCGGCCGGATCGCTATCGGCACCTCTTCGCCGCTCTTTCGGCCGAAGGGCCCGTCGTCCCGCGCGGCGGCGGCCTCAGCTATTGCGCGGCTGGTGCAGGAGCCGGGTGCCGATCCGTCAGCAGCCTGTGCTTCAATCGTCTCCTCGCCTTCGACGAGGCAACCGGCAAGCTCGTGGCCGAGCCCGGTCTGCGGGTTGGCCACTTGCTGGCCTTCGCCGCGGCTCGTGGCTGGTACCCGCCGGTGCTTCCCGGACACCCCATGATCACTCTCGGTGGCTGTGTCGCGTTCGATGTTCACGGGAAGAGCCATCGGCACGGTGGTAGCTTCGGAGACTGCGTGCGCGCCCTGACGCTTTTCCATCCCGAGAACGGAGAGGTCGCCTGTAGCCGGGAAGTGGAGCCTGAGCTTTTCGAGCTCACCGTCGGCGGCATGGGGCTGACCGGCTTCATCACCCGAATCGACCTGCAGTTGGAGCCACTTCGTGGCGGCATCGTCGAGCGCCGACGAATCCCTGTCGCGAATCTTGGCGAAGCGGTCACCGTCCTGCGCGAACAGGCGGGGAAAGTCGATTCGATCTACTCCTGGAACGACCTAAATCGGCGGCGAGGATCCTTCGGCTGCGGCATCGTGTACACCGAGTCGTTTCGGGCCGGGCCTGTCCGGCCGACGGCTCGCTTCCGCAGCCTGAGCCCCGAAGAGCCTCCGCGACAGACCCGGCTTGGGATCTACGGCCGCCGATTCACCTCCTGGCTGACCCACGCCTACCATGCAGGCGAACGGCTGGGCTCGCGGATCTCGCGGCTCGACCTGATGACGGCGGCCTTTCCCATCAACGGCCGGGAAGCCTACTACCGGCTGTTCGGCCGGCGCGGCTTTCGGGAGTATCAGATGCTCGTCCCTATGGAAGTGTGGGACGCGGTAGCGCAAGAGGTAGAGCGGCTGATCGCGGCGCAGGACCTGGCGATCACGCTCGGCTCCCTCAAGCTGTTTGCCGGTCGCCCGCGGCTGCTCAGATTCTGCGGAACCGGCGTCTGTCTGGCCCTGGACACCCCGGCGACGAGCTCGGCCCTGGAGCTGTTTGGCGCCCTCGACGACCTGCTCGGGGCCCATGGCGGCCGACTCAACCTGTCGAAGGACAGCCGCGTTTCGGCGGCTGTCGCCCAGCGGTTGTTTCCCGATTATGAGGAATTCCGAGATAGGCTAGCGACCTACGATCCCGGACGGCAGATCGACTCAGCGCTTCGGAGGCGTGTCCTTGGCGCGGCGTAAGGCAGTCGTCGTGGGTGCGAGCTCCGGTGTCGGTCGGGCGCTGGCCGAGCGACTGGCCCGGGAAGGCTTCGACCTGGTAATCGCCTCGCGCGACTTGAGGGACCTCGAGTGCGTGGCGGCCGACCTCGCCTTGAGGTGGAAGGCGAAGGTCTCTTGTCTCGCGCTGGACCTCGCCGACGTCGGTTTCGACGCCGAGGCGTTCCGGCGCCGTTGTGAGGAAACGCTCGGCGCTCCGGATGCCGTCTTCTTCCCGGCTGGCGAGGTGAGCGCTCAGGACGAAGGCCTGGCGACCGCTCCGCTGCTCGACCGGCTCGTCAAGGTGAACTTCACCGGGCCGATCGAGCTCGTCGCTGCCTTTCTCCCCCACCTCACGCGCCAGGGCCGGGGCGACGTGGTGATGTTCTCGACGATCGCGGCCTCGGCTCCGCGCCGCCGAAATATGGCCTACGCCTCTGCCAAAGCTGCCCTGGAGTTTTACGGCCGTGCGCTACGTCACCACCTGGTCGACACCGGCGTCCGTGTCCACGTTTACGCCTTGGGGTACGTCGACACCGCGATGAGCTTCGGACAACAGCTCAAGCTCCCCGTGGCCGCGCCGGAGGAAGTGGCCCGCGAGGTGGTCGCCAACCTGGGTCGAGACCGTGGAGTCGTCTACTATCCGCGATTCTGGGCGCTCGTCACCTTCGCCTTGCGACATTTGCCGTGGTTTCTCTACCGGCATCTGAAGTTCTGAGAGGAGATTCCCCCAAATGGCCGTAGGAAAGCCCGACATCAGCCTCTTTTTTCCTGTCTACCGCGACGAGAAAACGGTCCGACGAGTCACCGAAAAAGCGCTCCGGGTCCTCAACGAGGAGGCTGGTCGTTACGAGGTGATCATCGTCGATGACGGCTGTCCCGACGGGTCGGGCGCCATCGCCGACGAGTTGGCGGGCGAGCACGACAAGGTCCGGGTCATTCACCACGGCGAGAATCGAGGCTACGGAGAAGCGATCAAGACCGGGCTCGCCGCCTCGCAATATGAGTGGATCTTCTTCACCGATGGTGACGACGAATATGACGTTTACGACTTGAAGAGATTGGTTCAGCTCCGGGATTTCTACGACCTCATCATCACTTTTCGCTACGTCAAACTCTACTCCGGATGGCGGATCTTCACCTCCTGGGTGTACAACACGGTCGTCCGTTTCTTGTTCAGAACCCCCTACCGGGACATCAGTACGGGGCTGCGGCTGGTTCGCAAATCTCTGGCCAATCAAGTCCATCTCGATTCCCCGAGCCCATTCATCGGAGCCGAGCTCACGATCAAGACGATGCTCCGGGGCTATCGGGTGGGCGAGGTGGGGATCCAGACGTTCCCACGCGAGTTCGGAAAAGGTGCTTCGGTCACTCCCAGAAACATCCTCGCGACCCTGCGCGACATCTGGCGCACTTACCACGTAGTCTTCTCGGACACCTACCAGCTACCGGGCCATCGGAACCGTGAGAAGAATTAGCCGACAGATTTCACCCTGAACCAAAAATCAAGGAAAAGTACTGGACCACCTGGAGGTGCTTCCGGACTCAAAACCATCGGAAAAAATTCCTGAAATCATGCCGGTGCTCCTCTGATTCTGGCGGAAGACCCCCCACGGCGGATCGTCGGTACCGGGAAAGTCCCATGCCCAGATGGCACCATCGGAGGCGCCGAATTCGGAGAATCCTCCTACTATCACTTCGAGATCGCCGTCGCCATCGACGTCTCCGATACCGGCCACACCGTTCACCGTCGAGTTGGCGCCGAGTTGAAGCGCGTCAGGGTTCGCCGGGGTACAGATGGGCTGTACGAAAGAAGGTCGACTCAATTGTGCGCCACTGCGATCCCAGACAACCAACTCGGAGTTGGAGGGTAGGACGACCTCGAGATGGCCGTCGCCGGTCAGGTCGGCGACGACCGGCGAGCTAGGGGTGCCATACGACACCGAACCCCCGATACAGTCGACGGGAGTCGACGGCACGACAGGCCACCCGGGAACGGAGGAGCCGTCTCCGTTCAGGGCGTAGAGCTTCCCTTCCAGGGGGCTGGTACCCCGTACGATGGTATTGATGATCACTTCCAACAGGCCGTCCTCGTCCAGATCGGCCAGGGTGGGTGAGGACCCGGGGGCGACCTCTCCCGGAATGGGTTTCGGCCAGCCTGGTAAAGCGACGCCGTTGACGTCCCACGCATAGATGAACTCTCCGCCGCCCCAGAAATTTCCGCTACCGACGACGATGTCTAGAGAAAAATCGCCGTTGATGTCTCCAACGGCCGGCGACGACGAGATGACCTCGTCAATCTGAATCGGGAAGCCCGGGAAGTCGCTGCCGTCGGCCCCGTTAAGGACGAGGAGCCTCCCGCCGTCCTCGGTGCCGATCGGGTCCGGCTCGAAGTGAGAGTCCGCACCGATCACCACCTCGGGGTTGCCGTCACCGTCGAGGTCGGCGATGGCCGGCGAGGAAAAGACCGTATCGAAAACGTCTCTCTCCCAGAAGACGGTGCAGTCGTCGTGCAACGCCCGGACCAAGTGGTCCCAGGAGCCGAAGATGATCTCCAGCCGGCCGCTGTCATTCATGTCCAGGTCGAAAAGAGCCGGAGAGGAGTAGACGCCGTCGCTGGCACCGTTACTGTCCCGGTCCAATGTCGTGAAGCGACACTGCTCGTTACCGAGATGATCAAAAACGAAAAGTGCAGAATCCACGCCGACGGTCGTCGTGTTTCCACTGCCGATGACGACCTCGTTGAAGCCATCGTTGTCGATGTCGCCAATCGCAGCCTTGCTTTCGAACGCATCGTCTCCGATGTCGAGGCTCCAGAGAAGACCTCCGGTACCCGCGTAGGCATAGAGCGCTCCATCGACGGCGCCGACGACGATGTCCAGGACGCCGTCGTTATTCAGATCGCCCAGAGCAATGGGGCCTTGGTTTACGTTCAGGCCGCTCAGGTTTACAGGAAAACCGCTCTGGTATCCGGGGTTCGACACGGGAGGGGTGGCGACTGCGCCGTAGGTGAAGGTAAGAGTGAGAGCCAAGAAAGCGAGCTTTTTCGACGAGAAGAGATTTCGCAACATCGGGTCTCCTTGTTACAGCCGCATAATAACCTCTCCGTGGTATCCGACCGGTTCGACGGATGCCGATCCGGAAGATAGCAGATCCCGAGAGCATTGTCAATATCTGGCCGTGATCCGTACCCAACTGTCGGCGGGCACCGCGCCGGCGTCGTCAAACCACGAGACGGCCTCTTGGACCATGGTCAACCTGAGGAGGTGGTCTCCGGGCTTTCCAGGAGCCAGGATCTCAGCCTTGAGGATGACAGAATCTCCTGGTAAGAGGTCGTGGGGCAGAACGGTTCGTTGGCCGTCGCCAACGACGAGCTGCCCGTTGGCGTCGAACCAGTGGTAGGCGAGGCGGACGGAATAGGCGCCGAAGCCGTCCCCCTCGGCGGGCCAGGTCTCCGCCGTCGGGTTGCTCACCCGGACGCGGACACTCACCCGTTCGCCGACGCTCATTTTCTTGAGCTTCGATCGCAGGCTGATCAGTTGCCCGAAGGTACCCAAGGGCTTCGGCCTGGCGGGAGGAGTTGGCTGCTCGCTCGCATCTCTGAAAACCGACAGTCGGTACCGCCGCAGAGTTCCGATCCCGCTGCGCACCTGGTTGACGTTGGGATGTAACCGTCGCAGGAGGCCGTCGATCTCGAAGCTTGCCAGCTCGGCGCGAGCCGGTGTCAGAATTCTGTGCCTGTTCGCAAAGATCGGAATCGCGTGAAGAGAGCTGAGGACGATAGTCCCGGCGAGCGCCGCCAAGGCCATTCGGGAAGCCGTCGTCAGCCGATCTGCCCGCCGCTCATGCCGGTCCCGTTGCAACTGCCAGACGGCCAGTTGCAAAAGCACAATCAAACAGACCCAGAACGGCGTCGTCACGGTCATGTAACGCGACGACATTGCCGACGCTGCACCTTGCGAGGTGCGGGTGAGCCCCATCATCCCGGCCCCGGACAGCGAATAAAGAGCGATCGCAAGCAGATGCATCATGGGTCGATGGTCCATGCGGCGCTTGCGAAGCAAGAAATCCAGGATGAAAACGAAGAGAGAGACGCCGAGAAGGCCCGTCCCGAAGGCGACGCCATAGTCGCGCGGCGGCCAAGGGGATCCGCCGTAGCTGACCACTGGAGAGCCGACGGCCGTGAGTACGAAGTAAAGAAATTCAAGCGGATGCTCGGTGGCGTAAAAGGTCGAAGTAAGCTGGCCGCGTGCCAAGTCCCAGAGGTAGAAAAATACAACGCTGCCTGCCAGCAGAATCCAAGCCCAAAGAAAGCGAAGATCACGCCGCCGGGCCCGGTCAAGGCAGACGACTCCAAGGACGCATGCCCCGACGAGCCAGAAAGAGAGGCCGGCCCCAAAGGAGAACGTCGCCACGGCGCCCAGAGCGGCCGCCCCGGAAAATTTTCTCCAGTCGAGGGGTATCCGGGAGAGAAGGTAGAGCCCTCCCACGGTTCCGAACATGTTCAAGAAAATCGTCATTTGAAATCCCCAGAGCCAGTTCTCCCACTGATTCAGAGAGAAGTGAGCCACCGAGACCAGCACGAGAAGGTGCCAAGGAAAACTCCTGTCGCAGCTTTGCAAGAGAGATGCGATCGAACGCCACAAGATCATGAAAGTGAGAATCGAAATACCAACGCTCAGCGCCATTTCTATTCTGGTGTTCCACCCGGTCAGATGCGCCAGGGAAACGAAGACGATCCGTGAGAAGAATATGCGATGACCGTTGTGAGATCGCATGAGGTCCGAAAAAGTCCAATTGTGATTATAGAATCTGTCGATGTCGTAGATCAAGGACCATTGGTCGAGCACTGGAACGTCTACACCATAAAGGGCGACCAGGGTCGCAAGGAGGGCCGGAGGGAGGGCCGCCGAGAAGATCCGTGCCGCAGCCTTGCGTCTCGGGTTCAGGGTCTTCCTCGTGGCAGCTGCGTGAGCTGTGTCGTCTTCCGGGCTCATAAGCTCCTCACCAAGCGTCTTGTCGGTGGCCTGTGACGGCTGCGAGGCGTTCGTCGAGGATACGGGCGGTGTTGTCCCAGGTCCACCGTTCGGCCATTTCCTCGGCGGCTGCGGCGCCGCGGCGCCGCGCTTCGTCACGGTCCTCGTAGACCTTCCGCAGGAGCTCGCGCAGATGCTCCGGATCGGGGTCGGCCCAGGAGTATCCCTTGTAATAAGGACACTTGGCGACCGCCGGAATCGTCCCCTGGAGACGTAGCGGATAAGCGATCCTCTCGTTCAAAAATTCTTGATGGGCGCCCCAGTCGGTGGCGATCGCCGGCAGGCCACAGGCCATCGCTTCCATGAGCGGCATGTTCCAGCCCTCGCCGCGGCTCGGCGAGACGAAGCATTCGGCGCTGCGGTAAAGCGTCCCCAGCTGGTAGCGCGGGAATTCCTGGTTGAAGAGGAAGGAGATCTTGCCGCCGCTGTCACGTAGGCCGAGGCGGCGGATCGCGGCCTTCAGCGAGACGCTCGGGTCGCGGTTGATGACCTTGCACAAAAGCCGCACCGGCTCGTCGGCCGAGAACTCGCTGTTGAAAGCGCGCAGCAGGATCTCCGGACACTTGCGCTCCCCCCACTCGAAGACCGAGAGGAAGACGAATTCGCCGTCCGGATTGGGATATCCCGCGATCCCGGGGTGGAAGTAGTGGGAATCGAAGCCCAGGGGTACGATGTGAATCGGGCACTTCACGCCGCACCGGCGAAATCCCTCGCGGTTAAAGGCACTCGGCACCCAGACCTCGTCCATACGGTTGGCCTGGCGCACCCAGTCCTCGGGAAAGCCGTCGACCTCGAGCATCGTGAAGCCGATCTTGTAGCGGCCCCGATTGCGGTGGAAGACGTCGCCCTGGCCGTAGACGACCGCCAGCGGCGGCCGCCGGGGCGCCTCCCGGGAGCCCATGACGTTGAGCCGATACTCGTCGAACCCCTCGGGCTCGACGACGGGAAAGACCGTCTTCGGCCCGTAGACGTAGCGATAGGTCGGGCGCACGCCGCGGCGCTCCAGGGCGAGGAGGATCTCCCGGCAGCTCATGGCGTAGCCGGTCGGAAAGTTCATGATCGACTGCCAGAAGACGTCGCGGTGGTAGCGGCTGGCGAGCTCTCTTTCCCACTTCTTGCGGAAGACCGCCCGGCTCCCTTCGAAGATCCGCATCCGGGCCTCCAAGTCGCCCTTCGTCGAGCCGTGCTCGTCGTGGACCAGGGTGACGCCGCCGCAGAGCCGCGTCGAAAAACCCGCCTGCCGGGCACGCAGGCAGTAGTCCGTGTCCTCGAAATAGGACTCGTAGTCAAGCGCCAGGCCGCCGATCGCTTGAATGGTCTCGCGTTTCAAATAGGCGCAGGCGAAGACGATGCCCTCCACGTCGTGGTCGCGGGTGTATTGGCCGATGTCTTTTTCCTTGCCGCCGATCTGCTGACCCCACATGGTCTCGGCCGGCATGTAGGTGCCGGCGTGGAGCAGCCGGCCGTCGCTGCCCACCAGCCGGCAGCCGACCACACCGACGGCGGGATCGGAATGGGCGCAGGCGCGCAGGCGCTGGAGCCAGTCTTTTTGGACGAGCTCGACGTCGTTGTTGAGCAGCACGACGTCGGAAAGCGGGTCCGCCGCTTCGATGCCGGCGTTGTTGCCGCGCACGAAGCCGAGGTTTTCGGGCAGGGTGAGGACCCGGATCCAGTCGTAGCCGCGGAGCCGTTCCGGCGTCTCGTCGCGCGAGCCGTTGTCGACCACGATCACCTCGGCGCCGGTGAGGTCGCTCTCGCGCAGGGTCTCAAGGCAACGTTGGGTCAGCTCCCAGCGGTTCCACACCAGGATGACCACAGTGGCTTTGCGCGCCGTCTCAGGCGGGCTCATCCGGCACGTCCTCCAGGACTCTCAGGGATTGCCAGAGGTCGCGCAGCGTGTCCTCGACGTCCGCCGGCACGAGCTCGGTGGTCTCGTGCCAGAGCTCGAGCTCATAGGCCTGGCGGGACAACGGGGGTAGTCCGTTTTGGATGCGGGAAAGCAGCAGCAGGCCTTCCTGCGGGAGATGTTTCTGGAGCAGCCTCAGCTCGCGGGAGCGCTGGGCGAGCGCCTCCTCCAGGGCCTCGACGCGCGCCTCCAGGTAGGCGACGTGGTCTTCCGGGCTCATGGGGCTCGTCACCAGGCGCGCCCGAAGAGTCCGCGCACCCATTGAATAGCGCGCCAGGCGCCGGAGTCTTCCACCGCCTTCAGGTAGTAGGAAAGCTCGTCGACTCGGGCCCGCAGCTGCGCGACTTCGTAAGAGTCCGCCTCGCCGGTTGGGCCCGGCGGCGAGCCCGGCACCCAGGCCATCTCCGTCAGACGGCGCTCGCGCTGGCGTGCCTCCTGCTCGCGCAGCCGCAGGTCGAAAAGCTCGGCTTCCTTGCGGCCGAGCTCGCGGGCTTGGCGCAGAGCCTCCTCGCGGGTCGATGACTTCGTTTGAGGCATGGAGGGCACCGCTTGAAAGAGGACGGAAGGATCAAGAGAGATCCTCAACGCTCAAGGCCTTGCTCAAGGCGGCTCGCAGGGCCTCCCGGCTGTGCTCACGGCGGGCTCTCCCAAGAGCGTTGGAGCGCAGAGTATGCCAGACATCCTCCTGGGTGTAAACCTGGGTGACCTGCGCGGCGAAGCGCTCCGCGTCGTTGTCGCCGCCGGCGGCGATCTCGACGCCGTCATGCCAGTCGAGCTGGCGGGCGAGGAGCGAGGAGGCGACGACCGGCAGGCCGTGGAGCGCCGCGCTGGTGACCTTGTGGGGGATGCCGGCGGCGAAACGCGTGGGGGCGACGAAGACGCGATGGGCGTCGTAGAGGGGCGCAAGCTCCGGCACCCGGCCGAGAAAGCGGACGTTCTCGGCCTCCGGCAGCTCGATCTCGCCCGGCTCGCCCACCACAGTGAGCACCGCCTCTTCTCCGAAACGCTCCAGCGTCCGTGGATGGATCTCCGTGAGGTACCAGCGGAGGGCGTCGACGTTGGGGTTCCACTCCTCGTCGAGGCGGCCGACGAAGAGCACTCCGCGGCGTTCGGCGAACGGCCGCTCGCCCGGCTCGCCCTCGGTCCCGTGGGCGACGACCGTGAAGCGCTGGTCCGGACCGGCAAGGAGCTTTCCCTCGCCTTCGGAGACGACCCAGATTTCTTCGGCCCTTCGCGCCAGCTCGATCTCTTTTGCGAGGTCGAGGCCGGGCTCGACCGCTTCCGGGCCGAGGACCTCCTGCCGGAGGGCACGACGCTGCCCCACGACGGCTTCGGCGTCGTAGATCAGGCGAGCTCGCTCGGCCGCCGGATCGAACCCGGCGGCCAGGAGCCGTTCGAGATTGTGGGGACGGCAGACGACGAGAATGTCGTAGCAGTCGCGCCGGATGTTCCAGAACGTGTTGAAGCCGGGCCGCCCCAGGTGGTTGATCAGCTCGAGGTGGTCTTCGAAAAGCTCCCGGCGCGCGTCCCTCCAGTCGAGCTCCAGCGGATTGGTGGCGAAGAAAGTGACGAAGAAATCGAGGCCGCAGAGGGCGTGGAGGATCTCCTGCGCACGCGGCGAGCCGCCGCCCAGACGTTGCAGCGGGACGTGGTCGTCGAGCATCAGGATACGGCCGCGGTAGCGCCGGCGGTTGCCGGCCGGAAAGAAGCTGCGGACGTCGGGCTCCCAGGCGTCGGCGAGCGCCTCGCCGTGACGCTCAAGAAAAAGCGGCCGGTTGCGCGCCAGGTGCTTGTTCACTTCCTTCGGGTCGCTCAGGCTGGCACACTCGTGGTGGAGCAACACGCTTCCCGGATCGTAGATCACCTTGAATCCCTCGCGGCGCAGCCGGAAACAATAGTCCGACTCCTCGTAGTAGGCGGGGGCGAAGGTCTCGTCGAAGCCGTCGAGGCGTTCGAAGAGCTCGCGCGGGGTGAGGAGGTATACGCCCGAGCAATAGTCGACCTCGCGCGGATAGAGGTAAGCGCCGCTCAGCGGGTCGTCGCCGCGGCCGTAGCCTTGCGTCGAGCCGTCTTTCCAGACGATCGAGCCGGCCTCTTGCAGGCGAGAGTCAAGGGCGATCACCCGGCCGCCGACGACGCCGGCGTCGGACGTTGCCTCCAGGCGCGTGACGGCCGAGCGCAGGCTTGCCGGATAGAGCTCGGTGTCGTTGTTGAGGAAGAGGAGGTGGCGTCCGCGGGCTTTCGCCGCGGCCTGGTTGCAGGCGCGGGTGAAGCCGGCGTTCTCGTCGTTCAAAATCACCCGGATCCCCTCGAGACGCCGCAGCAGCTCCCGAGTCCGGTCGCGAGAGTCGTTGTCGACGACGATGACCTCGAACGTCACGCCCTCGACGAGGCGCAACGACTCCAGGCATTGGAAGGTCAGCTCGGCACGGTTGTAGAGCACCAAGAGGATCGACACGTCCGGCTGCTCGGGGGACGCAAAGACCAGGGTCCGGTCGTGAAAGAAAAATTGCTCCAGCCGGCAGCGGGCGAGATGCGTTGCGGCCTGGCGAATCTCTTGGTCCGGGTCCCTGAGCTCCCAGGGACGGCCCTCGGCAAGCCCGCTCGTCACCAGGTGGAGGTAGGCGCTGGCGAGCCGTCCGGAGCTCACCTCGGTGTCGACTTCGGGATGGAGGCGCCGGTAATTCTCCTCGCTGTAGAGCGGGTGCGGCTGGCGGCCCTCGGCCCGGCCGTCCTCCATGAAGTGCTGGTAGCCGCAGAGATAGCGTCCCGTCTCCACGCTCTTTTCGATGTCGCCGTAGCGTTGCAGGTACCAGTCCTCGTCAAAGGCCGCGTGAGGAGAGTAGCGGCGCGCCGCCCCTTCCCGCAGGTAGTGGTCGAAGGCGTTCTTGAAGCGCCCGGCCTCGATCTCGGCGTCCGCTTCCGGGTAGGTGTCGCGATACCAGTCGACGTCGAGCCACAGGGAATGGGGGTGGCGCCCCTCGTGCTGACCGCAGAGGAGGAAGTGGTCGAAACCGGTAGCAAACCGGCCCGCCTCGACCTCGGCCGCGACCTCGGGGTAGCGCTCGCGGTAGGAGCTCTCCGAGAAAAGGACGTTAGGCTGCAGGCCGCGGGCCGCACCGAGCTTGCGGAAGTGTTGCTCGGCGTCCGCCACCTCACCGCCGGCGATCGCGTCGCGAGCCTCGGAATACGCCTTCAGGTACCATTCGGCGTCGAATTGGGCGAGCGCCGTGGAGGACGTCGGTTCCAGTGAAGGCAATGCTTGGCTCCTGCGATGAAGTGGTTCTTCAGGGACCGGCGCGGCCTGGCGCGGCGCCAGCAAACATATCACGGGGGCCGGGGAGGTAGGTGAGGCCTGCGTCACGGTCCCTGGGATCTGCGGCTGGAAAAGAATCCGTGAAAAAAAGCTCGGCGGCTTGCAAGGTCCCAGACGTCCTCGTCGCGCCGCCGTCCGAGGACGCGGCGCGCGGCGTGACGGCCGAGCATCCAGCCGCTCATGGCGAGGGGTTGGAGCACGACGCGCCACAGGAGAGGCGGCTGGCGGGCGACGGCGTAGCGCGCCGCGCGGCCGGCGCGCCGCTGGCGGGCGAGGAAGGGATCGAGCGCTGCGTAGTGGTGATGGTGCCAACAAAGCGCCCGCCGGGCGTAGATGGTCCGCCGGCTCTTGCGCTCGAGGCGGTAGGCCAGCTCGGTGTCCTCCAGGGCGGCGGCGGGAAAGCCCTCGTCGTAGGGGTCTTCGCGCAACCAGGCGGTGGGCGCCGAGAAATTCGAGCCCAGCACCGCGGTGTAGGGGATGGGCTCGCCGTCCAGCAGACCCTTGAAGTAAAACTGCGGTCCTTCCGGAGCCAGGAAGCGCATCACCGGCGTGATCGGAGCCTCGGGATCCCAGTCAATGTGCCCCTGGACGGCGACTCCGCGTCCCTCGGCGGCGGCCAGGTGGGCGGCGAGGGCGCCCGGGGCGGGCCGCGTGTCGTCGCCGAGGAAGAGCAAGCGCTCCGCGCGGGCGAGCCGAACCGCGCGATTGCGCGCCACCGCCGGCCCGGAGGGCTCTTGCCGTTCCCAACGCAGCTCGAACGGACCGCGGCTCCATGTCTTCAGCAGCTCCACGGTCTCGCCGCTTGAGCCGTCGTCGACGACCACCACCTCGAAGGCGCCGTCGACCTCTTGAGCTGCCAGGGCCGTGAGCGTCTCGGCGAGCCGTTGCGAGCGGTCGCGCGTCGGGATGGCGACGGTGAGGCGCGGCAAGCTCATCCCCGGCCCTCACTGAGCACCCGGATCGCGGCACGACGGAAGGGATGGCTCGGTTCCAAGAGCGCGTCGTAGGTCGCCGGCGGCACCTCGGCTGTGCCGCGCTGGACGACGAGCTGGGAAAGGATCGATTCGTGACCGAAGCGCGGCAAGCCGTTTCGCATCCGCCGCCGGAGCTCGGCGTCGTCGCCTCGGCTCGCCGCGCGCTGCCGCAGGATCCGCTCCACGTGCCGCGCCACCACCCAGAGGATCTCGAAGCGCATCTGACCCTGCGCCTCGTCGTCTTCCTCTCCCTCGCGGATCGTGTTGGACGCGTGGACGCGGTAGGAGACCAGCGGCTCCTCGACGAGCTCGAAGCGGCCCCGTGCCGCCATCTGCAAGAGGAAGTCCCAGTCGTGAGCGTAGCGCAACGGCTGAAAACGTACGCCGCTGTCGAAGGCCTCGCGCCGGAAGGCCACGTTCGATGTCGTCGACACGTAGTTCGTCTCCAGGAGCGCCAGCGTCGGATCGCCGGTCTCCGCGAGCCCCGGCCCGCGGCGCGGCTTGGGCCACGGCGGCATGTTATGCCAGGCTCTCTTGACGCCGAGGCTTTCCCCTGCCGCGTCGATCACTTCGAGCCACGACGCCGTCATCACGAGCTCGGGATCGGCGGCCAAGCGCCCGAGCAGGCGGGGAATGCGCTCGCTGGCGAAGCGGTCGTCCGAGCTCAGGAGGAAGACGACCTCGCCTTGGGCCAGCTCGACTCCCCGGTTGAGCGCCGCGTGGGCCCCCTGGTTCTCCTGGGTGTAGAGACGGAACCGCGGATCGGAGCGGAAGCGCTCGAGGCGCTCGACGCTGCGGTCGCGCGAGCCGTCGTCGACGACCACCAGCTCGAGGCCGTCGACCGAGCTTAAGAGCACGCTCTCGACCGCCTCCTCGACGTAGGCCTCGTGGTTGAAAGACGCCATGACGACCGAAGCGCGCGGTGTCATGAACCGTCTCCTTGAGGCGCCTGCGCGGGGAAGAGCACCTCCTCGTAGGCGCGCACGTAACGCTCCAGGCCGAAGCGTTCGGCGACGCTGCGACGTCCCCGCTCGCCCTCGGCGGCACGGCGCTCGGGATCGCGGAGCTCGGCGAGCGCCGCGGCGAGCGCCGCGACGTCGCCGACGCTCTCGACCGCCACCCCGCCGCCGTCGCGCAGCAGATAGGGCACGTCGCCCACGGCGGTGGCGACGCACGGCCTGGCGCGGGCCAGGCCCTCGAGCAGGAAGACGGGAAGCCCCTCGTAGGCCGAAGGCAGGAGGCAGAGGTCGACGGCGTCGTAGAGCCGTTCCACGTCGCGCTGCAGGGGGAGGCGGGTCAGGTTCACGAGCGGCCGGGCGGCCAGCTCGCGGTCGATCTCGCCGTCGAGGGGACCGCCGCCCGCGAGCAGGAAGTGGACGTCGTCCTCACCGCGCTCGCCGAGGTGGCGCGCCAGGGCGAGGACGTCGTGGGGGCGCTTCTGCGGGTGGAGCCGCATGAAAGAGCCCACGACGCAGGCGTCCTGGGGCAGGCCGAGCTCGTCCCGCGCCCGGCGACGGCGCTCGGCACGCTCGCTCGCCGGGGGCAGCTCGGGCACGTGGACGCCGTGCTGGATGACGGCACAGCGTTCCTCTGGCACCCCGCGTTCCTCCTGCAACGCCCGGCCGATACGGCGGTTGACCGCGACGTGGACTTCGACGCTTCGAACCAGGCGGGGGCCGTAGTGCTCGATCCAGCCCCCCTCGTGGTTGTAGAGCTGGTTGACGAGCCGCAGGCGCGGGTGGAGGCGCCGCAGCTCGGCCGCGGCGTCGAAAAAAAGCACCGTGGGATTCCACGACATCAGGACCTCGACCCGGTAGCGGCGTACGAGGTGGCGCAGCGCGTCGAGATGGGCCTCGCGCGGCAGCCATTCGCCCAGGGTGTAGACGTAGGGGGTGTGGCGCCGGCATTCGTCGACCGTTTGCCCGAGCTCTTCGCGGTGCGGCTCGAGGGTGACCACGAGGCAGCGGTAGCGTTCGCCGAGCCCCGCCAGCAGGTCCAAGAGCAGCCGCTCGGCGCCGCCGACGGCGAGGAACGGCAGCAGGAAAAGCGCCGTCGGCGGTCCGGGGACCGGCGGCAGGTTCCTGAGAGCATCGTGAAGCGAGACCAGGGTGCCTTGCCGGACGACACGACCGGCCGCCACGTCCTCGCGCAGGAAGTGGGGTCCACTGCGGCCCACGGCCGGCAAGACGACGGGCTTAAGGCCCTCTTCCAGGCGCTCGGCCGTCGTCAGGTGCGCGACGGCGCAGCCGAGGACCTGCGGCGCGCCGCGGGCCTCGGGAGTGGGGAGGCGAACGAGACCCGGCACCGGCGCGGCGACCGGAAGATGGACGTCTATCGGGCCGTCCGGGCTTGCCGCCGGCACCGCCCAGCCGGAGACCGTCCAGAGGAGACGCTCGGCGACCGCAGCAAAGAGCTGTGCTTCAAGCCACGTCGGCGGCAAAGCGGCGAGCGGCGGCTTGAAGCTCACGAAAAAGGTGGCGCCGGCCGCGGCGCCCAACGCAACCGAGGTCTCGGTCTGGGCGGCGAGGAAGCGCTCCGCCGCCTCGCGGTCGCCCGCCGCGCAGTGGACGGCGAGCATCGGATGGCCGAGTGCCGCGGCGGGCGCGGGAGCTCCGGCCACGACCCGTGCCGGCAGCGTCGCAATAAGGCTCCGCCACCGATAGCGCAGAAGCGAGAAGGACCGCTTCAGCCGCCGCAGTGGTGGCAGCAGGCGCGGGCTGCGGTCCCAGAGCCAACCCTGGAGGCGGTGACGTAGGTTCATGGCCTTTAGGCCGACGAGCGCCGGAAAGGGCGTAGGAGGAAACGGCGTAGGGCCTGATAGGCCATCCAGAGCCGCCACATCTTCGACGAGTGGATCGCGTCGAGCTCTCGGCGGGCCTCGCGGTAGCGGGCCTCTGCCTCGCCAGCCTGCTCAGCCTCGCAGAGCTGCTCCGGTGTGGGCTCTACCTCGTTGCCGGCATCGGGCCCGGTGAAGAAATCGATGTCCTCGAACTTCACCGCCTTGCCGAAGTCCGGTGCCCGGCGGGGATCGGCCGCCCAGCGGCGCAGGGGTTCGGTGGTCCGGCCGTAGGAGAAATGCTCGTAGACGTAGCGCTTGGCGGCGGCGGCCATTGCCTGCAGCTCGGCGCGATGTCGGCTCGCCCAGACGATACGCTCAGCGAACGCCGCCGCGTCGCCGAGCGGCACAGCCAGACCGATCCCCTGCGCCGCGACGGTACGGCTGATCTCGGTGCCGAGGGTGGTCAGGATCGGCAGGCCCACTTTCATCATCTCGTTGAGCCGGTTGCGGGCGCCGAAGGTGGTCTCGTAGTTGGCGCTGTCGACGTTCAAGCCCAGGTCGCTCTCGAAGTAGTAGCTCGGCACGTCTGCCGTCGGCACCCAGCCGACGAAGTGAAAGCGCCCGGCGAAACGGCTCCCGGCGACGCGTTCCCGGAAGCGGGTGAAGGTGATCTCGTCGTGCCCCTCAATGACCCCGCCGGTGGAAACGAAATGGAAGTGGGGCACCGCCGCCATCGCCGTCGTCAGGGCTTCGTAGAGGAGGTCCACGTCCGTCCAGGTGTTGTAGCCGCCGGCCCACAGCGCGACGAAGGCGTCCTCGCCCACCTGGACGTTGCGCACCACCCGGGAGCGGTGGGCGTACTCGACCTCGGAGATCGCGTTGGGGATCCTGTGGACGAAGCCGTAGCCGAAGGTCCGGCGTCCGAGCCGTCCACGCGCGGCCAGCTCACCGAGGGTGGCGTGAGCCTGGGCCTCGGAGACGGTCGAAATGACGTCGGCGCGGTCGAGGACAGCGCGCTCCATTTTCCAGAAGTGGGAGAGGTAGCGGTCGTCGTCGTAGACGTAGGTCTTGGTCTGGGCTTCGGCCATCGACCAGCCGTTCAAGTCGCACCAAATGGGCTTCTCGGTCGCGATGCGCACCGCCCGGGAAGCGGGGTGGGTGTTGACCCCAAGGACGGCGTCCGGGTCGAATTCGTCGTTCAGCTGCTGGATGAACGCTTCGTCGTGGAACAGCTCGCCGGGAATCGAGTAGTATTCGAGGGCGCCGTCCACCTGGCGCCGGACCGGTTCGGTGCCCTCAGGGTAGGTGTTGGGCAGCCGGCAGCCGACGAGCCGCACCTGGTGGCCGTCCACGAGCAGCGGCTGGGTGAAGTGCCAGCTTCGCAGGTTCGCCGCGTACTGGCGGCGTTGGGGCTCGAAGGGGAGTGGTGCGGCACCGAGGACCAGGATACGGCTCGTCATGCGAAGAGATCCTATCATGATGCTGAAGACCTGAAGACCAGGCGTCGCCGCCGCGGCTCGGTGGAGACGACCGAGACGACCACCCACGGTTGCGGGGCTTTGCGACGGGCGTTATACTCGCCGCCGATGAGCTCCGGCCCTGTCTTCCCCAGGGTTCGTCCTAGCCGCCCTCACCGCACGACGCGCCAGCCGCGGGCGCCGAAGCGAAGAGCATACCCTCAGTCTCAGGAGAAGCCATCCATGCCGGATGAAGGCGAACAGAAGCGAGGTCTCGCGGACTCCACCGTTGCCAGCGCGAGCTTCAGGGACTGGATCCGGTCCCAGGTCGAGGCCGAGCCCTACTGGTTCCACAAGCTAGACCTGGGTGAGGGGGTCGTCACACCGGGCTGGTCCGAGCCGGAAATCGAGAAGCTGCCGCTTTACGGCGTCCCGGAGAGCCTGGAGGGGAAGCGAATCCTGGACATAGGATGTGCCGAGGGCTTCTTCTCCTTCGAGGCGGAGAGGCGGGGAGCCGCCGAGATCGTCGCGATCGACTCCTTTCCCGACTCGGTTCGCCGCTTCAACATCTGCCGGGCGGCGCTGGGCTCGCGGGCGACGGCGTTCTTGTGCAACGTCTACGACCTCAACCCGCGGGCGTTTGGTACCTTCGATCTCGTCTTTTTCTATGGTGTGCTCTACCACCTGCGTCATCCGATCCTGGCGCTCGAGAAGATCCTAAGCGTCAGCACCGGGACGATGCTTTTGCAGACCGCCGTCCACGAGGAGCCGGGTCTCGCGCAGGTTCCCTTCGCCAAGTTCCACCCCCACGGCGTCAGCAGCGGCCCGCAACGCGAGCACCTCGACCCCACCGTATTCTGGCTCCCCAATCGCGAGTGCGTGCGGGCGATGGTGGACCACGTCGGCTTCGAGGAGATCGAGACCGTAACCGAGGACGACTATGTCTCCATCGTGGTGCGCGCCCGCAGCCCGGTCCAGGCCAAGGGGGAGCCGCCCGATCAGATGAAGGCTCCCTGGTGCTAGAGCCCCACGCCTCGTCGTGGGTTTGCGCCCGGCGCTTCGCCGGCAGCGCGGCGGCCTCGCGCTGCGGGAGCGTCCGGCGGGTTCAGGACGCAGGGAGAACGTCTCCTTGGAGGAGGAGGAGATGATCGAAGGAAAGAAGGTCGTGGTCGTCATGCCAGCTTACAACGCCGTCGAAACTCTACGCCAGACCTACGACGAGCTCCCCAGGAAGATCGTCGACGACGTGGTGTTGGTGGACGATTCCAGCAGCGACGCCACCGTCGAGCTGGCGCGGACGCTGGGGCTCGCCGTCCACACCCATCCGCGCAACCGGGGCTACGGGGGAAACCAGAAGACGTGTTACAAGCTGGCCCTCGAACGCCGCGCCGACATCGTGGTCATGATACATCCGGACTACCAGTACAGTCCGCGCCTGGTTTCCGCCATGGCGTCGATGATCGCCAGTGGGCACTATGACCTCGTGCTCGGCTCCAGGATCCTGGGCGGGGGCGCCCTCAGCGGCGGCATGCCGCTTTATAAATACATCGCGAACCGCTTGCTGACGGGTGTGGAGAACCTCTTGTTGACCGCCAAGCTCAGCGAGTATCATACGGGTCTGAGGGCCTATTCTCGACGTTTGCTCGAGACGTTGCCTTTCGAATCCAATTCCGAGGATTTCGTCTTCGACAACGAAGTTTTGGTGCAGGCACATTACTTCGACTTCGCCATCGGTGAGATCAGTTGTCCCACCCGTTACTTCGCGGAGGCTTCCAGCATCGGTTTTTCCCGATCCTGTGCCTATGGCCTCGGCGTCCTGCGCGTCGCCTTGAGCTACCGGCTTCACCGGTGGGGCCTCGTGAAGGCGAGGATCTTTCTGCCGAAAGACACGTCGCGATGACGTCGACGAGCACCGAGTCCACCTCGTGCGAGCTGTGCGAGCGCAAGACCGGCCGGACGTGCTCCGTCGTCCTGGCTGGCGAGCCGACCCTCGTGCGCTGCGATCGATGCGGCCTGGTTTCCCTGGCGAGCTTGCCGGGCGCCGAGGAGTGCAAGACCTACTACCAGGAAGACTATTACGAGCCGGAGGAGGGAGCGCGCTTTCGCGGTGGCGTCGAAAGGGTGGTCCGGATCTTTCGCTGGTTGCGGATGTGGGAGATCGTGCGCCGTGAGCCGGCACCGGCGTCGCTACTCGACGTTGGCTGCGGAAGAGGTATGCTGCTCGAGCTGCTCCAGCGGCGTGGATGGCGGGTTCTGGGGGTCCAGCTTTCGGAGACGGCGGCGCGGGCTGCCCGCAAGCTCCGCGGGGTCGAGGTGATCGTTGGCGAGCTTCCGGAGCTCGACGTTGAGCCCGGATCGTTTCGGGTCATCACCTTCTATCACGTGTTGGAACACGTCGCCCGGCCGTCGCGATATCTTCGCAGGTCCTGGGAGCTCCTCGAAGACGGTGGTCTGCTGCTGGTGGAGGTTCCCAACTTCGCCAGTCCGGGTTTCCGCCTGCTCGGTTTGCGTAACCTGTGCGTCGACTATCCCCATCACCTCCTTTTTTTCACACCGTCGACCCTGCGCGACCTGCTCGAGAAAGAAGGTTTCCGGATCGAGGGGATTTCACACTTCTCCCCGGAGTACACTCCGGTCACCACCCTTCAGAACATGCTGAACGTTCTGCCGGGCCGTCCCAATCGCCTCCTCGACGCCCTGCGTTGCAACGAGGAGGCGCGACAGTTGGTCCGCCAGCCGCCGACATGGTTACACGGCGCGCTCGCCGTCTTGCTGGCTCCTCTGGCTCTCCTTATCTCGCTTCTGGGGCTGGTGTTGCCGGTCGGCAACACCCTGCGTTTCTACTGCCGCAAGGCCGGCTGAGCCATCATGGACAAGGGCAGCTGAGTCACACCGGGCCTTATCGGGTCCATTCCTGCGTCTTGAGGTGACGAACGTCGAAGACGACAATGTCTGAATCTTCGTAGCTGGCCCCACCCAGCAGTTGCTGATAGCCGTCGATGCACTTTAAGATCTGACTCTCGGGCGGGATGTTGCTCGGAGGGACACGGCGGACGTCGCCGCGAAACCGCGGCATCTCGGCCCTCAGGTTCTTGTGCAACACGACGTAGTCGACACCGTGCATACCGAGGGCGGTGGGGACCGATATGTCGACGGAGTTGCGCAGGCTCAACCGGGTCGCTTGCCGAGGTTGACGCCGAAGAGCCATCGGTTGATAGCACAAGTCGCCGTGGAAGCCGGCCTTGACCCACTGGCGGTGGATCTCCTGGTAGAAGGGCAGGGGGTTGTTGTGCCACTCGTAGAACCAAGGGGCCTCGACGATGACCAGGCTGCCGGCGGGCGCTTCGCCCAGCTGGCGGTAGAACTCCGGAATCCGCAGAGGCCGGCGGTCGGGAACGTAGGAGAAAGGGTTGGCGCCGTGATCGTAGGTGTATTGGTAGATGGCGTGGCTCGTCCAGCTGTTGACGCGGCCGTAGACGGCGGGAATCGGGCCGAGGGCAAAGAGGATGGCGGCGATCGCCGCCAGCACCAACGCGAAGCCCGCGTCGGAGCGCAGGCGCTCCAGCAGCCACTCCACAGCGAGGGCGACCAAGAGCAGGAACAGCGGCAGGATCCAGAGGGTGTAGCGCACGAAGACGATCGGTACGTGGATCGCCGTGGCCCGGGACGCTGCCGCGACGACGACAGTGCACGCGGTGATCCAGAGCAGATAGATCGCGAAGCGGGGCCAACGTTTCGCCAACCGGATCGATCCGCCGGCGGCGAGGGCAACGAGAGTCCAGACGAGCCACCAGCGGCCGGCTCCGGCGAGCAACGGCAAGGTGTAGAGGAAGGTCTTCGTGTCGACGAGGCTGGTGCCGGCGCGCCTGGCGATGGCGCCCCAATCGAGGAGAATCGGCGCACCGAGCAACAGGCCCAGGCCGAGCGTGACGAGCGCCGCCGGAGCGAAGAGCTCACGCAGGGAGCGCCCCGCCGCCGCGTCGACCCCGCCGCCGTCGCGGCGGCGGCGCAGCCATACCTCGGCGACGGCGAAGGGGAAGGGTGCCAACAGGCTCGGCAGCGTGGTGAGGTGGAAGTAGGGGCCGAAGACAGCGCAGAGGACGTAGATCGTCGCCCAGCGCCGATCGCCACCGGACCACCAGCGGAAAAAAGCCAGGACCCCGACGAAGGTGCACAGGAGGCTGATGGAATAGGGCCGGGTGTAGCGGCTGTAGTAGACGAGGATGGGGGAGAGAGCGAGTAGCGCCGCGAACGTCCAACGCGTCCTCCGGCCGAGCCGCTCGGGGACGATCCCCGGACATGCCACCAGGATCAGCACCCCGAA
Source organism: uncultured bacterium (assembly GCA_965371445.1). Classification (GTDB taxonomy): domain Bacteria; phylum Acidobacteriota; class Thermoanaerobaculia; order Multivoradales; family J023; genus DASWIG01. The sequence goes on along the minus strand of CBDUYN010000060.1, from coordinate 16,198 downwards.
CGCGATCACCGGCAGACGCAGGACCTTCTCGGACAGACCCACGGTATCGTGGAGGACCTTGTACAAGAGAGGCAGCGGCGGTGCCGCAGACACCGAGAAGTCGGTCAGGAGATGCCGATAGGTCTCGACGACGGACGTGCGCACGGCGTGCCACTCGTCGTCGGAGAGAATCTGCCAGCGCAGGATGTGAAGACGCAGCCCCGTCCCGACCACCGCGGCGATGAAGATCGGCAGCCATTGGTTGCACCAGACGGCGCTGCGGGACGGTGGACGATCGGGAACAGCGGGCGGGTTCATCTCTGCAGAACTGCCTTTGGGACATGAATTTGGGGTGTGATAGGCTACGTTCGGGCGGCGGGAACCCTACGTTACGCTGTCAGCCCTGTCAAGGGGGTTGGTGGCGGACCGGAGCGTACGGTAGGCTGCGCTCGGGCGGTGGAACCCGACACCACGCTGCCAAACCCTGTCAAGGAGCTGGCGGCGGCCGGGAGAGTGTCAAGGAGGAGTGGAAGCGATGGATCCCAAACACAACGAGCCCGAACCTGTGCTATCGGCGCCTCCCGATCTCGCGGGGAGGCGGGCGTACGACGTCGGTTGGCGTTGCGATGTCCGACCCGACTGAGCTTGCCTCCTTTCTCCTGCGTACGGGAGCCTACGGACTGACGCTCTGGGCCCTGGCCCTCGCCGGTTGGCCCCTCGTCCGGCGAGCGCTTCCCCATGCCCCGGGCTCATTGCGCCTGGCGTCTCTCCTGATGACGCTGTTCGCCCTCAACACCCTCGTGGTCGAGGCTCTCGGGTTGGCCGGTCTCTTGCGGACGCGCTATTATCTCGTCGCCTGCGCCCTGCTCGGCCTGGCGGCGGTTTTCTTCGGCGACGCGAGGCAGTCGCACGCGACCCTCTGCCGGCTGCTCGCGGCGCAGGTCCGGATCCGCAGCCGGCCCCGCCTCGTCGCTCCGGCAGCGGCCCTCTTTCTTCTTTTTCTCCTCTACTGTGTTCTCCTGGTCGACGGCACGGACTCGCTGACTCTGCACGGTCCCTGGATCGTGGAGATGATCCAATCCGGCCGCCTCCTCCTCAGCACGCAGTACAACTATCCGCTGCTCTGGGAATGTCAGTACGTCCCGGCCTTCATGATCCTCGGTAGCGACGTGCTGGCGGTCGTCCCGCGGGCATTGATGGCGTTGCTGATGCTGCTGTTGGTCCATGCCGCCGCCCGCCGGCTCGGCGTCCCGGGAGCCGGTGCGGCGATGGTGGCGTGGCTGTGCATGTTCTCTCCGATGGTCTGGCGAAGCGGATCACTCAAGAGCGATTCCGCTTTCGCCGTCGCCATTCTCGTCTCTCTGATGGCGGCGGAACGCATCTGGAGAGGCCATCAGGGGGGGCTATTCCTGGCTCTTTTGAGCGGATTTTTTCTGGTCGGATCGAAGGCCACCGGCTTCCTCTACGCCGGTCTGCTCAGCGGCTCGGCTCTGGCCCTCTACGTTCTGAGAACACCCGGGGACTGGCGGATCCGCCTGCGCCGAACGGCCGTTCTCATGTCCGCCGCCTTCTTGATCCTGGCGCTCCCGGCCACGATGCAGATCGCCAACTTCCTGCGCACCGGTAGCCCCGTCCATCCGATCGCCATCCGTATCGGCGGTTTCACGATCTTCCCCGGCTGGGATCTTTCGGGCACCTCGATCCTGGAACACGCCGGCGATGGTGAGACCTGGAGACAATTTGTCACCGGAGCGATCCGGGCCGCCGGACCGGAGTTTCCCGTCCTGATGCTCGTTTTCGTCGCCGCCTGGATCACTGCCGGCGTCTCCTCGCTGCGTGTCCGTGGGTCGGGCAAGCCCGCGGCGGGGAGGAGGACTGCCTTGCTCTTTTTCGGCTGCTGTGCTGCATCGATCCTCTGGTTTCTCTTTCTGCGGACCCCGTGGAGCCGCGGCAACGCCCCCGACAATCTCGGCTATCTAAAAGGTGGCCAGAGCCTTCGCTACGCCACCGGCCAGCTCTTCCTTACCTACATCCTGGTGGCGGCATTTCTGAGGCAGCAGTTCGGGGGGAGGTTTTGCCGTTTTGTCGGCGGATTCGCCATACCGGCCCTGATCGTCTACAAATGGTATGAAAGAGGGTTGATCATCAAGGTTCTGCGACAATCTGAGCTCCTGTGGGGTTTCGTGGCGCTAACCGTCCTGATTTTGCTCGCCTATAACCTGCGTCGCGGCGGTGTCCTTGGCACGGTTTTCGAACGGCGGGCTCTGGGGCCGTTGCGCAGAGTGCTCCTCGTCGGGGTGGTCGTCACGTCTCTGTCAATCTTCGTTCAGCAGGTCGAAGCCGAGCGGCAGACATTTTGGATGACTCCTTGTCGGGGAGTGTGGGAGAAGGTCCGAGCCCACATCCCGGCCGGCAGCGAGATCGCCTTGAACCGGCAGCATCCGAACTATCGCTACCTGCTCTACGGCGCAGATCTCTCCAACGTCCTGGTGCATCCACCACAGCCTCAGTTTGTGAGCTGGCTCGAGCAGAGCGGCGTCCGGTTTCTCTACTACAAAGCCAACAGGCGAAACCCAGAGCTCGACACGCAGCTTTTGGCGCTGCTCCACACCCAGGGATGGGTGACGATCGGGCAGTGCCAGGCCAGGGAAGCGTTGCTGCTGGAGCGCCGGGTACCTCCTCCTCCTCCTCACCCCGGTCCCCCGGAGGGGACCTCCGATCCCGCATCGTAAAGGTCGATTCCATGCGAAAACGCCTCTCCCGATTCGCTCCCCCAAGCCGGAGGTTCGTCGTCGGCCTGCTCTTGACGGCGACGTTGCCCGCCTGCGGCCCGCCGCCGGCCGATCCGCCCGACCACGTGATCCTGCTCACCGTCGACACGTGGCGGGCCGACCATTTCCTGAGCACCGGCGGCGGAGTCTTCCTCACTCCGAACCTGGAGCAGTTGGCCCGGAGCTCGGTTCGCTTCGCCGCCAACAACTCGGTAGGTGCCGTCACGTCGGCCGGGATCGCAGGCCTTTTTACCGGCCTTTTGCCAAACCGTTCCGGGGTCATCGTCAACGAGCACGTCCTCTCTCCCAGACTTCAAACGCTGACCACGAAGCTCCACGAGGCCGGCTTCCTGACTGCCGGATTTGTCGCCAATCCCGTCGTCGCTCCGGGTTCCGGATTCGAGAACGGCTTCGATCATTACGAACGCGTCAAGCAGCGCCATCCGTTTTGGAAAACCAAGGCGAGCCAGATCAACCAGCGGGCACTTGAGTGGATCGACGAGCAGGGCACGATCGAGCACCTCTTCCTTTGGCTACACTACATGGAGCCCCACGGGCCCTATGAGCCGACCGAGGATCTCACCCGTCTTTTCTCAGTGGAGAGCTTCGACGCTCCCACGGTTATTCCTCTTTTAGACGAGGGGAAAAATAGTGGCTGGCAGGGAATTCCCCACTACCAACGAGTGGGCTCGGGCGTTTCGACAAACGACGGCAGAGTCTATCTCCTGCGCTACGCGGCAGAGGTCCTCGGCCTGGACCGTGAGCTGGGGCGGATTCTCAAGGCGCTTGAGGTACGCGGCCTGTTGGCCAACAGTATCCTGGTGCTCGCCGCCGATCATGGAGAGGCCCTGGCCGGCGATCACGGCTACTACTTCAGTCATGACAACGGGCTGACCGAAGATCAGATCCACGTGCCGCTCATGATCTCCTTTCCGGGCTGCTGCCCGGCTGGCCAGGTCGTTGAGCGCCCGACGTCCAACATCGACGTCTTGCCGACGCTTCTGCGCCTCTTAGCCATCACTCCTCCAGAGGAGATCGACGGGGTCGACCTGATGAGCGACGAGCCACGTCATGTGCTGGCCGAATCATGGCAGGAGCGTTCAATAAGGCGGAAATCCTTCAAGCTGCGGTGGATGCATGCTGAGAATACCTTCGTCCTGGTAGATCTCTCGGAGGATCCAGGGGAGAGTGTCGATCTCTCGGCATCCAACCCGGAGATCTTCCACGAGTTGAAGCGCAAGCTGAGAGAGATTCGCCAACGGCCGCAGCTCGCCCAACCAGTCGTGCGTGGCCAACCCGAGCCCGAACAGACGCGCGAGCTTCGCGCCCTGGGCTACGTCAAATGAAGGTTGACAAGCTACCTTGCCTCTAGAAGGGCCTTGATCTCGCGGGCGATCGCCTGGGACATCAGGCGGTTGCCCTCTTGGTTGATGTGACAGCATCTATCGGAATAGATCGTTTCATCGATGTCCTGATAAATCCGGGTGAGGTCGTAAAACGGAACGTTCTGGGCCTGCAACTGCTCATCTCTCTTGAGGAGCTCCGGGTAGCCGTTGGTCACATGCCGAAAGTGCCGACTTGTCGAGTCGAAGGCGACCACCTTCTCTTCGGCAGACAAAGGCTTGCTCCCCGCCACATATTGATTGGGTTGTAGGAAATGTAGATAAGTAAAACCATGAGCTTTTGTCAGACTCTGTATCTGGATAGAGGACCGCGCCCAGACGTCAGCCAGCCATGGATAGATGTCCTGTTGCCCTTGAACGGCCTCGATAGGTCCGTCCCTGAAGTAAGGAAACGGATGCCCAATCTTATTGTGTAGCTGCGATCGATATCTGCTCAATCTGTCACCAATATATCCATCAAGGAGATACCACACGACATTGGCAGAAATACTGTAGCGGAGAGCCTCCGCCGTGACCGCGAGCTGTTGCCGGAGATCCACCAGCACGACGGCGATCCCTGCTATTCTCATTTGAGAAGGAGACACGTTAACGTGCGTCAAGGGGCGCCAATGATATGGATACCCAGGAAAGACACCTACCCTGTACATGTCTTCGGCCAGCCCCACTTCGTTATAGCCGTCAATATTGACGAGGATGTCCAGTCTTCCTCCCATAGAGAGATAGTAGGCCACAGAGAGCAACTGCTGTGGCTGTTTGTAACCGCGGAGGCCCAACAACAGGTAATCGATCTCGACTCCTTCGAGGCCGGGAACTTTCCGTAGAAGGCGCGTCCACTCTTCATCGGCTACGACGTGGTCAAAGAAAGATTCGGCCACCGATCCTCCAGTAATCGCAATCACGACACTCTGACCGCTTGGCGTAGATCGTTGTCGCCGCAGGGGAAATCCGAAATTATTGATAAAGTCCTTAGGAGGCTCCTGCATGTAGCCAAGGTAAGGGTGGAGAATGATGTTTTTGAAAGTCTGCCGTTGATACTTCGGATCCCCGCCAACGGTGATCTCGCTGGAGGTTTTGCGGATAATCGTTCGGCGCTGTTGCCTTAGTGCTGACAAGGAAAGCGGCTCGGCGGTTATGATGAAGTACGATGCGAAGGCGAGGACCTCTACAGCCAGATAGGTCAAACAGAAAAGCGCCAGCCACAATACGCCGCGTGGAAATTCCCGGTGAGCTCCTGGTCCGCGCAGCTCCTGATCCTCTTGGGTGTCGAGCCGTGATTGCATCGGAGCCTCCGCGATTCGAGGGGATGGGTCGCCGGCACCGCGGTATCAGTGAGCGGCAGCCTCGGAGGGTAGAGCGCTCGTCTCGGTGCGGTGGACGGCCCGGCGCGCGACGAAAAGGATATGGGGGTAGGGTAAGATGTCGTTGAGACGGTGGTGAATCACTTCAAAGCCGAGGTCCTCCAGCAATTCTTCCAGCTCGTCTGGCGGCCAGTAGCGGATCGGTTCCATACCCACCATCAGCCGATCGAGAATCAGGGTAAAGAGCATTTTATAGAATGGACGATGAGCCACGTCTTTGATCACCAGAACACCATCAGGCTGAAGTAATCTAGAGACCTTGTCCAAGAAGTCAGGTACTTCGGCCACCGGAAGATGGTGGACGAGATCCAGAAAAAAGATCGCGTCGAATTGCCGCTGACCCACCCATGCAATCGCGTCGGCGACTTCGTACTCGATATTGTCGAGCCCGAGCTTGCGGGCACTCGCCTGGGCGTATTCGATTCGACGAGCGTTCATGTCGACCCCGGTCAGGCTCCGGCCGCGTTCCAGCATCGCAAAGTAGAGCGAGAAAAGGCCGAAGCCACATCCCAGATCAAGGATGCGCCCCTGCCGTGGCAGGTATTGACCGATTTCTTCCAGGAAGGGTTGTCTCAGGATCGTGAAACGAATCGTCGAATAGACGCGGATGACGAGCTTGCTGTAGCTCTTTACGATCTGTCGTATCGCGGTACGCGCCAGCGTGGAGCGTTCCGCGCGTGGCAGGCTGGTGACACTGAAAGCTTCAGGCGACATAGCCAAGTGCCTCGAGGGCCTTGCGGATTTCAGGGGTGAGGTCCTCCTCCTTGAAATTCTTTTTTAACGTTTCTTCAAAAGTCGAAAACAGCCGCCGCAGGTTCATGCGTAGGGTGTCATGTTCGCCTTCAGAAAGGCCCTCTGGCAAAGCCTCGACCTCCTCCGAATTGCCCCTGACGATCTGATCGTGTAAAATCGTGTAAAACAACGGAGTGTCTATCGGATATCGGTTACCGTCGAGTCGTGGAAAGCGCGCGCCCTTAGCGTAGACGCGGCGCATGCCGAAAACCCTGGGAGCGGTCCCGGGCGCCTTGGCAAGGTCGCGGCTGGTCGGGAGAGAGGATTTGACTCCGGCCAGAGCCAGCACTGTGGCCGCGACGTCGATGGATCCTGCGATGTCCGTCCGGCGGCCTGGAGAAAACCTCGGCGAGCGAATGAGACACGGAACATGGATCTGCCCGGTCGTAAGACGCGTCCCATGACCCATCGAGCCGTCCTCCCCGAAGCTATCGCCGTGATCGGAGACGATGAGGACGTGGGTCTCGAAATCCTTGTCGTTTTCGAGTCGTTCCAGGAGTGCCGTGAGCGAGCGGTCCAGAAAGGAAACGTCCTTGTCGTAGAGCTCGCGGGAGCGACGCACGGCTGCTGACGGGTTTTCTCCTTTGAGGGCCAGATCGAGCGCTTCCATGGGGCCGGTCATCCGTTCGTCCGTACTGTCGCCATACGGGTCGTGCGGGTCGAAGTAATGGAACCAGAAGAACTGCCGATCGCTGCCGGTAAGCTTGTCGAGTTGGGCGATCGCCTTCTGGCTGAGGGTGTCGGCTCGCGAATAGAATCTCTTCTCGCCGTCTTTCTGCGGATCTTTGGCCCATGGACCACGCTTGCCCTGGTCGAAGTCGTCGTCGAAGACGTCGAATCCCTGGGCGAAGCCGAATTCGTGAGAGACGGGAAAGGAGGCTACGGCCGCAGCCGTCGAAAAGCCGGCTGACTTCAGAATCTCGGCGATCGTCCGTCTCTCAGGAGCAAGGTCCTGGCCGTTACGGCTCACGCCGTGCTGCCATGGATGGAGACCTGTGAACATCGAAGCATGAGACGGCTGGGTCGTAGAGGTGGCGGAGTAAAAACCCGTAAAGACCGCCGCGTCGTCGGCCCAGGCCGCGAGTTGCGGCATGTGGCTCTCGAAGCTGTCGCGGCGTAGAGTATCGATCGTGATGAGGACGACCCGCGTACCCCTGGGCGCGACGAGCGCGCAGCTTCCAAGGGTGAAACTCATGATCAGGCAGAGGAGTAGCAGCGAACGGGATGTCATTTCGGGTCTACAGCGCCTGGACGGCCGTCGTCAGGACCGCGATTCGATCACCTGCAAGAAACGGCAAGAGACCCCTCTGAAAACGAGGGGTCCCTTTTTGCTGGGGGGATCCGGCGTAGAGGAGAGGACCGGAGCTCACGGAGCGAGTGTCCGGAACGACGAAAATTCGTCGTAGCAGTGCTCTCCGGTCGATTGCGGATCGATGACCACGCCACCCAGGAATCCCATCTTGATGGATCCGATGTTGTATTGCAGGTTGGTGATGTTCGCTTGCCTACTCTCGCCGGCACCGATACCGGCGATGACCGAGATACGGCAGACGCCGTCAAAGACACCGGGGCCGGAGTTCTGCGCCCATTCGATTTGGATCAGAGACCAACCGGGAGCCGATCCCAGGCTGATCTTGGTGGTGGCGGCGTTGGGACAGGTGGGGTTCGTGCAGTTGACCTTGCAATTGATGTTGACCTTGCGCTCACCGGTGAAAGCGTTCTTGAAGAACCCGGTGCGGAAGGGGGACAGCTGCTTGGAGGTGGAGCCGGGGGTACTCGACGCGATGAAGTGCCGGCGACCGTGCCGGATGTCCATGGTCGACGGATTGAACCAGAACTGGGCGCGGAAGACGGTCTCGTTGTTCACACCAACGCTAGCTCCGGCCTCCACGAACATGGCGGAATTGACGCCGTTGACGGTGGTGGTCCGCAGACCGTACTCGCCGGCCTGGACACAGGTGGGATAAAGGATGTTGCCGACGTTGGCCGCATTGTTGGTGACGACTTCCAGCTGGGCCGAGGCCGTTGCGGCTGCCATCAAGATGACGATGCCGGCACAGAAAAGGATCTTGTTGTGCGAGAGCTTCATGTGTGTCTCCTTCCGATTGCGTTGTTGGGAGTCTCTTACTGTAAATCGTTAGACCAGGCAGTGATGTCGGTCGATTCGAACCCGTCGGTAAAAATACCGTCCGGTGAGGGCTGCGCCCCGGATCCGATCCGTGCGGGTGGGTCGGCGGGCAGGGATCCGGAGGAGCGTTCGGTGAGATTCACGATCAGGTGGCCCGAGACCACCGCTACGAGGAGGGTCGCCGCGATCGCCAGAACGCGCCAGCGGGCTGGGCGGTGCCCTCGCCTCGCCGGTCCGAAGCCCGGACGGACCCTCGACAGGGCGTGTGCCGTGCGGGCCTCCTCGAAGTCGGCGAGGTTGTCGGCCCTCACCAACGCAAGCTCCTCCTGGCAGGACGGGCAAAGCGCAAGGTGGCGCTCGATGCGCTCGCGTTGCGGGCCGCTCGACGGCAGGCCCAGGGCATACTCGACGAGGTGGAGGCTGGGAACGTGCTGGGTCAAGACCCGCCACGCCTGGGCCGTTTCCGCGAGCTCGCCACGACAGCTCTCGCACCCTGCGAGGTGCTGGCGGATCGAGTGCTGTTGCTCACCGGGGAGGGAGCCGCCCAGGAGCCAGGGCAGGAGCTCGCCAGCCGCTTGGCAGCTCAGGGTGGATGGGCTCAGGGTGGACGGGAGGGTGCTCATGGTCATGTCTTCGGGCTTCATCTGCTTAGTCGGCGGCGGTTCGACTTCGTTACAGGATTCGCCGAAAAAAGCTGGTCCCGTACCTCGAGGGCGCGCTGGCGGCAGCGGAGAACACGCACCCTGAGGGTCCCTTCGGCGATCCCGAGGCGCTGGCTCATCTCCCGGTAGGACAGGCCCTCCTGGAGCATCTGCCACAGCACCCGGCACGACTCGGGCATCTGCTCCTGGACACGCAGGGCCAGATCCACGGCTTCCGCCCGCGACAGCTCCTCCAGCGGCGACGGCCCTCGCGCGGGCAGCTCCAGGTCCTCGACGTCGACCCACTGGCGGCGGCTGAGAGCCCGCAGCCGGTCGATGCACTTGTGATGGACATGGGTCCTCACGTAGGTCGCCAGCGAGCTCTTCCCTTGAAACCGGCCGTCCCTCAAGTTGCGGGTCAGTTGGAGCAGGACCTCCTGCTCCAGGTCCTCGAGATCCGCGGCAAGCCGCTCCCGGTAGGGGGTGAAGGCGCCCCGAATCCATGCCCGTACCTGCTCGACGACCTCAGGTTCGCCGTCCAGCAGAGAGGAGATCAGAGCGCCTTCGTCCATGATGATTCTGCCCGAGTTGAAAAGATTCCGGCGAGTTCCGTACGGTGGAGTCAAAGACCACTCGGGCGCCGTCGCAACTCGTAGAGCGCCGCGAGGACGAACGCGAGAGCGAGAAGACCGAGGCCGAATGGGGAGAGTGTCGGAATCACGGAGGGACCCGAGCCGCGCAACGCCACCTCGAACGTGGCGTAGACCGGATTGTCGGGTGTCAGACGCAGCATCGCCCGTCGCGTGCCGGCCACGGTGGGTGAGAAGCGGATCTCGACGTCGATTTCGGCGTCAGGGCCGACGACGATCTGGCCGCCTCCCTGGACGAAGGAGAAGTCCTCGGCCTCGAGGCCGGCCAGCTCCGCCTGTCCGCGAAAAGTGATGCTCCCGACGTTATGGATTCGGCACGTCCGGCTCACGCTCTCGCCCAGGAGCGCGGTGCCAAAGTCGTGCACGATCTGGTCGGCCACAAGCTCCGGTAATCCGCCCAGGCCGAAAAGCTCCACGATCGCCGGATTCTCGTCGGGATCGTTGGTCACGAGCTCCAGGAGCGCGCTGCGCAACCCGACCGCCCCAGCGGTATACTCTACCCTCACCTCGTGGGTCTCCCCAGAGGTCACGACGAAGGGTCCGCCACCCTGGGTGATCTCGAAATCTTCATCGCCGGTGACGGTGACCGCCGTCGCCAACAAGTCGAGAGTTCCCTCGTTGGTTACCCGGAAATTCCGCCACCAGCCCTGGCCGACCGGCCAGAGGCCATAGTGGTAGGGGGAGCCCGGGGAGATCGCCACGTCCGGGCCGAGGGCGCGTCCTGAGAGGAAGACGTCGAGCGGGCTCTCGTCGGGGTCGCTCGAGACGATCCGCAGCCGGGCGCTCATCTCGCCGACCCGACCGCCGGGCGCGAAACGGACGGTGAGCGGCACCTGCGAGCTCGGCGGCAATACCCGCTCCCTCGTGCCGGCAACCGAGAACTGTCCCGGATTCGCGCCGGTCAACGGCATCGCCGTCACGTAGAGAGCGGCCGCTGAATCGGTGTTCTCCAGGACGAAGGTGTGGGTGGCGTCGGTTCCAGCGTCACCGTAGACGAGGTCGCCGTACTCGTGCGCCACAGCGTCGATGGCGATGTCGCCCACGCCGCCATAGCCGTGGAGCGAGACCGTGAGCGGATTCTCGTCGCCGTCGTTCGAGAAGACGCTCAAAGTGGCGCTTTTTGCTCCCTGGGTCACCGGCGTGAAGACGGCCTCGATCGTGCGCGCCGCCCCCGGTTCCAGCGTCGCCGGGCCGCTGCCCGCGGTGAGCGCGAATTCGCCGGCGTCCTCTCCGGCGAGCAGCGTCGCCGTGATCAGGAGGTCGAGCGTGCACTCGTTGGTCACCACGAAGCTTGCCGCGGCGCTGGTCGCCAAGGGGAGCGCGCCATACTCGTGGACGTATCTGTCGACGGCCACGTCGGGGTGCCCGCCGCCCCGGGGCAGGTCAAAAGCGATCACGTCGAGGGTGTCTTCGATGCCGGCGAAGGGCTCCAACCGCGAATAGGCGTCGGGCCCGAAGTCGACGTCCTGGTCGTCGGCGTCGCCAAAGACCGCACCGGGGCCGACGAGGAGCCCGGCAAGGTCGACGCGGTCCATGACGTTGGCCGCGCCGCCGGTTTCAAAATCACGGTCGGTGTGAAAGTTGCCGAAGAGGTGCCCCGCCTCGTGGCTGACGACGTTGCCCACGCCGGCGCCGACCAGCTCGACCTTCGACGCCCCGGGAGCCAGGGGGAAGGAGTTGAGCGAGTTCGGGTTGTTCGCTTCGGCGCTCAGCAGGTCCAGCAGGACGACACCGGTCTCGGCGGTGGCGAAGTTGCCGGGATCGATCGACTCCGCGACGCCGAGAAGCCGCAAGCCCAACTCGTCGACCGTGCCGCCGACGATCACCCGGGTGACGTTCGGCGCGCCCCAGGGCTCCGGGTGGTCGCGGCTGTTGCGGATGGCGATATCGAACTCGCCGTAAACGCCGCTTGCGGCGAAGTCGCCGTTCAGGCCCCGCAGGCGCACGTCCTCCGACAGGTTCTCCGCGACGTGCCGGATGACGGCGTCGATGACCGCATCCTCGTCACTCGGGGTGAGCCCCCAGCGGGACAGGAAGTCGGCCAGCGGTGAGAGCGTCACCGTGCCGAGGGGGGAGAAGACGATGGTGGCGTCGAAGGTGGCGCCGTCGAAGTCGAGGAACAGGATCTGGAGGGTGTCGCCAGCGTCGCACGCGGAGGGCGAACGAGCGACGCCGAGCTCGAGGCTGTAGGTACCGTCGCCCGCCGCGGCGAGCCCGATGGCGCGGTCGACGCCGACGGCATAGGTGCCCGCAGCGTCGGCGACGTAGGCGAGGGCCGCCCGGGCACCACCGCCAAGAAGCGGCGAGGCGTCCGGGTAGATGCCACTCAGATCGGCGACCGCGGCCACTCGGAGCTCGTCATCGGGACCGAGAAGGGAAAGTCGGCCCGCGCTGCCTGCGAGGTTCGCTCCGAGAACGTCGCCGGGACGCAGCTCGACGCGGTAGAAGTCGGCGTCGCCCGGGTCGCGAAAATCGGCGGCGATGACAACCTCATAGGTCCCCTCGCTTCCGGCTCCCGGTCCGGAGGCGGAGTCAAAGGGGTCGGCGGGCAACAACTGGTACTCGAATTCGATGGGGAAATAACCTCCGACGACGACGTAATAGGTCCCGCTCTCGGCGACGGTGAAGTCGAGATAGCTGTCGAAGGTGGAGAGGAAACCTGGCAACGGGATGATGTCGTTGACCGCCAGCAGGGTCCCGTCGCCGGCGTAAAGTCCGGCGACGGGATTCAGAGCTCCGAGGGGGACGGGGGTACGGACCGCCACCTCGATCCGGCTCTCGGCGGCGGCGGTAAAAGCATAGAAGTCAAAATCGCCACTTGCCGTGCCGGCACGGCCATGGGGACCGTCGCCGACGATGCCCGCTGCAGTCACCGCTGCGCCCGCTGGCAGGCTTAGAAGATGGGCAAGCGGGATGGCCCCGTCGTCCTCGGCGAAGGGGCCGCCCGCCGCTACCGGGAGGGCGAGAAGGTGTCCCAGAATCTGGGCGGTGGGATCCTCGCCGGTGCGGCTGCCAAAGCCCGGAACGGCCTCGGCAAAGAGCGGCAGGTCGTTCTCACCCAGGACGCCCGGCGCCTCGTTCTCGGTGACCAGGACCAACGCTGCGGCCGTACCGCCGAGCTCCTCCGCGCGTCGGGCGGCCTTATAGGCCATACGCGTTCGCCAGTACTCCCAGTCGGGCTGGTCCTCGATGGGCAGGAGACTCACATAGGGGTTGGGCCCCTTCGTCCGGAGGAGCTCAAGGTCGTCGACCCAGGGCACCGCCTTCTCCGTCTCGGCACCCCACCCCGCCGGTGCGACGAGGCTCCCCGATGAAAGCGCCAAGGCGGCAAGCACCCACTTGATCGCAGGCTGAGCGACGCTGAATCTTCTGGAAGTCTCCGCCACAAGGTCACCTCGCCGCCGATGATCTCACACCTGGGAGGTGCCTGAGCGGGCAGACGTCAACGTTTCTCCTCTCCGTTTCGGTCGGCGCGTAGGGCCGCCGCGAGCTCGCCCCCGACGGCGATCTCAAGGCTCGGATCCAGGAGTCGAACCGCCTTGTAGGCCTCAAGCGCCGCCTCCCGGTCGCCGGTCATCAGATAGGCCTGGACGAGGTTGGCGTAGATCTCGGCCCGCGGCTCCAGCTCCAGGGCTTCCTCGAAGGACCGCACGGCGGCCTCCGGCCGATCGGTGAGCAGATACTGCCAGCCGCGGGCCACCGGGACGTCGACCCAGCCCGGAACGAGCCGGTCCGACTGGCGCAGCAGCTGCAGGTGGTATTCGATCCTCCCCCGTGGCGCGCGTCCGGCAAGCGACAGCTCGGCCGTCACCTGCTCCACCGCGCTCACGGTGCGGCTCACTCGCCAGAGGCGCTCGGCGCGAGCGACCTGGAGAACGAGCGCCACCGCGAGAAACGGCGTCACGATCCAGAAGAGACGGCGGCCGCTCACGGCTCCTCCTCCAGGATCCAGCTCAGGAGAAGAAGGAAAGGATAGGCGACGAGCGCCACCTGCATAGGGAACGAGGCGAGCGCCAGGACGACCAGAGCGGTCGAGCCGGCGCCGATCAGAGCCGTCGCGTCATGGCGGCGGCCCGGAGGCGCGCGCACCGCGATCCGCCGCCGGAGCTGCACGCCGAGCACCACCAATCCCCAGGTGAGCGCCAGGGCTCCCGGCCATCCACACTCGGCCGCGACCTCGAGGAGCTCGTTGTGCGCCGCGGTGAAATGGCTCCGCCCCTCATGCGAAGGGAAGAAGGAGACGCCTTCCTCGACAAGAGCCAGCTTCGCGTTGGCGAACTCCGCCCGGTAGGCCCCATGTCCTACACCTCTCCATGGACGCTCCCCGAGCATCCAGAGCGCCGCTCGCCAACCGTCGAGCCGGCCGCTCAGGAGCTTGTTGACGTCGCCTTGGGCGACGGCCCTGGTCTTTTTCACCAGCCGGACGCGCAGCGGCTCGACGGCCACGGCCACTCCCGCTCCGACGAGAGCCACCAGCGCCAGCACGGCCAGGAATCGCCTTAGCCCTACCAGGACGGACCAGAGGACGAGACTCGCCAGCAGCAGCGCCAGGAGCGACGTCATCGTCAGCGTGGCGGCCAGGCCGTAGAGGCAAAGCCCGCCGGCCAGTCCCCAGAGCCACCGGTTACGCCTCGAAGGCGAGCGGTAGAAGCCGAGCTGCGCCGTCAAGATGGGCAACACGAGGTAGGCCGACAGGTCGAAAGACCCCCCGGCAAGCGACGTCAACCCCAGGCGCGGGCTGAGGCTGCCCTCGAATCGGAAGGGGTTGTAGAGGCCATGGAATTGAAGGATCGCCAGACCCGACAAGAGCGTCGCCGGCAGGATCATCGCTTCCAGGAGGCGCCGCTTCTGTTTCCCGTTGAGCCCCAGGCTCCAGCCCACAAGGCTCGCGAAGCCGATGAGGAGCGCCGTGACGGCTTCTCGAACGTGGTACGGATGCTCGGTCGTCGCAAGCGTCAAGGTCGCCACCAGGACCAACGGCGTCCCCGCGAGGATGGCCGGATGGCGTAGCAGGGCCCGGAGGTCGACCCGCTCGGTCGAACGCAAACCCAGGCTCAAGAAAAAGAGCGAGGCCAACGCCAGGATCTCGCTCAGCAGCAGCTTCGGCAAGCGGAAGCTGTCTTTTGCCGCCGGCGAGACGACGAGCGGCGTCAGGAGGATCAAGAGGTAGAGGCTCCCGAGCGCCAGGCGTCTCCCCCACGGCCAACGAGCGTCGGTCCGCGCCTTGCCCAGCTCGGTTCGTCCGTTCTTCGCGCCCATAGTCTTGGCGGATCTCATCCCTTCACCCCACCCGCCGCCAGCGAGCGCCAGGGGGACGACCTGCCTGGGAAAGAGGCACCACCGGGACAGACCAGGAGGACGGGATCCGGCATTCTTTCCTGGCGGGTTGAGGATCGACGCCGGAGGCACTTCATGCGGCAGCAAAACCGTTCGCCCCCATCTTACCCGCGCACGAAGGAGAGTCAAGGTGCCGCGGCCCGCCGCGGCACCGCGCTCCCTCCTCGACCACCTCCGCGACGAGATCCGCCACCCGACGACGGATCTCCTCGTCCGACAGGTGCTTCCAGCACGGCAGGGGCGAGAGCACCAGCCGCTCGTCCGTGGCAAACTTCTCGGCGTCGGCCTCTCCCGTCCGCTGGCGCTGCGCATCGACCGCTCCGACATCGACACCCTCGACCGCTGACGGAAGTCAGGATCGTCTCCTCCCTGCCCGTCTGGCTGATTCTGCTCCTCGCCGCGGCAGGGACCGTTCCGGCGGCGGCGCAGACCCGGCGCGTCTGTCAGAGACCGTAGAGTCCGCCCGTCAGGGTTTTATGGCGTATCCTCCCAGCTTGCCTCCTGGCGGCCGGCGCTTTATCATCCTGCCGGCCGTGCTCGGAGCCAGCGGTGCCGCGGGCACGGACCGAGCGTAGACCGCGGACGCCGTTCTGGCTCGGCCGGACGGCGTTGCCGCCAAATCCGGCACCCATGATCAGAGGAGTCAGCAATGAGCGAACTCGTGAAGAAGCTTTCCCAGGGGGATCACGCGGTCATCTATCCCGGTACCGCCGATGAGCTCAAGGCCGCCGTCGGCCGGGACTATGTCCACGTCAAGTTCACCGAAACCCGAGGGGGCACAGAGCTGGGGTTTAGCCTGGACCAGTCGGCCTCGGACCTTTCGTCCGGCGATCTCGACAAAGGCTCAGGCAAGGTCCGCGTGGCCGGCAAGTTGAATCTCGACGGCATCGACGTGATGTGTGTGGCCGATCTGGATCTGGAGACCTTGAAAGGGAAGGGCCATCTGGAGATTCTCGAGGAGGACAAGCCCAACTAGCTAATGGCTTGGTGCGTAAGTCCGTACCCACCCCGCCGGCAAACCAGGCGCCCGCTGACACCCGGGCCTGAAGCCCAGCGTTGCATGGGCCGGGAGCCAAACCACCCCTCTTAGGCGGCTCACTGGGCTACCTTAGGACTCGACCCCGGTGCCGCTCCGAGGA
>CBDUYN010000059.1:0-50029 GCA_965371445.1 uncultured bacterium | reverse complement strand
GGCGGAAGCGGAGGAAGGTCCGCTCCGCCGGGACAGCGCTACAGGGCACCACGAACGACAAGGCGTTGACGCCCGCGACGAGGCTCCGGCTGGCGAAGACTTGCTCGCCCGCACCGCCCCAGTCGCCGTCGCCGTTGAAGTCGACCCAGGCGTCGAGGAGGCCGACGGCGCTGGTGGTGACCTCGAGATCGGTTTCCTCGCAGGACACCATCGCTTCGAGGAACACCACACCGTCCTCGTCGTCAGCTCCGGCATCATCGTCGCCAACGGCGCCTGCGCCGGGTTGGCCGTCGTCTTCGCCGTCGATGTCAGCTCCGAGCACCAAGGTGGGATCGACGCCATGGCGAGCGCCGTCGTCGGACAACCGGGTCGGGAAGCTCCACTCCGCCCCCGTGTTGGCATCCGGCGCATCGCCAAAGTCGAGGTCGCGACGGCTGACCGAGACGCTGGCCTGATCGTTGCCAGGATTGGGATCGTCGATCGGCGACGGTACCGAGACGCTGGCGACATTGGTCACGGTGGGCGGGGCGCCCGCAGCAAGGGTGGCCTGAATCGTGTAGGTGGCGACCCCGTCGCGGTCCAGATTGAGGTGGCTGTCCACCAGGGCACCGGCGCCGGACGCGGTACACGAACCGCCGACCGCGGAGCAGGTCCAGCTGACGCCGTTCAGGCCCACAGCGACCGGGTCGCTCAGAGTCGCACCGCTGACGCCGCCAGATCCCTGGTTGGTCACCGTCACGGTGAAGACCACCGGCTGCCCGGGTGTCGCGGCCTCCGGATCGACGCTCTTGGACACGGTAAGGTCGACGCTCCGGGTCACATGGATCTGAATCGTCTCGCTGTCACTCTGGGGATCGGAGGGATCGTCGTCGATGACCACCACGTCGAGGGAGTAGGTCTGCGCACCCTGGGCGTCCGTCGGCGTCCAAGTGAAAACACCGGTGAGCGGATCGATCGACGCACCGGAGGGAGCGTTCAAGAGGCTGAAGGCCAGGCCGTCCCCGTTGGGATCGTCGGCGGTGGCGGTGAAGCTCAGGAGCTGGCCGGCATTGACCGTGAAGGGACTCCCGACAGGATCGAGCGTCGGCGGGCTGTTGTCCACCTGAAAGGTCGCGGTCACCGTCTTGTCGGTGTCCATCGTCAAGGCGCAGGCGCCGGTGCCGGTGCAGTCGCCCGACCAGCCGGCGAAGGCCGACCCGGCCGTAGGGTTCGGGGTCAGGGTAACGTCGGTGTCTTCGGGGAAGGTCGCTGTGCAGGTCCCGGTACAGCTCGTGCCTCCAGGTAGGATGAGCACCCCTCCGTCGCCATCGCCGTCGGTAGTGATCGAGAGGCCGTGGCGGATCACGACCACGAAAGGACCCGCCGTGGCCACCTCGGACCAGTTGCCAACCAGGTCGACCGCGCAAAGATGAAAGTACCAGATGCCACTCGGCAGCGCTGGGCTACTCGCCGCGGTGGCGGCCGCCGCGAGATCCTGGCTCCGGTCGCACGCCCAACTGGAAGCTGTGTCGAACGCGGAGGCATAGCCAGCGACCCCGCTCACAGCGTCCACCGCCGGGCTCCAACTTACCTCGACGATCTCCTCGTTCACCGGCACTCCCACCGGGTGGCTCGAGCTGGTCAGGTTGGAAGCTGCCACCGGCGCGGACGTGTCGACGAGGAAAGGCCCCAGATGAACGGCTGCCGTGCAGTTGCCCGCGGCATCACAGGTCCGGAGATGGAAGTAGTGACCGCCGCTCGGCAGAGCACCGCTGCTCGTCGCGTGAGGATCGACGGCGTGCATCACGTCGATGACCGTGTCAGGCACTGTCGTCGGGGCGAGGTCGAACAGCACCGAATAGCCCGCGATGTCACTGCCACCGGTATCCGACGCCCCGCTCCACTCCATGCCGACGGTCGCCAGACTTCTCCAGGTGCCCGGTACGTGGGTCGGGCTCGACACCGACGGATTGCTCGGCATGCTCTGGTCCACCAGGAACGTTCGGGTGAAGTCATCACCGCCCGAACCGTCGCCGTCGCCGTCCAGCGCGCTCCCGGCCAAGTCCAGAATCGAGGTGCTACCACATACGTGAAGGCGATATCTCCCTTCCGCGAGTGGCGCACCGGCGTTGATCGCCAGGGTCGCGGTGCTCTCGACGGCGTCGTAGCTCACCGCGTCAACCGTGCTCTCGACGTCGCCGGGAGCCACACCTGCGGCGCAGTCGACGGTGTCGAAGCCGTCCCCGCCATCCGTGAACAGCAGATAGTTAGCCGGGTTGGTGACGTCGTCGACTGTGCCGTCGCCCGGCGGGTCATACACCACTTCGTCGAGCTTGACCCGGAGCTCTGTCAGCGAAAGAGAGGTCGCTTCACCCTCCGTCAACATCCCGTCATCGGTGTCCGGATCCGACTCCACGGAGTTTACTCGCGGCGGCGTCGCGTCCACGGTGAAGGTGCGGGCAAAATCGTCCCCGCCGGCTCCGTTCCCGTCTCCGTCCAGCCCGTTGCCCGCTTCGTCCAGCAGTGTTCCGCAGACGAACAAGCGATAGGTTCCGTCGGCCAGGCCGCCACCCTGCAAGTTGAGCGTGGCCGTGCGGCTGGCGGCAGCGTAGCTCACCACGACCTGTACGTCCTCAGGGTCTTCACCGCCCGCGCAGCCGGCAGGGTCGAAACCATCGCCGGAATCCACGGACAAACGGTAGCTCGACGGATTTGTCACGTCGCCCGGGTCAACGTTGCCAGGGGGGTTCCACATTCCCTCGTCGAAGGTCACCAAGAGCTGCCAAACACTCACCGGCGTCAGCTCTCCTTCAACCAGTTGGCCATCGCCTGTGTCCGGGACCGAGCCCGTGCCATTGACCCTGGCCGGAGTCGAGTCGACGGTCACCACTCCGGTGCTGTACGCCACAACCGCCGGAGCGACGCCGTCATCGATCACGCCGTAGACGTAGTACTCGCCGTCCACGACTCCCGACGTGTCCCAAACGTAGCTGTCGGCTTCGTCGTTCTCACTAAGACCGCTGACGATCAACATCCCGCCACCGGCGACGTTGTCCACGTCATAGTAAAGATCCACCGCCGCGTCGCTGTCGGGGTCCTCGTCCGACCACGTGACGACGTAGCTCTGACTCGCCAGGTCCTCCACGCCGTCCGGCTCCAGGATACTGATCACGGGAGCCGTGTTGCCCCCCGTCGGATCCACCGTGACGGGTCCGTCACTGTACACGGTCACCACCGGATTGCTGTTGTCCCGGATCTGCGCATAGACATAGTAGTCACCAGGAGCCAGCGTGGAAACGTCCCAGACGTGTTGATCCGACAAATCGTCTTCCGACAGGGCGACGGGCGTCAGCAACATGCCGTCCTCACCATTTGCGTCCGTGTCGAAAAAGAGCAGGATCTGCGCGTCGTCCTCCAAGTCGTCGTCCGTCCAGGAAATCGTATAGCTTTCCGCGGCGACGTCGCCCACGCCGTCGGGCTCCACGATGTCGATCACGGGCGGACTGTTCGAAACCGTCGCACGATCGATCTTGGCCACATAGACGTCCGAATCGCCGAGGCTCGTAAAACCCGTACGGTCGAAACCGACGGTGCTCACAAAATACCCGACGACGACGACGTCTCCCGCATTGTCCGACGCAACGCCGGAGCTCCAAGCCAAACCGGAAGAAGTGGGCCTGACCCACTCCAGGGTCCCGCCGGACGTGTACTGCGCGACGAAACCGCCCCGTCCGTCCAGGGTCACGCCCTCGAATTGCGCCGCCCCGAAGAATTCGCCGGAAATCACGACGTCGTGGTCCGGCGTCACCGAGATGGCGTGACCGCGGTCATCGCCCGTGGTACCTCCTCTCCTACCCCACAGAACCGCGCCCGTGGAAGAGGAACACTTGACGACGAATACCTCGGGGCGTCCATTCGTGCTCAGAACGACACCGCCAAAATCGGCGTCGTCTTCGAACCAACCCGTCAGATAGACGTTCCCGCCGTCGGCCGTGACCGCTTTGCCCCGGTCCCAGCCTTCTCCTCCGAAAGAGCGAAGCCATTGTATAACGCCGCCAGAGCTGTACTTCACGAAGAAAATCTCGGGATTGAAATTGGTACTCGTCACCGACAGCCCGTCAAATGTAGCCGTTTGCGTGAACTGGCCGGTCACGTAGGCATTGCCGTTCCCGTCTATCGCGATACCGTACCCCACCTCCGCGTCACCCGTTGATGGGCTTCCGCCCTTTCGCGCCCACTGCGCCTGGCCACTGCTGTTCAGTTTCGCCACGAAGACGTCGCTGTTTCCACTGGCCGACAGAGTGGTGCCGCCAAAAGCAATCTGCCCGGTGAACGTTCCTGTGAGGTAAGCGTCTCCATTACCGGAGACATCCAAGGAGAGCGCCTGCGACCAACCAGTGGTGCCGAACCGTTTCGCCCAGAGAAGACTGCCGCCGCTGCTGTACTTGGCCACGAACAAGTCTGTAGAGCCTACAGCGGTGAGCGTGGTACCGCCGAACTGCATGACGTTCTCGAAGTAGCCCGTCACGTAAACATTGTCGGAGGCGTCGACGGCGACACCCATCCCGAAGGAGTCGTCTTGGGAGCCGAAGTTGAACGCCCAGAGAGCGATTCCGTTCGGGTCGTACTTCACGAGAAAGGCCTCTCTCGCGTCGAGCTGAGTCAGAAGAATCGAGCCGAACAGGATGTCCCCCTTGAGATACCCGGTCACATAGCTGTTCCCGGCGCTGTCGGTAGCTACCGCCTGAGCCCGGTCCCGGAAGGGGCTACCCGCCTGGCGAGCCCACGTGATTCCATAAGCCTCGTGATCCACGCTCACCCGGCCCGTGCTGTACACCGTCAGCGGCGTGTGACTGCCGTCGTCGATCACTGCGTAGTTGTAGTAGTCCTCACCGTTGACTCCAGCCGTACTCCAAGAGTAGCTGTCCGTCTCGTCGTCCTCGCTGAGGCCGCCGGCGATCAGAACTCCGTCCGCGCCCGTATTGTCCACGTCGTAGTAGAGGGAGATCGTGGCGTCGTCGTCAGGATCTTCATCTGTCCAGGTGAGGGTGATGCTCTGATCGGCCGAGTCGTTGACGCCGTCGGGCTCGTGGAGTGTCAGGCTCGGCACGGCATTTGCGTGGCTTACCGTCAGAGGGCCGGAGCTGTAGACCGTCACTGGCGGACGCACATGGTCGTTGATCACGGCATACACGTAGTAGTCGCCATTGGCCAACGAAGAAGTATCCCAGGTGAGCAGGTCGGTCTCGTCGTCCTCGCTGATTGCGACCAGGTTGACGGGAAGGCCGTCCTCGCCGAGGTTGTCGTCGTCGTAAAAGAGGAGGATGTCGGCATTGTTGTCCGGGTCTTCATCGACCCAGGTGATGTCGTAGCTCTGATCCGCGGTGTCGCCCACGCCGTCCGGCTCGACGAAGCTGAGGGTCGGCGGAATGTTGGTGCTGACGTGCAAGACGGTTAACGGACCCGGACTGTAAACGGTGAACGGGTCCATCACGCCGTCGCTGATCGTGGCGTAGACGTAGAAGTCCTCTTCCGGCAGGCCGGTGATGTCCCAGACGTACTGATCGGTTTCGTCGTCCTCGAAGAGGCTCTGCGCTCCGGGAATGGGCGTGCCGTCGGCGCCGGAACCGTTGGTGTCGTAGAAGAGATCGATACTGGCATCGTTGTCAGGATCCTGATCCGTCCAGGTGATCGTGTAGCTGAGATCTTCCGTATCACTGATTCCGTCAGGCTCCAGGAACGTCAGACGCGGAGGCGCGTTGTGGATCACGGTGATGGGGCCGCTGCTGACCGACGTTACCGGAGGATGGGTGCCGTCGTTAATCACGGCGTAGATGTAGTAATCGTCCTCCGGCAGTGGGGAAGTATCCCAGAAATAGCGATCACTCTCGTCGTCTTCCAGGATGGCGCCTTGCGTGATCAGGGAGCCGTTCGCGCCGTCGTTGTCGAGATCA
This sequence comes from uncultured bacterium, assembly GCA_965371445.1. Classification (GTDB taxonomy): domain Bacteria; phylum Acidobacteriota; class Thermoanaerobaculia; order Multivoradales; family J023; genus DASWIG01. The sequence goes on along the minus strand of CBDUYN010000059.1, from coordinate 44,096 downwards.
TAATAGAGCAGGATATGGGCACTGCTGTCCGGATCACTGTCGGTCCAGGTGATCGTGTAGGTCTGGTGGGCTTTGTCGAGCACTCCGTCCGGTTCGATCAAGCTGATGGTGGGCGCGTCGTCGACTTCGAAGATGACGTCGATCGACTCGTTCTGGGTCAGAATGACCTGGCACTGATTGCCGCTGGTGCTACTACAACTACCTCCCCACTCGCTGAGCAGCCAGCCGGGAGCCGCCTCGGCAGTCAGCGGCAGGACGCTCCCTTCAGGCCAGCTGTCGACGCAATAATCGGAGCAGTTACTGAAGCCGGCACCGGCGACGGTCCCGGAGCCGAAGACTTGAATTTCGCCTCCTCAGCAGAATTTGTGGGTGAAATCTGGCTCGGGGAGGTCGCCCAGCGCATGGTATAAGGCAGCTTCGAGGTATCTGTAGGTCCTGAAGCCGTAGGCGTTTCTCATAGTGACTTTCGCCTTGTTGTTGAACCCCTCGACGATCCCGGACGAGATCTCTCCGCGAGCCCGGAACCAGTTGAGTAGAAGCTCTCGATGCTTGCGCAGGGACTTGGCCACCTTCTTGACCGGATCAATCCTGGAGCGCATGGCCCGCCGGCACCAGCGGTCGAGAAATTGCCCTGCCCAGTACGGTGAGACATAGCTCCAGAAGAACTGGAAGTCCTCCTTGAGGAGGTAGGCGCGGACAGTCTTGAGATTGTAGCGCAGGAGCTCTGCGAGCTTGACCTCCTGCTTCTCGGTGAGTCCTTCGGGGCGCTTGAGGAGGAGGAAACGACTGCCCTTGAGGACGGGTTCGAAGCCGCCGCTTTTCAGCTCCCGAGCCTCCTGGGCGCGGATCTTGTCCAGAGCTTTGCCGAAGTGGCTCATGATGTGGAAGCGATCGAGCACGTGCAGCGCGTCTTGAGCGCGCTTGGCGACGACGTTTAGGTAGGGCTTCCACATGTCGCTGGCGACGAACTCCAGGCCCTTGAGGGCGGCGCCGAGCTCCAGGAAGAAGTCCTCGAGAGTCTTCTCCTGGCGGCCTTGGCCGATCCACAGGAACCGCTTGCGCTCGGCGTCGATCTGGTAGACGAGGGTGACGTACTTGTGGCCCTTCTTCCAGGCGATCTCGTCGATGCCGATGGCGCGGACGCCCGCGACGAGGCGATGAGCCAAGCCGTAGTCGACGGCCATGCGTACGGAGCGGGCGACGGTGTCCCAGCTGGTGTGGAAAGCCTCGGCGGTCTGCTTCCAGCTCAGCCGTTTGGCCCAGGATGCGAGAAACCAGGCGAAGGCCCGGGTGGTGCGCTGTTTGCCCTCGGCCCAGGGCACGTCCTCGACGTACACGCCGCCGCAGCGGCGACAGTCGACGCGCCGCATACGGTAGAGCAAGACCACGGGGATGTTCCAGAGGGGGACGAAGTGGAAGCGGCGCGGCTTTGGGTTCGTGTCGTAGCCGGGAGCTGGCCGGAGGCACCGCGAGCAGAGGATCTTGCCGTTGGCCCGCGGCAAGACGTCGACCTCGAGGGTCATCTGTACGCCTTCGCCGACGAGGCGCACGGCGTCGTAGACATGAGAGGGGAACTTCTGGACCCGATTCAGTATAGTCTTGAAGAGCATCCTGCCTTCTCCGACGGAGAGTTGTAGTTGGTGCTGTGACTGACCGCCCTGCGAGAGGGCAGGGTGCTCTATATACCAGAGAGATTTACGGATAGCGTATATTTGTGTCCTGCGGCGGCGAAGCCGGCGTCCTGCGACGGCGAAGCCGGCGGGGGGTGGTCGGCAGCTGTCGGAACGGTGGTCGGCTTGCCTCGGAATACACGCGCTTCGGCGAAGAGGTCGTCTTCTCGCGCTTCCGGTGGTGAGCCCCGGGGGTTTGGGGGCTGGCCCCCAATGCTGGCCTCCGGTCGCCTTCCGGCGGAGCCGCCCACCGACCACAGGACACCCCTCGGAGCGGGTGTCAGGCTGGGAGGAAGATCAAGGCGTCCGGAGGCCAGCCCGGACGGAGCGGAGCGTAGTCCGGAAAACACAGCCGGCCGAAGGCCGTCCTTTTAAAATCTGGCTCTTTCTCGGGCGCCAGCCCAAGGGTGACGGTGTTCCCTCGAATCGTGCCCACGGACGATCAAAAGGACGACTTTCTACCCACAGATTCTGCGGAAGACCCTGAATTTCTATCAAGTGATGCAGTGAGGATCCTACCGTCCGGGCGCGGTAGATCCTCGAATGCAGCACGGCCACCAGGTTTTCCTCATCCGGCGCGTAGACGACGGCGTTCATGGAGTAGCCCAGATTGCTCGGGGCACGCTGCCACGAGACGCCGTCGTCGGAGATGGCGATGCTGTCGTTGCCGACAGCGACCCAACCCTCGGGCCGATAGACCACGTCGAAGAGAGCTTGGCTACCTGCGGATGCGTCGGTCCAGGTCAGGCCACCGTTGGAAGAGGTTAGGAGGACCTCTTTGTCTCTCGAAGTGGTTTTGTAGCCGACGGCAACAGCCTGCCCGCCGTTGCTGGCTACACCTTGGAGCCGATACGTCGTGTCGAAGAAGTCTCGTTGAGTCCAGGTGATACCGTCACTGGAAGTGGCGACTTGACTGCGGTTGGTAATGGACTCGCTGACTGCGATCCAGCTGCCGGTGGCAGGATCGTGGGTCACGGCCTGAAAGTCGAAGCTAAAGCTGGTACCGATGATGGATCCCTGGTTCCAGGTGGTGGCATTGTCGGTAGAGTACATGACGAGATTCGTGTGTCCCACGGCGACCCACTTGCCGTTGGCGTAGTGAATGTCGCGAACGGAGTCGCCGTACCACTGGGTCGGTATCACCCAGCGGTAGTCCGAGCCGTTGGGGTCGATGTGGTCAGAATGGATAGTGAAGCCGCCAATGTTGTCTTCCCCGACGAGGATCCATCGGCCGTTGGCATAGTGGGCATCGAAGAAATCCATGTCATCGGTGATCAGCGTTGAACCATGATGCCTCCAGGTGAGCCCTTCGCTTCCGGACAGGCTGATAGCGGCTCTCTTGCCAACGGCAATATAGGTTCCATTGCCGTAGCCGATGCCCTGGTAGTTCAGGCCGGGCGCGTACTCCACCATCCGCCAGTTGTAGGGATCGACGGGTTGAGTGCTGACATCCTCTACTTTGACCGTGCCGGTGCTATAGCTGTACTGAGGAGGATTGACGCCGTCGTCGATCTTGGCGTAGATGAAGTAGGTGTTGGGAATGACGGCAGAGGTAACCCAGTTGTATTGGTCCAGACTGCTGTCTTCATCAAGGCTACCGGCGCCGCTGATCGGGGTACCGTCCAGGCCACTGTTGTCGGTGTCGTAGTATAGGGATATGGTAGCGTTGCTGTCGGGATCGTCGGCGGTCCAGCGGATCACATAGTCGTTGGTAGCAGTCTCGTTAGGGAATTCAGGTTTGGTGAGGGTGATACTTGGAAGCGCGTTCGGCGACTCATCTCCGGGGACTAGAAACTCGAAATTGCTACGACTGATCAGCCCGCGCCGATCTCCAGCTACGGCAGTGAGAAGGAACGTAGTATCTACATTCACCGCTGGCGGTGTCCAGGTGACGTCAGTGAAATTTTCCGAATCAGCGCTCGTCAGATCTCCGCCCGTGACGGTCCAAAAGTAGAAAAGCACATCCGCATCCTGGTCATGCGTATCACCACTTAACTCAATTGAACTGGTTACGACCTGCTGTGTACCTCCCGGAATGACTACCGATCCCGGGCCGTGGAAGTTAGCCAGGTCTACCTCCTGCTCATAGAGCCGGCCCACGGAAGTCTCGACAGAACTCTTGGCCCTGGCACCATTACTTTGATCAGCATAGGTCTTAGCGTTCGCGATAAATTTGGCCATCTCTCCGCGGCTAACGGAATGATTTGGACGAAAGCTTCGAGGCTCAGTAGCGTAACCGCTAACAATCATTTCTCCGCCGACAGCCTCCGTACTTATGATCGTCGCGACATAATCGCGAAACCAATCACCATCGAGTACGTCAGAGAAAGGATTGAGCGCCGTCGGACTCGGTAAGATGCCCAGGGCATTGAGCAAGAATTTTGACAACTCAGCTCGACTTACTGACGCATCAGGATCGAATACATTCAGCAAGTCCCCGCTTGGACTGCGGAGCCCCTCGATGATTCCTCCGTTTCGGAGAGTTTGAACATAGATGAAATATTCATGGCAAGGCGGGACATCACTGAAGTAGCCGTCCTCCCCCGATCCTCCTGGAAGGACGAAAGGGTCTGTATTTGAGTAGAATCCATCACTGTCGTGCTTGGATGAGTTAAATAGCAAGTTACTAACGACCACAGCCATCTCGCCCCGGCTCAACTCATCGCCAGGGTTAAAGCTATTATGGCTACCTTTGAACAAGCCATCAGCGACGCCCATGTACACATAGCACGCGAACCACTGCTCGTGGCCATCAACGTCCTGCCTGCAGACTTCCTGCGGATTGTCGATATCGTCCACATCGCTGAAGTAGGTGGCATCCAAAAAGTATAACTTCTCGGCTCCCAAAACTCTAACGGATACGCTTTCCGCGTTACTATTCATGCCGTTAATATCAAACCCAAGGCTATACATTTGACCCTGCTGCAGCGTGAGCAGCGCTGTCGGGTCTACTTGCAGTGTAAATGAATAATCATTGTCATTGTGAGACACATGAGAGTCGGGGGCAACTGTAAAGAACGGGTCACCGACATCGGGGTTCTCGATCTCTAGGTAGGCTCCGTTCTCATCGGTCCCGCTTATTTTGAAGTTGGTGTGTGATATATTCGCCCGTGAGAAGCGGGAGGGGTCGCCTGACAATTGCACTCGCACGAAGATTTCTGGAACTTGCAGGGTACCTCCATAAATGTTGAAGCCTCCATTGAGGACGACTTTTCCGAACGCAGGTCTACGGTCTCGATTCAGAAGATCCGCCCCGTCGATATAATCAGACGGATCGATGATCCCGTCAGTCTGCATGTCGCCCATCGCGCTGTCGACTTCATTTTGATTCATGCCGTGAGCGTCATCTCCATAGTATCCGTCACCGTTGTCTGACGGCCAAGTTCCATTTTCATAATCAAATGCAGATCCGTCGCGCATCTCAAAATGAAGGTGAGGTCCGTTGGCGCCGATGTCTGCAACTACGGCGATCTGCTGTCCTCGACGAACCCAGTCACCAATTTGAACGTCAAATCCGTCATGAATTACGCCTGTGGCATTAATGCCCCCGTCGTCGGGTTCGCACGGCGGCGCAATATGCAGATATATGCTGTATACAAAATCATCATGTCGGCCGTTTTGATCTTGACTCTCGGAGAGGAAATGTTTAATAGCTACCAGGTAGCCCAAGTTGCCGACCAAGATTATACGCTCTACCCTTCCGTGCGCCACCGCATATACAGGCATTCCTCTGTCTGCGGATCCAGTGCTTCCAAAATTCCAATCCTCTCCGGGATGCAGGCCGTTCTTTTCAGATACATAATTCCCAACATCACTCCGAAGGTACCATGTGTTGTCGATGCGGTGCAGCTCATCGCGAGAGCGATTGGGTGGCTCATAGGGCTCAGGTGGGGTATAGTCTGGATACAGGTTGTTGAATTCTTCAGGAGCTGCTTGTGGAACATGTTCGGGAATTGCTACTGGATGACTATCGTTATCATATCCCCGAGTGTGTATTGGATAATCAAAGCCATCTTGGATGTATCCGTCGGGAACTATTTCTTGTGCCACAGCTGAGTAAGTCAGCATGGCGGATATCGACAGGGCTATACCAACCACGAGTGCTAAGCTTAGAGACGTTTCTTGAGCGGACGATCTACCCAACCATCGTGAGCAGGAGAGCCGGGGTTGAGATAGTGGAGGAGATTGCCGTAGGAGCAACGCTGAGCTAGGGAGCATGTTCTGTCCTTTTGGAGCTAGGTTAGTCACCTTCGTGAGGAGAATCGGACTCCTCTACTAGGTAAACGCGAAAGAGTTGGACTCATAAGGTCATCGGGATCAAGATTTTCTTGGGTGCTGGCGCTGCAAGTCCGGCTCAACTACGATGAGGCCAGTTCATCGGCTCATTGGACGAGTCGACGAGGACGCTTCACCTCGATCAGCCCACGGATGAGCTCAAGCTGAGCGGTTCGCGGAGCCTTCGCCGTCCCCTGCGCTGAGCTGGAGCGTGATTTCACCTTGGTCCGCTCCCTCGGCGAGGATCCCGGCGATCGGACGCGAGAGCAGATCAGAGGCGTCCGGATAGTCGCAGACACCGACAGCGATGGCACGCAGCAACGTCGTCTTGCGGGTGCCGTTACGGCCGATGATCAGCGTGACCCGACGGGGAACGAGGTGATTGGGAGCCGTGAGACGAAGATCCAGATCGCGGAAACCGCGAACCCTCTTCAGCTGAATCCGGGTGATCCACATGACCCTCCGATCCTACCATCTTCCTTTCGGCCACGGCCTCCACGCTGCTCGCCTCCTGGTCCCCCGGATCGCGGAGCTCCCCGGTGCGCTCCTCGTCCCGGACGAGCGACCCGGGGTCGCTTCGCCCGGGAGCCGGGATCTCGGCCGGAATCTCCTTTTCCGTCCGCCCCGGACGCGACACGGACGGACGGATGCGCTCGGCGAGGTCGTCGCGTCCGACGAGGCGGCACCAGTCGGGCTCGACCGTGCGCTGGGCCTTGCCGATCCGGTCGAGGACGGACCGCAACGCCGCGACCGCCTGCCGGATCTCGTCGCGGTAGAGCGTCGGATCGAAGGTGGCCCCGGCAAAGAGGGGCTCTCCAAGGATGTCCGCGAGCTCGTCGCCGTCGACGACGGCGACGATGCGCTCCCCCTGACGCAGGAGCGGCAGAGGCTCGCGAGACGTCTCACCGCCGAAGCCGAGACGGCCGAGGTCCACCTTGTCGTGCTGTCCGAGGAGGATCCGGCGCAGGCCGACGAGCAGGCGCTTCAAGCTCGCGGTGACCAGGGCACGCTCGTCGAGGAGGGCGGCGAGCGCCGCCTTCTCGGTGTAGTGTGCCTCGTCGGACTCGACCAGGTCGGCGATCGTGACCTTGAGCGTCCGGGCAGAGGTGGAGATGGAGGCGGCGAAGTCGGGCGCCTCGACGGGCTCGAAGCCGGGACGGAAGAGCTCGGTCACCTCGTCGGCCACTGAGGGACCCTGGACCTTAAAGACAGACAGTACGAAGGTGGTGGCCTCCTGCCGGTCGGTGATTTCTTTCGAGGTTTTCACTTTCATGGCGGGTTCTCCTTTCCGGCGCCTGGCTCCCGTGGCCCGTCCGTGGCTCGCCGGCGCTCTTGAGAGACCCTACGGCAAGAAGATCGCGTCAGGTTTGAAGACGCCGCGTTTGCATTATTCGAAAACGGGCCTGGAAGCGGCGCTCGCCCGCTTCCAGACGGGCTCTGCGCGTCCTGGAAGGTCGATTTTCAGTTTGCAAACCCAGTCGGCCGTTCCCGGGCGCCGTGGACGCCCTCGTGGGCTCCCAGACAGCCGTTCCCGGGCGCCGTTCCCGTGTGCCGGGTTTCCCGGCCGCGGTTCCCCGGGGTGGTGTCGTCGTCGTCGTGAGCTGGGCCTTCCTGTCCGGCGCTGGGAGAGCCGGTCTGGGAATCCCGGTGCGGGTAATCCTGGACCGGGAACCGCGAGCCGGTCCCCAGGCGAGGTCGGCGGCGTCGGAGTCAGGGTACTGGATCCTCCAGGAGACGTTGACGGCGCCGGGTGGTGCTCACTGCCAGTCGCCGAACACCTGGAACGCTGCCCAGTAGTAGGGCGCCGAGGCGTCGAGCTCCAGGCGCTTGCCGTTCTTGTCCGTGATCTCGATCGGTCCACGGATGAGCTCAAGCTGGGCGGCCCGCAAGGCCTCGTCCTTGGGGAGTCCCGAGCGTAGGTGACGGTAGAAGCGGATCATCAGCTCTGCCGCGGCCCGATCATTGACGCTCCAGAGCGTCGCTGCAACAGTGCGGGCGCCAGCGTACTGGAAGGCCCGGGTGAGGCCGATAAGTCCTTCGCCACCCTGCTCCTCGCCAATGGCGGATTGGCAGGCCGACATGACAACAAGGTCGGCGTCGATACGGACGCTTTCAAAGATTTCCCAGACTTGGAGAAGGCCATTGTCGCGGTCTTCTGAAAAGCCCGAAGGAAGGGTGAAGACTAAGGCGGAGTTCAGGGGAAAACGATCGTCGAGATATCCGTGGGTTGCGAAGTGAAGGATGCGCACGTCCCGGCCAATGGACTTGACCTGCTCTTCGGTTGCCCCTTCACCCAGGTAGGTCTGGACATTCTTGTGCATGCCGGCGATCCGGAGGACCTCTTGGCGGGTGTATGGTAGTGGATTCCAGTTGAAGAGCCCACGTTGGATGGCGGAACGAACGCGTAAATCGGCCATCTCTCGCGAGTTAAGCTCTTCTGTCGGTTTCGTACCGTAAGCCGGATCGCCGAAGGCAGCGAGAAGGGGGGATGCTCCGTCCTTGAGAGGTCGACGAGCATTCTTGAGCTCTGCGTAGACGGTTGCGGAGAGGGCGTAATGGGTGGGTTTCCATTCTGCGAGGTACTGCCAGTCTCGCTCTGGATCGGAATCGGCCCCATCAGTGAATCGAACCAGGGCGCCGAACGGCAGGTTATGCAAAGGACCATCGGGGAGGATTAGCAATCGATCACGCGTCTCCAAAGTATCAGATACCGGTCGAATCAATATATCATAGAGCTTCTGCCCACTTTCTTTAACACCTTTGAAGAGTTCATGACGAGGGTCCTTCGCCCTCTCGAGGGCACCGAGAAAACCAGTCACGTAACGACGCAGTTCAGCCTCACCGTAGGGGAGTGAGTGTACTTCGAGATCTTCGTCGCGGGTTACAACGAAGAGGTCGGTTTGTTCTTCTCCAATGCTGTAAGAGAGGAGCGCTGTGCCTGGATCGAGGAGTTCCTTTATCTGCGCGGCTCCCAAGGGTTGTGGGTATTGCAGGACGGCGAGTTTGGGGTACTCTCTGCGGATTCTGGCGACGAGCTTGTCGCGCTCTCGATAGAGAGCTTCGATTTCATCCTGGAGTGCTTCGACTTTTTTCTTAGGCCCCGTCTGGCTCAAGGTTTCCATCTTTTTCAGGGCGCGGTCGTAACGTACGCCAAGGCGCCGGCGTTCCGTCTCCGGCTCCGCTGGGAGATCGGCGGCGAAGACGAGATCCCTTTCAGCCAACATGGCTAGAAGACTCCTCGCTCGGGAGCGCTCTAGGGTGTGGAGAGCTTCCTCGTGACGGTCGGCTTCCAGAAGCACCTCAATGGTGTCTCGGTAAAACTCTCGATACCGAGTTCGAAAGCTCCCCTGAAGTTCATGGGAACCGCCGAGTGTCCGGATCTGTCCTTCCAAAGCTGCGAGACTGCGACCTAGGAAATCCGCTGCTTGACGCGGTCTATCGTCCTTGCGGAAGAGAATACCTAGGGCATGGAGTAGCTTAGCTTCACCTGTACTCTTAGGCGCCAGATTCTGCCAAATGGCCAGAGCGCGCTGCTGGTTGGCCACCGCCTCCAGCAGGTCGCCACGAGCTTCAGCGATATTCCCGAGACTGTTGAGACTCATCGCCATGGAGAGGCTTTCGGGGGCCAAATTTTTTCGAATGGTCAAAGCGCGTTGTTGGTAGGATTCAGCCATAATCAGATCGCCACGATTGAGTGCGACTATTCCCAAATTATGGAGAACTGCGGCCATTCCAGGGCTATCAGGTGCCAGGTTTTCCCAGATGGCCAGGGCGCGTTGGTGGTAAGCATCCGCTGCCACTAGATCGTCACGCTCCTTAAATACATTTCCCAGATTAGTGAAGCTCGCAGCCACCTCTGTGCTGTCAGGTGCAAGTTTCTTCCGGATAGCCAAGGCGCGTCGGTGGTATTCCTCAGCGGCGGACAGATCGCCACGTCGACGAGCGAGAATCCCATAGTTGTTGAAACTCGTTGCGAGCTCTAGACTATTGGGTGCTGCCTTCTTCCGGATTGTAACAGCGTCATGATAAAAGGTCTCCGCCGCTGTAAGATCTCCGCGGAGCACTGCGACGCTTCCTAAGTTGCTGAGGGCTGTAGCTAAAGGGAGGCTATTAGGTGCCAACTTTTTCCAGATCGCCAGAGCGCGTTGGTAATAGGTCCCTGCAGCCGCGAGATCAGAAAGGGTCTCTCTTAGCACGCCTAGGTTATTGTAACTGTCGGCCATGGCAAGGCTATTAGGCGCCAACTTCTCCCGGAGGATCAGAGCGCGTTGATGGTAAGCCTCCGCCGTTATCAGGTCACCGCGATGCACAGCGACATTGGCCAGATTGTTGTAGCTGATAGCCAGATCGAGACTTTCGGGTGCCAGTTTTTCTCGGAGGGCCAAAACACGGCTGTAATAGGCTTCTGCTGTCGCCAGATCGCCGCGGAACGCGGCAACGTTTCCCAGGTTGTTGAGGCTAGTGGCCAGGTCGAGGCTTTCGGGCGCCAGCTTTTCTCTGAGGGCCAGAGCACGGTCGTAATGTGCCTCCGCAGTCGCTAGATCTCCACGGAGCGCAGCGACGGTGCCCAGATTGTTGAAGCTTGCAGCAAGGTCGAGACTTTCTGGTGCCATCTTTTCTCTAAGGTCCAAAGCCTGTTGGTAGTGAATCTCGGCAGTTGCAAGGTCACCGCCGAACCGAGCTATGTTCCCCAGGTCGTCCTCACTCCTGGCAACGGAAAGGCTTTTTCCCCAGGTCTCATCTTGAATCGTCAATGCGGAGCGGAATGCGTCTCGCGCCTGATCAAATTCGTTCTGTAGCAGGAAGGCCTCCCCTATAGCTTCCCAGATCACGGCTTGTGACAGCGGATCCCGTGCCTGCTCCAAAGCCCTTCTATACGACGCCTGCGTATCTTCCCAGGCTCGCGTCTTGGCCCAGGCTTTTCCCATGCGCAGGGAAAACCAACACTGCAGACGCCAGTCTCGATTTTTATTTGCTACTTCAACGGCTTGCCGCAAGGCATCGATGCCCTCCACGAATTGCTGCTCCTCGATCAGCTTCAGGCCATTGAGATAGTAATCCATCATAGGTTGGGGCATCTTTGGTCGCACTTTAACTTTCCACAAGCCCAGGGCCACCGTCCACCGTTTTGACTCTCCCTGCCGCACTCCACTCAGCCGTATCTTTCCTCGCGGTGCTTGCTCAACTTCCAACGACATCCAGTCGAAAGGCGAGTTAAGCCTACCTCGGGTACCGTCAGGATTCCCCGGTGGATTTGGCAGCCTCTCCCAGGAGAGCAAGAGATCGTTGGTTTGAAGTCCAGCCTCGGCCAGCACCGATCCTTCCCCTACCTCTTCTAGAACAACACCACCGTACTCCGGACGCTCCAGCGTCTCCAAAGCGGCTCCCGACACAGACACGCCCAGCAAGCCCACCACGACGAGCCATCCTGCAATCATCTTCTTCATGGACCCAGCCTCCTTAATCTGTCGACCTGATTGTAGAACCTTTACAGGGTTTTGGTTCGTCGGCTCCATCTTCCCAGGGTGGCGCTTGCGCTTACCCTGGGCTGTTGGATATTACCCCTTCGGGGTACCGGAGCTTGCCAGCACCACCAGCTCGTACTCCGCGACCCGGTGGAACTTCTCGCCTTCCAGAGCCAGCAGCTCGAGTTGGTACTCACCTTGCTTCAAGACCTTGACGGGCAGTCCGGCGCGGATCTCGCCCGGCTTTTGAACCACCAACCGGTCATTCCTCCAGATCGACGCCTCGGCGCCTTTCACCCGCACCTTGAGCTGGTACCTCGGAGCCGGTGACGGCCCTCGTAACGGCAGGAACAAGACGACATAGCTCTGTTCCGGGCGAAGCGTAACCTCCACCTTGCCCCGCCGGGCCTCTTCCGGCGGGCTGAAGTAGGCAATGGCAGGATTGACCACCTCCGACGCCTTCTCCACCTCGACGAGACGCCGATCGAGAGCGGCAACGCGGTCGCGAAGCTCCCTGGCCTCTTGCTCGTTCTCCGCGCCCACCGCCTCCAGCTCGTGCTCCCTTACCCGCAACCGGTCGCGTTCCGCCGTCAGACGGTCCCGTTCCGTCTCCAACTGCCGAACCGTCACGCCATGACGTTCCTCAGCCTCGTTTAACGCCGTCTCCAAGTCCTCCTGACGCCGCTGCTCGGCGCTATCGATCCGCGTCGTCAGGTCACGAAGCCGCTGCTCCTGGCGCCAGAGGTGAAGGCCGCCGAGAGCGAAGAGGGTGAGGGCAGCGGCAGCATAGCGACGGAATCGATGTGGCGACGCGGGTGGCATCTGCCGTGGTTGGGACTCGGGAAGGGACGCCGGTAGCGTCTCCCGCGCGGGGGCGACGACCTCGTCAAGCCAGTCCTCATATTCGGGGTCCTCATCGGTTGCGCGCTCGAGGGCGTTACCGAGCGCGCGACCTGAGCCGAGGTCGTGCCAACGCTCGCGGATGCGAGCGACGCTGGTTTCACTCAAGACAGCGACACGGTGAGCCGTGTCGAGCGTTTCGGCGCTGATCCACGTCGCATAGCGGCACCGTACGACGCGGGCGGCAGCCTCGGGATCCTCCCGCACTGCAACGTCGGCGGTGCCCACTTGCGTACCGGCATCGCACGGGATCACGAGAAATCTGCCGTCCGCCGGATCGCGGGCGGCGAGCACCCAGGCAACGGCGTCCTCGGGGGTGGCGTCCAAGTGGTAGACGTCACCGGTCCTGGGTGCTCGTTCGGCGTCGGCGACGAGCCGCGCACGCGTCTCCTCCTGCCGGTGATGGGCATCCCGCGCCATCTCGATCATCTTCGTCCGAGCGGCGGGATCAGGCATGGCGCCGTTCCTTTTCGTGGTTCCGCCTCGGGTGCTCGTCGATCGAGGTGACGTTTCCCGAGAGCAGACCCCGACACCGCTCGACCTGCTCGGCGAGGGTCTCGAAAAGCTTACCGATCCGATTGCGTGGAATGTCGAGCACCTTCGCCAAACCGTGCCGGCTGGGCAGCGACGCCGCCTCCGCCTCGTCGTCTTGATCGTCGTCGCGACTCTGGCTCTGCAGGTACCCCCACAGCGTGTCGAGATGGACGCGCGTCGGCCGGGTGACGTGCAAGCGGTCGAGCAGGTCCGAAACACAGGCGACGAGGCTCTCGAGGTGTTCGGCTTCTTCGGCGCGAAAGCGCGGCAAGAAGCATCCGACGAGCCTCCGGATCCGCTGCGCCTCGTCCATCGCCCAGTCGTCCGTCGCCTCCTCGAGGACGCCGGCCCAGGTGTCGCGAACCTCGCGTTGAAGCCGTCCCAGGAGATCCTGCACTCGGAAGCTCCGGATCCCGTCCGCCGCAAGATGACGGATCTGGCCACGCAGGCGTTCGACCACCGCCCGCCGCGCGCCGCCGCGAGCGGTCACAAGATCCGGGAGAAGCTCCGCCGTCCATTGCGCAACCAGTGGGCCCAGAACCTCCGGGGTGGCCGCATCGCCCGCGGACGCCCTGGCATCGGTGCCCAGAAAGGTGTCGTTGCCGACCTGCTTCGGTCCACTGACGACGTAGATCTCGCCGTCTCGAACAGCGTAGCGGAGTGCCCGCCGGAGACTGGTGAACACGCTGTACCCCACCGGGTCGTTGCGTTGACGTCGCTGGCGCAGAAAGTCGCGCAGGTAGAGCACCACGTACCCGTCGACGTTCTCGCAACCGCTCGCGAGCTTGTCGGTGAAGTGTTCCCAGCGCTGGTCGACGACGAATTCATAGGCGGCCGAGGCGAGCTCGTCGAGCGGGCCACGAGTCGGCTCCGGGTCGTCCCGGTGCCCCCACTCCCAGGTGCCGTACCCCAGGAGGCCCGCAAAACGCGGCGGGCTGCTGCGCATCGACGAGCGACGCAACTCGTTCATGAGCGCACGGTGGAGCTTCGCCCACATCGCTTCGAAGGCGGACTCGGCTGCCAGACTGCCCTCCATGACAGCCCGGAAGTAGCACGTGAAGGCGTCGTCGTCGTTCATGAGGGCCCTCCAATAGGAAACGCGCGAACGCCGCGCCACCGAGGTCATTGGCGAAAAAGGTGCCACGTGCCTGGCAAGCGACTTAGGTAGGGATGAGCCCGGGTTCCGAGAGCCCGAGCTCACGCTGGCCAAGCGATGGCGCCCCGACCGGGAGGTTGTCTTCCAGAGGGGCGCCGGGGATCCCCGACGAGTCATTTCTCGCTCTACCCCGAGCCCCATGCTCGGAAGAAAGGACTTGCGATGTCTCTTCGGAGAACTGTTCTGCACACGACCTTCGTCGCGTATCTCGCCATCCAGCTCATGGGCGGCAATGACGCGTCGGCCCAGTACCCGGCCCATCCCTGCCTCCATGCCACGACCGTCGACGTGGGAGTGACACCGCTCGACGGCGGCAGGATCCGGTCCTCTACCCTCTACCGCTTGCCGGTTTCCGCGGGCGGCGGCGTCGCCCTCGATGTGGTGACACCGATCGCGGACCCGGAAAACGTCCGCCTCGAACTGGTCGAAGCGAGGTGTCCCGATGCCGCACAACAGCTGAACGTGATCCGCGAAACGCCCCGGAGTCTGCTGCTGGGACTCCGCGAGCCCGGCGCGGTGTACTTCAAGGTGGCATCGGAGGACCCGCCAGCGGCTCTCCGACACGTAGCGCTGCACGTGGCCCTTGCGGCAGAGCCGGAGAGTCCCGGCGCGCTGCTGACCTTGGACGTCAACCCACCGGCTGTTTGTTCGTCTTCCGACCTTCCTTCGATCGGACCTGGCGACGAACGCTACGTCCTGGTCACCCGAGAGCCTGACTTCACGAAAGACGTGGAACCGGAGGACTGCGACGTGCTCGAGAGCACCTTCTCGGAACCTGGTGTCGTCATCGTCGAGGCCGAGGGCGGACCGGTCGACGCAGCGCTTTTCGCCGGACGCGGTTGCACGAGGCCGCTCGTCGAAGGCGTGCTCGGCGAAGCCGGTCAGTCGTTCGTCGCGCCGATCTTTGCCGGCAGCCACCGAATCGCCCTCGGCGCACCTGACGTGCCGGCCCTCACCTATTCGCTCGCGGTCAAGCACTTGCCGCTTTGCCCGGCGGGTCGCCATTCCGGCCTTCTGCGCTGTGGCGCGGTACTCGACGCCGGCGTCCCGTTCGACGGCACGCTGGAGACAGGTCACGAGCGCGCCTACACCTTTGTGCTCGAAACGCTGAGCACGGTCGTTGTCACCGTCGAGGGTGGGCTGGTGGACGGCGCGCTCTACGACAGCGACGGCGTGCGCCTCGCGGCTCGCATCGCCTGCCACGACACCGGCTGCGGCCTGGTCACAACTCTGCCGGAAGGTCGCTACGGCCTGCGCCTCGCGGGTATGGACGCCGAGCCGGTGCGCTACGTCGTGACCTTGACAGACGTCCGCTGACGTCGCCCAGCGGGCAGGGCGATCCCACACCGTCCTGCCCGCTGCCTCGGTCATTCCGGCCGCGCCTCACGGTAACGTGCCGCCTCCTCCGTCCGACCGACGGCATCGTATGCGTCGGCCAGGCGCCCGCGGGCCAGCCGCGTCTGCCAGGCGCCGTCGCCGAGAGAGTCGGCCAAGGTTTCGTAGCCTCGGACGAGAACCGCCTCGGCCTCACCGAAGTGTCCCAAGGACGTCCGACACGCCGCCCAGAGACTCTCCGCTTCCGCGACCTGGGCGGCGCTGCCTTTCTCGCGTAGGGCTTCCAGCGCCCATACAGCTTCCTCAAGCGCTGCCTCGGCATCTCCGGAGGCGAGAAGCGCCAGTCCCCGGTTCTTGCGGAGGACGGCCAGGAATTTGGGGCTCAGGGTCAGGCGCTCGCCCTCGGCGAGCGCTTTGTCGAGCCAACCAAGGCCACGACCCGATGCGCCGCTCAGAGCCAACGTCAGCCCCAGGTTGTTGAGGCTGGTGACCCGGTCGCGGTGATCGCCGGCGTAGAGCCGCTGCCTCATTGTCAAGGCTCTCTCATGGAGCAGGACCGCCTCGTCGAGCGCACCGCGATCCACCAGGAGTTGAGCGAGGTTGTTGAGCGTCTTGGCGAGCCCGGCGTCGTTTTCGCCGACCTGGGCGCGCCGGATGGCGATCGAGCGCCGATAGAGCACCTCGGCCTTGTCGCGCTCGCCGCGGTGGCGAGCCAGAGTGGCGAGCGTGTTCAGCGTTCGCGCGACGTCGACGTGCTCACCACCGAGGAGCCTTTCCTGCATGGCCAACGCTTGACTGGCCAGGGATTCGGCCTCGTCGAGCTTGCGCTGTCGGCGGAGTGACTGTGCGAGGTTGTTGAGGCCGCGCGCCAGGTCCGGATGTCCGTCCGGGAACACGGCCCGTTGAATGTCGATGGCCTCGCGTCGCAAAGCCTCCGCCTCGGCAGACCGGCCTTGGCGGTCTCTCAGGATCGCGAGGTTGTGGAGACTCTCGGCGACGAGCGGAGCCGTGCGCTGCGACCGGCGCGTGGCCAAGGCTTCTTCGAGCAACGGCTCGGCCTCGTCGAGGAGCTCGAGGTTGGTGTAGACACGCCCGACCGTGTCCAGCAGCGCGGCACGCGTCAGCGGTCGATCGTGTATCGTGAGCCGCAAGCTCTCGGCCGCGGCATCGAGCGCCTCGCGGACCGTGAGCTTCGCGCCTGTTCCACGGGTCGGGTCGGGCACGCGGAGGATGCCAATCAGAAAACCCATGGCTTCCTGCGCCCGGTCGCTCTCCTCCGCGATGATGCCGCTCTGGCGGACGATCTCCTCGTTCTGCCGGCCGATCCGGAGGCGCTGCACGGCCATCAACGCCGTGAAGAGCACGAGCGCGAGAGCCAGAGCCGACCCCAGGGTCACGCCCAAGGCGTTGCGACGCACGAACTTGCCAGTGCGGTAGAGGAAGGCGTCGGGCCGCGCGCGGACCGGCTCATCTTCAAGGTATCGCCGCAGATCCTCGGAAAGTTGCTCAACGGACGCATAGCGGCGCTCAGGATCCTTGGCCAAAGCTCGTAGCACGATGGTGTCGAGATCGCCGGCCAGCTCACGGGCCCAACGTTGAGCCGAGCCGGGCAAGCCCGCGCCAGGCGGAGCTGCGCGCACGGCGGCGCTCGGTCGGGGCGGCTCCGTGTCGCAGACCACATGCTCCAACTCGACGGGTGAGAGCGTGTCCGCCCGGTACGGCTGAGCGCCGGTGAGAAGCTCATAGAGCAGCAGCCCGAGGGTGTAAACATCGGTGGCCGTCGTGATCACGCCGCCCCGAATCTGCTCGGGGCTCGCGTACTGCGGCGTCATGGGTACGACGAGTGCCGTCCTGGTCGCGACGCCCCGGGCGTCGTCGTCGAGGAGCTTGGCGATGCCGAAGTCGAGCAGTTTGGGGACGCCTTCAGCGGTGACGAGGATGTTCGATGGTTTCAGATCGCGGTGGACGACGAGGTTCTGGTGCGCGTAGTGCACGGCATCACACACCTTGCGCAAGAGCGCGACACGCGCTGCCACCGACAGGCGCCGGGCTGCGCAGAAGGCATCGATCCTCTGACCCTCAACATGCTCCATGACCAGGTAGGGCAAGCCGTCGTCGGTGGTGCCGCCGTCCAACAAGCGGGCGACGTTGGGATGGTTGAGCCCGGCGAGGATCTGCTGTTCCGCGCGGAAGCGGCGAATGACCTCGTCGGTGTCGAGCCCGCGCTTGAGGAGCTTGACGGCGACCTGCTGCTCGAACCCCCCGTCGACACGCGCGGCGAGGAAGACCTCACCCATGCCGCCACGCCCGAGGGAGCTCACCAGCTGATACGACCCGACGCGGCGATCCACGGCCTCGTCGTCGGTGATCTCGCTTGCCGCGTCGGTGCGCCACAAGGAGAACCTCGGCTGTGCCATGAAGCCGGTCCCGGCCCGCGCGTCTGCCGCCAACATGGCCTCGACCCGTTCACGCATCGTCTCGTCGCCGCCACATTCGTCACGAAGGAAGACGTCGCGCTCCTCGGGCGCCCGTTCAAGAGCCGCGTTGAAAAGGTCAGAGACCCGTTGCCATGTGTGTGTGTCGCGGGACGGTTCGGATCGCGTCGCGTTGGGCATATGAGTCGGCTCCATGCGTTGGCAGCGAACGGCGTCACGCCGGACGGATCTGGTCGAAAAGCCAGGCCCGGGCGGCGTTCCAATCGCGCTGTACGGTCTTCGGAGAGACCTCGAGCACCTCGCTGATTTCCTTGAAGCTGAGCCCGGCAAAATGATGCATCTCGACAACCTGGCTCTGCCGCTCGTGGAGCTTGGCCAGGTTCTTGAGACCCTCGTCGAGGGCAAGCAGCTCGCGGTCGACTTCCTCGATCTCGTCACGCGCCTCGTCGAGCGGCATGGGCTTCTCCCCGTAGTGTCGCTTCGCGGCCTGGCGAGCCCGCGCGTGATCGACCAGAACCCGACGCATTGTCTTGGCAGCCGAGCCGAAGAAGTGGGCGCGACCCTTCCAGTTCACGCTTTTGCAGCCTACCAGCTTGAGATAGAGCTCGTTGACCAAGGCTGTCGGTTGCAACGTGTGGTCGGGGCACTCCTTCTTCATATGTCGGCCAGCGATACGTCGTAGTTCCTCCATCACCAACGGCGTCAGGCGCTCCAGAGCGGTCTCGTCTCCACGACTCCACGCTTGCAGCAGGCTCGTCACCTCACCCTTGTTGTCCTTCGCCGGCACAGAATCTCGCTTCATCGTGGTCATCATACCAGGCTTCGGGATCCACAACCCAAGCCGGCGCTGGTCGACGCGGCGAGGCGTTCGCCGGCCTGGCGGTCGTCCTCGCCAAGGACGTCGACGCGGCGAAGCGTTTCCTTCCTCCGTCGTTGAGGAAGCTGCTGCGGCTGAAGCGGCGCAAGCGCAAGCTCGCTTCCCCACCTCGTCCGTCTGCGGTATCTTCCGCCGGGAGCCCCCGAGGTCGAAGTGAACGTCATGCCCCGTCCCAGGCAACTCGCCGCGTACGCCGCCGTTTTCCTCCTCGCCCTCCTGGCGCGGGCGCTCTACCTGTGGGAGCTCTGGGACACGCCGCTCTTCGCCGTCCTACTAGGCGACGGACGCCAGTACCACGCCTGGGCCGTCGAGATCGCCGGCGGCGACTGGATCGGACGCGAGGTCTTCTACCAAGCGCCGCTCTACCCCTACTTCCTCGCCGCCGTCTCCACCGTCTTCGGCTCGGGAGCGGAGGCGCTGCGCATCGTCCAAGCGGTCCTGGGAGCGGCCTCCTGCGTCCTCGTCGCCCACGCCGGACGGCGCTTCTTCTCGGATCGCGCCGGTCTCGCCGCCGGGGTGCTCCTGGCGCTCTACCCGCCGGCGCTCTTCTTCGACGGCCTGGTCCAAAAAGCCTCGTTGGGCCTCTTCCTGCTCTCCTCGCTCCTCGCCCTCCTGGGCGAGCTCCCGCGGCGCTCCGGACGGCTGTGGCCGGTGGCCGCAGGGGCAGTCCTGGGCCTGCTCGCCCTGACCCGCGAGAACGCCCTGATCCTCGTTCCCGTCCTCGTCGCCTGGCTCTCGCTCGAGCCGCGGCAGCGGACGCGGCGGGAGCGCGGCCTCCGGGCGGCGCTCTTCGTCGCCGGGCTCGCTCTCCTCCTCGTCCCCGTGGGGCTGCGCAACCTCGCCGTCGGCGGACGCTTCCTCGTCACCACGGCGCAGCTCGGACCGAACTTCTACATCGGCAACAACCCCGCCGCCAACGGACGCTACCGGCCGCTCGTCCTGGGCCGTCAGGACGCGCGGGTCGAGCGCCGCGACGCCACCGAGCTCGCCGAAGCCAACCTGGGGCTAGCGCTCGATCCCGGCGAGGTGTCCCGCTACTGGCTGCGTGAGGCCCTGAGCTACGTCGCGTCGGACCCCGGGGGCTGGACGGCCCTTCTGCTGAAAAAAGCGTTCCTCGTCGTCCACAAGCGTGAGGTGGTGGACACGGAGGCGATCGAGGTCTACCGCGAGGAGTCTCGGCTGCTCGACGTCCTCAGTGCTCTCTTGCACTTCGGCGTCCTCGGGCCGCTGGCGCTTTTCGGCGTCTGGGCGAGCCGCGGGGAGGCGCGGCGGTTGTGGGTGCTCTACGCCGTGGCGGCGGCGGTGGCCGCGAGCCTGGTCGCCTTCTACGTCGTGGCGCGGTACCGCTTCCAGCTGGTGCCGGTCGCCGTTCTCTTCGCCGGCGCCGGGCTCGTCGAGCTCGCGCGGGCGTGGCCGGCGCGTAAAGCCCTGGTCCCGGGCCTCGCGATCCTGGCCGGGGCCGCCGTCATCCAGAACTGGCCCGTCCCCGAGGAGGTGATCCCGCGCGCCACCACCTGGTACAACCTCGGGGTCAACCTCTTCGAGGCGGGACGGCGGGAGGAGGCCCGGCAATACCTCGAGAAGACGGTCGCGGCCGTGCCCGACCTGGCCGCCGGTCATTTCGAGCTCGGACGCCTCCTGGAGGCCGAGGGGCAGTCCGAAGCGGCGGCGCGATCGTATCAACAGGCGACGACGCTCGACTCGACGCATGTTGAAGCGCGTTACAGACTCGGTTTCCTTTGCATGCAGGCGGGCCGTCTCGACGAGGCGGCCCGCCTCTTGCGTGAGGTCCTGGCCCAAGAGCCGCGGCGGGCCATGGCCCACAACCTCCTCGGCAACGTCCTCGCTTCCCAGGGCCGCCTCGACGAGGCCGTTTCGACCTACGAGGCGGCGCTTCGCATCGACAGCGGCCTGGCCGACGCCCACTTCAAGCTCGGCCTGATCCTCTCCGACGCGGGACGCTACCAGGAGGCGCGCCGCCATCTCGCGGCAACCCTGCGCCTCGCGCCGGGGTTCGCCGAGGCCGAGCGGCGGCTGGCGGCGATTGACGAGACCCTGGGGAAAGAAGAGCCATGAACGAAGGTAAGACCGCCGCCGACCCAACCGATCTGCCGCTCCGGCGCAAGATCCTCTTCAGCCTGATCCCCGCCTGCACCCTCCTCCTGGTGCTCGAGGGCGGCCTGCGCCTCCTGGACGGTGAGCTTCTGGGCCATGAGGCGGCAAGCGTCGAGACCATGGAGTTCACCTTCCCCCTCGACGAATGGCGCTCCGAGGACGGAGTCGCCTTCCTCGAACGCCACCCCGTCCTCTTCTGGCGGCCGAAGCCCAACGTGCTGGGCCACAACTCCCGGGGGCTTTTCGGACCGGAGCTCGCGGTTCCCAAGCCGGAGGGGCTCTACCGCATCGTCTGCCTCGGCGACTCATGCACCCACCTCGGCCCGCGGCCCTACCCCGAGCGCTTCGGGGAGATTCTCAAGCACTACCGTCCGGGACGCTTCGAAGTGGTCAACGCGGGCGTCCTCGGCTGGACGTCACACCAGGGCCTGAAGCGCCTCGAGACCGAGGTGCCGGAGTGGCAGCCGGACCTCGTCACCGTCTACTTCGGGTGGAACGACCACTGGCTCGGCCACGGCCTGCGCGACTCCGAGCAGCCGGTGCCGAAGCCCTGGCAAGAGGCCCTGGCGCGTCTCGCGGGACACCTCCGGACCGTTCAGGCGCTCGTGTCGTTCTACGGTCCGGACGGAGAACGCTCTCAGCCCCGGGTTACCCTTGACGAGTACGGCGCCAACCTCCGGGCCATGAAGCGTCAGGCCGACCGGCTGGGAGCCGAGATCTGGTTCCTGACGGCGCCGCACGCTTTTGACCGGGGCGTCCCGCGCTTCCTCCTGGAGTCGGGCGAGGTCGGCGATCCCCAGGGGGTGCTCGAGCTGCACCGCAGCTACAACGAGGTCGTCCGACGGGTGGGGAGCGAGCTGGGGGTGCTCGTCGTCGATCTGGAGCGCGAGATCGACGCCATGGCCGGCGAGAAGGAGAAGCTCTTCGAGCCCGACCACATCCACCTCTCCGACGCCGGGCGTACGCTCGTCGCGGCGATGCTCTACGCCCGCATGCTCGACCTCGTGAAGTTATAGTAACGTCAACGAAAGGCTCAAAGTTTTCACCGACCCAGGAGATCGACAGCCATGTCCCGACCCAACCGTATCCTGACTGCTGGCACGCTCTTCGCCCTTCTGGCCCTTCTCGCGATCCCGAGCTGGGCTCAGACGGGTCTCTTCCGTGGCACCGTCGTCGACTCTCAGCAGAATCCCGTCGCCGGCGTGCAAATCACGGCGACCTCCGAGGAGCTGAGCTCGTTCCGCAAGGTCCTGACGACCGACAAGAGGGGTCGGTTCAAGCTACTCTTCCAGACGACCCACCTCCAATACCAATTCGACCTCCTGCTCGAGAAGCCGGGCTACGTGAGCATCAAGATGCCGCTCTCGCCCTCGGCGACCCGGCAGATGAACGAGCACTTCGTGATGGAGGAAGCGAACACCCGGGTGGTGGAGAGCCATGGCGACCTGGGGTCGGTGGTGACCGGGTCGACCAACGTCGCCGTCGAAGCCTTCAACGCCGGGCTCACGGCGCAGCGCGAGGGGGATCTGGGAACCGCCCGTTCCCGCTACGAAGAAGCCCTGGCCGCCAACCCGGATCTCGGCCCGGCGCAGGTCGCCCTCTCCCAGATCCTCCTCGACCAGGGAGAGTACGCGGCTGCCGCCCGTGCCGCGGACCGCGCGCTCGAGTTGGCCGTGAGCCGCACCGAGGCGTTGCGGGTGAAGCACCGGGCGCTCCGGGCCCTGGGCAAGAACCAGGAAGCCGAAGCGGTCTCGGTGGCCTTGCAGGAGGCCGAAGGTGCCGTGGCGTCGGCCCGCCGCCTCTACAACGAAGGAGGCGAGGCCTTCCAGGCCGGCGACAAGGCGACGGCGCTCGCCAAGTTCCAGGAGGCCGCCGAGCTCGATCCGTCGCTCATCGACGCCCATCACGCCGTCGCCACCCTGCAACTGGCCAAGGGCAAGTACGAGGCCTCGGCCGCGGCGGCCGAAAAGGCCCTCGCCCTGGGCTCCGAGGACCTCCGCACCCTGAGGGTCCTCTACGACGCCTACGACGCTTTGGGCCGGACCGAGCAGCTCACCGAGATCGCGCCGCGGCTCGCCGCCGTCGATCCCGAGTTCGGCGGATCGAAGCTCGTCGAACAGGCGGCCCGGGCGTGGAACGCCGGCCAGGGCGAAAAGGCCCTCGCCCTCTCTCACCTGGCTTTGAGCATCGACCCCGGCCTGGCCAAGGCCTACTACTTCATCGGCCTCAACCACCTGTCGAGCGGCGAGAACCCCGAGGCCAAGGCGGCGCTCCAGAAGTTCATCGACCTGGCGCCCGAGGACCCCGAAGCGGCCACCGCGAAGGAGATGCTGGCCTACATCGAGTAGGAGCGGCTGCTAGGAGCCTGTAGGGCATAGCCTCGACCGCTGTCCCGGCGGACGAAGTCCGCCGGGGAAATCCCCCTAACCCCCTTTCCTAAAGGGGGACAAGACTCCGGATTCTTCTCTGAACCCCCCTTTAGGAAAGGGGGGTAGGGGGGATTTCCCCAGCAGGCGCAGCCTGCTGGATCTATGCCCTACAGGCTGCTAGCCTTCGCCGGAGCCCGGACCGACCTGGATGGATCGGGTCACCACCGACGATTCGCGTCCGAAAACATCGAGGACCGCCACGCCGACTCTCTTGCGCCCCGGGCTCAGCAGCAGCTTGTGGGTGTGGACGAGCGACTCTCTCCTGGCCGCTTCGACGTGCTCGTCGGCGAGCCGGAGGCCGAGCGGGGCGGTGTCGATCTCGGACCTCTCCCCGGCCTCGCCCACCGCTGCGACGTAGAGCTGAAGACGCGTCTCGTGCCGCCCGGTCTCCGTCGGCAGGAGCACCACGCCCGCCATCGGGATGTGGAGCTGGATCGCCAGCAAGTAGTTGCCGTCCTTGCCGTAGGGCTCGGGGCGGCCCCAGCTCACTTCGAGGTGGAGCGGATTGCTGTCATGGGAGTAGAGGAGCGCCGAGAGGAGGCCCTCGCGGACCCGGGTCTCGAGCGTCTTGCTGCGATAGCCGGCCCGATGACGTAGCGCAACACCCTTGCGCTTCTCGCGCAACTTCACCTTGATCTCGTGATACCGGCCCCCGGTGTCACCGGCCGAGGCGATGCCGAGCGAATAGAACGTACGGAAGTCCTGGGACACCTTGGTGAGCGCCGGAAGGATCTCGTTCTGGTTGACGATCGCCCGGCCCCCGGTTTCGAGCGCCATGAAGCGCAGCGGTGCCTGGAGGTTCTCCGGCACCACCGAGTCGAGCGTCGAGCGCAGGCGCGGATCGACGAAGCCGGCGTACTCCGCGTTGCCGAACTCCATGCCCCGCTGGCCGCCGGCGTCCACGGTGTAGAAGACCACGCGATGGGCGTTGGCGTATCGGTTGATCTTCTCGAAGCTGCGCGTGGTGTCGTGCCGCGGAATCTCGCCGTACGCCTCCGACATCCCGAACTTCTCGGCCACGGCGTAGAACATCTCCTCGCCGGCGGCCATCGGTATACCGCTCGACACGTGGACCAGCGCCTTGCGGCCGGGCAGGCCGCCCAGCGTCTCGATCAGCCGCTCGAGAGCACCGGTGGTGTGCTGGACACCGTTCATCTGCTCTTCGGCGTACTGGCGTGCGTGACCCAGCGCCTGGCTGGCGCTGTTAGCCTTGTCGATCAACTCCAGGGTCGAGACCTGCCGGCGCTTGCGGGTCACGGCAAAGCCGAAGTCGTCCTTGAGCTCCTCCAGGGAGTCCATCAGCAGGTGGACGTCGCCGGTGAACGGCTGGTGCACGTCGAGAGAGCGGTTGTAGGTCACGACCATGCCCTGGTCGCCCTTGTGGAGGGTCTGGGCGAGGAACTGGCGCAGGGAGGGAAAGATCCGATTCCGTTCGATCGGATCGATGTTGTAGTTGTCGATGTAGAGGATCAGCCACAGCTGGTGCTCTTCAGGGAGCCGAGTAGGATCGGCGGCTTCGTCTTCGCCGGTGATCGCCTCGACCGGAAGGGGCGCGACGGCGCCGGCCCCCGGACGGCCGTTCTCGACGGCGTAGAAGTTGGCGACGTCGACCGGCTCGCCGTCGCGGAAGACGACGAAGTCGTCGCGGCCGAGGCCGGTAACGCTCCGGCCCGACTTGTCGGTGACCCAGACGTCGATGTTGACGATCTCGACGTCGGTGACGTCAAAGAACGATCCCGCCGGAGGATCCTCCTGGCCGAGGGCGGAGCCGGCGAGGAGCGTCAGGGCGACGGCGGGCGCGGAGAGGGTACGTGTCCACATGGCGGCCATCATACCGCGCCACGTGCCCGGAGGTGATAGGGTCACGTCCGCAAACACGTCTCAGGAAGGAACGAATGGCCCAGTTCGAGAACCTCTTCATCGGTATCGCCGGTATGATCGGGGCCGGCAAGTCGACGCTCGCGAGCGCCTTGGGCGAGCACCTCGACATGGACGTCTACCACGAGCCGGTCGACGACCACGAGTACCTGGCCGACTTCTACCGCGACACCCGGCGCTACGCGTTCGCGACCCAGATCTACCTCCTGAACCGGCGCTTCCAGCAGCACCAGGAGATCATCTGGCGGGGACGCTCCGCGGTCCAGGATCGGACCATCTACGAGGATTCGATCTTCGCCAAGATGCTCGCCAAGACCGACTTGATGGACGAGCGCGACTACCGCACCTACATCCAGCTCTTTCGCAACATGTCGAACTTCATGTGCAAGCCCAACATGATCGTCTACCTCGACGTCTCGCCCACGGAGTCGCTCGCGCGGATCAAGAACCGTGGACGCGACATCGAGGCGGGGATCACGATCGACTACCTCCAGGCCCTCTACGACGGCTACGAGGAGTTCGTCGACGACATCTCGCGGGTGACCCCGGTGATCCGCGTCGACTACGGGCGCTTCGGCACCGCCGAGGAGATGGCGGAGGTGATCCAGCGCGAGTACCTCGATCACAGCTTCCTGCGCCAGGTGGCCCGCTTCGACCCGACGCGCTGACCCTTTGCCAGGGAGGAGTAGCTACGAGGACGAGGACGCACCTTCTCGGGGCGCCTTTGAAAAAGACGGCGACCTCCGACGTGCTGGTCGGCCTGGTAACAGCGCAAGCTCGACTACTGGCCCTCAAGAAGGGCCAAGCGCTTGTTCACGTAGCCTTGCTGCCAATGCGTTTCGATACTCCTGCAGTCGGCCGGAGGTGAGAGGTGTGAGCATCTCAGGCAAGGGATGGGTCGGAAATTGGGCGAGGAGCCAGGCGAGCACACCCGGATCGATTCCGGCATCCTTGTGCGATGCGATGTCCAGATCTTGTTCCGGCGGATATCCAGCCTGGTCCAGAAAGAAGATGTCCACCAGGTCGCGGGGCTCGCAGGTGGCAGGGGATCCGCGCCTGGCAGGCGCGAACGAAGTCAAGAACGGGATCCGGGACGATCCGGCGGTCAAACGTCTTACGCATCGGCCTTTTGAGCGCGAATCTGGCTGAGCGGCGGCCATTCGGGCGGTGGCAGCTCCAGAAGCCAGGCCCACATCTCCCGGGAACGTCCCAGGTAGCGAATCAGGCGAGGCCAGAGGGCCCGGATCTCGTCGACGGTGACGAAGAGCCAGACGTCACGGGTGTTGGCTTCCCGCAGCAGGGCTCCCATCCAATAAGCACGCTCTTCCGGATCCGGCGACGCGAGGTGCGCCTTGAATTGTCCGACCGTGGCGTTCGTCCACCAGAGGAAGTAGGGCCGCGCAGACTTGTCGAAGAGAGAGTCCGTGGTGGGCGGCAAACGACGTCCCGGTGCGGAAGGGCTCGTGGTGCTCATCGGTTCTGCTCCGATGCCCGATGCTACCACACCTCCAGGCGGGAGCGTCGCGGCCGGAGCTGGTGAGGTACCACCCGAATCGCGCAGCGCAGCGCCGTCGTGATGCCGACGGAGCGTTCGGCGTCCGCAGACTCGTGGAGCTCTCCGGGCATCTCCGATCCACCAAGGCCGTGCTCCTGCGATAGGCTGAGGCATCTTCCAACGTCCAGGAGGCCATTCATGAGTGAAGTCGTCTACACGGCCGAGGTCCGGATCGAGCGCCGCGAGGGTCCCCTGCGCATGGCCTACATGCCGGCGGAGAAGGAGCCGGTGGCTTTTGGTGTCCACGGCGCCATCGCCGCCCACTACGGGGTGAGCCCGGAGGTCTCCGATCCCCACGCCACCACCATCGACTACGTCGCCGCCGCCGCCGGCGGGTGACTGACCGGCACCTTTGGAGGCGCGCTGGAGGCGCGCCAAGTCAACGCCGGCGCCGGACGCCTCGTCGGTGAGGTGCGCGGCGAGGTCGAGGCCGACGACAAGGTCCTCATCCTGCGCCGTATCCATGTGCTCTACAAGCTCCGGGCGCCGGCCGACCAGCGCGAGGTGATCGAGCGGGTCCACGCCATGCACGCCCGCTACTGCCCGGTCTACCGGTCCCTCGCGGGGGCGATCGACATCACCACCGAGCTCGAGCTGATCGAGGAATAGGGCGCCGGCCCTCGGCGCCCTATTCCCGGCACCTACCCGCTGTTCGCCCGGGCGTGGGGGCCGCTCTCCTCGATGTCGGGCAGACCCGTGACGAAGATCGCGTCGGGGTGGTAGTTGACGTAGGCCTGATCCACGTCGACGTCATCCGCCCCCCTGGCTACGTGTAATGGTGCAGGCTCTCGCCCAGGTAGGCGTCGCCGAGAGGGACCACGTCGGCCGCGGCCAGGCCCCGCCGGAAGGCCAGCAGGAAGAGCGCGGCGGCGCCCACGAGCGGCGCGATCTCCCAGATGCCCAGGACCGGCGCCTCGGTCTCGAAGACCGGCTGCACCGCCAGGTAGAGGTCGATCCAGTGGCCGACCAGCAGCAACGCGGCCACCTTCAGCATGAGGCCCTCGTTGCGCTTGGTGGGCCGCGGCAACAACACGAGGAACGGCAACGCCCAGCACACCAGGACGTTGGCCGCCGAGACCACCGCCCAGGCCCCGTGGTGACGCCCCACGTAAAAGGTCACTTCCTCGGGAAGGTTGGCGTACCAGATCAGCATGTACTGACAGAACCACAGGTAGGCCCAAAAGGACGTGAAACCGAGCATCAGCTTGCCGACGTCCTGTAGATGGTCGTCGGTCACGATCCCCTTCAAGCAACCCTGGCGGCGCAAGACGATCATGCTGGCCATGATCAGCGACAGGCCGCTGACGAACGCACCCGCAAAATGGTAACCTGCAAAGATCGTGCTGAACCAGTGAGCCTCCAGGGACATCAACCAGTCGAAGCTGGCCACCGAAAAGGTCACGCTGAAGGCGACGATGAAGCCGGCACCCAGCGCCACCGTGCGGTGATTGCCCGCGGTGCTCCGGTCGACGTCCTGGCGGCGCGAGACGCGCAGAAAGGCGACGGCAAAGGTGAGCCAGACTGCGAGGACGACCAGGGCTCGCGCCAGGAAGAACGGCACGTTGAGCCAGCCGCTCTTGCCCGCGAGCAACGCGTCGCCGGCCACCGCGTCCGCATGGGACCACTCGTAGAGCGTGCTCATCCCTCCGGCGAGAGTCAGCAGCAAGACGATCGCGCTGAACGGCAGCGTCGACGCCATGGCCTCCGGAATCCGCTTGAAGCAGACGTGCCAACCGCCGCCGGAAACCGCCTGGGTGGCCAGGAAGAGCATCCCGCCGAGAGCCAGGCCCACCAGGTAAAAAGCCGCGATCAACAGGCCGGGCCACGTCCTCCCCGGCGCGAGGAAGATCCCCAGGAGCACCACCAACCCGGCCAGGGAGCCCACAATGGTGAGCCGCTTGGTAAGCTCTTTCGCCGGCACGAAATGCCGCCGGAGGGAGGATTCGGCCAAGACGCTCACGGTTCCATCTCCTGCACAGGTCTTTCTCCTTGCACGGCTTCTCCTTGCCTGGCTGTCTCTTGCACGGCGGTCTCCTCCTGCAACGCTCGGACGAAGCTGACGACGTTCCAGCGATCGTCCCGCCCGACCTGCGCCGCGTACCCGGCCATGTTGCCCTGGCCGAAGGTGACGACGTGGTAAAGCTGTCCGTCGGCGAGCTCCCGAGCGTGCGGCAGAAGCAGGGACGGTGGCGGCGGCACCCCGCGGCGAGTCACCGGTCCGTCCCCCGCTCCCTCGCCACCGTGGCAGGTAGCGCAAAAAGTCGCGAAGACGAAACGGCCCCGCTCGACGGCGGCCGCCACGTCGACGGCAACGGCGGCGGCAACCGCAGCGTCAGCCGGGTCGGTCGCCGCGATGGTCAGGTTCGGATTCCGCAGCTCCGCCCCCGCCCGCGCCGCGCCCTCGGGCGTCGCCTCGTAGAGCAACGGCAGGTAGCCGCGGGCGACGCTACCCTCCGGCGGACGCAGGTCGAGCGTCAGGCCGGCCGCGAGCTGCGGCGGCGGCGCCTGGGCCTCGTAGGCCACCGAGTCCACCATGTCCGGCATGAAGTGGAAGTTACGCACCGTCGGATCCGAGGGCATGGCCCAATGGGCGCCGACGAGCACGAGAAATACGCCGAGTAGCACCAAGTTCCACCGCTGGTGGACAGACGAGGCACCGTTCCACCGCTGGGCTCTCATGCGACGTCCTCCTGCTGTATCTCGTGAACCTCGATCGCGCCATGCTCGAGAAAAAGCTCCTTCGCCATGTCGGGATGCAGGTCCGCGTCGGTCTGCCGGATGGCCAGCAGGAAGTGGTCGTCGGTCAGCCGCCGATCCTGGATCACCGGCCGCTTCGACGGGAAGAGGCGCGACCTGGCCAGCAAGACGAAGATCGTGCCGAGGCCGGCGAGCAGGACGGCTGTCTCAAACGTCACCGGCACGAAAGCCGGGGCCGAGTTGAGCGGCTTGCCGCCGATGTTCGCCGGCCAGTCCACCGCCGAGGACCAGACCTGGAAGAAAAACATCAGCGACGCGCCGAGGATGCCGAAGGCAAAGCAGGCGAAGGGAATCCGCGAGGGCTTGAGCCCCATGGCACGGTCGAGGCCGTGCACCGGGTACGGGGTGAAGACGTCGATGATCTCGTAGCCCCGGTCGCGGCAAGCCTGCGTCACCGAGACGATCTCTTCTTCCTGCTGGAAGACTGCGTGCAATCTACGGTTCATGACGTACCTTCCTCTTTCTTGCGGCCATATCCGAGAACTCCCTTGATCTCTCCCATCGCGATCACCGGCAGGAAGCGGCAGAAGAGCAGGAAGAGCGTGAAAAAAAGCCCGAAGCTGCCCAGCAAGGTGGCGATCTCGATCTTCGTCGGTATGTAGTAGCTCCAGCTCGAGGGCAGGAAGTCCCGGTGCAGCGAGATGACGATGATCACGAAACGCTCGAACCACATCCCGACGTTGATCAGAATCGACAGGATCCAGACCACCATGAGCCTCTCCCTGACCGCCCGGAACCAGAAGAACTGCGGCACCAGGATGTTACAGGAGACCATCGTCCAGTAAGCCCAGGCGTAGGGCCCGAGCGCGCGGTTCGTAAAAGCGAAGTACTCGTACTCGTTGCCCGAGTACCAGGCGATGAAGAACTCCGTGGCGTAGGCCGTGGCGACGATCCCGCCCATGGCGATGATCAACTTGCACATCGCCCCGACGTGGCGCTTGGTGATGTAATCCTCAAGATGCATGGTCTTGCGCGCGACCAGCATCAGGGTGAGGACCATCGCCAGGCCGGAAAAGATCGCCCCGGCCACGAAGTACGGCGGGAAGATCGTCGTGTGCCAGCCGGGGATCACCGAGGTTGCAAAATCGAAGCTGACGATCGTGTGTACCGAAAAGACCAGCGGCGTCGCCAGGCCGGCGAGCAACAGGTAAACCGTCTCGTAACGGTGCCAGGTGCGCATCGCCCCGTCCCAGCCGAGCGAGAAGAAGCCGAAGAGGGCACGCTTCAACCGCGACGTCGTCCGATCCCGCAGGGTCGCCAGGTCGGGAATCATGCCGACGTACCAGAATCCGAGAGAGATCAGGAAATAAGTCGAGATCGCGAAGACGTCCCAGCACAGCGCCGAGCGGAAGTTGATCCACAGGGGACCGCGGAAGTTGGGATACGGGAGGACGAAAAACGCCAGCCACGGCCGGCCCATGTGGATCAAGGGGAACGTCCCCGCGCACATCACGGCGAAGATCGTCATCGCCTCGGCCGAGCGGTTGACCGCCGTACGCCAACGCTGCCGGAACAGGAAGAGCACGGCGGAGATCAGTGTCCCAGCGTGTCCGATACCGATCCAGAAGACGAAGTTGGTGATGTCGAAACCCCACCCGACGGTCCGGTTCAGACCCCAGACGCCGACGCCGGTCATGAAGAGGTATCCGACCGCCGCGGCGCCGAGTGCCAGGACCGAAGCGGCGACGAGAAAAGCGAGCCACCACAGGCCACCCGCTTTTCCTTCCAGCGGCCGGCAGACGTCCTCGGTCACCTCGCCAGGCGACTTGGCACCGTCTACGAGCGGCAGCCTCAGCTCGCTGTAAGTCATCTCATGAGTGCTCATCTGACCCTGATCGCTCCGTTCGGTTGCGCACCTTGGAGAGATAGCCCACCACAGGCTTGACTCCGAGCTCCGCGAGTACTGTGTAATGCCGCGAGTCCCGCTTCAGACGCGAGAGCCTGCTCTCCGGGTCGTTGATGTCCCCAAAAACGATCGCTCCCGCCGGGCAGGACTGAGCGCAGGCGGGCTCGATCTGGCCGTCGGCCATCGCCACCCCGGCCTGCTTGGCGACCGCCTTGGCCTCCTGGATCCGCTGCACGCACATGCTGCACTTCTCCATGACGCCGCGAGAGCGGACGGTGACGTCCGGATTGAGCGCCATGTTCTGTAGCCGGTCCTCGCGCGGGTAGTCAAACCAGTTGAACCGTCTCACCTTGTACGGACAGTTGTTCGCACAGTAACGCGTGCCCACGCAGCGGTTGTAAACCTGCTGGTTGAGCCCCTCGGCACTCTGCGCGGTCGCCTGCACCGGGCAGACGTTCTCGCACGGAGCGTTGTCGCAGTGCTGGCACATCATCGGCATGTAGACGACGTCAAGGTCCTTGGCGCCGCCACCGTGACCGTCGCCGCTGTAGTAACGGTCGATGCGCATCCAGTGCATTTCCCGCGAGCGCGAGACCTCGTCGCGGCCGACGACCGGGATGTTGTTCTCTGCCTGGCAGGAGATCACGCAGGCGGAGCAGCCGGTGCAGGCGGTCAGATCGACCACCAGCCCCCAGTGATGCGGCTCCATCTCGTGTTCCTTGTAAAGGCTCGGATGCTCGCCATGGCCCTCGCCGTGCCCGCCGTGCCCACTGCGCCGCAGGCTGGCGAGCGTGGTCTCCTGCACGATCGGCCGCCTCTCGTGGCCGGCCCGGGCAAGACGCTCGGGAACGAAGAGCGAATGGTGCATCTGGGTGCACGCAAACTCGCGCCGGACGCCGGTAGGGCGAACCTGAACCGTATTCCCGGAGTACGCCAGGTGCTCCGCGGCCACCGCCACCAACGGCGCGGCGTTGGTGCCCACCAGGCGCCCCTCTTCCACCGTCGGCTTGCCCTCCAGCCACTGCGGTCCGACCTGGGCGAAGCGCTCCGTTCCCTGCCGGCCCCAGCCGAGGGCGATCGACAACGTGGCAGGATGCTGGCCCGGCTGGACGAGCACCGGCAGCCGCAACGGCTCATCGCCGTCGCGGGTGATCTCGAGCTCGTCCCCGTTCTCGACCCCCAGGCCGCGCGCCGTCGCCTCGGCGAGAGTGGCGAAGTTGTCCCAGGTGGTCTTGGCGATCGGATCCGGAAGCTCGAGGAGCCAGGGATTGTGGGCGTGCCGGCCGTCGTACGCGGCGGCGGACGCATAGAGCTCCACGACGAGCTCGCCGTCGGCAACCTTCGCAGGAGCCTCGGGCAAGGTGACCGCGTCGGCCATCAGCGCCCCTGCCGCCGTCACCTCCGGTTCGCCGGCCGCCGGAGTCACTTCGGCCTGGCCGTCGTGCAGCGTCTGGTGCCAGAACTTTTCGAAGCCGCCCGCGTTGTGAGCCCGGGGAAAGACCCGCCTGCGCCACACCTGCCGCACCACGTCGCGGGCTGTCGCGGGTTGTCCCGACCAGACGGCGAGGCTTTCGAGCAACGGCCGCGTCTTGCCGAGCACGCGCAGCACCGGCTGGCGCAAGGCGACGATCCCGGCGGCCGGCTCGCTGTCGCCCCAGCTCTCGAGGAAATGCGGCTCCGGGCACACGAAATGTGCCAGCCGGGCGGTCTCGTCCTCGCGTTCGGCAAAGCTGACGACGAGGTCGACCTCGCCGAGCGCCATTTTCAGCTCGGCGCCGAACGGCAGGTCGTAGACCGGATTGACGTTGCGCACGAAGAGCGCGTCCACGTTGCCGTTGCGGAGCTCCTCGCGCAGCTCCAGGAGCGCCCGGTCATCGCCGATGCGTTGCTGGGTGGGCTGGCTGAGGTTGACCGTTCCGTTTTCCGCATAACTCCCCAGCAGCTCGTTGACGAAATTGGTCAACCGCTGGGCCGCGAGGTCGTTGTCGCCGCACAGCATCAGGGAACGGCCGGGGTGGGCGCCCAGCAGGCGGCGGGCGATCTGCTCGACGACCGCCGAGTCCACGGGCAGCTCCGGCAGGGCGGCCGTCCATGGCGGCGTGGCGCCCAGGCCCCGCGCCACGCGCTCGGCCAGGTGCGCCAGGATCGCCGCGGCGCTGCGCGGCGGCACCACGACGCGCTGATCCGCGTTGCTGCCGGTGAGCGTCAGCCGCGACTCCAGCTGCGTGTGATGGGAGAACGGCGCGTCCGCGGCGTCGAGCCGGCGTCCGGCGCGGTAGGCCCGGGTGTGCTCGACCGGCGAAAGCCAATTGCCGAGGAAGTCCGCAGCAAAAGAAACGATCACCTCGGCCCGGTCGACGTGATAGCGCGGAATCACCCGGACACCGTGAGTCTCTTCGTGCGCATCCGCGATCGCCGACAGCGAGATCGGATCGTAGATGATCAGACGGCCGTCGGGGAAACGCGCCAGGAAGGCCTCGATGGTCGCCCGCTCTGTCGGGCCTGTCGTCGAGTCCGTCAGGAAACGGACCCGGCCGGGAGCGGCCCGGCCGGGAGCGGCCCGGCCGGGAGCGGCCCGGCCGCCGGCGGCGAGTGGCCCCAAAGCCGCGGCGAGAGCGTTGTCGACCGCGCCCCAGTCGCTCTTGGTGCCACCCTGGAGCGGTGCGCGCAGGCGCTGCGAGTCGTAGAGCGAGAGCACGCTCGCCTGGCCCACGGCACACAGCCCGCCGGCGGAGAGCGGATGGTCGGGATTGCCCTCGAGCTTGATCGGCCGGCCGTCGAGCGCCTTGGCGAGCACGCCGCAGGCGGCCGGACAGGCGCCGCACACCGACGCATACCAATAGGCGCGTCCGGCGACGACCTCCTCAGGCGCCACCAGGTAGGGAACGACCTCGCGCTCCTTTCCCCTTATGCACCCGTAGAGCGTGGCGGCGCCGACCGTGAAGCCCGCCATCTTCAGAAAAGAGCGGCGATCGACGCTCGCCCTGTCGGAATACTTGGTGCCTTGGCTCATCATCAGTTCCGATCAGTAGTGACACGTGGCGCAGTCGAGCGGCGGATCGACGGGCTTGCCCGCTTCGGTCCGTCCGGTCAGCTCGCGGTGACAATTCACACACCACCCCATCGAGAGCGTCGCCTCCTGGCGCACGCGTTCCATCGTTTCAATGGCCCCGTGGCAGCTCTGACAGGCGATTTCCGCGGCCACGTGGGGCCGGTGGTCAAATGCTACGAAGTCCGGCAGACTGTGGACCCGCTTCCAGGCGATCGGCGAGGCCTTGAGCCCGGGATCCGGCTGCAGCTGCTCGTCGAGCCCCTGCGCCGCGTAGAGCTTCACCAGCTCGGCTGAGACCAGCATTTGCGGATCTCGTCCTGCCTCTTCGGCTTGACGCTCCTCCTCGCGCACGGCGCCCATGGTCGCGGCGACGAAGCGATGACAGTTCATGCAGACGCTCACCGCCGGTATTCCGGCGCGCCGGCTTTTTTCCGCCCCGCCATGGCAGTAGAGACACGGGATGGCCAGCTCGCCGGCGTGCAGCCGGTGGGAGTAGGCGATGGGCTGCACGGGCTGGTAGCCCTGGTCGATTCCCGCCAGCCGAACGTTGCTCGCAGTCACCACCAGCGACACCGCGGCCAGCAGGATGCCGACCAGGAGTAGCGTCATGAAGAGACGGGTTTTCATGATTCGTCCTCGGCTCCCTCAGCACGGTGTCTCCGCGTTCTTTCGCGCGTAGAACCACCAGTTCACAATCAGACAACTCGCGTAATAGACGGCGAACCCGTAGAGCGCATACTGAGGTGTCCCGTTCTGGATCTGCTGCCCGAAGATCTTGGGAATCAGGTAGGCGCCGTAGGCGGCGATCGCCGAGGTCCAACCGAGCACCGGGCCGGCCTGTTCTTTTTCGAAGATCATCGGGATCATGCGAAAAGTAGAGCCGTTACCGATGCCGGTGGTGGCAAAGAGCAGGATGAAGAGGAGCAGGAAGGGCAGGAAGTACTGCTCCGGACTCGGCGACTGACTGGCCAGGGAGACGAAGTAGCCCGCGCCGAGGGTCGCGCCGATCATGACGATGGTGTCCCAGTGGGTCACGCGGGCGCCCCCCAACTTGTCGGACAACCATCCGCCCAGCGGCCGGATGAGCGCTCCGACGCCGGCGCCGATCCAGATGTACTTCGACGAGATCGGCGCATTGGGGTTGACCATGGCGTCGACCAGCGGGTTGCCGTCGGCGCCGACTCGGACAAAGCCGAATACGTCGTCGATGAGCTTGGGAAAGGCGTTGGCGTAGCCGATGAACGAGCCGAAAGTCATCGTGTAGAGCCAGGTCATGACCCAGTTGTGCTTGTTGTTAAAAATGGCGAACTGCTTGTCGAGCGGGTCGCGGATCTCCTTCGGCGTGAGTTTTTTCATCGCCAGCAGCGTCACACAGACCGCGACGACGAGGATCACGAAGACCTTGAGCAAGGGCGGGAAACCGCCCCAGGGAATGATCAAGAGCCACACGCCGACGCCGCCGCCGAAGAAGCCGAGCGCCGTCAGCCACAGGTACTTGCCGACCGCCACCGGCGTCGGCCCGCACTTGTGCTGCGGCATGTTGTTCATGAAGAGGAAGGCCAGGATCATCAGGAAGCCGGTGACCGGTACCCACACGAGGCCGGCGTTCTGGATCCACAGCTGCTTGTCGCCCACCTGGTAGGGATCGCCGCCGAGGCCGCCGAAGGCGCCGAAGGTGATGATCCACGGCAGCAGGAACTGCATGACCGAGACCCCGGCGTTGCCGAGACCGGCGTTCAAGCCAAGCGCCAGGCCCTGCATCCGCTTCGGGAAAAAGAAGCTGATGTTCGACATCGACGACGCGAAAGCGCCGCCGCCCACTCCGGAGAGCGCCGCGAGAAGGATCAGGACGGAGAACGGCGTCTCCGGATTCTGCAGGGCGATGCCGGCGCCCAAAGCCGGGAGCATCAGGAGAAGCGTGGTCATGAACTTGACGTTGCGGCCGCCGCAGATGGCGATCATGAACGAGTTCGGGATGCGCAGCGTCGCGCCCACCAGGCCGGCCACTGCCGGCAGCGTGAAGAGCAGGTTGCGGTAGCCGTCACCGTCGTACGCCGTCCCGTCGTTCATGAAGGTGAAGTTAAAAAGCTCCAGATCGGCGAAGTGGGCTTTTTGGATGAACTTCGCGACCATGCCCCAGTAGAGCCACACGGAGAAACCGCAGAGCAGGTTGGGGATCGAGATCCACAGGTTGCGATGGGCAATCGCCTTGCCTTCGCCCTCCCAGAAGCTCTCGTCCTCGGGCTCCCAGTGGGTCAGATGGACACCGCGTTTTCTCTTCGTTGCCGACATTGTCATTCCTCAAATCCCGGTGTCCCGAAGGACTCGTCCTCGATCTTGTGCAGCAGGTCCGGAGCCTGCTCCTTCATCAGGCGTCTCACCACCAGGTGCATCCACAACAGACACCCGGCGATGAGCACCAGAAAAAACATCCAGCACGTCGTCCACAGCCCGGTTGCCTTGAGCAGGTAGCCGAAAACGATCGGGCAGACGAAACCGCCGAGCCCACCGAGGACGCCGACGATACCTCCAACGACGCCGACGTCGTTCGGAAAGTAGTCCGGAATGTGCTTGTAGACCGCCGCTTTGCCGATACCCATCACGGCGCCGAGGATCAGGCTCAGCCCGGTGAAAATCCACACGTTGGCCTGGAAGAAGATCTCGGTAACGCCGCGCGCCACCAGCTGCTTTTTCTTGATCTCCTCACCGACCTCGACCGCGGACTCCTGCCAGCTCTGCGATCGCGGAAAAATCAACAGCCCGGATTGGCGCTCGGCGTCGGTGGCGATGGGTCCCGCGCTGCGCTGCAGCGCATAACGCATCTCCCCGGTGCTCGTAGTCACGACGACCTCGTCCGGGCTGACCGCGGTGACGGTCCCCCCCCGCCTCGCCATGATGCCGCTGCCCGGTGAACGGATGTCCATCTGGGGCACGATCATCAGCGCGCAACAGATCAACGACAGTCCGAAGACCCAGTACATCACCGCCCGCGCTCCGACCTTGTCAGACATCCAACCGCCTGCCGCCCGAATCAATCCGGAAGGCAGGGAGTTGGCCGCCGCCAGGGTACCCGCCATGGCGACGCTCATCGCATAGGCATTGACGTAGTAGGGAATCAGCCATTGCGCCAGGGCGACGAAACCGCCGAAGACGAAGAAGTAGTAGAGGCCAAAGCGCCAGACCCGCATGTGCGCGAGCGGCTCCAAGCGCTGGCGCATCGTCTTGGTCTCGGTGCCAACCGGCAGCCGGGTGTCGGCGAAGACCAGGAAGGCGATGCCCATCAGCGCCAGCATGGCCGCGTAGATCATCGGCAACGTCCGCCACCCGTCCAGGTTCTCGCCGCCGTTGGTCAGGTAGCGCAGCACGCGCGGTGCGCCGAGACTGGTCAACGCCGCGCCGGCGTTGCCGGCGCCGAAGATGCCCAGCGCCGTGCCCTGCTTTCCCTTGGTGAACCACACCGAGGTGAAGGCAATGCCGACCGCGAAGCTGGTGCCGGTGAAACCGAAGCCCAGTCCGGCAACCAGGAAACTGGTGAAGCTGTCGCAATAGCTGACCAGAAACATCGGCGCCGCCGAGAAGATCAGCAACAAACCGTAGACGATCTTGCCGCCGTACTTGTCGGTCAGGATGCCGAGCGGTAGCCGGAAGAGCGCCCCGGTGAGCACCGGGATGCCGATCAACCAGCTCATCTTGACCGGGCCCCAGTCGTAGACGCCGCTGTCCACCAGGAAGGTGACGAGCACGCCGTTCATCATCCACGCCGCGAAGCAGATCGTGAAGGCGAGCGTATTCAGCAAGAGCATCTTCCAGCTCTGCCTGGTGTCGAAGGTGCGGTCTTTGGCTTCGATCATTGCTCGGTCCCAGCTCAGCTCGGCCGTGGCGGCTGAGTACGGAATCCGTACCAGCGCACCACCTGCGTGCGACGCCAGAGGTACATGTTCGGAATGACCAGCACGTGCACCAACCGGGTGAACGGGAAAAACCCGATCAGCAGGTAGGCCGACACGATGTGGAGCTTGACCAATAACGGCAGCCCGGTGACGAAGCTCAGGTCAGGCTGAAACTTCACCAGCGACCACAGGTAAGGCGAGATCGTCGCCGCGAACCACGACGAGCCCCAGCCGAAAAAAACGGCCATCAGCACACCGCTCGTCATCTGGACGAAGAGCATCGTGAAGATGATCCAGTCGGAAAGGGTCGTCACGGCGCGCACCCGCGTGCTGCGCAGGCGCCGGAGGACTCCCATGACCAGTCCGACCACCGCCAGGATGCCGCAGACGAGGGCGCTGACTTCGAGCACGTAGAGCCTCAGTGGCCGTGAGTTCCACGCCAGCAGGGTGCCCGGTATCAGGAAGGCCACGACGTGGCCGGCGAGCACGACGAGCAACCCGTAGTGGAACGGAACCAGGCCCCAGAAGTGTTGCCGATTCTCCAGGAATTGCGAAGAAAGCGTGGAGTAGGAAAACGTCTCCTGGCGATAGCGCTGGATGGTGACGATCAGGAAGACCGCCAGCGACACGTAGGGCAGCGCTCCGAACAGGAAGACTTCCAGACTGCGGAGGATCTCAGTACTAAATGTCATGCTCGGCCTCCCGTGCCGCAGCTTCTGAGGATACACAGCCGGCGCCGCAGACGGCGAGCTGCTGTCCGGGTTGAATGATCGGGAGTCCCCGCTGCCCCCCCTGAGTCCCCCCAAGGGGACGCTGCTGCGACTCCGGCGGGGCGGTTCGCCTCACCGGCGGGTCAACCACCACCGGATCGTGCGTGTCGCGGATGACGTCACGGGTCATCTCGAGGAGCTCCTCGTACGGGCAGTCTTTGCCCTCCACTCCGGCGAGCATCTTCTCCAGGGCGGGAATCACGTAGCGGCCGGCAAGATCGTCGGCGAGCTCGGGCTCGAGGCGGCCGAGCAGCTGCAGCACATGCGTCAGGTGATCCGGCAGCTCGGTGATCTCCGGGATGCCGTGGCGCCGCAGCTCCTCGCGCAGCCGGACCATCAGGGCGCCGCGGGCGTATTCCTCGCCATAGAC
Source organism: uncultured bacterium (assembly GCA_965371445.1). Classification (GTDB taxonomy): domain Bacteria; phylum Acidobacteriota; class Thermoanaerobaculia; order Multivoradales; family J023; genus DASWIG01. Next base: position 4,787 of record CBDUYN010000059.1, on the reverse strand, counting down.
GTGCCAGCCGACCTCGAGGGCGCAGACCGGATTGATCTCAAAAGTCCGGGTGAACATTTCCTCGATCTCGCCGCGGCTCATTCGCCGGCTGCGCTCCTCGAGCACTGCCAGCTTCTCGCCGCGGCCGGGCAAGCGCTCTTCGACGAGTGCCCGGCAAGCGGCCAGGCGTTCGGCGAAATCCCCCTGCGGGCCGCCATCCGTTTGTCCCCCTCCGGGGTAACCAAAGAGCCCGGCAATCGCATCCAGAAGGGTTTGCTTGGTGCTCATCATGCCCCCCGCTGCGGACCCTGGAGAAAGCCGAATCCGACCGACTGCTTGTGCGTCAGGGGATCGTCCATCATCTCGATCGCCTGCTCGCGCTGGGACGGCGCGATGACGAAGCGATCCTTGGTGGTGGCGAGCGCTGTGAGACGGTAGATCGCCTCGGCCTGCTCGCGGGTGCAATCGGCCTCCCGCAGCACGCGAGCGACTACTTCGGCGTCGATGTCGCCGACGGTCTCGCCGCGGCGGTAGTAGCGCACCGCCATCATCTTACGCAGGGCATAGCTGACGACTCCGGTGTTGCCGGCACCGAGCAGCGAGCCGAGGAACTCGACGGGCACCCGGGCCTTCTCGATGGCGTGAAAGAAATCGTCGGAGTCGGTCGACGTGGTGCCGTCCTCGTTGCTGCTGGTCACCGGCAGAAGCGGCGGCACGTAAAAGAGCATCGGCAGGGTCCGGAACTCGATGTGCGGCGGCAGGGCCAGCCGCCACTCCATGACGAATTTGTAGACCGGCGAGCGCTGCGCCGCGTCGATCACCGATTCGGCGATGCCGTTGCGTCGCGCCGCGTCGACGACCGCGTCGTCATGGGGATCGAGGATGATCGAACGCTGCGCCTCGACCAGCTCGAGGTCGTCGACTTTTGCCGCCTCGACGATCCGGTCGGCATCGTAGAGCAGGACGCCGAGGTAGCGGATGCGGCCGACGCAGGAGTGGAAGCAGGCCGGGGCCTGGCCGGTTTCGAGGCGCGGGTAGCAGAGAATGCATTTTTCCGACTTGCCGGTCTGCCAGTTGAAATAGGTCTTCTTGTAGGGGCAGGCGGCGACGCACGAGCGCCAGGCGCGGCAAACCTTCTGGTCGATGAGGACGATCCCGTCCTCGCCGCGCTTGTAGAGGGCGCCGGAAGGACACGACGCCACGCACGCCGGGTTGATGCAATGATTGCAGATCCGTGGGAAGTAGAAAAAGACCAGGCGCTCGATGGCGAAGAGCTGGGCGCGCTGCTCGGGGGTCAAGGCCTCGAGGTTGGGGTCGTTCTCGGCGTAGACCGGCGAGCCGGAGAGGTCGTCGTCCCAGTTCGGCCCGGCTTCGATGTCGATGTGGCGGCCGTCGATCATCGAGATCGGCCGCGCCGTCGGCTGGTCGTCACCTTCCGGAGCGTTGAACAGGTTCTGGTAGTCGTAGGTCCACGGCTCGTAGTAGTCGTCGAGACTCGGCATCGACGGGTTGTGGAAGATGTTGGGCACGATGCGCCCCCGACTCGTCGAGCGCAGGTGCAGGTTGCCGTTGTCGTTCTGCCAACCGCCGCGGTACTTCTTCTGGTCCTCCCACTTCGTGGGGTAGCCGGTACCCGGCTTCGTCTCGACGTTGTTCCACCACATGTACTCGGTGCCCGTTCGGTCGGTCCACACGTTCTTGCAGGCGATGCTGCAAGTGTGACACCCGATGCACTTGTCCAGGTGGAATACCATGGAAACCTGGGATCGAACATCCATAGCTCGTTCCTTCTTTCCCTTACCAGCGGAGCTCGGGTAGCTTCCGGACATGGACGTGCGTGTCGCGGTTGCAGCCGATCGGTCCCCAGTAATTGAAGTGATAGGTGAATTGCCCGTAGCCCCCGACCAACAGGTTGGGCTTGAGCCGGGTCCGCGTCAGGCTGTTGTGCCCGCCGCCGCGGCGATTGCCCCGCAGCGGCGACTTGGGCACGCCGAAGGTGCGCTCGGGCGAGTGATAGACGATGCAGATACCGCGCGGGATCCGCGCGCTGACGCAGGCGCGGGTGACCAGGACGCCGTGGTCGTTGTGCACCTCGACCCAGTCGTTGTCGAGGATCTCCACCTCCGCCGCATCCTTGTCGTTCATCCAGAACGGCTCGCAGCCGCGCGACAGGGTCGTCATGCGGTGGTTGTCGCCGTAGGTCGAATGGATGTGCCACTTGCCGTGCGGCGTCAGGAAGTTGAGCATCATCGTCTTGCCGGTCGCCTCGGTGACGCGGTTGTCCGCGTATTGCGTCGGCGTCGGCTTCGGTTTGTAGGTCGGCAGGTGCTCGCCGAACTGCAGGTAGCCCGGATGATCGAGGTAGAAGTGCTGGCGCCCGGTGAGGGTTCGCCAGGGAACGAGCACGTCGTGGTTATAGGTGTAAGGCGAGTAGGCGCGGCCGTACTCGATCAACCCGGACCACATGGGACTTGAAAGGTAACGGTGCGGACGACTCTGCAGCGCCTCGTAATCCATCCGCACCGAGCGCGATTTCTCAGCCAGGTGAGTCAGCGGCAGGCCGACCCTCTCCTCCATGTTCTTGTAGGAGCGGTAGGCCAATTCGCCGTTCGTAACCGTCGCCAGCTGCAGGATCGCGTTGCAGACGTCCTCGTCGTGCTCGATCGAGGGATAGGTCGCGCCGTCCCAGGTGGTCGAGCGCCGCGCGGTCAGCTCGTCGTAGAAGTCCTCGCACTTGTAATGGGTGCCGTGGGCTCCGAGACCGTTCTCGCGGACCAGCGGTCCGAGCGAGGTGTACTGCTTGTAGAGGTTCTTGTAGTCCCGGCTCACCACCTTGAGCCCCGGCATGGTCTTGCCGGGAATCGGCTCGACGTCGCCCTTGGCCCAGTCGCGGATCTGGGTCTGGGCGATCTCGGCCGGCGTGTCGTGGGCCAGCGGTGCGGCGACCAGGTCGCGCACCTCGTCGGGGAAATGACGCTCGGCCAGCTTCGAGAAACGTTCGGCCAGGGCGCGAAAAATGCCCCAATCGCTCTTCGACTCCCAGCACGGCGGCACCGCCTCGGAGAGGGGGTGGACGAAGCTGTGCATGTCAGTCGAGTTGAGATCCGCTTTTTCGTACCAGGTGGCGGCGGGCAGCACGATGTCCGAGTAGAGCGCCGAGGTGTCCATGCGGAAGTTGAGGTCGACGACCAGGTCCATCTTGCCTTCCGGCGCGACATCGCGCCAGGTGACCTCTTCGACCGACCCTTCGGCGATGTCCTCGGCGATCTCGTTGTGGTGCGTGCCGAGGTAGTGCTTGAGGAAGTACTCGTGCCCCTTGGAGCTCGACATGAGGGCGTTGCCGCGCCAGATGAACCACACCCGCGGCCAGTTCTCCGGCGCGTCCGGATCCTCGACGGCGAAGCGGAGGTCACCGCTTTTCAGGCGCTCGACGACATGGTCGACGATCGCTTTTTCGTCCGTGGCGCCGGCCGCCTCCGCTTTCCTGACGACTTCCAGGCTGCTCTCGTTGAACTGCGGGTAAAAGGGCATCCAGCCGTTCTTGACCGCCCGCACCTGGGCGTCCATCGTATGTCCCTTGGCGAGGGATCCGTCCTCCTGGTTCGGCGGCACGGTGTGATAGTCGGTGAAGGAACGCTCGTAGCGCCACTGATCCGTGTTGACGTAGTGCCAGCTCGGCGCGTTTTGCAGCCGGGCGGCGGGATACCAGTCCTTGCCGAAGGCGATCGCCCCCCAGGGCTCCGCCGGGGCGAGCTTTTCCTGGCCGACGTAATGCGCCAGCCCGCCGCCGTTCTTGCCGACACAGCCGCACAGCATGAGGGCGTGGATGCCCGCCCGGTACATCAGGTTGGCGTGGTACCAGTGGTTGATGCCGGCGCCGATGATGATCGTGCAGCGGCCGCCGGAATGCTCGGCGGTCGACGCCCACTCGCGGGCGAACTGGATCAGGTCCTTGCGCGAGAGGCCGGTGAAGCGTTCCTGCCACGCCGGCGTGTACGGTGCATTCTCGTCGTCGTAGCTTTCCGGGTATTCCCCCGGCAGCCCGCGCGCCACGCCGTACTGGGCCATCAGCAGGTCGAGAGTCGTGACCACCAGCACCTTGTCGCCAGCGGCGGTCTTCACCCGCCGGGCGGGAACGCCGCGGCGCAAAGCCCGCGCCTCGGCAAAGTCGTCGAATTCGACCATCGCGGTTTCGTCGGCCGCGTCGATGAAGGTCAGAGCCGGGTCGATCTTCGAGCCGTCAGTCGGGTCCTCGAGCTTGAGGTTCCAATGCCCCTTTTCCTTCTCCGCCCAACGCGACCCCACGGCACCGCCGGGCATCTTGGGCCGATTGTCCTGGGTGTCCCAGAAAAGAAACTTCCAGTCGCCGTGCTCGGTGTCCTTGTAGGGCTCCAGGCGATTGGCGCGCAGCAGCTGGCCCGGACGCAGGGTGCCGTTTTTTTCCACCAGCTCGACGAGGTGGGGGGCGTCACTGTATTGCTTCAGGTAGTCGACAAAGTGTGGCACCGGACGCTCGTGGTGGAACTCCTTCAAGATGACGTGGTTCACCGCCATCCACCAGGCACCGTCCTGGCCGGCGTTGACGTTCAGCCAGGTGTCCGCGTACTTGGCGACCTGGTTGAAGTCGGGCGAGAAGACGTACATCTTCGTCCCGTTGTGGCGTGCCTCGGCGGCGAAGTGACAATCGGGCGTGCGGGTCATGTTGAGGTTCGACCCCATGACCGCCAGGAGCTTCGCGTTGTACCAGTCGGCGGACTCGTTGACGTCGGTCTGCTCGCCCCAGGTCTCCGGCGAGGCCGACGGCAGGT